>NZ_NFLE01000032.1 GCF_002160755.1 Lachnoclostridium sp. An14
TTTATAGTATAACACAACACTCAAAAGTACTCAATAGAAAAATGAAAAATTTGACAAAAAAATGCAGGCTTTATGCGGCCTGCGAGGATTTTTCTTTTTGTTCAACTGTCAAATGCCCGTTCCGGCCCCTGCCCCGCCAGGGGCCCAACAACCTTGACAATAATTACATATTCTAAGTAAATTTTTATTCCAGCGAATACTTGACAAGATTTTCGCATATGCTATAATGCTAGTATTAGCGAATGACTGCTGTGCGGTCGCAAAAGGAGTCTTGGACAGTGTTCCAAGGCTCTTTTTGTATTAACGGAGGATTTATGAGTACTTTAGAATACGCATCTACCGATAAACAAATTGAAAAATTAAAGAAACGGAATCTCATTATTCGTAACGAAAATTCGGCCCAAAGAGTTCTTACCGTATATGGATATTCCAATGTTATAAAAAGCTATCGAGACCCCTACGTTATCACAAAGGATAATCAAAAATTTTTTCGATCAGATGTTACTTTTGAGCAAGTATTTTCGCTGTATACCCTGGATAAAAATTTACGAATTGCCGTTATGGCATCTATGTTAGATTTAGAAGAATACATCAAAGAAACAGCAGCTGACGTGATCGCTCAATCTTTCGGTACTAACCAAGATCAGTATTTGCAATTTAGAAATTACCAAAATAAACGCAAATCCAAATATCGTTTTACACTTACCGGGATTTTAGAGAAACTACGAGATACGTTAGAAACTGATAAGGAACCTATTTACCATTATCAAACAAAATATGGAATTGTTCCACCATGGATTTTATTCAAAAGCGTTTACTTTAGTACAATAGTGAATTTTATCGATCAGTTAAAAGCACCACAGAAAAATATGATGATTAAAAAGCTGTATCCCTCCTCTTTATCACTTTCAGATACAGACAAAGTTAAATTAATGATGGATACCTTGTTCATAGCACTTGAATATCGCAATACTGCTGCTCATGGAGGACGCATTTATAATTACCAGTGCAATAGAGAATTAAATTTTCCAGGAAACGAACAATTTACCAAGGGATTTAGTCTACTTTTACATTTATTAAATTTAATAAATTACCAGGCACCCTTCCAGTATTTAAACAGAGTCTTAGATCGAGAATTAAATAGGCATTGCAGTGCTTTCCCGCAGGATATTACATACCTTGCTAAGATACTTGATATTAACATAACATCCCACCAAATCGTATGGACATCAGCGACAAGCAATAAATATCATGCCAACCAACATTGCAGCGGATTAAAAAATGCAAAGCAGTTAGATTTGGAAAAGGCTCGTCAATTAGGTTTTACACCTTGCAAAAAATGTATACATTAGTAAATAAAAACTGGCCCCCTGCCCCGCCAGGAGCCCCGCAACCTTGACAACATAATATACTTACCCGGACAGCCGACAGAGGCGGCTCATTACCCGATCCGAGTCTTGCGGAAAGGGGAAAATGCTTATGAGTACATATGAGGAATTTATGATAATTCTGACCGTGGCCAGTTTAATCGTAGCAATTCTGAATCTGAAAAATAAGTAAAGCCGCCCTGTTCCTTGGCCGGATGGGTGGCTTTACTTGGTAAAGTTAATCTGATTCGCCGGGTCGGGTAGTGTGCACCTACTCGTCGGCTGTCTTGTTAAGTATATTATATGTCAATTCAAATTATTTGTCAAACGTAAAAACCGGCCCCTGCGCCAACAGGAACCGGCTTTCACATAGATTCTCTTACCGGATCACTCCAGGAGAATATATAATGGATTTTGCAATGTTCATTATATCATCCCTGGAGCGCCCCGGTCAAGAGGGCGTATTTTTTGTACCCAAAAATCGTACAATGCACAAGGAGATGATACCATGTCAAGAAAGACTTTAGAGATCGGCGCCGCCTACATCCGCGTCAGCACCGACGATCAGACCGAGCTATCCCCGGACGCCCAGCTCCGGGAAATCCAGAAAACTGCCAAAGCGGACGGCTACATAATCCCAGCGGAGTTTGTATTTGTTGAAAAGCGCGGCATATCCGGCCGCCGGGCGGAGAACCGGCCGGAATTCCAGCGGATGATCGCCACCGCAAAATCCCAGAAACCGGCCCCGTTCTCCCGGCTCTACCTATGGAAATTCTCCCGCTTTGCCAGAAACCAGGAGGAAAGTACCTTCTACAAGGGAATCCTGCGGAAAAAATGCGGCGTAGAGATCAAAAGCGTATCCGAACCCATCATGGAAGGGATGTTCGGCCGCCTGATCGAGACCATCATCGAATGGTTTGACGAATACTATTCCTACAATCTCTCCGGAGAGGTCCTGCGGGGCATGACCGAAAAAGCCCTGCGCAACGGCTACCAGTCCGCCCCCTGTTTGGGGTACAGCGCCGTCGGCGACGGCCAGCCCTTCACCATCAATGAGCCGCAATACCAAATCGTGGAGTACATCTTCCGGGCCTACCACTCCGGCGCCGATATGACCCGAATCGCCCGCAGCTGCAATGACCGGGGCTGGAGAACGCAGCGCGGCAACCCCTTTGAGCGCCGCAGCATCAGCCGGATCCTGCAAAATCATTTTTACGAGGGCGTCGTGGAATGGAACGGCCACAGCTTTCAGGGTACCCACGAAACCCGGCCTTCCGTCACAGACATCTTTGACGATGTGCAGGAACGCATCCGCCGGGAGTACCGCCCCTTGCGCCGGCGGGACACCTCCTCCTGCGCCCACTGGGCCTCCGGCCTGCTGTATTGCAGCATCTGCGGTGCTACCCTCTCCTACAACCGCTCCAACGACCCCAAAAAGCATCCCCCCACCTTCCAGTGCTGGAAATACGCCAAAGGCTATCACCCCGGTTCCTGCGCCATCACCGCCAGGCGGGCAGAGGCCGCCATCTTGCAGTCTATGGAGGACATCCTGAAAACTGGATCCGTGACCTACGAATATGTCCCCCACACCGACGCCGTCCAAACCAGTGAGGCCGACCTGATCCAGGAGGCTCTGGCCCGCCTGAAAATCAAAGAACGGCGCATCCGGGAGGCCTACGAAAATGAAATTGACACCCTGGAAGAATTCCGCCAGAACAAAGCCCGCCTCCAGGAAGAACGCCAGGAGCTGGAACGCCAGGCCGCTGCCCTGGCTGCCGCCGTTTCTGCCGCTCCTGCCCCGGATGATTCCCAGGTGCTCTCCGCCATCCGGGACGCCTATGCAATCCTGTCGGACCCCTCCGTCAGCTACGAACTCAAGGGCACCGCTGCCCGCAGCGTGATCAAAAAAATCATCTATAACCGCTCCGAGGATACGTTCACGTTTACCTATTATTTCAGCTCCTAATGCCAACAAATTCCCCAAAAGCCTGATAAAGCCTAGGTTTTTCCGTCATTATCTGTTTCAGCAATACGGTGGGCCAGACGGCGAAATGGGCGCCGCCATGCGCTATCTCTCCCAGCGCTACGCCATGCCCTACAACCAGTGCAAGGCCGTACTCACGGACATCGGAACGGAGGAGCTGGCCCACCTGGAGATCGTGGCGGCCATCATCCACCAGCTTACCCGGAACCTGACGCCGGAGGAGGTCACCACCGGCGGATTCGGCCCCTACTACATCGACCACACCACCGGCATCTGGCCCCAGGCGGCGGGAGGCGTGCCGTTTAACGCCAGTGAATTTCAGTCGAAGGGGGATCCGATTACGGATTTGTTTGAGGATATGGCAGCAGAACAAAAAGCCCGCACCACCTACGACAACATCCTCCGCGTCGTCAAAGACCCGGATGTATGTGATCCTATCCGCTATCTGAGAGAACGGGAAATCGTACACTTCCAGCGTTTCGGCGAAGCCCTGCGCATCACCCAGGATCAGCTGGATTTCCGGAACTTCTACGCCTTCAACCCGGCGTTTGACCGGCCAGAGACGCAGCAGCCTTCCATTCCCTCCACTCCCATAGAGCCTTCCACCCCCGTTCCTCCTGCCACACCGCCCCAGGACAGCACCCCCTCCACACCGCCCCAGGGAAATCTGCCCTCCATGCCGGAGCTGCCGGACTGCGAACAGCTCCTCATGGGCGGAAATCAGATGACGGACTCCCAAAACGGCGCCGGCCAGATGACCCAGAACCAGATGACCCAGGGCCAGATGGCCGCCGAGCAGATGGCCCGCACCAGAATGGCGAGAAACCAGGCTGCCCAAAATCAAATGACCCAAAATCAAATAGCTCAAAATCAGATGACCCAAAACCAAATGACCCAACCTCAAATGACCTCCCAACCCCAGATGACCCAGCCAGCCGCCCGCACCCCAAGGCCCCCGGTCACCCCAGGCCAGATGACCCGAAATCAAATGATTTCCAACCAGTCAACCCGCACCCCCATGACCTCCAACCAGGCGTCCACCGGCCAGACATCCATGGGGCAGACTCAAATGGGAACCCAGACAAACGCCCAGGGCAATTCCTCCCTCACCGCCGGAACGCAGGCCAGATCCCAGGGAACTGCCTCCCGATCCAGCGGAACGCAGGCCAATCACCAGGCTGCCCGCATGAACTGCGCTGGGACCTGCGGCCAGAACATGAACTGCCGCTGATGTTCCTGGCAGACACCCGTTATTCCCATACAAAAACTGCCGCCCCCTGCCGGTCCAAATACCGGCAGAGAGCGGCAGCTCTCAAAACATCTCTCACCGCTGTCCCCTTCCCATCATCTCCGCAAAAATCCCCCGTCTCTCGCAGCATTCCCCTACCAACTTCACACCACCCGCAACATAGAAATCCCGCCCCATTCCATCAGCCCCCTAACATCCCTTACATCTTCCCTCACATCCTATTCCCCTCACAAATCTTCCGCCCTTCCTCCGCCAGCACCTCCTTCAGATAAACCGGTTCCAGTACCTCCAGCCGCGCCCCGAAAGAGAGAAGATACCCCACCAGCCACTCATCCTCCGGCATCTCGCAGGACACCACCAGCGTTCCATTTTCCTCCGCCGTGATCTCCTCCGCCGCAAACTCGTCATAAACGCGGTAGGCCAGCTCTCCCGGCACCCGGAAGGTAATTTTCGAATAGGGCACCTTCGGCCCCTCCTCCGTCTCCGGATATTCCATGGGAGGAAACGTCTCCTCCAGCACTTGAACCTCTGTCATCCGGTTCAGCTTGAAAATGCGGAAATCCTCCTTTTCCGCGCAGTAAGCCTTCACATACCACGCCACCCCTTTATACAAAAGTTTCAGGGGATAAATCCGCCTTCGTCTCCTCTCCCCACAGGAGTTCACATAAACCAGCTCCACCGCGTTTCGGGAGAGGACGGCATCCTTCAGCGTCTCAAATAAGGCCTTGTCCCTGGCGCCATTTCCCCATCGGGAAAAATCCACCTCGAACCAGGAATCCGAACGGACGCCAAACAACGCCGACAGCTTTGTCAGCAGCTCCCTCTCATAGGCCCCGCTCACCGCGACGCTTTGCAGAACAGCCAGAATCTCCCGCTTTTCCCCGTCGGAAAACAGAGACCGGTCCAGGCGGTATTGATCCAAAAGCTGTACTCCCCCCTTTCTCCCGGTGGTCACGTAAATGGGAATCCCCGCGCCGCTTAAGGCATCCAGATCCCGGTAAATGGTCCGCACCGACACCTCAAACCGCTCCGCCAGCTCCGGCGCCGTCGTATGCCCCCGCTCCAATAAAAAATAGAGAATCTGAAACAGCCTGCTCTCCTTCATCCTGGTCTCCCCCCTTCTTTTTTCACTATAAAAACACTGACATTTATTGTCAATATTATTGCCCATTTTCTTTTTCCCACCCCGCCACCTCGAAAAAGCATACGCAGCAGCGCACACTCCCGCCGGAGCGCAGCTGCGCCAGCAGCCAGTTTCCTTCACGCGGAGCGCGCCTCCCGCCGGAGGCTTTTGTTCCATAAGGAACGCAGTTTCCCACGTTTCCGTCTCTCCGCTAAGAATCTCCAGCATACTCAACCGGCTCTATCCGACCCACAGGAAAAGGCGGAGCCGCCCGCCCCCGGACCACTCCGCCTTCTCTCACGTTCTCACTCTCTATTCCCGCACCCGGCTTTTCGTCTCCTCCGCCAGCTCCTTCATCTCCCTGGCGTTTTGCAGAACCGCTCCTGTGATCTCCACACCGCCCAGAAGCCTGGCCAGCTCCACGATCTGCTGCTCCCCGTCCAGACGGCGAATGGTGGTCACCGTCTTGGCATCCTTCGGCTCCTTCGCCATCTCAAAATGGCAGTCCGCCATGGACGCGATCTGGGGCAGATGGGTGATGCAGATGACCTGCCGGCTGCCGGAGATCACCGCCAGCTGCTCCGACACCTTCTGAGCCGTCCGCCCGCTGATTCCCGTATCAATCTCGTCGAATATCAGGGTGGGAACATCGTCCGTGTCCGCCAGCACCGTCTTGATCGCCAGCATAATTCTGGAAAGCTCACCGCCGGAGGCCACCATTCCCAGCGGTTTCACACTCTCCCCCGGGTTGGTGGAAATGAGGAATTCCACATCGTCAAACCCGTGGGCCGTGTACTTTTCCAGCCTCCGGAAGGCGATCTCAAACTCCACATCCAGGAAATTCAGCTCCAGCAGGCTCTTTTTGATCCGCTCCGCCAGGCCTTCCGCCGCCTTCTGACGGACCTGGGACAGCTGGGCGCACAGTCCTTCCAGCCGCTCTCTGCTCTCCCGCAGCTCCTGCTCCGCCTTCAGCCGCAGCCCGTCATAGTTTTCCAGCTCGTCCAGGCGGCGTTTTTTCTCCTCCAGAGCCTGGAGCACCGCCTCCGTCCCGGCCCCGTACTTCGCCTCCAGGCCGTGGATCACGTCCAGCCGCTCCTCCACCCGGTGAAATTCCTCCTCGTCAAACACCATGCTGTCCAGATAAGAGGAAATGCCGTGGGCCACGTCGTTTAAAATGGCCTCCGCGTCAAAGAGCTGATCCTTCAGCTTGTCCAGCTCCTCCTCGTACTCGGCGGCCCGCTCCACGCCCTTCCTGGCCTCTCCCACATCCACAGCCGTCACCGCGCTGTAGGCGGCGGACAGGGCCTCCACGATCCTGCGGCTGCCCATAAACCGGCGGTAGGCCTTCGTCAGCTCCTCCTCCTCACCGGCTTTCAGGGCCGCCCCCTCGATCTCATCCACCTCAAACCGGAGGAAATCCGCCTCCCGCCGCCTCGTCTCCTCATCGGCGCAGAATCCCTGGGCCGTCTCCGCCAGGCCGCAGTAGCGGCGGTACTCCTCCCCCAGGGACTTCTTCAGTTTCTCCGCCCCGGCAAAACAGTCTAAAATCTCCAGATGCTTTGATTTATAAAGCAGGGACTGGTGCTCGTGCTGTCCGTGAATGTCCAGCAAAAGCCCGGTGATCTCCCGCAGCCTGCCGATGGTCACCGTCTCATCATTGATGCGGCTGACGCTGCGGGAGGGCATGATCTTTCTGGAAATAATGAGAGTCCCGTCCTCGTCCGGGTTTACCCCCATCTCCCTCAGAATTCTTCCCTTCTCCCCGTCCACAGAGAAAATCAGCTCAATGTAAGCGTACTCCGCCCCCCTGCGCACCATGTCCTTAGGCACCTTTCCGCCCAGTCCCATATTCACGGAGCCCATGAAAATGGACTTTCCCGATCCGGTTTCTCCCGTGAGGATGTTTAACCCCGCGCCGAATTCCACGTCAGCCCTCTCAATCAGGGCCAGATTGCGCACGTGCAGCTCTAAAAGCATAGTCCCTCCGTTTCTTCTGTCTATACCAGTATCTTTTTCAGCTTGTCCATCAAAATGATGGTGTCATCCACGCTGCGCACCGCGCAGAATATCGTATTGTCCCCGGCCACGCAGCCCACGATCTCGTGAAAATGGATGGCGTCCAGAGCCGCTGCCGCCGCCATGGCCATTCCCTCCACCGTCTTGATCACCAGGATATTCTGGGCCATGTCCATAGACATATAGCTGTCTCTCAGGATCCGGATATACTTGTCGCTGAAGGAATCCTGGCTCTGAAGCACCGCGTAGCGCTGCCTTCCGCCCTCCGTCTGAATCTTGGACAGCTTTAACTCTCTGATGTCTCTGGAGACGGTGGCCTGGGTCACGTTAAATCCCGCCCTGTTTAAATACTCCGCCAGCTCCTCCTGGGTCCCTATTTCATACTTTCCGATCAGCTCCACGATCTTGCTGTGTCTTTCCAGCTTCATCCTTTTCCTCCTCGCCTAAATTCCTGCCATTTTCCGTCTCAGATTGTCCATAAAAGAAATGTCGTTCAGCTTTACCAGGGTGGTTTCCACCGCCGACCGGCTGATCTCAATCACATCTCCCCTGGACATATCCACCGCCGTGTCTCCGTCAAATACCGCCGCCTGCTCGCCGTCCTCGCCGTCCACAATCTCAATCCGCACCGTATCGTCCCCGCAGAGCACAATGCTGCGCAGATTCAGAGTGTGGGAACAGATGGGAGTCAGGATCATAATCCTGCAGTTGGGGGCGGAAATGGGGCCGCCTGCCGACAGGTTGTAGGCGGTGGAGCCGGTGGGGGTGGACAAAATCACCCCGTTGGCGGTGTAACTGCTGAAAAAGCGGCCGTTCACGCTGATGGACAGCTTGGTCACCTTCATGGAATCCTTTCTGGTCACCACCAGCTCATTCAAGGCAACGTCCCGGAAACGGGTCCCGTCCCGCCCTTCCATTCTGCCCTCCAGCATCAGCCTCCGCTCCAGCACATAGCGATCCTCCAGCAGGGCGTCCAGTAGCTCCGGAATCTCCCCGTCACTCCCTTGGGTCAGGTAGCCTAACGTCCCCAGATTGATCCCCAGCATGGGGATATTTAAGCCCGCCAGGTCCCTGGCCGCCTGGATCAGGGTTCCATCCCCGCCCAGGGTGATCACGCAGTCCGTATCCCCAGGAATCCCCGCCGGGTCCGTGTACTTAAACCCGTTTCCCGCCCGGCGGCCCTCCTCCATCTCCTCGCTCTCGCTCACCAGACAGGAGGCCCCCTTCAGGGTCAGGTATTCCTCAATCCGCTTAAGCGCCCTCCTGGTATTCTGCTTTCCCTTATTTGCTATCAAGTAAAATTTTTTCATCTGTCTCCTATAAGCTCCTGTGCGCCATTTCCACCACGGTTTTCGGGTCCGGCATCGTCCCCGCCGCCGAGGTTTCATCCCCGCGGGGCACTTCTGCTGCCTCCTCTTTCTGTGCACCTGTCACGGCAGCCGCCGCGCCTGCGTCCGCCTCCTGCGGGCTGTCCTTTGCCAAACCGGCGTCCCCGTGGTTCTGCAGATACAGCAGATACTCAATATTCCCCTCCGGTCCCTTGATGGGGGAAAAGTCCAGGTTCAGCAGCTCAAAGCCAATGCTGCGGGCAAAGTCCATTACCATGCGGATCACCTCCAGATGGGTGCTTTTTTCCCGCACCACACCCTTCTTTCCCACCTTTTCCCGCCCCGCCTCAAACTGGGGCTTGATCAGGCAGACCACCTGGCCATCCTCCTTTAACAGGGCCTTTACCGGCCCCAGCACCTTCGTCAGGGAGATAAAGGACACGTCAATGGACGCAAAATCCAGCCGGTCGGCGATGTCCTCCGGTTTCACATAGCGGATATTGGTCTTTTCCATGCAGACCACCCGCTCATCGTTGCGCAGTTTCCAGGCCAGCTGGCCGTGGCCCACGTCCACGGAATACACCTTTACCGCCCCGTTCTGGAGCATACAGTCTGTAAAACCGCCGGTGGAGGCGCCCACGTCCATGCAGACCTTCCCGTCCAGCCTTACGCCGAACTCCTTCATCGCCTTCTCCAGCTTTAAGCCGCCCCGGCTCACGTAAGCCAGGGTGTGGCCCCGCACCTCCACCTGAGCTGTGCTCTCAAAGGTGCTCCCGGCCTTGTCCTCCTTCTGCCCGTCCACGTACACGATGCCGGACATGATAATGGCCTTCGCCTTCTCCCTGGATTCCGCCAGGCCCCGGTTTACCATCAAAACGTCTAACCGTTCCTTCATTTCTCGTCTCTCCTTGTCATCCTGATCCGGAAACCGTTTTCCCGGGGGCCTCCTCCCCCAGGTTTCCTGCCTTCCGGACTACATCCGGAAAAACTCCTTCATCCTCCGGATCACCGAATCGCTGTCGATTCCCAGTCCCTCCCGCAGCTTTGACACGTTTCCGTGCTCCACGTAGGCGTCGGGAAGGGCAATATTTAACACCTGAATCTGGGGATAATGCCGGTGCACGTAGGCCGTCACCGCCAGGCCGTATCCGCCCTGGAGCACATTTTCCTCCAGCGTCACCAGTTTCCCATGTTTCTCAGCCAGCCGGTCGATGAGGTCCGTGTCCACCGGTTTCACAAACCGGCCGTTTGCCAGAGAACAGGCATAGCCCATCTCCTTCCACTTCTCCCTCACGTGCTCCGCGGTGCTCACCATGCTGCCCACCGCCAGCAGGGCGCAGTCCTCCTCCTCGTACAGGAGCTCTCCCTTTCCGTACTCCACAGGGGCCGCAAACTCCTTCAGGCCGCGGTACGCCTGTCCTCTGGGATAGCGGATGGCCAGCGGCCTGTCGTAGGTCATGGCAAAGTCCAGCATGGCCCGCAGCTCCCACAGGTTTTTGGGGGCCATCACACTCATGTTGGGGACAGAGGTCAGATAGGAATAGTCAAAAATCCCCTGATGGGTTTCCCCGTCGCTCCCCACTAACCCCGCCCGGTCAATACAAAACAGCACCGGAAGGTTCTGAATGCAGACGTCGTGGACAATCTGGTCATATCCTCTCTGCAAAAAGGAGGAATACACCGCCACCACCGGCCGCAGCCCCGCCGCGGCCATGCCGGCCGCCGACGTAACCGCGTGCTCCTCGGCGATTCCCACATCGAAAAACCGTTTCGGGAACCGTTTCGCGAAATGGCTTAACCCGGTGCCGTCCGGCATGGCCGCCGTCACCGCCACGATGCGCTCGTCCTTCTCCGCCAGTTGGCAGAGTTTTTTTGCGAAAATGTCAGTGTAATCCGGGTATTTCTTCTCCGCCTTCGGCTTTCCCGTCTCCACGTCGAAGGGGCTGATTCCGTGAAAACGGGAGGGATTTCTCTCCGCCGGGGCGTATCCCTTCCCCTTCTTCGTCCTCACGTGCACCAGCACCGCGTGATCCAGCTTTTTCGCCTCCCGAAACACCTTCCGCAGGGCCCGGATGTCATGGCCGTCCACCGGCCCCAAATAGGTGATCCCCATATTTTCAAAGAGCATCCCCGGAATGAGGAGCTGCTTGATGCCGTTTTTCGTGCGGCTGATCTTGTCAATGAGGGGACGGCCGATCACCGGCACCTTCTCCAGGCTGTTGTTCACCAGCCGTTTCAGATCATTGTAGCCCTCTCCCGTGCGGATGCCGTTTAAATACCGGGACATTCCTCCCACGTTTTCGGAGATGGACATATTGTTGTCATTGAGCACAATGATGAAATTCCGGTTCATGCGGGCGGCGTTGTTTAACGCCTCATAGGCCATGCCGCCGGTGAGGGCCCCGTCTCCGATGACGGAAACCACATAGTGGTCCTGCCCCAAAATATCCCTGCCCTGGGCCATTCCCAGGCCGGCGGAGATGGAGGTGGAGCTGTGCCCCGTATCAAAGGCATCATAGGGGCTTTCCTTTCTCTTTGGAAATCCGCTGATTCCCCCATACTGGCGCAGCTCGTCAAACATCTCCCGCCTGCCGCTCAAAATCTTGTGGGTGTAGGCCTGATGGCCCACGTCCCAGATGATCTTGTCCTCCGGCAGGTCAAAGCTTAAAAACATGGCGATGGTCAGCTCCACCACCCCCAGGTTTGAGGCCAGGTGTCCTCCGGTGACGCTGATCTTCTCGATCAGGAAGTCCCGGATCTCCTGGGCCAGGAGCTTTTGCTCCTCTAAATCCAATTTCTTTATATCCTCCGGATTCTGTATCTGTTCCAGTATCATATCAATGTACCCTTCTTCCCTGTCCCCGGGTGTTACTTTCTCCGGTCAGTCAGCATATTGATCAGTTCCTCCAGGAATTCATTTCTCCTGTCCAGGGATGCCAAAAGCTCCACCGCGCGGGCGGAAATGGCCTTCACATCCTCCCTGGCCTTCTGAAGTCCCTCCAGGGTGACGTAGGTGGTCTTATTGTTCTTCTCGTCGCTGAGCACCGGTTTTCCCAGCTCTTTGGCGTCCCCCGTCACGTCCAGGATGTCGTCCTGGATCTGGAACGCCAGGCCCACCAGGGAGGCGATCTCCTCCATGATCTTGACCTCCTTTTCACCGGCTCCCGCCAGCACGGCGCCGATCATCAGGGACGCCTCCAAAAGGGCTCCCGTCTTCAGCCGGTAGATAAAATCCAGCTTTTCCCTGGGAATGGGCTGGTTCGTCAGCTCCACGTCCACCGTCTGACCGCCGATCATCCCGTAGATGCCTGTCTTTTCCGCCAGAATGCCCATACAGCGGCCCACCTTCGCCGGGTCGCCGCCCAGGGCCAGGGCCTTCGCCGCCGTCTCAAAGGCGTAGATCATCAGCCCGTCCCCCGCCAGCACAGCCATGTCGTAGCCGTATTTCACCCAGGCGGTGGGCTTTCCCCGGCGCAGGGTGTCATTGTCCATGCAGGGCAGGTCGTCGTGGATCAAGGAGGAGGTGTGGATCATCTCCATGGCCGCCATAAACGGCTCGATCTTCTCCCCCGTTCCGCCAAAGAGGCGGTAGCTCTCCCGCATCAGCAGCGGACGGAGCCGTTTTCCCCCGGCGTTCACACTGTAATCCATGGCGTCCAGCACCGTTTTCTGGAACCCTTCCACAGGGGGCAGGTACTTTTTCACAATGGCCTCTGTCTCTGCCGTCTCCCGGATCAGCCGCTCCTCTCCCATCATGATTCCTCTCCTTCCCCGCCGAGCACCTGAATCTGTTTCTCCACCCGGTCGATCTTGTCGTGACACGCCTTTACTAATTTCATTCCCTTTTCATAATATTGAAAAGTCTCCTCCAGGGAGCACTCTCCTTCTTCTATATGGGCGAGAACCTCCTCCAGCCTGGCGAAGGTCTCCTCGATGGACAGCTCCTCCTCCGGAGCCGCCTCCTCTCCCGCTTTCTTTCTCGGTGACATACCTCTCTCCTTTGCGTCATTGCTTTCCGCCGCCGGAAACGGCGCCTGTATCCTCAGATTTCCCAAACCGTACCAGCCGGCAGCTCTCTCCCCGGGAAACGCGTCCCAGCCGGCAGGTTTATTTCATAGAAACCATCTTCTCCACCGTCTCTGCGGTGACGCTCCCGTCCGCCAGGTGCACCCGGAACCGGTCTCCCACCTCCAGCTGGGTCACGGACTTCAGCCGTTTCCCCTGGATGTCCGTCACAAAGCCATAGCCGCTGCTGATTTTATCCAGAGGGGACAGGCCGGAAAGCCGTCCCGCAAGGAGGGCCAGCCGGTGCCTGTGGTTTTCCAGACGGCTCTCCATCAGGAGCCGGAGCTGATCCTCCCAGTCCGCCAGAAGCTGGCGTTTCTCATTTAACTGCCGCTCCGGATGGCGCAGTTTCAGCCGGTACTCAAAATCCCGCACCTGGAACCGTTTCCGCTCCAGGGTCCTGTCCATAGCCCGCTCCAGCCGCTCCCTATCCAGCCGCAGCTGCTCCTCAAACTGCCAGTAGTCAAAGACCGCCAGCTCCGCCGCCGCCGAGGGCGTGGGCGCCCGCAGGTCCGCCACGTAGTCGGCGATGGTCACATCCGTCTCGTGGCCCACCGCCGAGATCACCGGCGTCCGGCAGTTGAAAATGGCCCGCGCCACCAGCTCCTCGTTAAACGCCCACAAATCCTCGATGGAGCCGCCCCCGCGGCCCACGATGATCACGTCAAGCCCCATGGCATCCAGGGTCTCAATGCCCTTTGCAATGCTGTATTTTGCCTGCTCCCCCTGCACCAGGGCCGGACAGAGCACAAGCTGTACGTAGGGGTTTCGCCGTCTGGCGATATTCATGATGTCCCGGATGGCTGCCCCCGTGCTGGCGGTGACGATGCCCACGGTCCTGGCGTAACGGGGAATGGGCTGCTTGTACTCCTGGGCGAACATCCCCATCTCCTCCAGCTCATCCCTCAGTTTCTGGAACCGGAGAAAGAGGTCTCCCGCCCCGTCTAAGGCGATCTGCCTGGCATAGAGCTGATACCGTCCGTCCCTCTCGTACACGTCCACAGAGCCGGAGGCCACTACCTGCTGCCCCTCCTGGAGCTTAAAATCCAGGCCGCCCCGGTTTCCCGCGAACATCACCGCGGAAATGGCGCTGCCCCCGTCCTTCAATGTGAAATAGATGTGACCTGATGTGTGGTATTTGCAGTTTGAGACCTCCCCCCGCACGGAAATCCGGCTTAAGGCGAAGTCCTGCAGAAACATATTTTTGATGTAAGCGTTCACCTGGGATACGGAATACACGCTGGCCATAGGATTACACCAGCTTTGCCAAGATCCCGTTTACAAAGGCGGGAGAATCGCTGCCGCCAAACTTTTTCGCCAGCTCCACCGCCTCGTTGATCGCCACCTTCTCCGGAACGGTGTCGTCATGTTTCATCTCATAGAGGGCCAGACGCAGAATGGTCAGCTCCACCTTTCCCATACGGCGGGTCTTCCACCCCTCTGCCACCTGGTTCAGGCACTCGTCCAGCTCCGGAATGGTCTCCATGATGCTCTCCACACGGCCGTGGAGATACTCCTTATCCTTCTCCTCCAGTCCGACCTGATGGATGACCTGGAGTTTTCCCTCCTCATCCGTCTCGTCCTCCGCAGGAGCGTCAAAATAGCTTTCCAGCTGCTGCTCCGCCTCTTTTGTATCGTAAAAATTAGCACAGAACAGCATTTTAAAACAATGCTCCCTCAGCTCTCGTCTGGTCATGCTTTTTCCTCCTGAATGTGTTCTCAATCTGTTGTTTGAAGTTCTCACATTATACCATTTCAGCGGGTATTATGCAAGGTTTATGCAAAAAAGTGTGGGCCGCGGCGCGTTTTCGCAGCCCAAAAAGACAACGAGAGCGTCCCCCAGCCCTTTCTGGGAAACGCTCTCTCCTTCCGCCTATTATCTCACCAGGATCTTGCTGATCTCGTACTGATCCTCCGGGATCTCCTTTGTCATGGACAGCGCCTCCTGGATGTCGAAATCCACATACTCGCCGCCCTTGTAGGCTACCACACGGTTGCTCTTTCCGGCCGCCAGAAGCTCTACCGCCTTGGCGCCCATGATGGACGCGTACATCCGGTCCTTACAGGTGGGGGTACCGCCCCTCTGCATATGGCCCAGAATGGTGGCTCTCGTCTCAATGCCGGTGGCCGCCTCAATTCTCTTTGCCATGGACGCGGAATGCCCGATTCCCTCGGCGTTGATGATGATGTGGTGTCTCTTGCCTCTCTTGCGGTTGTCGATAATGCGGTTGATGAGCTGCTGCTCGTCCCCGTCGTATTTCTCCGGCAGGAGGATGTCCTCCGCGCCGTTTGCGATGCCGCACCACAGTGCGATATATCCAGCGTTGCGCCCCATAACCTCGATGATGCTGCAGCGCTCATGGGAGGTAGAGGTATCTCTTACCCGGTCAATGGCCTCCATCGCCGTGTTCACAGCGGTATCAAAGCCGATGGTGTAATCCGTGCAGGCGATGTCCAGGTCGATGGTGCCCGGCACGCCGATGGTGTTGATTCCCAGGGCGGAAAGCTTTCCGGCGCCCTTAAAGGAGCCGTCGCCTCCGATGACCACGATGCCGTCGATGCCGTGCTTGCGGCAGATCTCCGCGCCCTTCTGCTGGCCCTCGGCGGTGGTAAACTCCTGGCATCTTGCCGTGTAGAGAATGGTGCCGCCGCGGTTGATGGTATCCGCCACGCTTAAGCCGTCCATGTCCACGATCTCCTCCTGGAGCAGGCCGGCATAGCCTCTCATGATTCCTTTTACTTTCAAGCCTTTATTTATTGCGGTTCTGACTACTGCGCGGATTGCTGCATTCATGCCCGGTGCATCACCGCCGCTCGTTAATACACCAATCGTTTTTACCTCTTTTGCCATAGCCAATCCCTCCATATTGTTCGAATTTATATACATCAATCAGTGCTATTCTAATTCATTTTCCCTATCTTTTCAATAGTTTTTTCTACAACCTTGACATTTTTTTCACCATATAATTCAGACAATTTTGCCAAAAGCTGCCTGTCTGCCTGAACCCGCCACCCCGGCGGCAGAATTTTCTTCGCCTTTTCCTGCCTCAGATAGATGATCACCTGGTCGTTTCCCTCCGCCGGCTTTAAGATCTCCAAAAGCTCCCGCTCCGCCGCCAGATAGGCGTCCTTATCAGGGAACTGGATCCACAGCTCCTTGGGGATCTGGGAAAAAGGAATGATCCGCTCGCAGATCAGCTTTCCCGCAGGCTCATCCCCCAAAGAGACACGGCCCCGGATAAACAGCTTAGCGTTCTCCTCCAAAATGTCCCGGTTTACCTCGTAATCCTTCGGGAACACCAGAACCTCCACAGAGCCCACCAGGTCCTCCAGCGTCAGAAAGGCCATGTATTTGCCTGTCTTGGTGATCTTTACGGTTTTTCCGCTCACCATGCCGCCGATGGTCACAAACTGGCCCTCGGCCACCTTTGCCTCGTCCGTCTCCTCGTCTACGATGAAGTCCGTGGTCATGGCGGTGATATTCTTCCGCCATCCTTCCTCATATTCTTCCAAGGGATGGCCGGTTACATACACGCCCAGCACCTCTTTTTCCAGGGAAAGCATCTCCTCTCTGGGAAACTCCGCCACATTGGGAAGGGTGATCTGGAAATTCTGCTTGTCCTCCTCCGCAGCGAAGTCAAACAGGCTCATCTGCCCTTCCAGGGAGGTCTTTCTCTCCTTGTTTTTCTGATCCATCATCTCCGGCACCACCAGGAGTTTCTGCCTGCGGTTTCCCGGCAGGCTGTCCATGGCTCCGGCTTTGATGAAGTTTTCCACCGTTTTCTTGTTGATCTCCTTGCCGCTCATCCGGCCGATGAAATCGTCCAGGGAGGTAAAGGATCCGTTTAGCTCCCGCTCCCGCACGATGGCGTCCACCACGTTGCGGCCGATGCTCTTGATGGCCGAAAGGCCGTAGCGGATGGCGTTTCCGGAAACGGAAAAGCCGCTCTCCCCCTCGTTGATGTCCGGCGGCAGAATGCCGATCCCCATCTGGCGGCAGGTGAGAATATACTCGGAAATCTTGTCCACCCGGTCCAGCACCGAGGTGAGCAGGGCCGCCATAAACTCCTGGGGATAGTAGTATTTCAAATATGCCGTCTGGTAGGAAACCACCGCGTAGCAGGCGGCGTGGGACTTGTTGAAGGCGTACTTCGCGAAGTCGATCATCTCGTCGTAAATGTGGTTGGCCGTCTTCTCGTCGATCCCGTTGGCCACACAGCCCTTCACGTCCTCCGCCAGGTTGCCGTAGACGAAGTTCTGACGCTCCTTTTCCATCACCGACGCCTTTTTCTTCGACATGGCGCGGCGCACCAGGTCGCTTCGGCCCATGGTGTAGCCGGCCAGCTCCCGCACGATCTGCATCACCTGTTCCTGGTAGACGATGCAGCCGTAGGTAGGCTCCAGAATCTCCTCCATCTGGGGACAGTCGTAGGTGATGGAGGCCGGGTCATTCTTCCCCTTCAGGTACTTGGGGATAAAGTCCATGGGGCCGGGGCGGTAGAGGGAAATGCCGGCGATGATGTCCTCCAGGGTGCGGGGCTTTAACTCCTTCATGAAACTTTTCATGCCGCCGCTCTCCAACTGGAACACTCCCTCGTCCTTTCCGCTGCCGATCATGTCCATCACGTTCGGGTCGTTGTAGTCGATGTGGAGAAGGTCCAGTTTCATGTGGTGGTTCTTCTCCGCCTGTCTGGTTGCGTTCTGGATCACCGTCAGGGTCCGCAGGCCCAGGAAATCCATTTTCAAAAGCCCCAGCTCCTCCAGCTCCGTCATGGTAAACTGGGTGGTGATGGTGCCGTCCGCCCCTCTCGATAAGGGGACGTACTCGTCCACGCTTAAGCGGCTGATCACCACGCCCGCCGCGTGCATGGAGGTGTGTCTCGGCAGGCCCTCCAGCCGTTTTGACATATCGATCAGATATTTTACCTCGTCGTCTGTATCATAGGCGTTTCGCAGGTCGGGGCTGCTCTTTAGCGCCTTGTCCAGGGTGATGCCCAGATCCTTGGGGATCATCTTGGCGATGGCGTCGCACTTAGCGTAGGGCAGATCCAGCACACGCCCCACATCCCGCACCACGCCCCTGGCGGCGAAGGTACCGAAGGTGACGATCTGCACCACCTGGTCCTTGCCGTACTTCTGGACCACGTAGTCGATCACCTCCTGCCGTCTCTCAAAGCAGAAGTCCACGTCAATATCCGGCATGGACACCCGCTCCGGATTCAAAAACCGCTCAAAGAGCAGGTTGTAGCGGATGGGGTCGATGTCCGTGATCTCCAGGCAGTAGGAAACGATGCTTCCCGCGGCGGAGCCGCGGCCGGGGCCTACGCTGATGCCGTGGGATTTGGCAAAGTGGATGAAGTCCCACACAATGAGGAAATAGTCCACGTACCCCATGGTGTGGATCACGTCCAGCTCGTAGTCCAGCCGTTTCTTTAACGTGCCGTCATCCTCCGGATACCGCATTTTCAGCCCCTCGTCGCAGAGGTGGTTTAAATACCCCCAGGAGTCGTAGCCCTCCGGCACCTCGTACCGGGGCAGCTTGGTGACGCCGAACTCGATCTCCACGTCGCAGCGGTCGGCGATCTTCTGGGTGTTGTCAATGGCCTCCTGGGCGTAGGGAAAGAGACGGCGCATCTCCTCCTCCGACTTGCAGTAATACTGGCCGCCCTCGTAGCGCATCCGGTTCTCGTCCGCCACTTTTTTGCCCGTCTGGATGCACAGCAGGATGTCGTGGGCGTCCACGTCGCTGTCGAAGGTGTAGTGGATGTCGTTGGTGGCCACCAGGTCGATGCCCAGCTCCCGGCTCAGGCGCAGCAGGCCCTGGTTCACCATTTTCTGGGCGGGAATGCCGTGATCCTGCAGCTCCAGGAAGAAATTCCCCTTTCCAAAAATCCCTTCATAGCGCAGGGCCGCCTCCCTGGCCTTGTCATAAAGCCCCCGCTCCAAATACCGGGGCACCTCCCCCGCCAGGCAGGCGCTCAGGCAGATAATTCCCTCGTGATACCGCTCCAGCACCTCGTAGTCCACCCTGGGCTTGTAGTAGAAACCGTCTACAAAGCCCTTGGACACGATCTTCATCAGGTTGTGGTAGCCGGTGTCGTTCTCCGCCAGCAGCACCAGGTGGTAATACTTGTCCTTTCCGCCTCCCGCCTCCCGGTCAAACCGGGAGCCCGGGGCCACATAGACCTCGCTTCCCAGGATGGGCTTGATCCCGGCTGCCTTGGCCGCCTTATAAAAGGCCACGGCGCCGTACATCACTCCGTGATCCGTGATCGCCAGGCTGTTCATACCCAGCTCCTTTGCCCGCGCCACCAGCTCCTCAATTTTGCTGGAGCCGTCTAACAGGCTGTATTCTGTATGGACGTGCAGATGCGTAAATGCCATCGTCCCTCTCCTTCCGTCGTCAATCTGTCAATTTGCCATACCTTCATCTTACCACACTTCCCGCCGCAGCAAAAGCGGTTTCTTGCAAGAAAACGGACATGACCGCTAACGCGATCATGTCCGTTTCCGCCCCGCCTAGTACGCCGGCATCCCCCGCACTTCCTCCAAAAGCTGCCGGTACTCCTCGTTTGTCTCGTCCAGAAAGGTTTCAAATTCCTCGTGGCCCAGATAGTCCATAGTCCAGCCGTACTGCTCGCAGTATTCCTGCCACTCCTTTGTGTGTACCATCTTTTCCAGAGTTTCTTCCCAGTAGCTCAGGGCGTAGTCCGGCATATCCTCCGGCCCGAATAAGCCTCTCCAGTTGGAAAAGACCTGGTCGATCCCCTCCTCTCTGCAGGTGGGCACCTCCGCCATCAGCCCGTTTTCCATCCGTTCCTCCGAGGTCACCGCCAAAACCCGCAGGTCCCCGCTCTCCAACAGGCCCATCACATCGCTGATCCCGGCGGAGAGCACGTCGATACGCCCGCCCATGAGCTGGGACGCGGCCCCGCCATTTTCATAGCCCTCGTAAGGAATCTGATCCAGGCGTTCCACCCCCGCCGCCTTGGCCATCACCAGAAACTGCACGTGATCCATGGACCAGACCGACGAGGTCCCGCCCACCTTCAGGCAGGTGGGGTCCGCCTTCAGCGCCTCCATCACGTCCCCGATGCTCTCATAGGGCGAGTCGCTGCGCACCGCGAAACAGCCGTAGTCCACCAGCAGCTTCGCCACCGGAGTGGTATTGTCCTTGTAATTGTAAGGCGTCGTCCCGTTCAGATGGATCAGGCAGATGGGCGGGGAAAATATGGACAGCACCGTATCCGAGCCCCGCTTTTTCGCCAGGTATTCCAGCGCCGCGCTGCCTCCGTTTCCCGGCTTGTTCGTCACCGGAAGGGGCACGAACACCAGGCCGGAGCTGATCAGGCACTGGGACACCGCCCGTATGGTCAGATCAAAGCCACCGCCCCGTCCCGCCGGGGCGATCATCTCCACCGCCTCCTTTGGATATTCCATTTCCGCCTGCGTCTGCGGGCCCGCCTCCCTCTGGGCGCAGCTGAGCAGCATGACCGCCAGGAATACCGCGGCCAAAAGCACAGACAGTTTCTTTCCCGCCTTCCAAACCCATTTCAATCTGTATCTCCCCCGTCCTTCTCGTTTGTGATCCGTTCCATCAGAGTCAGAAGCTCTTTAAACCGGATCGGTTTTACCAGTATTTCGTCAATGATCCCCTGTTCCTTCATCAGGATGGTATCCCGGCCCACCAGGCCGGTGATGAGAATGATCCCCATGCCAAACCGCTGCCGGCCCTTCCTCGCCAGGGTGATCCCCCGGTATCCCGGCATGGTGTCGTCCACAATCATAAGCTGCCAGCCTCCTTCCCGCCGCCCCAGGACCTCCATGGCCCTGCGGGCATCGGTGTAGGCGTCCACCCGGTAGCCCCGAAGGGCCAGCCGTTTCCTCAGATACTTCACGATCTGCTCATCGTCATCCACCAGAAGGACAGAGCCCTTTCCCGTGTGCCGCTTTTCCTCCCGCCCACGGCCAATGCCGGGCACGGACAGCTCTGTGGCAGGAAAATACAGCCGGAACCGGCTCCCTTTTCCCACCTCACTCTCCGCCAGCACAAAGCCTCCATGGTTCACCATGATATTTTTTACCACCGACAAGCCCAGGCCGGTGCCTGCCCCCTTCGTGGTAAAGAAGGGCTCGAAAATCTGCCGCAGCGTCTCCTTTTCCATACCGCAGCCGGTGTCGGAAATGACCACCTCCACATAGTCGGAATCCGCCACCCCCTGATACTGGGCGGGAATCTGGTCTCTGGACACCCGTTTTGTCTCCACCGTCAGCGTGCCTCCGTTCTGTTCCATGGCCTGGCAGCCGTTGGAATAGAGGTTTAGGAGCACCTGGTGGATCTGGGTGGAGCTGCCGTAGACGTTGACCCCGGCCGCGTCCAGCCGTTCCACCACCTGCACGTTGGAGGGCTTTAAAAGGGCCACCGCCTTCAGCGCGTCCTTCGCCACCGCGTCAATGCTCACCGGGGCAAAGACGGAGGTCTCCATCTCCTTCCGGCTGAAGGGTAGGATCTGCTCCACAATCTCCTTTCCTCTGGCTCCCGCTTTGTAAATCTCCTCCATGTCGCCGTAGTATTCATTGTCCTTTCCCAGGCGCTCCATGAGGAACTCGGAATAGCCCATAATGGGGGTGAGCAGGTTGTTGAACTCGTGGACAATGCCTCCGGCCAGCATCCCGATGGTGGTCAGTTTCTGATAATGGCGGATCTGCTCCTGGCTCTGGTGCAGCTCCTCCAGCGTCCTGTTCATATCCCGCAGATACCGGGTCTCAATCTTTAATTTCTGCCGCTCCCGCTGCTGCCCGTAGATGACCATGCCTCCCGTCAGCAGCAGGATGAAAATGGCCACCGCCAGCACGCCCAGATGGCGCAGGCTGTCCGTCTCAATGCGGATGGCCGTCTGGTAGGGCATTACCGCCGACACATACCAGGACACCCCATTTAAATTCATCCGGGAAAAGGAGGTCAAAAGCTGCTCCGCCGGCAGAATGTTGTTGGTGTAGTCGGTGTAGATGCCGCTGCCTTCCTCCTCGCTATACTGCTTTTCCAGGATCCACCGCAGGCTCTCGTACCTGGCCAGGGTCTCAAACCCCTCCAGGTCCCTGGCACAGTTAAAATGGAGCAGCTCCGTCTCCGGGTGCATGATCACCGTGCCTTCCCCGTCCCGCACCATGATATAGCCGCCCCGCTCCGGGCTTAAAAGCTCCACGCACTGGTTATAAATCTCCTTCATATCCAGAACGCTCACCACGGCGCCCAGATACCCCTGGCCGCCGTAAATGCTGTTTACCAGCGTCACCCCGTACTTTTCCCCGGGCCCGCCGATGAGCTCTCCGATTCCGCTCTCCCCGGCGTTGCCGTACTGCTCCAGGTTCAATTCCTCCCCGTCAAACTGGCCCACAAACGGGTATTGGTCATAGTGAAACACCGGCTCCCCGTCCTGATCCAGCACGTAAATGCTGGCCAGGCCCTGCTGATGGGATACCATGTAGGAGAAAATGTACTCCTTCATGACCGACGTATCTCCGTTCTCGTAATACTCCTCAAATCCCTCCAAAAATCCCGGCGTCTGCGTCAGGATGTCCACTTTCCGGATCTGTTCGGAGAAAAAGGTCTGGAGATTCCCGGAGACGGCGCGGGAGACCTGGAGCAGGTTCTCCTGGCATTCCTGAATCGCCAGGCCGGTGTAGGCGGAATAGGTCACCTCCATCAGGTAGACCACCAGAGCGATCAGAAACCCGATCAGCGGTACGATCAGTTTTTTTCCCATATTCAAGCGTCCTCTTTTACCCGTTTTTCCTCTCCCGCAGCTCTTTGCCGCAGAACGGGCAGCGGCAGCCGCGAAACAGAGGATATTTCATGTCCAGTTTCTTTCCGCAGGACGGACACCGGTACATCCCCCGCTCCAGCAGGTAAGCCCCTAAAAGCATACAGAGCGCCGCCGCCCACCGGCCTGCCGCAAAAAAGAAAATGCCGCAGAGCACCGCCACGATACAGACCGGCTTTACTGCGGTAAGGGGCATTTTGTACTTAAACCAGCGTTTTTCCATCATTTCTCCTTCTACTCCAAAAGAGGGGGCCGCGAGGAAGGCCGTAAGCCTCCGTTCGCAGCGTCCCCTCTCCATATTTACCCTTTTTTGGTCGTCTTATTTCTCAGCCTTCTGTTTCGCGATCATAGGCTTGATCACCGGCCACACCAGTACCACCAGGCAGACTACCAGCACAATTCCGGTCACCGGGCGTTTCGCCAGGTTCAAGAATGCCTGAGCCAGGGTATCGCCCTGAACGATGGTCACCGCGCGGCGCAGGTTGGACTCACAGATGGTTCCCAGCACCAGCCCTAAGATCATGGCGGAGCTGTTGAATTTACATTTCACAAACAGGAATCCGGCCAGTCCGGACACTGCCATCAGCAGCACATCCACTGCCGTGTTCTTCGTGGCATAGGCGCCGATGGTGGCCATCATGATGATGGTCGGTCCCAGGATGCTGTACGGGATCTTTAAGATCTGCACGAACACCTTGGCGATGATGATCGCCGCGAATACCATGATGATGTTGGACACGAACATGGACGCGAAGGTAGCAGATAAAAACTGCGGCTGGTCAATGAGCAGCAGCGGGCCCATGGTTACGCCCTTAAGCACCAGGGCGGACATCATGATGGCTGCCGCGTTTCCTCCGGGAATACCTAAGGACAGCAGCGGTACCATGGCTCCTCCGGTAGCCGCGTTGTTTCCCGTCTCAGGAGCGGCAATACCGTCGAGACAGCCTGTTCCGAACTTCTCCGGGTGCTTGGACAGTTTCTGCTCCATGGAATAGCACATGAAGGAGGCGATGGTGGCGCCGGCGCCAGGCAGGATACCGATGATGGTTCCCACTACGGAGCATCTGGCCACAATCCATTTTACGGAAAGGAACTCCTTCAGGCTGGGCAGTTTCGCGGACATATTGCCGTTTCCGCCCACCGCGGTGAGCTTGGACGGCTTTGACGTCTGCTTTAATACCTCGGTCACGGCGAAGAATCCGATCATCACCGGGATCATCTCAATGCCGGAGGTGAGCAGTCTCGTTCCAAAGGTCAGACGGGGCACACCCAGCAGCGGATCCAGGCCGATGCAGGCAAGCAGCAGGCCTAAAAGTCCGGAGATAATGGTGCGGCAGATATTATCCGTTTCCAGGCTGGTCAGAATGGACAGACCCATGAAGGAGATGGCAAACAGCTCAGACGGGCCAAAGCTTAAGGCCGCCTGGGTGAGCTGCGGGCTCAAAAGCAGCATACAGATCGCCGCGAACATTCCGCCGATAGCGGAGCAGACTAACTGCATTCCCAGCGCTTTTCCCGCCTCGCCTCTCTGGGCCATGGGGTAGCCGTCGTAGGTCGTCGGGGCACTGGACGGAACGCCGGGGATCTTAAATAAGATCGCCGTCATACCGCCGCCGGTGATGGACGCGCAGTAGATTGCCACCAGGAACGCGATCGCGCTCACCGCGTCCATTTTATAGGTGAACGGAATTCCCAGGGTAACTGCCATCGTGGCCGACACGCCGGGGAGCGCCCCAAAGAGGGTCCCCAGGAATACAGCCAGAATAATCAGAAGAAACATCGTCGGCTGAAATACCACAGCCATTCCACTTGTCAATAATTCCATACGGCACCTCCCTTAGAACGCCGGAATCAGAGATTCCACAAACAGCGCAAACTCTCTTAAGAAGGATACCTGGCCTCTGGGAAGCATCACTCCCAGGAAAACGGAAAATCCAATATACAGAATAACTGTGATCAAAAGAGAGGTCAACACCAAAAATCCAATCCGTCTCTGTCCCAAAAGATAGCCGTAGGCCATCAGGAACACAAAGCTGGTGAGCATAAATCCGATGGGCTCGTAGGCCATGGCCATCACCACCACCAGAACCATGCCGATAAACAGCTTGCTCTTTAAAAAGTCCACAATCGCCGCCGGGAAACCCTGAAACGCCGCCGCGATCTCGTCCATCTTATTTTTCCGGAAGAACTTGAAAATGTTGTACAGGATCGCGATAATCAGCAGAATCAGAATGCCCTGAGGCCACTGCTCCGCCCCCAGCTCATTCACCGCCGATTCCGGCATGGTGGAGCCCACATAGACGTAGCAAAATATACTGAAACCAAGCAATAATACATTTACAATGAGTTCAATCGCCATATCTCATATCCCCTTACTGAATCAGGCCAGCGTTCTTTAAATACTCCTCAAAGGTGACGTACTCCTCGTCAATCAGTGTCTGGAAATCAGCTCCGGTCTCATAGCCGTCGCGGTCCAGGTAGGAAGCGTTCTTTAAGAACTCCTGGTAGGTGTCGGTCTCCCAGGCCGCTTTGATGGCCTTGTCCATAGCCTCCACAGCCGCTGCCGGTGTGTCTGTGCGGCAGAAAATTCCGCGCCAGGTGCCGATGTAGGAGTCGATGCCCTGCTCGCCGGTGCACTCGATGTCCGGATAGGAGCTCATTCTCTCCTCAGACAGGGAGATCAGGGGAACAATGTCGCCGGAGTCGATCAGGCCCTTGATCTCGTCCGCGCCGCTGATGCTGATGTGGATGTGTCCGCCTGCCATGGCAGAACTCATCTCAGAACCGCTGGAGTAGCTGACGATCTTCACATAGTTCTCCACCTCGGTCACGTCACAGCCTAAGCCGCCTGCCAGGGTCTGTTTCATCGCTACGGAATCCGCTCCCGTCGCCGTAAGCATTCCACAGCTTAACTCCTGGGGATGAGACTTTGCATATTCAATAAACTCCTCAAAGTTCGTGTACTTTCCTTCCATGCCCTTCTTGGAGGAGCTGACGATCAGGATAGAATGTACCAGCTTGGAAACGGGAATAAATTCCTCTTTAAAGTCCATGGGAAGGATCTTCTGCAGATCCAGCATCACCAGGGACTGGGTGCCCAGCACGTAGGTGTAGCCGTCTGCCGGCTGCTTGTAAGCATAGTTGACGCCGTTGGCGCCGCCGGCGCCCTCCACGTTCACGATCTCCACCGGTACGCCTAACTCATCCTCCAGAACCGTCTGAAGGGGTCTTAAGGTACCGTCCGCGCCGCCGCCTACGCCCCACGGGCAGACAATGGTTACCTTGCGCTCCCACTCCCAGCCTTCTGCGCCGGCCTCCCCGCCGTTGCCGCTGTCAGAACCGCCGGAGCTGGATCCGCCTCCGCAGGCTGCCAGGGACAGAGTCATAACTGCCGCCATTGCCAGGGATGCCAGTTTCAACATTTTCTTTTTCATATAACACCCTCTCTTTCTAAAATTGTGTATTATGCACAATTTTTTCATTTGAGGCGATTATACTTTATCCATCTTAACTGAGCGTTCATCTTACCTTAAATTTTTGTAAGGTTCGTGCAGATTGCTGATTTTCCCTGGAGTTTATGCTATACTATGGCACAGAATTGCACGAAAGAAGGAGGAACCCCCATGTCCGAACTACAAACGATCCTGGTCGTAGACGACGATCCGGCCATCCGCCGCATCATCTGCCGCGTCCTCAGCAGCGAAGGTTTCTCCACGGAGGAAGCCTGCGGCGGCCTGGAGGCCGTCCACAAGGCGGAAAGCCAGCCTTATTCCCTGATCATTCTGGACCTGATCATGGAGGATATGGACGGATTTCAGGTAATCAACTATCTGCGGGCCCACGGCATCCTGACACCGGTGTTTGTCTTAAGCGGCAGACAGGCGGAAACCGACAAGGTGCTGGCCTTAGGCATCGGAGCCGACGACTACATCACCAAGCCATTCAGCACCATGGTACTCTGCGCCAAAGTGAAAGCGTGCCTGCGGCGCATCTCTTTGTCCGCCCCAGGCGGACACACGGAGCTCACGGCCGGTGTCTTCCGCTACGTATGCGATGAGATGAAACTGTATAAAAACGGGGAAGAAATCCCGCTGTCCAGCAAAGAGGCCCTGCTCATGAAGTATTTTATGAGCAACGCCAACCGGATTCTCACAAAGGAACAGATCTACTCCAACGTCTGGAACGACAGCATCATCGACGACAATACCATCATGGTGCACATCCGCCGCCTGCGCATGAAGATTGAGGATGATCCCAATCATCCCGTGTATTTAAAGACCATTCGGGGAATCGGCTACCAGCTGGCTGTGAAGGACGGGACTGGCTTATGATATGAAAACAGAGGGGGATGAATGCTGGCTGGAGGAGGCTTTTGTGTCATAGGACACACAGTTTCCGTTTCCTTCTATGACACAAAAAAGGAGACAGCGTCACACTGTCTCCGAACAATTCATAGGATCCGCAGGCTTTTTCAAGCTCTTTTCCGGCCTGTATTTTCTTATTTCGTGCTGAGGTATTTCTCAATCTCGCTGATTGCAGCTTCCTCGTCCCTGCCGTCCGCGCTCACGGTGATCTCCTCGCCGCTGGCCAGGCCAAGGGTCATCATGCCCATGATACTCTTTGCGTTGAAACGAGCGCCCTCGTTCTCCACATAAATGCTGCTCTCATACTGGCTGGCGATCTGCACCAGCATAGCTACCGGTCTTGCTTCAAGTCCTGACGCGAGTTCAATCCTGATCGTCTTCTTAGTCATAATCATCCTCCTCATTCCATGGAAACCTACGTTTCCGGTGCCTGCTCCCTCAGCCTTTCCGCGATTTCGCTGAGGCGGCGGAGTCTGTGATTTACTCCAGACTTCCCCACAGGCGGGTCAAGAGCTTCCCCAAGCTCCTTTAGTGTTGCATCCGGCTTCAACAGCCTTACCTGTGCCATCTCCTCCAGATTTTCAGGAAGACTCTCAAAGCCCATTGTATCACGGATATACTCAATATCCCTTATCTGCTTTACGGAAGCAGCCACCGTCTTGTTAATATTGGCAGTCTCGCAGTTTACCTGGCGGTTCACGCTGTTCCTCATCTCCTTCAGGATGCGGATATTTTCCAGCTCCATGAGGGAAACGGGGGCCTCCATCACGTTTAAAACGTCCACGATCTGGCTGCCTTCCTTGATATACACCACGTAGTACCGCTTTCGCAGCACGATCTTCCCATCCAGCCCGAAGGTTCCCATAATCTCCTTCAGCTGTCTGGCCTTGGCCTCGGCAGCGCACACGATCTCAAAATGATAAAACCGCTCCGGATCGCTGATGGAACCAGACGCCAAAAACGCCCCGCGAAGGAACGCCCTCCGGCAGCAGGCCTGCTGGGTAACCACGCTCCGCACCACGGACAGATCCTCTCGGATCTCCCCGTCGGCGTCCAAAAGCTTTGTGGCCTTCAGTACCCGGTACGCGTCCTCGTGTTCCTGCACAATCACCGTGTAGACCCGGTTCTTCTTCAGATACGAGTTACGGCGTATGGAGACATCCGTAACTATATTAAATGTTTTTTTCAATAATGTAAAGTACTTTCTTGCAACTGCCACATTTTCTGTATGGATTTTAATACAATACCGGTCCTGTTCCGAGATCTGGATCCGTCCGCAAAGGCTGAGGATCGCCGCGATCTCCGCGATCTGACAGTGCCTGGCAGGACTGATCTGCCTGGAAAGTTCCTCTTTTACTCTGGAAGAAAATGACATCGCTCACCTCAGCCCATCCGCTTATTATCCTTTTCAATATCCCGGTGCTCCAGCTTAATGCCCAGCTCGCTCCGCACTTTCAGTTTTTCATAGAGGGCGGAGGCCACTGTGACGGAGCGGTGTTTCCCGCCGGTGCAGCCCACGGCGATCACCAGCTGATTTTTCCCTTCCTTTATATAGTTGGGAATGAGAAACTCCATCATATCGTAGAGCTTTTCCAGAAACAGGCCGCAGGTGCCGCCCTGCATCACGTACTCCCGCACCTGGGCAGTCTCACCGGTCTTGTACTTTAACTCGTCCACATAGTAGGGGTTCGGGAGAAAGCGCACGTCAAACACCAGGTCCGCGTCCACCGGGATCCCGTACTTAAACCCGAAGGAGAGGATGGTCACAAACAGGTTTTCGTACTTCTGGCCGCCGGAAAAGATCCGGGCCAGCTCCTCCCGCAGCTCCCTGGTAAGCAGCGTGCTGGTGTCCAGAATGTAGTCCGCCTGCTTTTTTAAAAATGCCACCTGCTCCCTCTCCCTGGCGATTCCCCGGTCCAGACGGCCGTTCCCAGCCAGAGGATGGCTCCGGCGGGTCTCCTTGTACCGCTTGATCAGCACCTCGTCCCCGGCGTCCAAGAACAGGATCTGAAAGGGCATTCCTCCCGCCCGCCACCGGTCCAGGATCTCCTCCAGCTGGGGCAGCTCCGCGCCGCTGCGGATGTCCACGCCCATGGCCACGTTTTCCGGCTCTCCCGGATTGTCCCGCAAAAGCTCCGCGAATTTTTCCAACAGGGGGACGGGCATATTGTCCACACAGTAAAAGCCCAGGTCCTCAAACATTTTCAAGGCCACAGTCTTTCCCGCCCCCGACATTCCCGTTACGATCACCAGTTTCATCTGTAAGTTCCTTTCTCCTATTTACTTTGAAAGCCCCGGATGGCGACGATATAGATGGGCGTGCTCGCACGCACAGATATATCGGCATCAGACGGGCAAGACGGTATGAGAAAGGAGGGCGGCAGCCCGGATTTCGAATACCGTCGGCAGATGGCGGGAACGCCGTAGGCGTGGAGCCATCTGGCTTTCATGATTTGGGATGACCGCGTTAGCGGTCATGTCCGTTTACTTTGAATGCCCCGGATGACGCCGATATATCTGCGCAAATGCCCCATCCGCCGAAAACTTATGTTTCACAGGAAACCCGGTTTCCCGCGAAAGGCGAAACCGGCTAGCCGCCGTTCTCCGGCGTGCCGGACGGTTCCGGCGCGCGGTCCGTCTCCTCCTCCGGGAGGGAAAATTCTCCCAGGGTGCGCACCTCCAGCTCCATGGAAACGCCGAACTGTTCCTTCACCCGCCTCTGCACGTCCCGGCACAGGCGCAGGATCTCCCCGGGAGTGGCTTGGCCGCGGTTGATCACAAAGCCGCAGTGTTTCTCCGACACCTGGGCGTCGCCTACCCGGTAGCCCCGAAGACCGGCGTCCTGGATGAGCTTTCCGGCAAAATACCCCTCCGGCCGCTTAAAGGTGCTGCCGGCGCTGGGGTACTCCAGAGGCTGTTTTTCCTTCCGGCGGGCGGAGAGCTCCTCCATTTTCGCCAGGATCTCCTCCTGGTTTCCGGGAGAAAGGGAAAGCTCCGCCTCCAGCACCGTATAGCCCATTTCCGGGATACAGCTTCTCCGGTAGCCCAGTTTCAGCTCCTCCAGGGACAGCTCCTTTACCTCGCCTTCCCGGTCCATGACCCTGGCCCGCAGGACCACGTCCTTCATCTCAAAGCCGTAAGCCCCGGCGTTCATCACCAGAGCTCCGCCCAGGCTGCCGGGAATCCCCCCCGCCGCCTCCAGCCCGGTGAGAGAACGCCGGTACGCCTCCCTCGCCAGCTTTGACAGCAGGATCCCCGCTCCGGCCCGGACCGTGTTCCCCTGAAACTGGCAGAAGGCCCAGGGCTCTCCCATGCGGATGATGACACCGTGATAGCCCAGATCCCCCACCAGCAGGTTGCTGCCGTTTCCTAAGACGTAATAGGGAACCTGGCTGGCATTGCAGGCCCGCACCACCGCCGACAGGGCCGTTTCCCCATCCGGGGTGACAAAATAGTCCGCCGTTCCCCCGGCGCGGAAGGTGACGTGGGGCCCCATGGGTTCCTTGGTTTTCACATTTTCCCTTCCCGCCGCCAGGATCAGCTCCTCCAACAATCTATCCATAATTCTCCTTCATTTCCCAGCTCAGTCCGTGTGAGCGAAATTGGCCTGTACCCTGCGGTACAGCTCCTGGGCCGCGTTGTAGCCCATTTTCTTCTGGCGGTAGTTGACGGAGGCGGACTCTACGATGATGGCCAGGTTTCTGCCGGGACGGATGGGGATAGAATGGCAGACCACCTTGTTCCCCAGAAACTCCGTGTACTGGTCCTCCAGGCCCAGGCGGTCGTACTCCTTGTCCTTATCCCAGTCCTCCAGCTTGATGACCATGTCGATCTGCTGGCTGTCCTTTACGCTCTCCACGCCGAACAGAGCCTTGACGTCGATGATGCCGATGCCCCTCAGCTCAATGAAATGTTTTGTAATATCCGGGGCATTTCCCACCAGGGTGTCGTCGCTCACCTTGCGGATCTCCACCACGTCATCCGTCACCAGACGGTGGCCTCTCTTGATCAGCTCCAGGGCAGCCTCGCTCTTTCCGATGCCGCTCTCGCCCATGATGAGCACGCCCTCGCCGAATACGTCCACCAGCACGCCGTGAATGCTGATCATGGGAGCCAGTTTCACCTTCAGCCAACGAATCACCTCCGCCATCAGGTCGGAGGTGGGTTTCTCCGATACCAGACAGGGAACGCCGTAGTAATTGCAGACCGTGATCATCTCGTCATCCGGCATCATCCCGCGGCTGTACAGCAGGCAGGGGATCTTGCTGGAGACCAGCTGCTCGTACCGTTTCACCTTCACGTCATGCTCCATGGTGGAAATATAGGCCTGCTCCACGTACCCGATGATCTGCACCCTTTCATTGTCAAAATGGTCAAAAAATCCGGCCAGCTGCAGCGCCGGGCGGTTCACCTCCGGGTGAGTGAGCACGATCTTCTCCGTGTCAATATCCGGGGTAATATTTTTCAGCTGAAATTTGTTGATCAGCTCTGTGATCATAACTCCGTGCATTTGGCATCCTCCTTTTATCCTTGATTCTTCCTGTGTTTTATCCTATCATAAATCGCCGCCGTTGTCATTACGGAAACCGTCAGTGGAAAAAATTCCAGACGCTCTCCGCCGCCCGCCGGTTCATGCCCGGCACCTGGCTGAGGGTTTCCACATCCGCCTCCTTCACCGTCTCGATGGACTTGAAATGACGCATCAGCGCCTTTCTCCTGGTGTCCCCGATGCCCTCGATGTCGTCTAAAATGGAGCGGACCTGGCCTTTGCTGCGCAGGCTCCGGTGGTACTCGATGGCAAAGCGGTGGGCCTCGTCCTGAATCCTGGTGATGAGCTTAAAGCCCTCGGAGTGGCGGTCGATGGGGATTTCCACGTTGTGGTAGTAAAGGCCCCTGGTGCGGTGGTTGTCGTCCTTTACCATGCCGCAGACCGGGATCTCCAGCCCCAGCTCTCCCAACACCTCCAGGGCCACGTTTACCTGGCCGCGGCCGCCGTCCATCATGATCAGATCCGGAAAACGGGTAAAGCTGCCGTACTCCTCTCCCACTCCCTTTTCCTTTAAGAGCTCGTGCTCCTCCAGGCCGTGGGAAAAGCGGCGGGTCAGCACCTCCCGCATGGAGGCGTAGTCATTGGCCCCCTTGACCCATTTGATCTTAAATTTCCGGTAATCGTTCCGTTTCGGACGGCCGTCCTCGTAGACCACCATGGAGCCCACGGAGTCGAAACCGCTGATATTGGAAATGTCGTAGGCCTCGATGCGGCGCACCCATTTCAGTCCCAGCCAATCCCCGATCTGGTTCATGGCCCCGATGGTGCGCAGCTCCTCCCTCTTGATCTTTTCCTTGTCCTGTTCCAGCACCATGGCGGCGTTTTTCTGGGCCAGCTCCACTAGCCGCTCCTTCTCCCCCTTCTGGGGCACGGCGATGCGCACCTTCTGTCCCTTTTTCGTGGAAAGCCACTGGCGGATGGTCTCCTCGTCCTCCAGCTTTTCCTGGACCCACAGCTCCCTGGGCACGAAGGGAGTGCCGGAGTAAAACTGTTTCACAAAGCAGGTGAGCACCTGGGAAACGTCCTCCTCCACCGCCGTCCGCAGGTGGAAATGCTCCCGTCCGATAAGCTTTCCCTCCCGGACGAAAAACACCTGCACCACCGCGTCCTCCTCGTCTCTGGCCATGGCGATCACGTCCCGGTCGTCTGTGGTGCTGCTGGTGATCTTCTGTTTCTGGGCCACCTTTTTCACACTGTTTAGCAGGTCGCGGTACTCGATGGCCTTCTCAAAATCCATGGCGTCGGAGGCAGCCATCATATCCTTTTCCAGCCGTTTTAAAATGGTGTCGTACTTTCCGCTCAAAAACTCCACCACCTGCTCCACGTTCTCCCGGTACTCGTCCTCGCTGATATAGCCCTGGCAGGGGGCGTCGCACTGCTTGATGTGGTAGTTTAAGCAGGGCCGCTCCTTTCCGATGTCCTTCGGCAGGGAGCGGTTGCAGGTGCGGATTTTGTACAGCTTGTGGATTAAATCAATGGTATCCTTCACCGCCCCGGCGCTGGTGTATGGGCCGAAATATTTGCTCTTGTCCTTTTTCATCTGCCGGGAAAAGAGAACCCTGGGAAAGGCCTCCCCCACCGTCACCTTGATGTAGGGGTAGGTTTTGTCGTCCTTTAGCATGGTGTTGTACCGGGGACGGTGCTCCTTGATCAGGTTGCACTCCAGCACCAGGGCCTCCAGCTCCGAATCGGTGATAATGTACTCAAACCGGGCAATCCGGGACACCATCTGCTCGATCTTCGCCGTCTTGTTCCGGCTGCTCTGGAAATACTGGCGCACCCGGTTTTTCAGGCTGATGGCCTTTCCCACGTAGATGATCTCGTCCTTGTCATCGTGCATCAGGTAGACGCCCGGCTGGGCCGGCAGCTTTTTCAGTTCTTCCTCAATATTGAACATGGCCTACCTCCTCAGCCGGTTGCCGTCAAATTTCATCTGCGTCTCCAGCCACCGTTTCAGGCTGTAGAGCAGCTCCTGGGCGTCTCCGCCGCCGCAGGGGATCTCCATCCCGCCGCAGATAATCTCCAGGGTCTCCCTGGTGAGCCGTTCCCCTTCCCGGTCCAGCAGCCGCCATTTTCCCTCAAAGCTCTCCTCGTCGAAGAAACGGAGGAGGAAGGATTCCGGGGGCTGGGAACCGCCGCCTGGCACAGCGTCCACAGGGGATTCTCCAGCCGCACCATCCGTCCTGGCCTGAGAGGAACTGCCAAGGAAATCCGGTTCCATGGGAGTCTCCCAGCCAGAGCAAGGAGCCGTCTCCCGGAACCTTCCGGTTTCCCCGCGGCCTGACTGCGTCCCGTCTCTCCAAGACAGCTCTCCTCTCCCGTATCCCCCATCCGGCCGGCTCTCCTCCGGAGATGCCAGGGACGCCTTGTCCACCGGCTCAAACCGGTAGGTCTGTCCGGCATCCGGGTATTTTTCCCGGTCCACCGGGCTTAAAAACATGGTTAAAGGCCTGGCGTACACCCGAAAATCCCCGTAGAGGGCCTGATACACCACCAGCTCCTCCCCCGTCTCCGTGTGCTCCGCCACAGCGATCACCTGGTACAGCTTATTCTTAAAATGCCGGTAACATTCTCCCGGCATAGGTTTTCTTCTGCTTTCCGTCAAAGTTCCATCCTCCTGTCCGTCCCGGGCCCTTTCCCGTCAATTCATCTGCATTTGGGGAATCACCGTGGAAACCCCGGTTCCGTCCTTTCCAGAGGAACCGGCAGGGGAAATATGGGCCGGAAGTTCCGGCAAAGACTCCAGGGCCGGCGCCGGCCCGTCGATCTCGTAGAGGGAACCGTCGTCATTCCCCCCGGCCTCCTGCTCCGATGCCAGAGCCGGCTCGTCCCCGGCTGCGGAGTTTTCCCCTCCGCTCCCGCCGGTCTCTCCCGTCCCACCGGTTCTTCCTGCCGCAAAACGGGCCGCTTTTCCGCCTCCCGAAAGAGCGTCCGCCTGCTGCGCCGCCTCCGGATCCGCGGCCGCTCCGTCCTGAATGCCGTCCTCGATCTGGCCTTCGCCCGTGCTTTCTCCCGAGGAACCTTCCGGCTGGGCCGCGGACTGTTCCGCTGCCTCCCGCTCCGCCTGGGCCGTTGCCTCTGACTCTGCCCGTGAGGCAGCTTCCGCCGCAGCCGCTGACTCCGCCGCGGCCGCCCTGGACTGGGCGATGGCCTCTGCTTCCGCCGCCGCGTCCTCCTGGCTCTTGATTCCGCCCCAGGTATAGCGGCAGGCCGCCGACCACAGCAGCCATTCGTCATATCCGGCGTCATAGGTGGCCTGAATCTGCGCCCGGATCTCCTCCGGGCCGTATTTGATGTAGTGTTTCAAATAGGAAGCGGTGAAATCCTGGAGCCAGGGCCGCACCGTCGCCAGCCTTCTCCCGTCCTGCCCGTAGGCGGACAGCTCCTTCGCCGATCCCTGGAGAGCCGCCAGAATGGTGCGGTAGGGCTCCATGTCGGGATGCTCAATGCCAAAGTTTCCGTCCCCGTAATGGGAGGGGTAGATCATAGGACAGATGTAGTCCAGATGGCTGGCCATTTCCCCGTAGACCTGTCCCACAGACTGGGCGTCGATCTCACTGCCGATGATGGCGCCGAACACGTCCGCCGCCACAAACACCCCCTGGGGCGACAGCCGGTCATAGGCATAGGCCGTAAACTCCGTGATCACATCCGTCTTTGAGCGGCCTCTCGTGTCCGCCTCGTCAAATACCACGTCTCCCACGCCCTTCTCCGTACAGAAACGGATGTAGTCAAACTGCACCTCGTCGAACCCCATGGCCGCCGCCTGGGTCCCGATTTCTACCAGATAGTCCCAGACCTCCTGCTTATAGGGGTTGATCCAGGCCAGACCGGAGCGGTCCCGGAACACAGAGCCGTCCGGCAGCTTTAAGCACCATTCCGGCTTTTTCTCCGCCAGCCAGGGATCCCGGAACGCCACCACGCGGGCGATCACGTACAGGCCGTAATCCTCCTTCAGCCGTTTGATCAGCCCGGGCATATCGGACACATAGGCCTTGCTGGCCTCCGTCTCCGTCACCAGAGGGGAATCCATGGCGCAGGTCACCCGTCCATTGTCATCCTTTAAGTCGATGACCACCGCGTTAATCTCCGTGCCCGCCAGCTGGGCGAGGATCCCGTCCATCACCTCCCCGCTCCCCGCTGCCGGGGCACTCAGATAGATCCCTTTCACCTTCACCGGTGTTTTCTCCGGAACCGGCTCCGTCTCCTCCTCCGTCTCCGCGGCAGAAACCGCTATGGGCGAGGCCCCGTCACTTCCCAGGCCCGCCTCCGCGGCATCCATCTCCGTCGTCTCCTCCGGCGGGGACGTAATGTCCTCCGGCGCGCCGTACCGCCTGCATCCCGCCAGGGTCAGCAGACAGAGTCCCACCAACAGCCACTTTTTCATGTTATCCACCTTTCCGTTCATTTTTCGTCAGAATATCCTCATTATTTTATCACATTTCCGGCGAAGGGACAAGGGCGGGGAAACGGCTGCGCTTTACGCTTTACGTCCTTGTCCCCGCAAAGAATCCGCGAAGGTGTGACCCGTCCCTATTTCGTCAGGATCTCGTATCCGTCCTCCGTCACCAGCACCGTGTACTCCCACTGAGCCGACAGGCTGCCGTCCTCCGTCCACACCGTCCAATCGTCGTCGGCGTCGATGAACCAGTCGGGGGATCCGGCGTTGATCATAGGCTCAATGGTGAAAATCATCCCCGGCTCCAGCTTTGGCCCCCGGCCCCGCCGTTTCACGTGGAACACCAGCGGCTCCTCGTGGAAATCCAGACCCACTCCGTGGCCGCAGATGTCCGGCACCACGGAAAAGCCGTTTTTCTCCGCGTGCTCCTGGATGATGGCACCGATCTCGTTTAAGTAGCCGCCGGGCCGCACCGCCTTCAGGCTTAATTCCAGGCACTCCTTCGTCACGTCCACCAGTTTCCTGGCCTGAGGACTCACCTGGCCGATGCAGTACATCCGGGAGGCGTCCCCGTAATATCCGTCCACAATGGTGGTCACGTCCACGTTGATAATATCCCCATCCTGCAAGATCACATCCTCCGACGGGATTCCGTGGCAGACTACGTCGTTTAAGGAGGTGCACACGCTCTTTGGAAAGCCCTCAAAGTTTAAGGGGGCGGGGATTCCGCCCAGCTCCAGAGTCTTTTTGTGGACCACCTGATTGATGTTCTCCGTGGAAATGCCCGCCCGGATCATTTCCTCCACCGCGTCTAACACCTTCGTATTGATCTCCCCGGCCCGGCGGATCTTCTCCACCTGCTCCGGCGTTTTGATAATCGGTTTCATTTTATGCTCCCCCTTCCCGTTATTTCCGTTTCATCCGGCGAATCCTGTCCTTCGTCTCCCGATCCACCCGGTAGGATTCCGTGATTTTCTGCAGCGCCTTGTTAAACGTCCAGTCGTCCAGCTCACATTTGTTCAGATACTCCATGGTCCGCTCCGGCAGTTTCACAAAGTAAACGGAAACGGCCCATGCCACCGCCATTCTCACGTAGTAAGCCTCACTCCGGATTCCGTCAAAGAGGCGGAAGGCCTCATCCGCGTGCTCCCCGTCGCAGTAGTGGGACAGAGCCATCACCACCGCGAACCTAAGCTCATATTCCCGCTCACTCTGAAAATAGGGCTGCAAAAACTCCCAGACCGCGGCGGAACAAGCGCCGTCCGCCGCCTTGTAGGAGCCGCAGAACACGTCGCAGACCGCCCAGTTGTCAATCTTCGGCACAAAGGCCGCCGTGCGGGCAAGCAGCTCCTCCAGGTCCATCTTTTTCCAGGCCCCGGCGGTCACCAGGCCCAAAAGCTGCCGTTCCTCATAGGTTTCCCCCGCATTTTCTTCCAGAAAGGCTCTCCAGTCGGAGGAAATGATTTCCTTTGCCAGTTTCCGCAGAGCCGGCACCCGCACGCCCAGAATATCATCTACCCCAGGCAGCAGCTTGCCGTGAAACTCCCGGTATTCCGGCTCCGCCAGCTCCAGGAGCCGTTTTTTTACGTCCATATTTCGTCCGTCCTTTCCCATCAAATGCCCTTATTGTACCACATCCCCCCGGTCCAGGGAATACCTACGCCCGCCGTTTTTCCCTATTTGCGGCAATTCAGCCATATCCCTCATCATTTGACGGATTTCACAAAAATCCGCCCGCGAAAACCGGGAACAGCCGTCAAATCCTTCATCCCAGGCGTCCCTGATGGAAACAGATAGCTGGACAGTTCCCCCTATTTTCCCTATTTCGCCAAATTTCTCAAATTTTCATTGATTCCACCAGCACGGTTATGCTATATTATTAATTTATGAACTGTTATTAATTTACCATAGATGGAGGCAGGATATGCGAATTGGATTTGACAATGAAAAGTATCTGAAAATGCAGTCGGAGCACATCAAGGAGAGAATCGGCCAGTTTGGGGACAAGCTCTACCTGGAGTTCGGCGGAAAGCTGTTTGACGACTACCATGCGTCCAGAGTTCTCCCTGGTTTCGCTCCCGACAGCAAACTGAGGATGCTTCTGCAGCTGGCGGATCAGGCGGAAATCGTCATCGCCATCAACGCGGCGGATATTGAGAAAAACAAGGTGCGCTATGATCTGGGCATCACCTACGACGTGGACGTGCTGCGCCTGATTCAGGCGTTTACGGACAAGGGCCTTTACGTGGGCAGCGTGGTCATCACCCAGTACAGCGGCCAGCCTGCGGCAGACCTGTTCAAGACCAAGCTGGAGCATATGGGCATCCGGGTATACCGCCACTACGTGATCGAGGGCTATCCCAACAACATCTCCCACATTGTCAGCGACGAGGGCTACGGCAAAAACGACTACATCGAGACCACCAAGCCTCTGGTGATCATCACCGCCCCCGGACCGGGCAGCGGAAAGATGGCCACCTGCCTCTCCCAGCTCTACCACGAGAACAAGCGGGGCATTAAGGCCGGCTACGCCAAATTTGAGACCTTCCCCATCTGGAACATCCCCCTCAAGCACCCGGTGAACCTGGCCTACGAGGCGGCCACCGCGGACTTAAACGATGTCAACATGATCGACCCCTTCCACCTGGAGGCCTACGGCGTCACCACCGTAAACTACAACCGTGACGTGGAGATCTTCCCGGTGCTCAACTCCATCTTTGAGGGCATTTACGGGGAAAGCCCCTATAAATCCCCCACGGATATGGGTGTAAACATGGTAGGCAACTGCATCGTTGACGACGAGGCCTGCAAGGAGGCCTCCTGCCAGGAGATCATCCGCCGCTACTACCAGGCCCTCAACCGCAAAGCCAAGGAGCAGGGAAATCCCAACGAGGTCTACAAGATCGAGCTGCTGATGAAACAGGCCAAGATCTCCGTGGATATGAGAACGACGGTGCAGGCGGCCAACGATCTGGCGGCAGCCACAGGAGCCCCCGCGGCCGCCATGGAGCTGCCGGACGGCACCATCGTCACCGGCAAGACCTCCAACCTCTTAGGCTCCTCCGCCGCCCTGATCCTGAACGCGGTGAAGGCCCTGGGAAATATCGGCCATGAGGTTCACCTCATCGCCCCCTCCGCCATCGAGCCCATTCAAAAACTGAAGGTCAACTACCTGGGCAGCAAAAACCCCAGGCTGCACACCGACGAGGTGCTCATCGCCCTGTCCATGTGCGCCGCCACCGATCCGACAGCCCAGAACGCCTTAAACCAGCTCTCCAAGCTGAAAGGCTGCCAGGTGCACACCTCCGTGATGCTCTCCGACGTGGACATCAACGTGTTTAAAAAGCTGGGCGTGGACCTGACCTCCGAGCCGGTTTATGAGGAGAGAAAGATCTATCATTGATTTGAAACTGGGGATATTGAAGTGCGTTTCGGCGAAAAGCGTTGGGAAAGGTATGGGAAATGTCATTTCCTGTAGCATAAAAAAATAAAAAGTGTGCGCAGCTGCGCACACCCGCGCCGGAGCGCGGCTGCGTAAACAGCTATATTCCTCTGCGCGAAGTGCGTTTCCCGCCGGAGGCTTTTGTGTCATAGGGAACGCAGGTTCCTACTACAAAAAACAGGCACCGCGGTTTTCCATTTCCGCTGTGCCTGTTTTATTGCCTCAATTCTATTATGGGAGTCTCAGCTCCACTCCTCCTCCAAAAACCGCACCATGTCAATGGCTTTCGGCGGGCACCCCTTCAGGCTCTTTTGAAACCCGCAGGTGCACTGCCCCACGCCAATCTCTCCTGTCTGCCCTTTATAGGCCTGTCCAATGCAGATCTGTGTCTTCTTCCCCCGCAGCTCGCCGGCGTCGTTTAACCGGTCCAAAGCGTAGATCAGGGAGCCGTAGCAGGCGCTGCAGGCGTCCTTTGCGTCTGTATATTTCGCCAGCCCCTGTACCCGGTGGCTCATGCGGAATTTGGTCCTTCCCGCCTTGTCCTCGTTGAGGTAAATGAAGTTGGCATTGGCCGTGTCCGTACTGCCCACGCCCAGCCTCTCCGCCATGCGGATGTAGGGAATATCGTCCACAGAATACCCCATGCAGTCGCACACATAGCTGTCGCAGAGCACCGGATCCTTAAAACCCAGCACCCGGTTCATCACCACCGGGTTTCCCCCTTCCTCAAAATCCAGATCCCCGCAGATATTATCCACCAGAATAAAATCATTGCGGGCGATGGTGTTTAAGTGGGCGATGGGCTTGTGAAGGCCCATGGTGTGGAAACGGCGTTTCTCCTTGTTGGGGATCACGCCCTTGTTGTTTTTCAGGGCACAGGTGATGGTGGTCTGGCAATGGCCTTTCAGCACCGGCATATTGATCATGTAATCCACGCTGGCCGCCCGGTCGCAGAGGCTGATCTTCATTCCCCTGGCCTCGTATTCCTGGAAGGAATCCCGCTGCAGATCCACCAACTCTACCCCATATTTCTTGCTGATCTCCCGGTATCCGGCAGCGGTGAAGGCGGACTGGGTATTGTCTCCCACCCAGGAGCCTTCCATGATGGCCACATTCTCAAAGCCGTTCTCCCGCAGATATTCCACCGCTCCCTCCAGCAGCTCCTTGTGGGTGGTGGCGCCGCTGGACGGGTCTCTGGCTACCACCAGGTTTGGCTTTAACGCCACCCGTTTCTTCCGGTCGCCGATCTCATCCGCCACTCCGGCCCGATCCAGCACCTGCTTGGCCATCTCTTTGTAATTCGTTCCATGTATGATAATAATATCATCTCGATTCATCCCTTTTCCTCCGCCGGTATCCTTTTTCCTGATTTTGTCCCGTCTATTATAGCACCTGACTGGTTGACGGGCAAGGGATGAGGGAAAAAAATGGGACGGTTCTTAGGAAGAAAAGAGGAGCCGGCGCAGCGCGGTCAGGCTGCATCGGCTCCTGTTCTTCTCATTTTTATCTCCAGATTATTCGTGATCCGTATCCGCATCCGGCAGTTTCACAGGCGTCTCCGCCCCGGTATCTCCATCCGGAGTTTCCACAGCCGGCGTCTCCGTCCCGGCCGGCTGCTCGTCATGGATTTCCTTTTCCGGTGTCTCCGGTTCCGGCACATTCTCTGCCGCCGGTGTATCCGTTTCCGCCTCAGGCTGTGCCTCCTGGCTCTGGCCATCCCCGGTCTCCCGCTCCGCCGGCCGCTCTGTCACACGGCCTCCGGTCTCGCCGCCGTTTTCCTCCGGCTCCGGCAGCCCTTTCACCTCCCGGAAAATCTTCATAAACTCTTTTCCCGTAATGGTCTCCTGTTCGATGAGGAACTCGGCAATCTTGTCCATGGCCTCCCGGTTCTCCGACAGCAGACGTTTCGCCTCAGCGTAGGCCTTCTTTAAGATGAGCATTACTTCCTCATCCACTTCCGCCTCCGTCTTATCGCTGCAGTTTAACACCGCCCGCCCGCTCAGATACTGGTTTTCCTGGGTGGCAAGACCCATCAGCCCAAACCGCTCCGACATCCCGTACTGGGTCACCATAGCTCTGGCCACTCTGGTGGCCTGCTCAATATCGTTGGCCGCGCCGGTGGTAACGGTGTCAAACACCAGCTCCTCCGCCGCCCGCCCAGCCAGGAATCCCACCAGCATGGCGTCGATCTCTTTTTTCGTATTTAAGTATTTTTCCTCCTCCGGCACGTGCATCACGTAGCCCAGAGCGCCCATGGTCCTGGGCACGATGGTGATCTTCTGCACCGGCTCCGCGTCCTTCTGCAAAGCCGCCACCAGGGCGTGGCCCACCTCGTGGTAGGATACGATCCGCCTCTCCTCCTTGCTGAGGATGCGGTCCTTCTTTTCCTTACCCACCAGAACCACCTCTACGGCCTCAAACAGATCCTTCTGGGAAACGGCCTTTCTGCCGTTCTTTACCGCCATAATGGCCGCCTCGTTCATCATATTCGCCAGGTCGGCGCCTACGGCCCCGGAAGTAGCCAGGGCGATTTCCTCAAAATCCACCGTGTCGTCTAAAAGCACGTCCTTGGAATGCACCTTTAAAATATTTACACGGCCCTTTAAATCCGGCTTGTCCACGATTACCCGCCGGTCAAAGCGCCCCGGGCGCAGCAGCGCCGGATCCAGGATCTCCGGCCGGTTCGTAGCCCCCAGCACCAGAAGTCCCTTGGAGGAGTCGAAACCATCCATCTCGGAGAGCAGCTGGTTTAACGTCTGCTCCCGCTCGTCATTGCCGCCGCCAAACCGGGAATCCCGGCTCTTTCCGATGGCGTCAATCTCGTCGATAAAAATGATGCAGGGAGCCGATTCCTGCGCCTGCTTGAACAGGTCGCGGACACGGGAGGCACCCACGCCTACAAACATTTCCACAAAGTCAGAACCGGACAGGGAGTAAAAAGGCACATGAGCCTCTCCCGCCACAGCCTTCGCCAGAAGGGTTTTTCCCGTTCCGGGCGGGCCCACAAGGAGGGCGCCCTTGGGCAGTTTCGCGCCGATTTTCGTATATTTCGCCGGGTTGTGGAGGAAATCCACAATCTCCGTCAGAGACTCCTTCGCCTCATCCTCTCCCGCCACGTCCTTAAAGGTGACGCCGGTCTCCTTCTGCACGTAAACCTTGGCGTTGGATTTGCCTACGCCCATGATCCCGCCTCCGCCGAGCCGGCGCATCATGGTAGTCATCAGAAATACCAGGAATCCGAACCACAGCAGAGAGCCGATAATGTCAATCATCAGGCTGCTGGTCTGCTCCAGTTTCCGGATCTCAATCCCGTGATCCTCCAGCCGCATGGTCAGCTGGTCATCGCCCTCCATCCGCACAGTATAGTACCGTTTCAAAGGCGTGTAGCCGTCCACGTCCGCCTTCGGGTGAATCTCAATCTCCGAGTTGCTCACCGCCACGGATTCGATCTGCCCTCTGTCCACCATCTCGATAAACTGGTTGTAGGAAAGTTCTTCCTGCGAGCTGCTGGCGAGAGCATTTTTCATGAAATAAACAGTGGCAAAGGTGATCAGAGCCGCAATCAGTAGAATGGTGATCGTCTGGTTGCTCTTAGGCGTCTTGCCATTGTTGTTCTGCTGGTTGTTGTTCATATATGCTTTTCTCCATTCCGGACAGGATCCTCTCCTATCCCACCTTATTATAATGTCATCATATAGAGAAATCAATAAAGAAAAGATAAAATTTTCCCATGTATTTCTCACCAGTTTTCCGCAACACTAATACAGAGGTGATGACATGAAGGATAAAGAAACCATTGACTACCGGGAGCACACGGATTCAGACTTAAGCCGTTCTGGTTCCGCTATGGACTGCACAGGGCTGATTCCGGCCCTCCCGTCGTCGGAGGCAGAGCTGGAATTTTATGATGAGCTGTACTCCTACCTGCCGCGGGCATCCGCCAACGCGAAATAACCGCGTCACCGCCCCGCGCCGCCCAGAGCCAGCCGGATTCCGGGCGGCGCGTCAAATTTTCTCTAAACATTTTTGAAAACTTCTAAAAATATACCAGGAAACGGCGTTAAAAATCTGTTTAAATTCTCGAAATTCCATCTTGTTCCTCATTCACAACCGTACTATAATAAATAGTTAGATTTCACGCCGGGAATCAATTTAACCAAAGAGAGGAATCTGTATTATGAAAACGACAGCCGTGGACCGCAGCTCCTACCTGTTTTCCAACCGGGCGCTGACGGCCCTCATCATCCCGCTCATCATCGAGCAGCTTTTAAATGTGCTGGTGGGCATGGCTGACACCATTATGATCGCCCGCGTGGGCGAGGCCGCCGTATCGGGCGTATCCCTGGTGGACAGCGTCATGCTGCTTTTGATCAATGCCTTCCAGGCTCTGGCCACAGGAGGAGCCGTGGTAGCCGGCCAGTATCTGGGCCAGAAAAACCAGAAACGAGCCTGCGAGGCCGCCAACCAGCTGGTATGGTTCGTGACCATCCTGGCGGTGGCCATTATGGCCATTATGTACCTGGGGAAACGATTTATTCTCCATGTGGTGTTTGGACAGATCGACGCGGACGTCATGTATCACGCCAACGTATACCTGCTCATCGTCACCGCCTCCATCCCCTTTATCGCCCTCTACAACGCGGGCGCGGCCATCTTCCGCTCCATGGGCAACTCTAAGGTATCCATGAAGGTGTCCATCCTGATGAACCTGATCAACGTGTGCGGGAACGCCATCCTGATCTACGGTTTCCACCGGGGAGCCGAGGGCGTGGCCATCCCGACCCTGGTCTCCAGAATGGTGGCCGGCATCCTGATCACCATCCTGCTTTTAAACCAGAATCAACAGCTGCACATCCGCCGTTCCTTCCGCTACCGTTTTAAGCCGGGAATGGTCAAAAAGATCCTGCAGATCGGCGTTCCCAACGGCCTGGAAAACAGTATGTTCCAGCTGGGAAAGATCATCGTGCTCAGCCTGGTTTCCACCTTCGGCACCTACGCCATCGCCGCCAACGCGGTTTCCAACGTCGTCGCCAGTTTCCAGATTCTGCCGGGCATGGCCTTAAACCTGGCGATCACCACGGTGATTTCCCAGTGCGTGGGGGCCCATGACTATGAGCAGGCACAGTATTATACAAAAAAACTGTTAAAGCTTACATACCTTTTCGTGCTGGTAACGGTGTCTGTGATGCTGGCCGCGTCCCACCTGATCACCTGGGCCTACAACCTGTCTGACATTACGGCGGCAGAGGCCATCAAGATCTTTTTCATGCACGGGATTTCCGCCGCCATCATCTGGCCCATTGCCTTCTCCCTGCCATCCACCCTGCGGGCGGCCGGTGACGTGCGGTTCTGCATGATCACCTCCATCGCGTCCATGTGGATTTGCCGGATCGTGTTCAGCTACATCTTTGGCCAGTATCTGGGATTCGGTGTGTTCGGCGTGTGGATGGCCATGATTTTAGACTGGTGGGTGCGGTCCGCCTTTTTCGTCTACCGCTACCGGAAGGGAACGTGGAAAACCAAGGCTCTGGTGTAGAACCGAGATGGAGAGAGCTGTTTCTTCTATATTAAAAAGCGTGCGCGCCAGCCATTCCCGCGCCGGAGCGCGGTTCCCACTGGAGGCTTTTGTGCCATAGGGAACGGCTGTTTCCTACAAGGATGAAAAAACCGCGGGATCGGCTGTCCCGCGGTTTTTCATTTGTTTTTCCCCTTTCCTAGGAAAATACCACCTGCACCAGCACCATGTAAAGCACGGTCCCGGCGCCAATGGAAAGCAGAGAATTTTTCTTCCATTTATGCAGAAGGGCGACGGCAGCCACGGCGATCAGCTCCGGAAGGCCCCAGGCGGCCGCGCCTCCGTTTCCTCCGCCGGCAATCTGGGCCTTCACCGACAGGATGGGGGCCTTCAGGCAGTAGATCACCAGCAGGCCGATGGTGGCGTAAGGAAGGGTTTTCCCCAGAAAATCTACGAAGGGCGGCGTCTTTCTTCCGCCTCGAAATACCCAAAACGGCAGAAAACGGCTGAGAACGGTGGCCGCCACCATTGCCGCCACAATTCCAATTTCAATTCCTAATGTTCCCATTTTCCATCTCCCCCTTTCCCGTGCGAGTCCTCTGATACGCCGCGAACAGCACCAGCAAAATCACTGCCATGGCCGGAATGATAAAATTGTCCTGGCCAAACAGCAGCAGACACATCGCTGTGGCCGTCAATCCCAGAAGGGCTGAGGGATGGCCCTGCCGGTCCTCCCACTGGCCCACGAAAATCACCACGAACAGGGCCGTCAGCGCGAAATCCATTCCCGCCGTGTTAAACGTGAGAAAGCTGCCCAGCACGGCACCTAAAAGCGTCCCCAGTACCCAGTAGCACTGATCCAGGAACGAAACCCAGAAATACACCTTGTCCCGGTCCATCTCCGCCGGCGGCTCCTCGGCGCACAGCACAGAGAACGTCTCATCCGTCAGCCCAAAGATCAGATAAGGCTTAAACCGTTTTACCGGCCTGTATTTGTCCAGCATGGAAATGCCATAAAACAAATGTCTGGCGTTCAGCATAAAGGACATGAGAAACCCGTACAGTGGATTTACTGCTGTGGCTAACAGGGATACGCCTAAATACTGCAGGCTGCCCGCATAAACCACAATGCTGATGGCCACGGACCACACCGGTCCAAATCCGCTGTCCGCCATCAATATCCCGTAAGCCGCTCCCAGCACCAGGTAGCCGGCCATCACCGGCACGGTCTTGGGAAAGGCGTACTCCAGCTCTGTTTTCCGCTCTTTCATCCTCTTTTCCTCCCTTTTCCGGATCTGTCTTGACAAATCCATCCCTTTTCCCTAAAATTGTATCTTATTGTAGCGACTATTTCTGAATTTGTCAATTCAAAGGGGGATTTTGTATGGACTACAGCGCTTGTACCCTCTGCCCCAGGATGTGCGGGGTGAACCGATATGAAAGCCTTGGTTTCTGCCGCTGCCGGCCCGTTCCCAAAGCGGCCAGGGCTGCCCTGCACCAGTGGGAGGAGCCCTGTATCAGCGGCATCCGTGGAAGCGGAACCGTGTTCTTCAGCGGCTGCACCCTGCGGTGCTGTTTCTGCCAAAACCACGAGATCAGCAGCGGCGGTTTCGGCATGGAACTGACAGCGGAGCGGCTGGGAGACATTTTTCTGGAGCTGGAGGCCCAGGGTGCCCATAACATCAACCTGGTAACTCCCACCCAGTATCTTCCCTCCATTCTGAAGGCTCTGGATCTGGTCAAACACCGCCTTTCCATCCCTGTGGTCTACAACTGCGGCGGCTACGAGCGGCCGGAAACCATCGACGCCTTAAATGGATATGTGGACATCTATCTCCCGGACCTGAAATATAAAAGTACCGTCCTCTCCGCCCGTTACTCCCAGGCTCCCGATTATTTTTACTGGGCCTCCCAGGCGATTCCGGCTATGATCCGCCAGACGGGAGTTCCGGTATTTTCTCAGGAAGACGGCTGCCAGCTGCTGAAAAAGGGAGTCATCCTCCGCCACATGATACTGCCTGGTCAGAAGGAAGACTCCAAAGCGCTCCTGGATTGGATCGCCGATACCCTGCCGAAGGGGCAGTTTCTCATCAGCCTGATGAGCCAGTACACTCCTTTTTACCGCAGCCAGGAGTTTCCGGAAATCAACCGGAGGATCACCACCTATGAGTACAATCAGGTGCTGGACTACGCTATTTCCCGAAACCTTACAGATGGATATATGCAGAAAAAAAGCAGCGCCCGAGAGGAGTACACCCCTCCCTTCCAGCTGCAGGGCCTCTCTCCCTCCCAGATGAAGAACACGGAAACCCAAACCTCTCATGAAACCTATCCCAACGCTGCCCCCTCAGAAACTGCCTCAACTTGACACGGCGGGTGGGTTTCCCGTTCATACTCTTGCCGGAATATGGCTATGGCAGCAACGGCAGCCTGTTTCCCATGGGAATACGTATATCCGTCCGTTAGAAGGCATTTGTATCCAAGAAACAAAAGCCAGTATGAAAGAGAAATGCTAGAAAGACGTTTTTGTTGCGGTTTCCACCACGATTCGTAAATCGGCGGAACAGCGTTTTTCATAACACAACGAATAAGGCGGATATCGAATCTTTTTACGACTTTCGACATCCGCCTTCAAGCTATCTCATCCATTGGACTGCTTTCCTTTCTTTATTCTATTTTTCATCCATATTCACTTTTCTCTTTCTCCGGGCTTTTAAGTTCCTTTTTGACATTCCTTTCATTCTCTTGCCTATGGATTGCAAATTACGAATCTACTATACTTTCTCGTCATATAATAAATGGTAGGTTTACAATTCCTATAGGATCCTGTCAGTTATGTTCTTATCTATCTCCGGATTCCGAGTTTTCCTATGTTCCAACTTCTTCTATGGAAGTGAAACTTCATTTAAGTCTCCGGTGGTTTGTACCTCCTTCTTTTATTTTTTGTCATTTCTTTCTCTCATCTTCTAATCTCTCTCTCTTTTGATGGTTTTAGTATAACGCTGTAAACGATATTTGTCAACACTTTTTCGCTATATTTTTATTCTTTTTTGATATTAAGATTGATTTGTATATTTTTGTTTGTATTTTTTAAATTTATGCTCTATTTTTATGGATATATTCTTGGTTTTTGTTTGAATATTTTGATAATTTACCGAGGTATTGACTGGGAAAATGAGGGGATGTTGGGGGGTAATGATATGGG
>NZ_NFLE01000033.1 GCF_002160755.1 Lachnoclostridium sp. An14
GGTTTTACATACTGTTTAATCTTCAATTATCAAGGTTCTTTGCTTTGTTGTTGTCTCAGCAGCAACTCTCTTATGTTATCACAAGTCGTTCGCTTTGTCAACAACTTTTTTTATTTTTTGAGGAAGTTTTTCATTCCTCAGTGCTGTCGTTTTTCGCAGCGGTTATTGATTTTATCATAACTCGTTTGCTTTGTCAACAGCTTTTTTTAAAAATTTTCGGAAGTCTTTTTCAAGACTTCCGAGCGCAGAAGGAGGGATTTGAACCCTCGCGCCGCTACTAACGACCTACTCCCTTTCCAGGGGAGCCCCTTCAGCCACTTGGGTACTTCTGCTGAATGTATCTTCTATATTTAATTGGCGGCTCGTTGTCCGTCCTAACGGAGAGAGTGGGATTCGAACCCACGCGCCCTTTCGGACAAACGGTTTTCAAGACCGCCTCGTTATGACCACTTCGATATCTCTCCATGTGCTTTCTTCCGCGTTCTTTGCTGTTCGTCTCAGCAGCTCTCGCCGAAGTGCTCATTCATTCTATCTAATCAGGCGCCATTTGTCAACCCTTTTTTTTATTTTTTTCAAATATTTTTCTCCGCAGCCATTTTTCCCCAGTTTTATGGGCGTTTTTCGGCGTGAAAAGCCGGAGAAAACGCCCGGATTTGCGGGAAATTTACCGCTTTGAGGCAAAATGGGCAGCGCGGGCCTTTAAAAAGGCCTCTGCCAGGATCATATCCTCTGGAGTGGTCACCTTGATATTCTCATAGTCTCCCATCACCAGCTTTACGCGGGTGTCTGTCATGGTCTCCACCACCATGGCGTCGTCGGTGACTCCCTGCTGGTACTCTGCCCTGGAAAACAGCTTTTCATACGCGGAAAGAATGAGGGAATAGGAAAATGCCTGGGGCGTCTGGATCTGCCACAGACGGTCCCGGGGCGGTGTTTCCCTGGCGAACTGCTCCTCGTCCGCGAGTTTGATAGTATCCTTGGCGGGTACGGCGATCACGCAGGCGCCGTAAGCCGCGGCTCCCTTAAGGGCATCGGATATGATGGTTTCCGTCAGAAGGGGCCTGGCGCCGTCGTGGATGAGGACGGACTCGATCCCCTGGCCGGAAAGGGCCTTTAAGCCCTCGTAAACAGAGTGGTAGCGTTCTTTCCCGCCGGCCACCACTGCCGTCACCTTGGAAAAGCCGAAGGCGGCGACAATCTCATTCTTACAATATGACAGTTCTTCCCGGCCGGTTACCAGCACGATCTGATCCACATCGCTCTCCTGAAACCGTTCCAGGGCATGGACAATCAGGGGCTTGCCGGCAAGCTCCATGAATTGTTTCTGAACGCTGCTTTTCATCCGTTTTCCCTGTCCGGCTGCCAGCACCACAGCCGCCGTTTTTCCCCCTGGTCGTTCCATGGACTATCTCTCCCCTAATTTCAGATTGGGCACCGCGTTTAAATCCCAGCCGGCGCGGGCGCCTTTCTGGTACTCATAGTAAGCCGCCACCCCGATCATGGCCGCGTTGTCGGTGCAGTAGATGGGGGACGGATGGTAAAAGCTTAAATGGGCTTTGCGGCAGGCTTTCTTCATCTCCGCCCGCAGAGCGGAGTTAGAGGCCACGCCGCCGGCGATGGCCACTTTGTCATAGCCGTATTCTTTAGCGGCGGCTACGGTGCGGCTCACCAGGGACTCCACCACCGCGTTCTGGAAGGAAGCCACCAGATCCGGCACACAGATTTCCTGGCCGGTCATTTTGGCGTGGTTGATGTAGTTTAACACGGCGGACTTTAAGCCGCTGAAGCTGAAGTCGTAGGGCGCGCCCTCCACTTTGGCCCGCGGGAATTCCACGGCGTGCTTATTTCCCTCTTTCGCCGTTTTGTCCACCTTGGGGCCGCCGGGATAGCCCAGGCCCACCGCTCTGGCCACCTTGTCAAAGGCCTCGCCGGCGGCATCGTCCCTGGTGCGGCCGATGATTTCAAATTCGCCGTAATCCTTCACCACCACCAGATGGGTGTGGCCGCCGGACACGATCAGGCAGATAAAGGGCGGCTCCAGGTCGGGATGCTCGATAAAATTGGCGGACACGTGGCCCTCGATGTGGTGTACGCCCACCAGAGGCTTTTTCGCCGCGTAGGCGATGGCCTTGGCCTCCGCCACCCCCACCAAAAGGGCGCCCACCAGTCCGGGGCCGTAGGTGACTCCGATGGCGGTGATGTCCTCTAAGGTCACCTGGGCCTCTGAAAGGGCCTCCTCGATGACCTGGTTGATCTTCTCAATATGTTTTCTGGAAGCGATCTCCGGCACTACGCCGCCGTACAGGGTGTGAAGGTCGATCTGGGAGGAGATCACGTTGGATAGGATCTCCCGGCCGTTTTTCACCACCGCTGCCGCCGTCTCGTCGCAGGAGCTCTCAATAGCCAGTATCAGGGTATCTTCGTTCATTCTTTTTCTCCTTCGTCAAACGCAAGCTCTAGGGTAAAGCCGTCTCTGGCCGCCTTGGAACGGGGGAAGATTTTCCGCACCGCGTCCATAAATTCCTCCGGCCGGTTTAAAGACGGGCTGTAATGGGTAAGCCACATTTCCTTCGGCTGTGCCTTCGCCGCCAGCCTGGCGGCCTCGTACATGGTCATATGCTTGTACTCCCGGGCTTTGGCCTCTTTTCCGTCCTCGCCGTACATTCCCTCGCAGATAAACAAATCCGCGTCCTGGGCGTACTCGGCGATCACCGGCACCGGGCGGGTGTCGGTGCAGTAGGTCACCTTCAGCCCCCGCCGCTCCGGGCCTAACACCATGTCGGGCGTAAATACCGTTCCGTCTAACTCCATGGTCTCCCCTTTTTGCAGGCGGCTCCAGAAACGCTGGGGGATGCCTGCCGCCCTGGCCCGCTCCACGTCAAATTTCCCCTTTCTGGGGATGGAAATGGAGTAGCCGTAGCAGATGACGTTGTGGTTGACCCGGTAGGCGTCGATGACGTAGGGACCGATCTGGAGGCGCTCCCTGGGCTCTGCCAGCTCAATAAACTTTAATGAAAAGGGCAGCTCCGGCGCGATCATCCGCAGGGCGCCCACCACCCGCTCCAGCCCTTTGGGGCCGATCAGGGTCAGGGGCTCCGTGCGCTCCGCGTTCCCCATGGTCAAAAGCAGGCCGGGAAGGCCGCTGATGTGGTCGGCGTGATAGTGGGTAAAGCAGATGACGTCAATGGGTTTCGGGCTCCAGCCCTTTTCCTTTAAGGCCACCTGGGTTCCCTCGCCGCAGTCGATCAGCAGGTTGCTCCCGTCGCAGCGGGCCATCATAGAGGTGAGCCACCGGTACGGAAGGGGCATCATCCCGCCTGTGCCGAGCAAACAAATATCTAACATAATATTCCTCATTTCTATTCTCACGAAAGCAGTGCCGGGAGCGATAGCTCCGTCTTCTGCCTGCGGGGCCGGACTGCGCCGGGCGGCTGTATGTTCGGCCCTATGTGGAATCATAGCACAGGTGACTGTGGGGAATCAAGCCTTTTTCCGGCGTGAATATCCGCATGAATATCCGCGCCATAGACGGTATTTGTGGCAGTTCGCCCATACCGGCATTTTTCCATAAAACGAAGAAAATCCCCTCCGCCTCTCAAAACGCCAGCCCTTCCGGCCGTCTGTTTTGAATCCGCGTGGGGATTTCCCTGGCTCCGCCTCCCGTTTCGGCGGACGCCTGTCCTGTACAAAAAAGTGGGAACTGCGCCAGCAGCCGCCCTCTGTGGCAGGTGTGCCTAAAAACACCGTTCTCTTTCCTGCTCTCTATAAAAGCTCTGTCTGTTCTTCCACCTCCACGGGAATGGCCAGCTCGTTCGCCAGGCGGTCGTAGCAGGCCTCGCACAGGTCCAGGTGATGGATCTCTCCGTCCTTTTCCGAAAAAAAGTCCCAGGCGTGGTCGATGCTCAAAAGCCCTTCCCGCACGATTCCTTCCTCCACCACCAGTTTTTTCCCGCAGCCGTTGCAGATCACCGTCTCCAGACGGCCGCCGTGTCCGTATCTTCGCATTCTTATCCTCACCTTCCTCTTATCGGCCCTCTGCCGCTCTGTCCGTATCCGGCCCCGCGCAAAGGGGAGCAGTCCCGCAAACCGCGCCCGTTTCCTGCAAGGTTCGGCTCCTGAAGGATCTGTTTCACGGAGGACGATTATTGCTGTGAAACAGTTTGTGAGCCGCGGCGCGCCTCCCGCGCCGGAACAAAGCTGCGCAAACAGCCAATTTCCCATAACGCAAAAAGCAGGGGCACCCATCCCGGATACCCCTACATGATACCATAGATCACGCTGATTTTAAGTGGTAATTCTTTCAAATCGAAACGCCATCCCCGTCCTCCAAAGGGGACAGGCTCCGCTCCATGAGGACGGCGTCCTCCGTGGGAAAGCGGTAATAGTCCTTCCTTCTGCCGTTTTCCTCAAATCCCGAGGCCCGGTAAAGAGCCAAAGCCGGCTTGTTTCCGGCCCGCACTTCCAGAAAAAGGCTGTCCGCTCCCGCCTCTCTGGCGGCCCGTTCCACCTGTTCCATCAGTTTCCTGGCGATGCCGCGGCCGCGGACGTCCGGGCGCACCGCAATGCGCAAAAGCTCCCCCTCTCCCGCTACCGTCCGCAAAATGGCGTAGCCCGCGAGGGTTTCCCCCACCCAGGCGGCGAACCCCTTATCCAGACGGCTCTCCTCTAAAGAAGCAAACTCCGGTTCCCCCCAGGGATCGGAAAAACAGACGGTTTCCAGGGCGGCGACGGCGGGGGCGTCCCCGTTTTTTAAAAGACAGATCCGGCAATCCGGCCCGGAAGGCCCGGAAACTCCCGAAAAAGAGCTTACGCCGCTCACAGGCTTTCTCCCAGCCGCTCCCGCTCCGCCTGGGATTTTCTCAGATAGTCGGGGCCGTGTTCGGCGGCCGTTTCCGTTTTCCCCTCAGCGAAGTAAATCGCTCCCAGGGCGGCCACCGCCGCTGCCCGCTGGCGGTTTAAATGGGCGGGTGCGAAGGCAACGGGCACCTTTACGCACTCCTCGATGATCTCCTTATAAACCGGCACGCCGTCCCCTAAAAATATCACCGGCTCTCCCAGGCCGTTCAGCTCCTCCGCCAGGGCACCCATATCCATGGCGCACTGCTCCTTTACGGCCTCCAGGCCGTTTTCCATGCGGTAAATGCCGGTGTAGACCTGATTTCTCTTGGCATCCATGATGGGGCAGACAAGGCCCCTGGCACCCCAGAGGTTCCAGGCCATGGCGTCCACCGTCGGAATATGGATCAGGGGTTTCTTTAACGCCAGCCCCAGCCCTTTGGCCGTGGCGGAACCGATCCGAAGGCCAGTAAAGGAGCCGGGGCCGCCAGACACGGCGATGGCGTCGATGGTCTCCAGCTCCGTCTCCGTCATCCTCACGATCTCGTCGATCATGGGAAGCAGGGTCTGGGAGTGGGTCTTTTTAAAGTTTACCGTGTATTCCGCCGTCAAAATATCATCCGTCACAATGGCCGCGGACGCCACCAGTGAGGAGCTTTCTATCCCTAATATCTTCATTCTTTTCCCTCCACCGTGATCCTGCGGTAGTCAAAGCCCCGTTCCATGTCCTTTTCGATGGTCACGCGGATCACCTTTTCCGGGAGAATCTCCCGAATCAGGCTGGACCACTCCACCAGGCTGACTCCATCTCCGTAAAAGCAGTCCTCATAGCCGATTTCCTCCATCTCCTCCACGTCCCCGATGCGGTACACGTCGAAATGATAGAGGGGGAGGCGGCCGTCCTCATACTGCTGCAAAATGGTAAAGGTGGGGCTGTTTACCGGCCCCTCGATGCCAAGACCGGCGGCAAAGCCCTGGGTGAACACGGTTTTTCCCGTCCCCAGATCGCCGTCCAGGCAGTAGACCTCCCCCGCCTGCGCCTCCCGGCCCAGGCGTTTTCCAAGCTCATACGTTTCCTGCGCGCTGTACGTTTCCACAACCATATTATAATCCTTTCCATCGCTCCTTCGGCAGATGTTTCCGCACCAGAGCCGCAAACTCCTCCATCCGCTCTCCCACCACAGAGACGGGCAGCAGATAGGCATGGATGCGGTCGGTGTAGATGATGACCATGTGTTTCGTGCGAATCAGCTTCACAATCCGGTCCCAGGGAAGCTCCTGTATCTGATCCGCCTGGGAAACCGTCACCAGCTCCTCTCCAAATTCCATCCGCAGCGTCTCCCGGATGCCGGCGGTTTTCGCCTGTTTCCTGGACTTGAGATAGAGCAGCAGCGGCTGCCACACGGAAAACGCCAGGGCACACACCACCAGAAGGGCGATGTAGCCGCCGGACAGCTGGTCGCGGGCAAAGATCAGGCAGAGCACGGCCGCCGCGGTAAACAGCAGGTTAAAGATCCCCTGCAGCCCGCGGTTTACGTGATACATGGAAAACCGCCACAGATCCGTGGCATCCAGGTTGATTTCAAATTTCATGCGATCTCTCCTCTCCGGGCGCAGCCCGGAAATCCGTCTACAGTTTCATGGTCAGGCTGATCCGTTTCTTCTGCAAATCCACAGACAGCACCTTGACCTCCACAATATCCCCCACGCTCACGGCCTCCAGGGGATGCTTGATATAGCGCTCCGTCATCTGGGAAACGTGTACCAGCCCGTCCTGATGGACGCCGATGTCCACAAACGCCCCGAAGTCGATCACGTTCCGCACCGTTCCCTTTAACACCATGCCGGGAGTTAAATCCTTCATCTCCAGCACATCCGTGCGGAGAATGGGTTTTGGCATCTCCTCCCGCGGGTCTCTGGCCGGCTTTTCCAGCTCGCCCACAATGTCCCGCAGAGTGATGTCTCCCACCTCCAGCTCAGCAGCCAGCTTTTTGTAGTCGTGGATCTTTTTCCCCAGCTCCCGCAGCCCGCCTTTGGAGATGTCCTCCGGCTGGTAGCCCAGTTTCTTTAAAAGGGCATTGGCGGCGGCGTAGCTCTCCGGGTGAACGCTGGTGCCGTCCAGGGGATTTTTCCCTCCCTGGATGCGCATGAAACCGGCGCACTGCTCAAAGGCCTTGGGCCCCAGCTTTGCCACCTTCAACAGCTGCTTTCTGTCGGTGAAAGCCCCGTTTTCCTCCCGGTAGGTGACAATGTTTTTGGCGATGGTCTTATTGATGCCGGAAATGTACTCCAGCAGGGAGGCGGAGGCGGTATTCAAATCCACGCCCACCTTGTTGACACAGTCCTCCACCACGCCCTGAAGGGTCTCGCTCAAATGCTTCTGGTTCATGTCGTGCTGGTACTGGCCCACGCCGATGGACTTGGGGTCGATCTTTACCAGCTCCGCCAGAGGATCCTGAAGCCGTCTGGCGATGGAGACGGCGCTTCTCTGTCCCACGTCAAACTTGGGGAATTCCTCCGCGGCCAGCTTGCTGGCGGAGTAGACGGAGGCGCCGGCCTCATTTACAATCACGTACTGCACCGGCTCCTTGATTTCCTTTAAAAGCTCCACGATGATCTGCTCCGACTCCCTGGAAGCGGTGCCGTTTCCCACAGAAATCAGGGTGATGCCGTAGGTTTTGATCAGTTTCTTTAAGATTTCCTTGGACTCCGCCACCTTGTTCTGTGGGGCAGTGGGGTAAATCACCACCGTGTCCAGCACCTTTCCCGTGCCGTCCACTACCGCCAGCTTGCAGCCGGTGCGGAAGGCCGGATCCCAGCCCAGCACCACCTGTCCGGCGATGGGCGGCTGCATAAGGAGCTGCTCTAAGTTCTTTCCAAATACCCGGATCGCTCCGTCCTCCGCTTTTTCCGTCAGCTCATTGCGGATTTCCCGCTCAATGGCGGGGGCGATGAGACGCTTATAGCTGTCCTCAATGACAGCCCGCAGCACCGGGGTGGTGTAGGGGTTCTCCCTGGTGATCACCTGTTTCTCCAGGTAGCGGAGAATGGTCTCCTCCGGGGCCTGGATCTTCACTGTGAGGATTTTTTCCGCCTCTCCCCGGTTGATAGCCAGAATCCGGTGGCCGGCGCACTTTCTCACCGGCTCCTCGTACTGGTAGTAATTTTCATAGACAGACTGGGCCTTCTCGTCTTTGGCAGACGACTGGAGACTGCCCTGATCCCTGGTGGCCCGGCGGATGTAGGTGCGGTACCTGGCGTCGTCGGAAATCCGCTCCGCCAGGATGTCCATGGCTCCCGCCAGGGCGTCCTTCGCGGTCTCTACCCCCTTTTCCTCGGAAACGTAGGCGGCGGCAGCCGTCTCCAGCGGCTCCTGCGCCATCTGTAAAAGGATCAGGTCCGCCAGGGGCTCCAGCCCTTTTTCCTTGGCGATCATGGCTCTGGTGCGCCGTTTCGGCCGGTAGGGACGGTAGAGGTCTTCCACCGCCACCATGGTCATGGCGTTCCGGATCTGGGCCTCCAGCTCCGGCGTCAGCTTTTCCTGGTCGCGGATGGTGGCGATCACCTGCTCCTTTTTCTCCTCCAGGGTCCGCAGATATTTCAAACGCTCATCCAGCGCCCGCAGCACCTCATCGTTTAAGGAGCCGGTGGCCTCCTTGCGGTAACGGGCGATGAAGGGGATGGTATTCCCCTCGTCGATGAGTTTCACCGCAGCCTCCGCCTGGGCGTATTTGATGTTCAGTTCTGTTTGCAGAGTTTTAATAATGTCCATACGTTCTTCGGTCCTCCGTAAATGGTTGGGTTGCGCCGTCCGCTGGTTTGCCGTTTCGCGGCCCGGTGCTTACGGGTGCAATTATACCCCGCGGCCTCCCATCTTGTCCAGACATTCTTTTCCCGGCTGGACAATCCCGGGATTTCATGTTAAGATGTTCTGGTATTTTCAACTGCACGGACGTGCGTTACGGAGGATGATCCATGAATCCTAAAAATAACACGGAAAGCCTGGCAGCCCGGCTGGCCACATTTTCAGTGCTCACAGGCGGGGCCTCGGTCCTGATGTGCATCTCCCCCCTGTTCCAGTTTCCTCTGGCCATGGCGGGACTTACTTTGGCGCTGCTGTCCAGGGTCCAGAATGAGAAAAAGTTTTCCGGCCCGGCCATGACCGGACTGATCCTGTCCATCGCGGGCATTGTCATCAGCCTTTTTACCTTTGCCATGGCCATGCTGGTGTACAACGTGATTCTGCCCCACCCGGTTCTGGGAAAAGACTATATGGAGCTGTACCGCCAGTTTTTTGACGGCGTGGGAGGGATCCCCAGCCTGTAGGCGGCCCGGCTGTGAATGGACAGACAACACAAACAAAAAGCAGAAACGGATTTTCCAGACATATCGTGTCTGAGACCGTTTCTGCTTTTTTTCTTATCCTTTTTCCTTCGCCTGCTTACGCCAGCAAATCCACGCCCTTTACCAACAGCATATAATTCTTAAAAATCCAGTTGACCAGAGCCAGGGCCGCGCCGCCATAGAGGAACGGATTCAGCCGGTAAACGGAAGGCGCCGGGCGTCCCCTAAATCTCGCCCACAGTTTCCAGAGCCCAAATCCCAGAAACACCGCCGCGGCGTAGCACACCATGGGATTGTAGCGCAGGCTGGTGAGTATATGGCCTGTGAGCAGGGCCTTCGCCGCCCGCGTCCCGCCGCATCCGGGGCAGTACGCCCCCGTCAGCAGATGGAATACGCAGGGAATCCCTAGTTTCCAGAACAGGCTGGAAATCGTCTCCGCCACAGCTTTACTCTCCCGCCAGGATCTTCACGTAGTGGACGTTTGCCATCTCCTGGATCTCGTCCGCCAGGCCGGACACGTCCCCGGTCTGGATGCCTACGCCTACGCTCAAGGTCACCGTGGCCACCCCGTTCACCGGGATACTCTGGTGAATGGTGAGAATATTGGCCTTGCAGGCCGCCACGTGGCCCAAAATCTCCGCCAGACAGCCCTGCACGTCGTCCATCTGGATCACCAGGGTCACCGTCTTCCCCTTCGTATTGTCGTAAAAGGGGAAAATATCGTCCTTATACTTGTAAAAAGAGCTGCGGCTGATACCGACCCGGTCTGCCGCCTCCTGTATGGTCATCACCCGCTCCGTTTCCAGCAGCCGTTTGGCCTCCACCACTTTTAAAAGAACCTCCGGGACCGCCTTCTGTTTTACCACAAAATATTTGCTTTTCTCTTTCATAAGTCCTCTCATGTATGGAATGGAAATACATCTGTTTCTCCTACAAAGAATATCACGTCCGCCGCGGAAATGCAAGCGAAACAGGCGGCCCATCCGGTTTCCCGGCGGTACCGCCCGTATCAGTTGAAAACGTGTGCTTTGCGGCGCGCCCTGCGCCGCCGGCGGGTTTACAGATCGTCCCCGCCGTCGTCCTGAGGCTTTCCGCCCAGGCTCTGCCATTTTAAGTACGCGCTGATAAAGGGATCCAAAGCGCCGTCCAGTACGGCCTGGGCGTTTCCGCTCTCGCAGCCGGTGCGGTGATCCTTCACCATGGTATAGGGCTGCAGTACATAGGAACGGATCTGGCTGCCCCAGCCGATCTCCTTCACGTCGCCGCGGATGTCGGAAAGCTTTTCCGCGTTCTCCTGCTGCTTTAACAAAAACAGCTTGGCCTTCAGCATCTGCATGGCCTTATCCTTGTTCTGGAACTGAGATCTCTCGTTCTGGCACTGCACCACGATTCCTGTGGGAATGTGGGTGATACGGATGGCGGAGGACGTCTTGTTGACGTGCTGGCCGCCGGCTCCGCTGGAGCGGTACGTATCAATGCGCAGGTCGTCCTGGTTGATGTCCACGTCCAGATCTTCCTCGATGTCCGGCATCACGTCACAGGACACGAAGGAGGTCTGCCGCTTGCCCGCGGCGTTGAACGGGGAAATGCGCACCAGGCGGTGTACGCCGTGCTCCGACTTTAAATAGCCGTAGGCGTTCTCGCCGTTGATCTGCACGGTCACGGACTTGATGCCCGCCTCGTCGCCGTCCAGGTAGTCTAAAACCTCCGTGGAAAAGCCCTTGCTGTCTGCCCAGCGGCAGTACATCCGGTACAGCATCCCGCACCAGTCGCAGGACTCGGTGCCGCCGGCTCCCGCGTTTAAGCGCAGAATGGCATTGGCACGGTCATAGGCGCCGGACAGCAGGGTGCCGATCCGCAGGGTTTCCAGCTTTTCCTTAAAGGAAGCGAGCATTTCCCCGATTTCCGGGATCAGGGACGGGTCGTTTTCCTCCTGTCCCATCTCGATCATCAGGCCGATCTCCTCGTACTCCTCCTCCAGTTTCTGAAAGCCTTCCACCGTATCTTTTAAATTCTTTGCTTCCTTCATCAGCTTGGTGGAGCGGTCCGGGTCGTTCCAGAAATCCGGCTCCTCCATGTATTTGTCCAATTCAGCGATTCGCTTTACCTTACTGTCCAGGTTAAAGTGAATCCCTCACTTCCACTAATGGTTTGTCGAGCGTGGATAGCTCGTATTTGAACTGGTCTAACTCTACCACTAATGTCACCTTCTTTCCTGTTTTCCTTACTTTTATGCTTTTATGCCGCGCGGCCGTCTGGCAGCTCTCTGTCTCGTCCGCGGGGCGTCGGCTGCCGGGCTGGCGTCCCGGCCGCCGGCTGAAACGGGCAGTCTCCGGCTGTTACACCGGTTTTCTGCCGCAGCACTGCTTGTATTTCTTTCCGCTTCCGCAGGGGCACGGGTCGTTGGGGTAGATCTTTTTGATCTCGCGGCGTTTCGGCTCCGCCACGGCGCTGGTGTCCTTATTGGTGCCGGTCACCTTGGCAGCCGGCTCCCGCTCCACCTTCTGCTCTACCCGAATGTGCATAAGGATGCGCACCGTATCCTCCTGGATGGCGGCGGTCATGCCCTCGAACATCTCGTAGGCGCTCATCTTATACTCGATCAGCGGGTCGCGCTGGCCGTAGGCCTGCAGGCCGATGCCCTGGCGCAGCTGATCCATATCGTCGATGTGGGACATCCACTTATTGTCAATGACCTTTAAGAGCACCACGCGCTCGATCTCACGGATCTGCTCCGGATCGGGGAACTCCGCCTCCTTGGCCTCGTACAGCTTAATGGCCGTTTCCTTCAGGTAGTGCTTGAGCTCGTTCTTCTTCATGGCCTTCACCTCGTCGGTGAGGGTCACCGGGCGCAGGGGCACGATGGGAAGGAGCAGGCTGTTTAACTCCTTAAAGTCCCAGTTCTCCGCGCTCTGCTCGTCGGAGATGCACATATCTACCGCATTCTCCACAATGTCCGTGATCATCTTTAAGATCAGGTCTCTCATGTTGCCGCCGTTTAACACCTTCTGGCGCTCAGCGTAGATGATCTCTCTCTGCTCGTTGTTCACCTCGTCGTATTTGAGGAGGTTCTCACGGATGCCGTAGTTGTTGTTCTCGATCTTCATCTGGGCCTTCTCGATGGCGTTGGACAGCATCTTGTGCTCGATCTGCTCGCCCTCCGGCACGCCTAAGGCATTAAACATACTCATCAGGCGCTCGGAACCAAACAAACGCATGAGATCGTCCTCCAGGGAGATGTAGAACCGGGATTCACCGGGGTCGCCCTGACGTCCGGAACGGCCGCGCAGCTGATTGTCAATCCGTCTGGACTCGTGGCGCTCCGTGCCGATGATCTTTAATCCGCCTAAGTTTCTGGACTCCTCGTCCAGCTTGATGTCCGTACCACGGCCGGCCATGTTGGTGGCGATGGTCACGGCGCCGTGGATACCGGCGTCTGCCACGATCTCCGCCTCCAGCTCATGGTATTTGGCGTTCAATACCTTGTGGGGAATGCCCCGTTTCTTTAACATCCGGCTGAGCATCTCGGAGGTCTCGATGGTGATGGTACCCACCAGCACCGGCTGGCCCTTCTCGTGGGTCTCCACAATCTCGTTCACCACCGCGTTAAATTTCTCTTTCTTCGTCTTATAGACGGCGTCCTCGTGATCCACGCGAATCACCGGACGGTTGGTGGGGATGGCAATGGCGTCCATGCCGTAGGTGTTGCGGAACTCCTTCTCCTCTGTGAGGGCCGTACCGGTCATGCCGGATTTTTTACGGAATTTATTAAAGAAGTTCTGGAAGGTGATGGTCGCCAGGGTTTTGCTCTCCCTCTTTACCTTTACGTGCTCCTTCGCCTCAATGGCCTGGTGCAGGCCGTCGGAATAGCGGCGTCCCGGCATAATACGGCCGGTGAACTCGTCTACGATGAGCACCTCGTCGTCCTTTACCACGTAGTCCTTGTCCCGGAACATCAGATAGTTTGCCCGCAGGGCCAGGATGATGTTGTGCTGAATCTCCAGGTTCTCCGGATCGGCCAGGTTCTCAATGTGGAAGAAGTCCTCCACCTTCTTTACGCCCTGCTCCGTCAGGTTTACGATCTTATCCTTTTCATTTACAATGAAGTCTCCTGACTCCTCGATTTCCTCGCCCATGATGGCCGCCATCTTGGAAAACTCCGCGGATTCCTCGCCCCGCTCCAGCTGGCGGGCTAAAATATCGCAGACCTCGTAGAGCTTTGTGGACTTTCCGCTCTGGCCGGAAATGATCAGAGGCGTTCTGGCCTCGTCGATGAGCACGGAGTCCACCTCGTCGATGATGGCGTAATCCAGCTCCCGGAGCACCATCTGCTCCTTGTAAATAGCCATGTTGTCGCGGAGGTAGTCAAATCCCAGCTCGTTGTTCGTCACGTAGGTGATGTCGCAGGCGTAGGCTTTCTTTCTCTCCTCGGTGGTCATGCTGTTGAGCACCACGCCCACCGTCAGGCCCAGGAACTCATGGACGCGGCCCATCCACTCCGCGTCACGCTTTGCCAGATAATCGTTGACCGTGACGATGTGGACGCCTTTTCCTGCCAGGGCATTTAAGTAGGCCGGGGCGGTGGAAACCAGTGTCTTACCTTCACCGGTTCTCATCTCCGCGATTCTGCCCTGATGAAGGACAATGCCGCCGATGAGCTGCACCCGGTAGTGCTCCATATTCAGCGTGCGCTTTGCCGCCTCTCTCACTGCCGCGAAGGCCTCCGGCAGAAGATCGTCCAGAGTCTCCCCCTCTGCCAGCCTCTCCTTAAACTGTCTCGTCTTGTCCCGCAGCTCCTCGTCGGAGAGTTTCTGCATCTCCGGTCTCAACGCGTCTATTTTATCCACAATGGGATAAATGAGCTTTAACTCCCGCTCGCTGTGTGTGCCAAAGACTTTTTCAAAAACGTTCATTTAAATTCTCCTACTACATATATAAATATAATTCACAGGTTCCCCAGGGATTCACGGGGAGGACGGGTCTGTTCCGTCCGCGGCTCCTGGGACGCCCCGGCAAAACGCGCCGTGGGCGGGTCCTGTCGGATTCCCTGTCACATTCCGCCGCCATGGTGCAAGTAGCGGAATATACCATAATCTTGTATATTGTAACACCTTCCTCCCGCTTATTCAACTTGTTCATGAAAAATTAACAATATTCACGGCTCCGTCATATTTCCAGTGTTTACATAAAAGGAATTTTATGGTAAACTTAGCACATTGCACAAGAACACAGGTTCCTTTTGTGGTTATCCACATTATCCACACTTTCCTTCGACAAAATCCCTCAATTTTGTCCACACCGGAAAATCGCCTTTTTCACAGAAAAAGTAGTTATACACCAAGTTATCCACATTATCCACATTCTTTTCCCCTCTTTCTCAGCGTTCCCGCGACAATTCTTTTTCATCCGTTTTTTTGTGTACTTGTCATAAACTTACCGGATTCGACAAAAAAAGCCGGATTTTACTTGACTTTTTCCGAACGGGATATATAGTTTTACAACGTTTTTCTGCCGGGGACAAATAAAAATTTTAGAAAATATTTAGAATAATTGTCATAATATTTCTCGCTGTCCCGTTGAATTTTTTGAATTCGCGTGTTATAATAAGGTCATCACAAGAAAAAGGAGCTGATGGTTTATGCGTTATACAATTACTGGCAGAAATATTGAGGTAACTCCTGGACTGAGAGCGGCGGTAGAGGACAAGATCGGAAAACTGGAGCGCTACTTTACCCCGGACACTGAGGTGATCGTCACCTTGAGCGTTCAGAAGGACCGGCAGAAAATTGAAGTGACCATCCCCATGAAAGGCAATATTATCCGCGCAGAGGAGACAAGCAATGATATGTACGTCTCCATCGACCTGGTAGAGGAAATTATCGAGAGACAGATAAAGAAGTACAAGAAGAAACTCATCGACAAGAAACAGTCGGCCCTCTCCTTCTCCGAGGCGTTTATGCAGGAGGAGTACGAGGCAGACGACGAGATCCGCATCGTGAAATCCAAACGGTTTGCCGTAAAACCCATGGATCCGGAGGAAGCCTGCGTACAGATGGAGCTTTTGGGACACAGCTTTTACGTTTTCTTAAACTCCGAGACGGAGGAGGTAAACGTGGTTTACAAGAGAAAGGGAAATACTTACGGGCTGATTGAGCCGGAGTTCTAAGGATCCGGACGAGGCTGGAAGGACAGCCTGGAGAATAAGAGAAAACACAACACCGCCAGTTCCGGCGCGCGAAAAAAGGGGCGCAGGGACTGGCGGTGGTTTTGTGTTTTGGAGTTAGAGTGTGGGCAGGGAAATGGGCGGCGCTTTTCAGCCGCCTGTTTTTATCCGTAGCCTTTCTACTCTCCTTCCAGCAAATTCGTCATGCTGTGAAGGCCGATGCCCAGGGTGGACATATTGTGGAGAAAGGCGCTGGCGCCAGGAGCCAGGACGCCGAGAAGGCCTAAGGCCAGCAGGCCGGAATTAAAGCCCAGCACAAAGCGGTAATTGCAGTGAATCCGTTTCACCAGCTGATTGCTGATCTCCTTTAACACCGCCAGGCCCCAGAGATTGTCCTGAGAAATGGTGATGTCGGCGATTTCCCTGGCCAGCTGGGCGCCCTCGCTGATGGCGATGCCTGCGTCGGCGGCGGATAGGGCCGGGGAATCGTTGATGCCGTCCCCGATCATCACCACCTTGCGGCCGGCACGCTGTTCCGCCTGGACAAAGGCCGCCTTGTCTTCCGGCAGAACCTCCGAATGGTACTCGTCCACGCCCACCCGGCGGGCAATGGCGCGGGCGGTGCGCTCGCTGTCCCCGGTCATCATCACAACCTTCTGAATGCCCAGTTCTTTCAGGCGCCGCACTACCGCGGGGGCCTCCTCTCTGAGGGGATCCTCAATGCAGATGACCGCAGCCAGCTCTCCGCCGATGGCCAGATAGAGCAGGGAGCAGTCCTCTGGAAGGTGGGCGAATTTCTCCGTCTCGTCTTCCGGCACGGCGCACTTTTCATCCTCAAAGATAAAATGACGGCTGCCGATCCGCACGTCCTCGCCGGCCACCTCGGAGGCGATGCCGTGGGCGATCACGTAGTTGACTTTGGCGTGCATTTCCTCGTGTTTTAAGTTCTCGATTTCGGCCTGGCGCACCACCGCGTTGGCGATGGAGTGGGGGAAGTGTTCCTCCAGACAGGCGGCCAGGCGCAGCATCTCATCCCGGTCCCATTTTCCGAAGGTCAGCACTTCCCGCACCTTCGGCTCCGCCTTGGTGAGGGTGCCGGTCTTGTCAAAGACCAGGGTGTCTGCCTCGGCCAGGGCCTCCAGGAATTTTCCTCCCTTTACGGTGATCTGGCGCTCATTGCACTCCCGCATGGCGGAGAGGACTGCCACCGGCATGGACAGTTTCAGGGCGCAGGAGAAGTCCACCATAAGGATGGAAACGGCCTTCATGGGATTTCTGGTGATGGCGTAGGTAGCCACCGCCCCCAGAAAGCTGTAGGGCACCAGGCGGTCCGCCAGGTGTTCCGCCCGGCTCTCTAAGGAGGATTTTAATTTTTCTGACTCCTCCAGCATTTTGATGATTTTTTCATAGCGGGTGTTTCCGGCGGCTTTTTTCACCTGGATGACCAGCTCCCCTTCCTCCAGAACGGTACCGGCGTAAACGGAGGATTCCGGCCCCTTTTTCACTGGGATGGATTCACCCGTGAGGGATGCCTGGTTGACCATGGCCTCCCCCTCTCTCACCACGCCGTCCAGAGGGATCATGCTGCCCACGGCCACGCGGATGAGGTCGCCCTCCCGCACCTGGTCTAAGGGGAGCTGCACGTCTCCTTCCTCCCGTTTCAGCCAAACATAATCCACGCCCAGGGCCATGCTGCCGGCCAGGTCGGCCACGGATTTTTTGTGGGTCCACTCCTCCATCAGCTCACCGACGCCTAACAGGAACATGACAGAGGACGCGGTGTTAAAGTCCCGCCGCAGCAGGGACACAGAGATGGCTGTGGCGTCCAGTACCGGCACCTCCAGTTTCCGGCGCAGGACGCAGCCAAGGCCGGCGCCCAGGTAGCGGACGGCTTTGCAGCAGGTCCATCCGGCGCGGATGGGGGACGGCACGAAGGTGTTAAAGAGGGCCCGTTTTACAAACCGGCTGATGAGCCGTTCCCGGTACTCCCCGTTTAATTTCCGGGAGGTGCACTCCGGAACCAGCCGCCGGACGGACTCGTCCTCCAGGGAAAAGGCGGCAATCCGCCGCAAAAGCTCATTCCGTTCCCCCTGATAGAACACCACTCCGTCTCCGCTGCGCTCGTACACCTTCCCGCTCCTCACTCCGGGAAGGGATAAAAGATAATAGAGCAGGCAGTCCGCCTGCTCTGAATTCAGGCGGCCCAGGCTTGTGGAAAACCGGATCCGCCCTCTGATTTCATGCTCAATACGAAGTTTCATGATTACTCCCCGTCGGTTTCAACGTCCGCCGTCTCTGCCTCGAACACCTCTTTCTGCGCCCGCTCCTCGTTCACGGCCTTCGCCTCAGCAAGCACGTCCTCGGCGTTCTCCTGCACCTTGTTTACCGTATCCATCACGCACTCTTTGGCGCGGAGCACCGCGGCGGTGGTGTGGACATACGCCTTTTTGGCATCCCGGCTGGAGAGCAGCTTGATGCCTGCCGTTCCAAATAATACTCCCGTGGCGAAACAGATGCACGCTTTTCCATATTTGCAGTCAAACATTGTTCATTCCTTCTTTCTTCTTGTGTTGTGGTTTGTGATGTTTTTCCTTTATCCCGTTTGGGCGGCGGTCGGGAAACCGCTGCGCGGGGCGGGGATTCGGCCCGTTTGGGTTGGCCAGCCTATTTGTGGCGATAGCCTGTATAGAAAGCCATCAAACTGGAAAACGTGTGCGCTACAGTGCACACGTGCGCCGGAGCGCGGCTGCGCCAGCAGCCATCTTCCTCTGCGCGGAGTGCGCCTCCGCCGGAGGCTTTTTGTCAATAGGAAACGCAGTTTCCTATTGACAAAAAAGCATGGCCCATGCCCAAAATCTGTGCTGTTTCATCTTTTGTTCTACCGCCTCTCTTTTCTGCCTCCGAGATGCGCTGTCCCGGACGGCGAAAGCCTTGTATACAAGTACCTCCTTTTATTTTACGGTTAAGACATCCTAATGTCAATTAGGTAGTCTTAACAATTTGGGTGTCCGAACTGTTTTTTTTTGCGGCGGTTTCCATTTTTGTGCGTGTATGAAAGAGGAAAACTATGGAGAAATTGACCGCGATAGGATGATTCCCGGAGACAGGAAAACCGTTCCAGACAGGCGAAAACGAGGTGTCTGGTGTCGTTTCCGCATTCCGTCCGGAACGGTTTTATGAATTCTGTGATGTCTGATCAGATGGTTTTACATTGCAGCCTGCGCCCTGTGGCTGTTTTTTCCGCATTTGACAGAGTTTTTATTCTATGTAGCCTCTCTGCTCCGCTCCTCCGGTCAATCCAGGAAGGTGACAGCCTTACAGGGCGTACGGTAATTGGCATTGGCGATGCAGATGCCGGTCTTGGACGAGCCTGCGTGGATGATCTGTCCGCCGCCGATGTACATGGCCACGTGGTTGATGGTGTCGCCGCTGGCGTAGAACAGCAGGTCGCCGGGCTGTACCTCCGATACGGGAATCTCTTTGCCCTTAGCCGCCTGGTCTCTGGAGCTGCGGCCGGTGCTGATGCCAAAATGCTCATAAATCCGCATGGTAAATCCGGAACAGTCCGTTCCGTCTGTCAGGCTGGAGCCTCCGTAGACATAAGGATTTCCTAAAAACTGCTTGGCATAGGCCACGATAGCCTCTCTGGTGGCGCTCATGACGGCCTGTTCTCCCTCGGGAGTGAAGTAGCCGGGGCCGTTGCTCTGGGATCCCTGACTGCCCGTTCCCGTCTGGCTGTCCGCCACCGGCGGAGCGTCCGTGCTGTGGGAGGTGCCGTCTCCCGCCGGGTTGACGGGGATGATGTTCTCCTCCTTCGTCTGCTCCAGTTTCTGGATGGCCGCCTCGGCCTCCGCCCGCTGCTGCTCCTTCTGCCGCTGCATTTCAGCCTCCTCCTCCAGACTCACCGCCTCCCGGAACTCCACCCGGGTGCTGATGTAGTCGCAGGAAACGTATCCCTGAAGGGTATCGTCAATGAGCAGATGGGCGAAACCGTCCTGCTCTCCGATCACCTCATAGCTTGTCCCGGAATCCAGGGTGGTGAGGATGGCCGTCTCCAGGGACGGGCCTTCCCGCAGCCGCAGGCCGGAATTGCTGGTGACGGTGGCGTAGGTGGTGCCCACCTCTTTCGCCACTGCCTCCGCCTCGTCTCCGGTGATGAAATACTGGGCCTTTACGTAACCTTCCACCGTACCGGAACGGATCTGATACCAGTCTCCGCCCTCTCCCGACACGGTAGCCAGGATGGTGGCGGCGCAGTCGTCATAAATTTTCCCCACCACGGCGCTGGAGGTATTGGCCTCGGCCCGCACGTTTACGTAGTTTGTCACCTGGCTGATGGCGATGGAGTCATAGGAGTCCCCGCTGGTGGCCAATACGGTGTGAGCGGAGTTGCCGCTGAGCCCAAGGGCCGGTACCTCGTCCGCCCACGCCGGAACGCAGGCGAAGACCGCCAGGCCGCCGGTTAAAAGGGCGGCGCAGAAACCGTTTTTCATTCTGTCTGTTCTCATTCGTCCGCGTCCCCCTTATTCTTCCGTGAGATAGCGCTCCACGCTGGTGATGGCATTGGCGCCGTCGGACACAGCGGTCACGATCTGGCGCAGCCCCTTCGTTCTCACATCCCCGGCGGCGAAAATGCCGGGACAGGAAGTGGCGCAGTCCTCTCCCGCCTTGATGTAGCCGTTTTCCATTTCCACAAGTCCCTCAAAGGGGGCGCTGTTGGGGTTGATGCCCACGGCTACAAAGACGCCCTGGAGCTCCAGCTCCTTTGTTTCCTTCGTCTTTACGTTGGAAACCACCAGTTTTTCCACCTTATTCTCTCCCTCGATCCGCTCCGGGACGCTGTCCCAGACCAGCTCCACATTTTCCAGGGAAAACAGTTTCTTCTGCAGGCTCTTGGCTCCCCGCAGCTCATCCCGGCGGTGTACCAGGTAGACCTTTTTGCACAGGCGGGCCAGGAAAATGGCGTCCTCGATGGCCACGTCGCCGCCGCCGATCACTGCCGTGGTCTTGCCGCGGAAGAAGGCGCCGTCGCAGGTGGCGCAGTAGGAAACGCCCATGCCGGAGAGCTCCTCCTCGCCGGGGATGCCCAGTTTCCTGTGGCCGGCTCCCGTGGCGATGATCACCGTTTTCGTCTCGTAGGTCTGACCGGCGCAGACCACTTTTTTCACCTTTCCCTCCGTCTCAATGCAGAGCACCTCGTCCTCCACAAAATCCGCGCCCAGGCTGTCGGCGTGCTCTCTGAACTTCATGCCCAGATCATAGCCGCCGATGCCGCGGACGCCGGGGTAATTATCCACCTCGTAGGTGGTGAGCACCTGGCCGCCGCTGACCACATTTTTCTCTATTACAATGGCATTTAGCTCCGCCCGCTCCGCGTAGATGGCCGCCGCCAGTCCTGCCGGGCCGGAGCCGATGATGACTACGTCATAAATCTCGCCCATGGGAATCCCTCCTTTATCGTTCCATATTTTTACCGTTCAAGGAATAGTATATCATGTATGGCGTCCGGAATACAATCCCAGATTCGGGGGTGTAAGAAAGTTTTAAGGTTTGGACGGAATCCTGGTTACGCAACGGCGGTTTTCTGGTATAATAGGAGGCAAGAGGTGATGATTTATGGCAAAGAAAACGGTACTGGTGACTGGCGCTTCCCGCGGAATCGGAAAGGCCATCGCCGTGAAATTCGCGAAAAAGGGCTACAATGTGGCCATCAGCTGCCTGCGGAACGAGGACCGGCTGATGCAGGCGAAACGGGATATTGAATCCTTCCAGACCTCCTGTCTGGCGTTTTTGGGGGATATGGGGGACTGGGAAACCTGCCAGGCCATGTTCGGGAAGGTGAAGAAACAGTTCGGCTCCGTGGACGTGCTGGTAAACAACGCGGGCATTTCCTACATTGGACTGCTCCAGGACATGACCCCGGCGGACTGGGACCGGATCGTAAAGACGAACCTGACCTCCGTGTTTAACTGCTGCCGCCTGGCGGTGCCGGACATGGTGTCCATGAAGGCGGGGAAGATCATCAACATTTCCTCCGTCTGGGGCGTGGCCGGGGCCTCCTGCGAGGTGGCCTACTCCGCCACCAAGGGCGGGATCAACGCTTTTTCCAAGGCCCTGGCAAAGGAGCTGGGCCCCAGCAACATCCAGGTAAACGCCGTGGCCTGCGGGGCCATCGACACGGAGATGAACCGCTGGATGGAGGACGACGAGCTGATCAGCCTGGTGGACGAGATCCCGGCGGGACGTCTGGGAAAGGCGGAGGAAGTGGCGGATCTGGTGTACCATCTGGCGTATAAGAGCAATTACCTGACAGGACAGGTGATCGGGCTGGACGGCGGGTGGATCTGACGTTTCGGAAATTAAGGTCAAAATGAGGCGCCCCGCGGCATTCCGGCTGTTTCAGGGCCTGGAATCCCCGCGGGGCGTTTCTCTTTTTTACAGTTCCCTTTTTCCCTGCGCCCCCATTTCCAAAGGAGAGTGAAAATGTTATTTCATACCATTGCAAATATTCCGGAACCGATCCGTCCCTTTCTCATCAAGCGGGTTTATGAGAAGGGGGAGTATATTTTAACCGCCGGCGGCGACAACCTCCATCTCTATCTCGTCGAGTCCGGTTCCTGTGTGGCGACCATGGAAGGCTACAGCGGCGCCGTGGCGTTCATTGACAGCTATCACTCTGGTGATATGTTCGGCGAGCTGGAAATTTTCTGTGAGGATCTCAAGACGGCGGAGGTGGTCGCCGTTGAAAAAAGCACCATTTACATGGTGCACAAAACCTATGTTCTGGAGTGGATGAAACTGGATTTTGACTTTACCTTAAGCCTGATCGAACATCTGGTGAAAAAACTGCGCTATCATTCCCGCAGGGCCGTCCTTCTCCAGCTCTGCAGCGTGAAGGAGCGGGTTGCCTGCGCCATCCTCGCCCATGACGACGCAGGCGCTTTGGAGTTTCTGACCAAACAGAACCTGTCCGTCCTGGCCCAGACCCCCATCCGCAGCGTCAACCGCGCCCTGGAAACTCTGACCCAGCGGGGCTGCATCCGCGTTTCGGAAAAGCGGATCCAGATCACCGACCGGCCGCTTTTGGAGCAGATTTCCAATTATCAGGCCATATCGCAGCTGTGATTTTCCCGCGGGACGCGCGGTTTCAGAATGCCAGCCGCCACGGCCGCTGCCGAAAATACCACAAACGGCGCGGACATTCCGCCATTTATAAAGGAAATCGCGTTCAGGGCATAGGGGGATGCGGACGAGCCCAGGTTGCATCCCACTAAGGCGCAGGTGGTCGCCGCCTTCACCGCCTGGGGCGGAAATTGTTCTGAAATGCCCTCAAAGACGGTGGTAATCAGAATATTGTTGGCAAACCCCGCAATCACCGCCCCAAGACCGAGGACGATCAGGTTTCCCGCCGCGGCCATGACTGCCAGGCCAAGGCCCCAAACGCACAAAGAGATTCCCTGAAGGCGGCCGGAATATCGTTTCTTAAGCGCACCGAAAGCCATTCCGGCGAACACTCCGGTGATCATCATCAGGCTCAAAACCAGGCTGGACTGCGCCCCGGTGCCAATCCCTTTTTCCACAACCAGACTGGGGATTCGCATGGTACAGCACGTATTGACTCCCACAAAAAATCCGCCCCAGAGGCCGCAGAATACATATCCGTTCCTTCCGCCTTTCTCCATCCGCCGGCCGGTCCGTTCTTCTGTCCTGCAAACCTTCTTTTCTCTCTTTCCATTCGGCACAAACAGGAGATAGAGGAGCAAAACTGCCGCTCCGAAGAAATAAATCAGGAAACAGTATCTCCACTCCGCGCCGGAACCCAGAATCCGTCCCACGATCAGAGTTAAAACGACGTTTCCCACCGTCTCCGCCGAACCGCGATAGCCTAACAGGGCCGACCGTTCATCCCCTTCAAACCGCTGGTTGATCATGTCGATGGCGCATACATTCATCAGGCCAACGCCGGCGCCCTGGATCAGACGCGCCACAAAAACTGCCCCATAGTCCTGGACCCACACCGGGGCGGCTCCGCCCAGAGTCAGAAACAGCAGGCCAAGCACAATGCTGGCCCTGTCGCTGAGTATCTGGGAAATCCACGGGTTCAGAATGATGATCAGGGTGACCGCGACGGATGATATGGAAATCAGCTGCTCCACCTGGCTCCGCCCGTACCCCTCATAAAACCGGATCATTTCAGGGATAACGGCGGATACGGAATAGGTGGATACCAGCATCAGCGATAAGGATAAAATTCCTCCCTTTTCTAAAATACGTCTCATGATGTTCCTCCCTAGCTTTCCTTTATGCTGATGTCAGCATAAGATAAAATCTATGAAAAAAACAGGTCAGTTGACCCGAATGACAAAATTTTTGCAGTGATTGGGGATCTGCGGGGTTTGAAAACGTGCGCGTCTCCCGCCGGAGGCTTTTCTGCCATGGGAAACGCAGTTTCCTGCTGCAAATGCGGCCTACGACGGTCGGTTTTACAGAGCAAAACGGCCGCCATGCAGATTTGTTCGCGGACAATTTCAATAATCAAAAACAAAATGTCGCTTTTCAGGGGACGAAATTATGAAAAAAATATGTTATATTGTTTTTGGGATACCAGGGTCAAAAGGTCGGAAATCCGATGCAAGCTTGCTTGCAAGAGGATTTTTGACCTTGGGACCCGCCAAAACATGAATAAGCAGCCATTTTTCGTAGAAAAATGAGCGGATTATGAATGTTTTGAGGATTGCGGGAGCACGTAGTGCGGAGCAATCCGGTATCAAAGGGGGGCAAAATACCTTTTGACCCCAACATCTTTTTGGATAGCTATCAAAAATATATGGAAAGGAGATGACGTGTATGGCTAGCCAGATTGCACTGATGGAGGCATTCCGCGATACACAGATACAGATAAAAGAGAATGAAAAGCTGCGGGAAGAAACAAGAAAGATTCAGGCGGGTTCTCTCCTGTATCTGGAACAGTTTCAGGCGATAAACGCAGAGCCAAAGTGTGAAAATCCGGACATTTCAGTAGTGGCAGATACCACGTTGCGCTGTGCAAAAAGTTTAATTGAAGAAGGGAAAAAGACAGCGGTTCTGAATTTTGCCAATTCATATCATCCGGGCGGCGGAGTAAAAAACGGTGCGCCTGCTCAGGAAGAGTCCCTTTGCAGATGCAGTAATTTATATGAAGCTCTGACGGTGCCGTATATGATTCGCCATTACTATAAATGGAATCAGAAGAATACAGGAGATATGGGCTCAGACCGTATCATTTATTCTCCGAATATAACCGTATTTAAGTCAGATGATGAGATTCCGGAAATGCTTTCGGAGTGGTTTCAAGTAGACGTGATCAGCTGTGCAGCTCCATATTATGATACCCAGAAACGGAAACCAGTCAGTAGGGAGAACCTGGAAAAGGTATTTATGAATCGAATTCAAAATATTTTGGAAGTAGCGATTGCGAACGAAGTCGATTATCTGGTGCTTGGTGCTTTTGGATGTGGTGCATTTAACAATCCGCCGCAATTAGTTGCAGAAGTATTCCGTAAATTGCTGATTGATCGACAATATGCTGCATATTTTAAAAAAGTTGTTTTTGCGATCAAGAAAACTCATAATGTATGTCCGAATTATGAGTCTTTTCAATCCGTTTTCAAGAAGTGAAAAATGGTTTTCATCTGGAAGATATGATGAAACGCTTTCTTTCCTGATATCGCACCGGGAAATATTCCCGGTGCGGCAAGCCAATCGGTGTAGGGAAACAGATTCTTAGAGCATTGTGCCGGGCGCGGCCGGAACGGCAACAGCCTACAGGCCGATCACGCCTTTGATCAGGAACCACACTGGGGGCACCAGAAGGCAGGGGAGCATATTCATGGTTTTAAACTGTTTCACGTTCAAAATGGACATTCCGGAGCTGGCAATGAGGAAACCGCCGATGACGGAGATCTCGGTCAGCAGCTCCTGGGACAAAAATGGGCCCAGGAAACCGGCGCAGAGGTAAATGGCCCCCTGCCAGCAAAACAGCACGATAGCCGCGGCGCACATCCCGATTCCGTAGGTGGACGCCAGGACGGTGGCGGAGAAGAAATCCAGGGTGGCGTTTGTAAACAAATAGGTGTTGTCCCCGTAGAGGGCGCTCTGGATGGGGCCTAGGATGGACAGGGTTCCCACGCAGAACAGGAGAATCCCCGTGGACAGGCCCTGAGCCAGGCTGTTTCCCCCGGAAAAGCGGTCCGTCAGCCGTTTAAACCGGCCGTCAATGTCCAGCAGCTCTCCCACCAGGCTACCCACGGCCAGGCTAATGATAAAGAGCACGGGGTAGGCGCTGTTTGGCATATTCTGGACAACGGAGTTGATGCCCAGTCCGAAGGCCGCCAGGCCCATGGCGTTAAACATGACCTGCTGGTGCTCCTCCTTAATTCCTTTATTGATCCGGCTGCCGATGATGCTGCCGGTGAGAATGGTTGTGGTGTTTACGATGGTTCCTAGCATAGGGTTTGGTGCCTCCTTGTGATGTAGTCTGGGCCTGCGGAAACTGGGTGGCTTGGCCGGGCGGATTTTGGGGCCGCGGCTGGCTTTGATAGGTTCCGCAGGGTTATGTTTATAGGAAACAAAAAGTGTGCACTTGGCGCACACTCGCGCCGGAGCGCGGCTGCGTCAGCAGCCATCTTCCTTTGCGCGGAGTGCGCCTCCTTGCGGAGCATTATTGTTTAACAGGAAACAAAGTTTCCTGTTAAACAATAAACCCTCCAGTTAGTGGAGGGTCAATAGGACGGAAAAATTTTTGTCGGATTTTTTTGTTTTATATCCGCGCATTTGTTTTGGCGCTTTGTTTTGATGGGCTGTTTTGACGGTTCGTTCCTGCCGTTTTACATTTCTTTCACTGGCAGCTGAAGTTCCGTGATGTATTTGTCCGTGTCGTTGGTGAAACCGGAGTCGATGAGGGTGATTTCCACGGAATCCCCCCGGCATTTTAAGCCCTGGTTTTCCATGAAATCCAGCATCCTTTCATAGTAATGACCGGCGTTTTTGTGGGTGCCGGAGTAGCGGACGGTGATCCAGTCGCTCTCCTCCAAGTATTCCTCCTTGCCGTGGTAGCCGTCCTCCTGCTCCAACAGCACAAAAATCTGGGAAAAGCCGGTAAACTGGCGGCGCAGAATCCGTTCCCGCGGGATAGAAACCCCCACCTTTCCCAGAAACATGGCGGCTTTCAGCTCACTGCTACGCTCCAGCTCCCGGATGGGGTATTCCAGATCCTCCTCCAGGGAAATGTCCCGGCGCAGAAAGGCCACCGGGCGCCTGGGGAGGTGTTTCACCTGGATTTCCTCCAGACGGGACTCCAGGGCGTCGGAGAGCTGGCTGATTCTCCGCTGTAATTTTCTGGAAATCTGTTCCAGCCGTTCCTGCTGCAGCCGGGTCTCCTCCTGCTGCTCCTTTAGCAGGGCCATCAGGGTGTCTGTGTCCTTATTTTCAAAGAAACGGAGGATCCGCTCGATGGGCATATCCAGGGCGCGGAGGTATTTGATGGCGTTTAAGCGCTCAAACTGCTTGGTGGAATAGTAGCGGTAGCCGGTGGTTTCATCCGTCCGCTCCGGTTTCAGCAGGCCGGCCCCGTCGTAATAGCGCAGCGTGCGGATATTGATGTCGAAAAGCTTTGCAATCTCGCCGATGGTGAAAAGCTCTTGCCGGTCAGATTTCACCGGTCTCCTCCAAATGGGCCAGAAATGCCTCGCAACCTTCCACTACGTCGTCGTAGGTCACGTCGAAATTGCCGGTGTACCAGGGGTCGGCGATGTCCCTGGGACGGTCGGAGAAATCTAACAGACGGTGAACCTTGTGCTCCGGGTCGTTTTTCAGAATCCGCATCATGTTAGTGAGGTTCCAGCTCTCCATGCCCAGAAGATAGTCGTACTGGTCATAGTCGCTTTTCTTTAACTGCACCGCCCGTTTCCCGTCGGTGCTGATCCCGTGCTCCCGCAACTTCTCCCTGGTCCCCCGGTGAACCGGGTTGCCGATCTCCTCCGTGCTGGTGGCGGCGGAGGCAACGAATAAACGATCCCCCAGGCCGCGGCGGGCGGCCATATCGCGGAGGACGAATTCGGCCATGGGGGAGCGGCAGATGTTGCCGTGGCAGATAAATAGTATTTTAATCATATCTCTTATATCCCTTCATAAGCCTTCAAACCTTGATTTTATGGGCTTTTCGGCGCTTTTTTCGATTTTTCTGTTTTGCCCTAAACTCACGCAATTCTATATAAATCTACGCAAATTCACGGGCAAATGGTGTAGTTTTTGCATTCACGACAATGTTCAGGTTTCCCTTTATCACTATTCAAACACCCAGCACAAGGGTTTTTATGGTAACAGTGCTTATAACAAACTTTACAATTCACTCCGCATGGAGCAAACATACTTATATTAATTTTTTCTGGCATTTTCATAGTTGCCTATTTCTTTCGGTAAATTCTTTTTGTCGCTGGCTTTATTATACTCTATTTCGTCACATAAGTATAGCTGTCTGCGGCGTTATCTTCCAAACTCATATTTGAAAATTGCGGTCAATAGCGTTTCTGTGATGTAGTCCTCTGTGTCCCGGTCTACCCGTCCATCAACAAGAAAGTAATAACAGATAAGCCCCCGGTAATGCTGTAAAACAGTGTTGACTGCCTCCGGCTCGCCGCTGGTGGCTTTTATGATTGTTTCGTAGGGAAGAAGTCGGCTATTCCTCATACGCCATTTTCTCCATTTCCTCATAAAGCCGCTGTATAGACTTACGGATACGGCGGCCGGTCGCGCTGCAGCTGTGCCCGTATAGCTTGCCGATTTTCTCCTGTGAAATGCGGCGGTAAAAGGACAGGTAAAGCATTTCCTGTTTCTCAACCGGCAGACGGGAGAGGGCTTGTACCAGCAGGCCGTTGTTCAAGACAACCGTATCGCCGCAAAGGTTCAGTATGTATTCCTCGTCCGGCTCCGGGGCTTGAAAACATTTATCGTTCGTGCCTAAAGGGTGGTATTTTTCTTCTGTGAGGTATTCAAGGGATATTTCTCTTTTGTATTTGCGGTTCCTTGTTCTGACAGCAGTACACATAGCGTTGCGGATAACGACTTTACAAAAAGCGTGGAACGTGTACTCGATATGCTCTTTGTATTCTTCCGTACAGGTCATGGAAATTCCCCCTTTCCTCAAAGGCTTGTGCATGGTTGACGGGCTGCGTTTATGATAAACAGGGGGCGGCAGCACTCTTTGCTGTCGCCCCTTGATTACCCTCCTGCAAAGGCGGGCGGGGCTGTCAACGGCGGCGCGGTACGCGCCGTTCATCTTGACCGCCCTCTGGCTCGGCTGGCTTTGCCACTTAAAGATTGCTGTAATTTGGGCTGGACTATGATATAATCAGAACAAGACAAAAGCGTATTTGCGAGGCGATAGCATGGAAAACTTTAATGAAATTTTAAGTTCATACATAAGCCGGTTTGAATTAACAAATGGGCTTAATAAAACTGCCATTCCCTATATTTCTATCTTGTTCTGCAATCGACATAATTTTCTTTTGCCGGATATGGGAAATCCCTACATTCTCCTTGTGGTAGACGGAAATATGCGGCTTTACAATGAGAACGGATTTTGCGATTATTCTCCGGGACAATATTTTATTTCTGCCATTGACAGCCCTCGGACAGCAGAAACTTTTTCTGCATTATCAGAAAATACGTTTGCCGCACTTCTGATAGAGTTCTCTTTGGACGATGTGATTTCCGTCATGCTGGATATTGACGGCGATTTGCCTGAAAAAATATTTGACGAAAACACATCTGAACCTGTATTTTCCTGTACTGATGAAAAAATTATAAATATCGTTGTGCGGCTCTTTTCCATGACTTCTTCGGAATTATCCTTTATGGGAAAGCATTTGAAAAAGGAATTGATATTTGACCTTATTACCGGGCTGCATGGAAAGCAGTTTATGCAAAACATTATCAATATTCAGCAGGCAGGAGATATTTATTACATCAATAGCTGGATTAAACAAAACTACAAAATTGATTTTTCGGTTGAGGATTTAGCAGAACAGGGCAATATGAGCCTGTCCAGCTTTCATCAAAAATTCAAAAGCGCCGTAGGCATGGGGCCATTACAATGTCAAAAGAAACTTCGCCTTATGGAAGCCCGCCGCCTTATGTTGGACAACTCGGCAAATGTAACGGACGCAGCTATGGAAGTCGGCTATGAAAGTGTGTCGCAATTTATCCGCGATTATCGACGTATGTTTGGCCGTTCCCCGCAAAAAGATGTTCAGGAAATAAAAGAGTGTATCGGGGCGCAGGCAAAGAAAACGTAATGCTCCGATACGGAAGAAAGGCGCAGTTTTTTGTAACTGTGCCTTTCTGTCCGTAGAGGGCAGATAACACATTTATTTCTCCATACGCAGTACAGCGCGGAAATGTGTTTTTGCTGCCATCATTTTTTCGTATGCCTCTTTTGCCCGCTCCAACGGGAATACTTCAATCATAGGGCGAACATTGGTTAAAATGCTGAATCGGACAGCAGCCTCCATTTCCTTTATGTCTGTGAAAGTACCCTTGACCGTATTGGGGCCATTCAGAAAATCCATAGCAGACCATTTGAGCGGATTATCGTCTACGGCGGCAATAATTAACTCTCCTCCAGTACCCAGCCCGCCCATAAGTGAGGAAATGACATCTGCATTAGGAGCAGTTGCAAGGATAACTTTTGCGCCTCCCAAAGCCTGCAAGGTTTCAGCGGCATTTTCCTTTTCACTGTCGATATAATGATGTGCGCCCAGTTCTCTTGCAAGCTGTTCCTTATCCTTGCCGCGGGAGATAGCCACTACCTCATATCCGGCTTTTTTCGCATACTGTATTGCAAGGTGTCCTAATCCTCCGACGCCGGATATTGCTACTAAATCGCCGGGTCTTGCGCTGCTGTTATGAAGTGCGCTGAATGTTGTTTCTCCTGCACAAAGCAGCGGGGCGGCTTCTTCGGCGGTAATTTCGTCGGGAATGGCAATCAGCCCATCCTCGTAAGCTACCATATACTCTGCATAGCCGCCGTCCGTTGTAAGTGCGGTTGTATGTCCATGCCCGCCATGCCAGCCGATTCCCACACGCTGGCCTACTTTCCACTGGCTGACTTCCTCGCCTAGCTTGTCTACAATCCCGACTACCTCATGTCCGGGAATACGGGGATATGAGGACGCCGCGCCCTCAATTACTTTGGAATCGCCATGACAGATACCGCACGCCTCAACTTTCAAAAGCACCTGTCCTTTTCCCGGCTGAGGAATAGGGATTTCCACTAATGTCATAGGCTCGCCTTTTGCTGCTACCTGTATTGCTCGCATTGTTGCCATTGTCTTTACCTCCTGTTTGGTTGTTTAATCCCATTTTACAGAAATGACCGTCAAAATACTTGCCTGTTCCTACGAAAAAATTGCTTGATTCTCTTTGTGGAATACGGAATAATGGGGTGGCGTCTATCAAACCTTTTTGTGTTAATTTGTGTCACATGAGCATTTACTCAAGATTCATATCCACTGCATGAAACAAGCGGCAATACTCCTACTTAGGAATACCACCGCTTGCGTTTTCGTCTATTAAAATTTGTCACATCAAGGTTCTTTCTAAAATGGTGTAGTAGTGGTGTAGTAAACGCCGTTTTTCTCCGTGAAACCATTGATTTTACTGGCTTTTCCGGGACTTTTCAAGATACTGCCGTGGCATACCATGAGCACAGAAATTGAGCTTTTCCCTTTATTTTCATCGCTTTTCACTAAATTTTCATTCAATTTTTTATTCATTTTTCACAAAACCAACTTTCCTTTTGTTAAACTTTCTTTTCGTACATCATGAGGCGGCAAACTACTATGGGAGTATTTCAAATCCCCTAAACAGTTATTGTAATTCCATTTAGGGGATTCGTTATCTACCACACAGTTTCTTATCCTGCGTCTACACGTTCTATTCCAGAGTCCAATTCTCTATAAATTTCCCACTCTTTTTTTCTTCCAGGCTCTGTTCTGTGGCCCAAGTATCCTAACTCTTTAAATCTCTGTATTCTGAAATGTATGGTGGTTCTGCTCAGGCCTGTCAACTCCGCCAATTCCTGTATCTGAATTTTGCTGTTTTCCTTGATTGCATTATATATGATTTCATTGGTTTTATCCAGTGCATTTCTCTTATATTTCATATCTTCTTTGGCAATCATGTAAACCAACCTTGAGGAAGATTCCAACTCCTTCAGCAGTTCATGGTTTTCTACACTCAGCACCTTATCCATATGAAATGTTATCTCAAATCTATCCGTATAGACATATATTTTATCTATGTACTCCAAAATAGAACTGATGGTGGCCTCCTCCAATGTTTCTTCATTTAACGCAGCCTCTATATCCCTTATTCTATCTTCTAATGTCTTGACTTTGTCCCCTTTGCCTTTCATACCGGACAACTGGCTATCCCACTCCATTCGCTCCTCTTCATATCGTTTCACCATATCTTTATAGGTTTCTTTACTAATAACCCCGTCCAACATATTTTCTGTAAGGTTACGGATTGTTTCATTTAACCGTTCTATCTCATATTCTATGTTTTCAATTTCTTTCTGCATAGTATCATCTTTTTTACAACGTTCAATACTTTCCTTTAAAAGTCCTATTGTATCTCCTATCAGTTGATTATCACTTCCAAAGTATTCACATTTTATGTCATTCAATACCTTATAAACAGTTTCCTGTTTAATCGTAATGTTATCACAGCCTTCTTCCGAAAATCTTACACTAGTACGGTTACTCACCCAAGGCTTATATTGGTTAGGAGTTTTTCTCCCAAACTCCCTGTATCTTGCACACATCCAATCATATATCCGGTCACCACCAGATAATTTCCTTACCTGTCGTGTATATACAGAACCACACTCTCCACAAATTATTTTGCCACTTAATACGGAGCAATTCTTAAAATAATCTCTTGTTTTCACTGATTCTACTCGTTTAAAAGAACGCTCATCAAGAATATGCATAGTCTCCCTTCAAAAAATCTGGAGCTAAAGCATCAGCCTCAGCTCCATTTACCTTACACTGTCTCAGTATCCGTATTCACACCGGTAAAAGACGGCATATAAACTGCCTTGTACCAATCGGTATAAACAGAAGTATCTGTCTCATTTCCAGTCTTTGCCTTCACCACTCCGGAAGGAAGCGGTGTTGCCTTAATCGTAAGTGTTTCCGTCTGCACTTCCTTGGAATCCTCATTGGTCTTACCCTCGATACCAGGCCTTGATGCCGAGCAGTTATAAAGTACATGTCTGATATGCTTCACATCGCCATCAAACTCGAAAAGCAATGCAAACGCATTCAGCTCGGAATTCGCATCCTCAATCAGAACCTTATTATCATCCAGAGATTCATTCAGAGCAGATACCCTGAAATCTTCCGGAATGATTGCAAGCTCCAAATCTCCATCGTAGCCCATGTTGTTATTGATCACGTAATAAGCCACACCATCTGCATAAAAATTCTCTGGTTCCCCATTGGCATCCAAAGAAATTGATACCGCACCAGGCAAAGCCACAGGAGTATCAAAAGAAATCACTCCCTCTTCATCCACCTTAAGCATTGCATAGTGTGCATTCTTAAGATTGTATTTGACTTTATTTTTAGCCATCGTTCAAACCCTCCATTTCAAAAATATATAGGACTTCATAAAGCTTTTCGCTTTCAATCCATGTTTCAGATTTGTTATAGAAAATATCATGAGAATCAAAGCTGTCCTCGACCCTCTTCTCCAGATCCAAAGCCTTAAAATCCGTGTACAGTTCTATATGAACCTCATTTACCTTGAAATACACCTTCCCATCTGCAGCAAAGTTATTGCTGCCGGGTAAGAGATAGCAGATAAAGGGTGGCTTAGGACTTTCCCCTTCTGCAAAGTGGTCATACGCAAAAGGTATCTTTATCTCCTGCAGCATTTCCACTAACTTTTCCATTGTCATTTCAACGCCGCCTCCACTTCTCTTTCCAAAAGTTCAGCTGCAGCTTCCTCTGCCGGAGCAATATGCGGAAATGCTCTCGTTCTGCCGCCACCCCGTTTGGCATGACCAAATCCTAAAAGATGTGCCAGCTGGTAATGGTTCTTGGAATGTACTGTCACTTCCATCGCATTGGCACTTTCCTTTGTGGTTTTCACCGTCCAGCTTTTCTTATACTGACCGGTATCCACAGGTGCTCCTGCCTGCACATCACTTTTTGCTTTCCTGCCTGCCTTTTTCACAGCGGCTTTCATATCCTCTGTCGCAAGGTCTGCATATTCCTGCAAACCTTCCATGATGACATGTGCCATCTCATCCACCCTGCATCTGTCCCTGGTCATCTTTACCGCCTCACTTTCCTACAGCTGAATTTCAGACTTTTCTTCTTAAAATTCATATGATTCACATTTGTAATATCATAAATCTCTCCATGAAAAATCAACCTGTGCGTAGTAGAACCAATCTCGGATGCTTTCTTACAATAACGAATAATTACCGTCATTCCCACATCCTCCACAAGGGTTCCTGCCTCTTCTTTTTCCTTGGAGCTTGCCAGACCTTCACCGCCAATCGTTGCCGAACAACTGTAGAAATCAACCCAAGCATTCTTATGATTGCCGATTGCATCTACCACTAGTTCATTCTTCTGGAAGGTTACCTTCTCATTCAAAAGTCCAATGTTCATCAGCACCTCCTAAAATCCCGGTTCTCTTACACCAAACAAAAGCGACCTCAACGATAAAGTAAGAGCATGATGGTCAGCCTCTTCCCTGTGCTCATACAGGTAAGCTACTGCATACATCATCGCAATCTTACTTACCTTCTGTTTCTCAAATGCTTCCTCAGAAAGTCTTGCGATGTCCACACACAACTGCTGACTTTGAGCAATGATGCCGGAAAGCAGCGCGTCATCATCCTCAAAGTCCACCCTGAGATAATTCTTCATTTCTTCTAATGTCACTACCATCCACATCACCTCGTATAAATAGCCTTGCCTTTCTCACACTATCCGCAAACAGTAAGCTTTCATGGTCATCCGAAGATATCCACGGGCCTGGCATTAATCATTTTTAGCCTGTAGCGCCGACCTTCTGCTGAAGCACCTTGATCGCCTCAGGAAGCACAAGCTTACCATCCACTCTCTGGTTTCCAAGAAAACCAACCTGACCATTTGCAGCATAAAGCTCGTTGAGACGTTTAAAGTTTCTGCCCTGTCTGTCTGCAATCCAGTAGTAGCTGAAATCACCAAATGCGATTGTCTTTGCTCCAGCCGCTGCCGTAGGCATATAAGCAGAGGTTACTACAGGTCTTCCAAGGATCGTGTCCGGAGTACCGGCAACTAAGGAAGGCTGCCATAAGTACTGATTGTTATTATCCTTAAGCTTTCTGATTGCCTTGATTGTAGCATCATTCAATACCCAAACTGCCTTCTTGCGATAGAGAGACTTCAGACTATAGAATAAATCGATAGCTTCATCTGCAGTAATGGCTGTGGCACTCGCTGCCGTAACACCAATCTCAGCACCACCGTTTGTTGCAAGAATACCAAGAGGCTTACCTGTACCATCACCATTGAAGAAGGAATCTTCCTCTCTGGCACCGATACGTCTTGCAAACTCTCTGCTGATGTAGCTTTCCAGATCAAAGGCACTGTCATTAAGAAGCTCCTCAGAAATCTTAATCATAGTACCAAGCTTGTAAGCACCAATAGATACCTGCGTGAATGCATCATCGTCTTCCTGATAAAGACCTTCTTCGTCAATCCAGGAAGCTTCTCCTTTAGTTGCCACAACCGGAATCTTTCTGTCACCAGAGGAAGTATTGATAATCTTCGCAAGAGTACGAAATACGTTCTCCTCTTCCAAAGCTTCAACCAGTGTATGTTCAAATTCATCAGGAACTAAATAACCTCCTTCAGAATCTGTACCTACCTGCAATGCATTGTACACTGCTGCAGAAGGAGCCTTGGCTCTCATGGCATTCCAGAAGGAACCCTTGTACTCATCAGAAGCACGACCTGTCTTTTCATCCTTACCCATCTTTGCACCCGGCTTTCCGACAATTAGAGTGCTGGTAGCCTTAGAAAGCTATACATCAATCGCAGCCTGTCTCTCCAGTCTCTCAATCTCCTTACCTAAATTCATAACATCCTGTTCCATCTTGTCATAGGTCGCAGTATCTTCCTCGGAGAGCATACCGTCTGCGCCTCTCTTGGCATCTAAAAACGCTTTTGCTGCATCCCAGGCCTTTGCTCTTTTTTCTCTAAGTTCTAAAATCTTACTCATAATGAAAATCCTCCATTTTCTAAAATGTAAATAGCCCACTATCAATGTGATAACAAGCTCAGTCTCTTCTCCAGCTGATCTACCGGAGTACGTTTCTCTGTCTTTTGTTTCGGTGGGATAAGCTTGGACAACATAGAATTTGTCACAGCCTGTCTCGAAAACATAACTACTCCAACTTTAATGTCCTCTTCTGTTTCTCCACCAGTTACACCTTCCTGCCCCTCGGCAAAAAGAATCTTATCTGCAAAGCCAAGCTCTACTGCCTTTTTCGCATTGAACCAGCTCTCTGCATCCATAAGCTTTGAAATCTTGTCCCTGGAAAGCCCAGTCTTAATCTCATAGGCATTCATGATGGACTCCTTTACTTCGTCCAACATCTTCACCGCCTTCTTCATTTCCTCGGAATCTCCGATTGCGATCGTGGCCGGATTATGAATCATCATCATTGCCACAGGACTCATTTCGACAGTTGTGCCAGCCATTGCAATCACGGATGCAGCCGAAGCCGCAAGACCATCAATCTTAACTGTCACATCGTATGGATAATCCATCAGCATGTTGCAAATCTGGGTTGCGGCAAACACATCACCGCCAGGGCTGTTAATCCATACAGAAATCGGACCTGTACCACTTTCAAGCTCATCCTTAAAAATCTTCGGTGTTACCTCATCCCCATACCAGGTTTCATCTGATATTTCTCCATTCAAAAAGATCGTTCTCATCATAGAGCCGCTCTCATCCTGATTCTTTATCCAGTTCCAAAACTTTCGTTTCATCGCATACCTCCATATTTTTTATTCTGCTGACCACCTTCATCTGGTGGTTGCCCTTTCTTCTGCTCTGGCACAGCATCATCCGACGTACTGCCACCATCTGCAGCAAAGATACCTGCATCCTCCAATTTGGTCATATTTCCATTGATAAGATAAAGGTCACCACCTGCCTCTGCAGGAATGCGGTCAAGATTCTCAAGCTCGCGGATATCATTTGCTGACATCCAGCCCTTCTGTCTTGCTGTCACATACCCGGCCATTCGGCTTTGGTAATCACCTCGAAGCAAACCGTCCACATTGAACTTAAAGAAATACTTCTTTTTCTCTTCCGGTGTAAGAAGGGCTCTAACCATCGCCTGCTCCCATCTTGCCACCCACGGATCCAAGGTGTACTTCACAAACTCCAAGGACTGCTGCTCAATATTAGAAAAGCTCGACTTCTCCAGATCACCCACCATATGTGGCGGCACTCTGAAGATTCGAGCTATCTCATCAATCTGAAATTTCCTTGTTTCCAAAAACTGTGCTTCATTCGGACTGATGGAAATCGGTGTATATTTCATACCTTCTTCCAACACAGCCACTTTGTTTGCATTGGCAGAACCACCAAAGGTTGCCTGCCAGCTTTCCCTTACTCTGCTTGGATCTTTGATAGTACCCGGATGCTCTAACACACCAGATGGAGCAGCACCATTTGCAAAGAATTTAGCACCATATTCTTCACAGGCGATTGCCATACCGATTGCATTCTTTGCCATCGCAATCGGACTATATCCCACCAGACCGTCAAAGCCTAAGCCCGGAATGTGAAGTACATCCTGTTCCTGCAATCTTACCGATGTTCCCTTCATGGTATGCGCATCATCTGAACTAAGATAGTACTCATAATAAATCTGGCCATCCTGGTCACGATTCACTTCCATCCTGTCGGGCATCAGCGGGTACAGAGCAATAATCTCCCCTCTCGCATTCCTGATAATCTGACTGTATGCATTACCCCACAGAAGTAAATGTGTCATCAAGGTCTCACGGAATACAAAGGAAGTCATCTCTGGATTCGGTTCATCATGGAGCAAAAAATAAAGCGGATGATCCACCGCCTTTTCCTTACCACTATCTGCATTGTATCTGTAAAACTGCAGTGGCAAACTTGCCACAGCCTCTGACAAGATCCTCACACAGGAGTACACCGCCGTCATCTGCATCGCAGTTCTCTCATTTACCCTCTTACCGGAAGTCGAACCACCCATAAAGAAGGAATACGCACTTCCTGATGTTCTGTTTGCGGGAGCATCCCTGCCCCGGAATATATTACTCAAAAATCCCATAAAGCCTCCTTATCAAAACACCAATAGCCCTCTTGTATCATAGACACTTCCGCTTTCGCCATCATGTCTGACTGCTCTATCCAAAGCCATGATTGCAGCAACAATGCCATCAATCTTTTCTTTCGATTTCGCTTTCGTCACCTTTATATTTCCGGCTGGATCTGTATCAACTACTACATTTCCTGCCATCCACCTCATTACCGGATGACCGCCATGAATAATCTTTCCTTCCATAAGCAGTCTGTAAAATTCCTTCGTCGGAGCTGACATAGAAGCAAAGCCCTGTCCAAAAGGCACCATTGTAAAACCATTATCTTCCAGATTCTGGATCACATGAGTCGCATTCCATCTATCCACTGCGATTTCCAAAATGTGATACTTCTCCGATAAGTCCATGATGAACTTCTCGATGAAATCATAATGAATCACATTTCCTTCGGTAGACATGATGTAGCCCTGTTTTTCCCAGATGTCATATGGTACAGAATTAGCCTTCACTCTTCTTGGAATGGTTTCCTCAGGAATCCAGAAGTACGGCAAAAGTACATACTTCTCATCTTCATTCCTTGGTGGAAATATCAGTACCAATGCTGTAATATCTCCGGTACTGGATAAGTCCAGGCCCGCATAGCAATCTCTGCCAGCAAGCGCATCCATATCAATCGGCTCATTGCCTCTCATATAAATCGCATCAGGAATCCATGCAACGGTCGAACTGACCCACATATTGCATCGAAGCCATTTGAATATGACTTCATCAGCTGGGTTCTGCTTTGCTTCTCTATACGCATCCCTCAACCTTTCAATATCAACGGTATATCCAAGAGAAGGATTGACCTTGTACCAATTCGCTTCATCTTCCCAGTCCTCATCATCCTTAAGCCCGTAAACCACAGGATAGAAAGTCGGGTCCACACGTCTGCCTTCCAGAATATCCACCGCCTTCGTATGAAGCTCATATGCAATAGAATGTCTGTCATTGCCTGCAGTCGTGATAATAAAATGCAACGGATTCTGTCTTGCATCCGACGAACCCTTGGTAAGTACATCATATAACTGCCTATTCGGCTGGGTATGAATTTCATCAAATACCAAGCCACTTACCGAAAATCCATGCTTACCACCAACCTCAGCCGACAGCACCTGATAGTAGCCGGCATTACTGTAATTCACAATACGCTTGGTGGCTCCCATCAGCTTGTTTCTTTTCATCAAAGCCGGTGACATCTCCACCATCTGTTTCGCCACATCAAATACAATAGATGCCTGCTGACGGTCAGCTGCTGCACCATACACTTCCGCACTTGGCTCATTGTCTGCATATAATAAATAAAGAGCGACAGCCGCAGCCAATTCACTCTTTCCTACCTTCTTACATATTTCCACAAACGCAGTACGAAACTGCCTGTTCCCATCTGGTTTTACAATTCCAAAAATATCTCTTATAAGTTGCTCCTGCCACGGCAACAGCCAGAATGGTGTTCCGGCCCATTTGCCTTTCGTGTGGCAAAGATTCTCAATAAAAGTAACTGCTCTGTCCGCTTTCTTCTTGTCATAGTGAGAAGTCGGAAGCATAAACTGAGAAGGTTTATAATTCTTAAGCTTTGGATATCCCTTTGGTCTTAGTTCCTTTGCCATTAAGAATCACCCCCAAGCAATGCCTCCATCTCATCTTCCGGCTCCTTACCCTTTGTACTACCAGCCACAATACGTGATCTGGATGAAGGCGTAAGCCCAAACTCGGATGCCGCCTGTAGCATTAACTTCTGATTTGTATTTGCAATACCAACCCAAGATGTCTGCTGCTGATATCCTTTATCCGTTTCAAAAGTCGACCCCCCAGAATCAATATGCTCCTGAGTTTCCTTCCATCTGGCATAAGACTGACAATATGCAGCAAATGCGGCCATGTCCACTTCTGTAAGAACCCCCATCTGATTCATCAAGTCAGCCAGGCGTTCCCACTCTTTCTTAGCCTCAGGTAATAACCATTCCGGACAGTTGGGCATTCCCTTTGCCGGAATTGGCTCTTTTGTATTCAATTTTCTCTTACCAGGATTACCCTCCAACTTCTTTACTGCTGTAGGCTTTGGCTTTCTTCCTGCCATGGTCATACCCTCCTTCCTTAATTTTTTGCATAAGAAAAGCCCTGAAGGATTTCTTTTCCTCAAGGCTTTGTTACATACTATCTAACATATTACTTTATGTATTGCAAATCTCCGTTCCGCAACATCTGAAACTTTTCATCATATATCTCATCAAACACTTGTTTAATCGGCACACTATCTCGTTGGTGACCAGATATCGACCAAACCTTATATTCCGTCTGCTTCTTCAAAAACGCAGATAAATGATCGTAATATTCCTGCATTTCAGATTTTTTCTTTCCCATCTTCATCAGCTTATAGAATACACCTAAGATACTGATACAATGAACCGGCGTTTCTAAACTTGCAATACTCTGTCTTGCTTTAAAATCATCTGAACAGAATATATACACCCGATTACCATACAGCACTTCCATCATTTGAATTAATACATAGGTCTTTTTCTCGCCTAGTCCCTTTTTATGTGGAACATTATCATCACAATCTTTTAATGCCGCCAAAAAGGCCTCAACATCGTTCAGGTTCTCCATCTCATTCAAAGAACCATAGTACTGTTTATAAAAATTGACATTAAAAGTATCGCAACTCGTTTCCAGTAACTCTAAATATACGCTTGTTGCTTCTTCTCCGTATATTTTTCCTAATTCACTTATGATCTCTCGATCCGAATACAATTTCACTTTTCCTGCTTTAATTTTCTCTTCAAGCCAAGGATTCGGATCCGGATTCAGTTCATGTCTGCTCAGTTCTTTCTTTATCATTTCATGACAGAAAAACTCATACTCCGCAAATTCCATTACAAAGTCTGTCAGCGTATGATTTTTTGCATTTCTTGCTAAATGTGATTTATACAAAAAGTCAGTATCCAGCAAGGCATATTTTTTGTCCATTTCCATAGGCACTACCTCACTGTTTTCTTAAACTTTTCATAATTTCACTCAATCTGCTCTTATCACTTGCTAACCGTTCATCGCGAACAGCATCCAACTGCTCCACATCATACATCAATTCAGGTAAGCTTCCAAATCTAATGAAATCCTTAGGTATCTCCTGCCAGCGTGCAGCTTTTCCCGTAAGTTCCATTTGCCTGCAAATTTCCTTTTCTTCAACTTGCAAAAGATTCTTTGCAGCTTTAACATCAATCTTGTTTTCCTCCAAGAGACGAAGTACCGCTGCCTTATAAGGAATTGCAAAAATGTCCATTATCTTAAGCACTGTCTGCACTGAAATATCTTTATATGACAAATTGTACACATCCGTCTGCTCATCAAGCCGCTCCTTTGGAGCCAGTAAAATAGCTGCAAAAGCATTTGCTTCCATATCCTCAATCTCTTTTGCTTCTTCATCTATAATACCAGATGCCAAAATTGACCCAGATTGTAATAATGCGGAATCATGCTCCTCGAAATAGCAATAAATATGATACAATTCATGTGCTGTTGCAAATATCTGCTTTGATAATGGCAATGCAGAATTAACCATAACAAACATTCTTCCTTTACGAATGAAAGTACATGCACACAAATCGGCATCTTCAATAGGATATCTCAGCATATCAAAGGGCATATCATGTCGTGTCACATAATTCTCCAACACGTTGAAGATATCATCCTGAATAATATTATTCTTATTATAGAGCGAATTAAAACTTGTTGCACATTCGCTTATTTTTGTATATTTCTTTCTGTCTTTAATATAAAGACTATTATCCAAAACTCGGCACATAGTTCTAAGCCTCCCATGGTTTCATCATTTCCTCAGCGTTTTCACGAGTACGTGCATAAAAACAAATAAGATTTGCAATCTCATCTGCAATTCCAAGTCCATCCCTTGCTTCCTGAGACTCCACCTTTCCCATAAAAGCCTTTACCGCATTCGTCTCTACAGCCGCTGCTGGGGGTTTAACAAGATTCTCCATGGAAGTACCCAGGAACTCCGAAATTTTCTGCAGTTCAATTGCATTAATCATCCTTCCACCGGTAAGCATCTTGCTTATCACTTGCTTGGACACCCCGAGATAGTCTGCAAGATCAATCTGCTTTTTTCCGTTCTGTTTCATAATATTCATTATATTGTTGCTAATAATCTCGCTTGCCTTTACCATCATCGTTACCTCCAACATAATTCAAAGCATTTTCTCTCTTCTACACTTTCATTATATTCGCAGTGCCAGAAAAAGTCAACGTTTTCTTGACTCCGCTTCTTTATTGCATTCTATTTTGTTCCTATATTCGCAACACTTGTAGACTTAATAACATTGAAACAGCACGGTGGAACTTTTCAATAACATTACGAAAACTCTTTTTTACAATGATAGTATTATTTGTTTTTCAAAAAAAGATACCTGCAACGACTTTTGAACATTACGATACATTGCATTTGCATAGTAATGTCCCCCATCTTTCATTTCGCGATTTTACACAGAAAAGGGGGCGCCGGTCTTGTAGCCTAAGGCCTGCGAAGATTCAAATACCCCCTACCCTCGCTTCATCAGAACCGATATTCCTTAAATCTATCCTCGGTCATCGTCTTTACATTATGATGATGCTCACATAAAGGCTGCCAGTTCGACCTATCCCAGAAGAGTTTCTGGTCTCCACGATGCGGAACGATATGATCCACGACAGTAGCCATAGTAACATGACCTTCTTCATAACATTTCACGCAGAATGGATTGCTCTCTAAGAACTTTCTTCTCTCACGCTGCCACTTGGCACCATAACCACGCTCTGCTGCATGGGCTCTGTCCTTTGTGTGTAAAGGCTTATGTTCCTCGCAATACATCTGACCATGCGGAATAAGTGCTGCACAGCCAGGATGTTTACACGATATATTCGGTCTTCTTGGCATACGCACCTCCTACTAATTTGAGCCCTGAAGGATTACTCCCTCAAGGCGCTTTGTCTTGTCCTACTTTCGACACTATCATAATAACATATATGCTTATGTCATGTTGGGTCAAAGTGTGCCAACCTTATTCTGGTACAACAAAATTATTTAATGCCGATGCATGGATACGATGTACGGTTCTATAGGATACATTTAATTCATAGGAAATATCTTCCCAGCTTTCATTTTTCAGATAACGATACTTAAGAAGAAGTCTTTCCTCCGGATTCTCCATTATCTCAATCGCACCATTAATTTCTGAACGAAGATCTACCAGTCTATTTATTTTGGTATCAATCCTCTGCTCATAATCCCATATCTTTTCAATGGTCTTAATAAATGGTGCTTCCAGATTTCTATTGGGATTTGTCCCAATCTTTTCTCCATAAGAACATCCTTGGATCGTGCCACGCATCTCGCGAAGCTGCTCCAGTTCCTTCACCTCAACCTGTATCTGTTTATCCAACAGGTACGCCTGCTTCAAATATTCCTTAGCTGTCATAAGCCACCTCCGAAAAGTTATTTTCCTCGGATTTACTCTGATTGTCTTATTTCGTCCTGAAACTTACGGATCAGAAACTCTCCATCAACGGAAGTCAGTTGTCGATACCACGAACTTCTAAAAAACTTCTCTAGCTGTAATGCTTCATCTATTGCTGCCTTGCTCTTGGGATTGCGCTTTACCTTTTTAAGTGCGGCTCTGTAATCAGCAACCGCATTCAGAATAATCGCATTCGCAAGTCTTTCATATGGATCATCTATTTGATTCTTACCTGCCATGTGTCACCCTCGCCTTTACTGCTGCAATCAATCTGTTTTGTGTCATATCCTTATTTTTCAAACCCTTCATAACATCTTTATCTATTGTTCCAGCAGTAATGATATGCTGAACCACCACAGTCCCCGCAGTCTGTCCCTGTCTCCAAAGTCTTGCCACCGTCTGCTGATATAGCTCTAAACTCCAGGTCAGCCCAAACCATATCAATGTATTTCCACCTGATTGCAAATTCAAACCATGCCCGGCAGAAGTCGGATGTATTAACGCCACCGGCAGTTCCCCACGATTCCATTTTCTAATGCTTTCCTCAGAATCCAGCTTTTCAAAAGGAATCTTTTTCTCAGTAAGCCTTCGCATAATCCTTGCTAAATCATGTTTGAACCAGTAAGCTACCATCACAGGTCTGCCATTTGCTGCTTCGATCATGTCTTCTAAAGCATCCAGCTTCTGATCATGAATTACAATTTCTTCACCATCATCAGAATATACAGCGCCATTTGCCATCTGAAGAAGTTTACCTGAAAGAGCTGCTGCATTTGCTGCTGTAATCTCTCCCTTTTTCAAAGGAACAAATAAATTCTTTTCCATATCTGCATAAAGCTTCGCTTCCTCATCATTCATATAAACCGTATATTCATTACTGATAAGCTCCGGCATCTGAAGATGATCCAAGGCTTTCATGGAAATCGTGATATCGGAAATCTTCTCATAAATCTGTTCTTCAGCTCCACTTCTTAGCTTATAAGAATAAACAATCGGACCATTCATCCTGTCCGGCACAAAATAATTCACACGATACTGACTGATAAATCTACCAAGTCGTTCTCCCATATCCAGACATTTGAATTCTGCAAACAGATCCATCAAACCATTGCTGGAAGGTGTACCAGTCAATCCGATTACCCTTTTCACCTTTGGTCGAATCTTCATAAACGCCTTAAAACGTTTACTGTTCCAATTCTTAAAGCTTGATAATTCATCCAACACTACCATATCCCAGAAGAAATTCGCTCCACTTTGTTCAATTAACCACTGCAGATTTTCACGATTAATAATGTAAATATCTGCATCCGCTTCCAGAGCCTTTTTCTCTCTGTAGCAGAGCCAAGAACAATGGAATATCTTAAGTGTTTCAGATGATCCCACTTATGAATCTCATCACTCCAGGTATTTCTTGCTACTCTCAGTGGCGCTACCACCAGAACCTTACTCACATCAAAGCTGTCATATACAAGCTGCTCAATGGCTGTCAATGTAATACTGGTCTTACCACACGACAAACGCATGAATGTGTTCTTCAACCAAACCCCGTTTTCATCCCCAATTTTACAGATTTATGATCTGCTCCAAATGTTTTTCGAGGTTTGTTCCGATTGCATACCGTTTCTTTTTCAGGCTTAATGGTTTATTCCCTACCTCTATCATTTTTAAGATACTTATTGATAACTTCCTCATGATATTTAGATTGTACGATGCCTGC
>NZ_NFLE01000034.1 GCF_002160755.1 Lachnoclostridium sp. An14
TATCTTAAAAATGATAGAGGTAGGGAATAAACCATTAAGCATGAAAAAGAAACGGTATGCAATCGGAACAAACCCTGAAAAACATTTGGAGCAAATCATAAATCTGTAAAATTGGGGATGAAAACGGGGTTTAGTTGAAGAACACATTCATGCGTTTGTCGTGTACCCTCGCAACACACCAGTTGCAATCCCCGCCATTCTATGATACGATAACAAAATATCGAGTTAAGAACAGCCGGTGCCCCTGCCTGGCGCAGGGGGTAAAAGGGAAACAGGTGCAAATCCTGTGCGATCTCGTCACTGTGAGTAGGGAGCCCATGGCAAATGTCGCGGACAGTCACTGATTCCGATGGAATTGGGAAGGCCGCCGTGGGTGTGGATGGACAAGTCAGGAAACCTGCCGGCTGCTGGTACAGGAAACAGTTCCAGGATCACGAGTAATTGGTCGTACCGGTCGGCAGCAAAATGGCTGCGGATCTCTGACTCAAACGGCGGCGAACCAAAATGCCTGTCCACCAGCCTGAAACGCAGGCTGCGGCCAGGTTCTTTCGGCGCGGACAGGAAATGACAGGGCGATTGCGCCGGTCATATCAGAGAGCCAGTTTGAGCAGTTTCATCGGACGCGGAGCGCGGATTCCTATACCGTTTCTGGTCGGTAGTGTTACTTTCGTTCATTGCGCAGAAAAGAGGAGGAAACAAGGTGAAAATGAGAAAACTGGCCATTTTATTTTCCGCGGCGGCTTTGGGCGCCGGAATGATGGCAGGCTGTTCAGGCGGACAGACGGATCCGACGGCAGCTGCGGAGACGGCCGCAGAGACAGAGGCAGCGGAGACAAAGGCTGCGGAGGCAGCCGCGGACAGCGCAGCCGGGGAGGAAGAAGTGGAAGAAGAAAATTACAACACCGGGGACGCGTCCCTGGACGACACCAGAAACGGCGATGGCATCGGGGAGAGTGAGCTGCTGGTTGTCAGTTTCGGCACCAGCTACAACGACAACCGGCGGCTGACCATCGGCGCCATCGAGGCGGCCATGGAGAAGGCGTTTCCGGACTATTCCGTGCGCAGAGGATTCACCAGCCAGATCATCATTGACCATGTAAAGGACCGGGACGGCGTTTCCATCGACAACGTGACGGAGGCCCTGGACCGGGCGGCAGACAATGGGGTTAAGACCCTGGTGATCCAGCCCACCCACCTTATGAACGGCCTGGAGTACACCGACCTGGTAAACGAGGCCGCGGAGTATTCCGACGCCTTTGAGCAGGTGGTGATCGGCGAGCCGCTGCTCACCTCCGACGAGGATTTTCAGGCGGTGATTCAGGCCATCACCGAGGACACGGCCCAGTACGACGACGGAGAGACCGCCATCTGTTTCATGGGCCACGGCACGGAGGCAGAGTCCAACCAGGTGTACGGAAAGATGCAGGAGATGCTCACCGCCGCCGGCTATGAGAACTATTTCGTGGGAACGGTGGAGGCTGCTCCCACCTTAGAGGATGTACTGGCCGCTGTGGAGGCAGGAGAGTACAAAAAAGTGGTGCTCCAGCCCCTGATGGTGGTAGCCGGAGACCACGCCAACAACGATATGGCAGGAGACGAGGAAGATTCCTGGAAAACAACCTTTGAGGAGGCAGGCTACGAGGTGACCTGTGTGGTAAAGGGACTGGGAGAACTGGAGGCCATCCAGCAGCTCTTTGTACAGCACGCCCAGGCCGCTGTGGACAGCCTGGCAAAGTAAAACGGCTGCAAACAGAATAGGAATGCGCCAAAAGGCGGCCGGGGACAGCTGGCCGCCTTTTGGCGGAGATGGAGGTTGAGGACGATGAGAATGAGGAAATGGTGTCTGGCCGCGGCCGCGGCGGCCCTTGTCTGGGGGACGGCCGGGTGCGGCAGGGCTCAGACGGGAAATGGCAGCGGGGAAAGGGGCCAGACCGCAGCGGCACAGATGGAAGACGGGCAGGCGGAAACAGAGCAGGAGGAACCGGCTCTGGAGGGAGATAAAACAGAGCCGTTATCGAAAAACGGGTCAGAACCGGCCACGGAAGGGGAGACCGCCCCGACTCTGGCAGTGGGAACAGAGGGCATGGAGCCGGTTTACCCGGAGGCTCTGGCCGATGGGGAATATGACATCCAGGTGGATTCCAGCTCCAGTATGTTCCGGATCACGGACTGCCAGCTTACCGTGGCGGACGGCGCCATGAAAGCGGTGATGACCATGAGCGGAAAAGGGTACGGAAAGGTGTACCTGGGAACGAAGGAGGAGGCGGAAACGGCTCCGGAGACAGACTGGATTCCCTACGTGGAAAACCAGGACGGAGCTCACACCTTTGAGGTGCCGGTGGCGGCCCTGGACATGGAGATTCCCTGCAGCGCCTTCAGCAAAAAGAAGGAGCAGTGGTATGACCGCACCCTGGTATTCCGCTCCGATTCCCTTCCGGCGGAGGCCTTTGGAGCCGGCGGCCTGACCACGGCAGCCAGCTTAGGGCTGGAAAACGGGACGTATCAGGTGGAGGTTTCCCTGGACGGCGGTTCCGGCCGCACTACGGTGGAGTCCCCGGCCAGCCTGCGGGTGGAAGACGGAAACGCCTTTGCCACTATTGTCTGGAGCAGTCCCAACTACGACTATATGAAGGTGGACGGAGAGAAGTATCTGCAGATCAACGAGGAGGGCAATTCCGCCTTTGAGATCCCGGTGAGCGCTTTTGACCGGCGGCTGTCTGTGGCGGCGGACACCATCGCCATGAGCGTGCCCCATGAGATCGAGTACACCCTCACCTTCCACTCCGGGACGCTGCAGCCGGCGGAGGGAGAATGAGAGGGGAGAGAACGGGGAAAATCCGAGAAAAACGGGTCAGAGTTCTGAAAAGAAAGATCAGCTCCGCGGCCGCCGCGGCGATCCTGGGCCTTCTGCTTTCCGCCTGCGCATCCCCTGCCGCTGCGGAAAACGAGCGGGCCGTTTCTGCGAGCTCAGGCCAGATGGATTCTGCCGCGGGCAACACTCCGGCAGAACCGGAAAACGGGCCGTCTCTTTCCCCAGACGAGGCCGTTTCTCTGTCCTGGCCTTCCATGGAGCCCACCCACTCTTTAGAACTTCGCTATGCGGAACAGTTTTCCGTGGATTACTACGAAAACGGCTGTGCCCTCATTGAAATCCAGGAGAGCGGCCGCTATCTGACGGTGCCGGAAGGTCAGGAGGTGCCGGAGGGATTGCCGGAGGATGTGACTGTCATCCGTCAGCCCCTGGAACACATTTACCTGGCGGCCACGTCCGCCATGGATCTCATCTGCGCCCTGGATGGGGTGGATCAGGTGACGCTTTCCGGGACGGATGCTGGCGGCTGGTACATTGAGGAGGCGCGGGCAGCCATGGAGGACGGCCGGATGGCCTACGCCGGGAAATACAACGCTCCCGACTACGAGCGCATTCTGGCGGACGGCTGTGATCTGGCGGTGGAGTCCACCATGATTTTCCACTCCCCGGAGGTGAAGGAGCAGCTGGAGCGGCTGGACATCCCCGTGCTGGTGGAGCGCTCCAGCTACGAGAGCCATCCCCTGGGCCGGATGGAGTGGATCCGGCTCTACGGTGTTCTCCTGGGAAAAGAGGAGCTGGCGGAGAAACGGTTTGCGGAGGAGACGGCGGCCCTGGACGGAATCCTGAATCAGGAGAGTACAGGAAAGACGGCGGCGTTTTTCTACATCAACACCAATGGCGCCGTAAACGTCCGCAAGCCCGGCGATTACGTGGCGAAAATGATCGGAATGGCAGGCGGAACTTACGTCCCTTCCGGTTCCCAGGGAGAGGAAAACGCCCTTTCCACCATGAATATGCAGATGGAGGCCTTTTACGCCGCCGCGAAAGACGCGGATTTCCTTATCTACAACAGCGCCATCGAGGGGGAGCTGGCTTCCCTGGATCAGCTGCTGGAAAAAAGCAGCCTTCTAAAGGATTTTCGGGCGGTGAAAAACGGGAATGTGTGGTGCACCGGAAAAAACCTGTTTCAGGAGACCATGGGACTGGGAGCGATGATGCAGGATCTGCACCGGCTGTTTTCGCAGGAGCGCCCCGATCCGTCGCAGATGACCTACCTGCGGCATTTGGAGTAAAACGGCATAGGCCGGGAAGGAGAGACCATGAGAAAGAACCGTATTATGACTTACGTTTTGTCATTTGCCGTCCTGGCGGCCGCCTGTATCTTTTTGGCGGGGTGGAATCTCTGCTCCGGCAGCGTGCCCCTGTCCGCGGGGGAGATCCTGGGGATATGCTCCGGCGCCGCCGGAAATGAGACGGCCAGCCGCATTCTGTGGGACATCCGTCTGCCCCGCATCCTGTCCGCGGCCATTTTAGGCGGAGCCCTGGCGGTGTCAGGGTTTTTGCTGCAAACCTTTTTCGCCAATCCCATCGCCAGTCCCTTTGTGCTGGGGATTTCCTCCGGTGCTGAACTGGCAGTGTCTCTTTTGATGATCCTGTTTCTGGGACGGGGGATTTCCATCAGCTCTCTGGCCCTCATTTTTGCCGCCTTTGCCGGGGCTATGACCGCCATGGGGTTCGTGCTCCTCATTTCCAGCCGGGTGCGGGATATGTCTGCCCTGGTGATCTGCGGCGTGATGATCGGCTATCTCTGCTCGGCGGTAACCGACTTTTTTATCACCTTCGCCAATGACGCCGACATTGTGAACCTGCGCAGCTGGTCCATGGGCAGCTTTTCCGGGATGTCCTGGGAAAATGTGAGGGTTATGGCGGCGGTGGTGTTTCTGGCCTTTCTCGGGACGCTGTTTCTGTCGAAACCCATGGGCGCTTACCAGCTGGGAGAGGTCTACGCCAGGAGCATGGGCGTGAATGTGAAACGGTTCCGGACGGAGCTGATCCTGCTTTCCAGCGTGCTTTCCGCCTGTGTGGTGGCCTTTGCCGGCCCCGTTTCCTTCGTGGGACTTGCCGCCCCGCAGCTGGTCAAGCGGATGTTTGGGACGGCGAAACCGTTGATCATTATTCCCGGCTGTTTCCTGGGGGGCGCGGGGATCTGCCTGCTCTGCGACCTCATTGCCAGGACGGTGTTTGCCCCCACGGAGCTTGCCATCAGCTCCGTGACGGCGGCCTTCGGCGCGCCGGTGGTGGTGTATATGCTGGTAAAAAGCAGGCGGAGAGAACAGTAAAGGGAGGTGGAGACCATGAAGGATTATCTGCGCACAGAGCATCTGGACGTGGGATACGGCGGCGATCCCGTTCTGACGGACATCTGCCTTCACGTGAAACGGGGGGAGATCGTCACCCTCATCGGCCCCAACGGCGCGGGAAAATCCACGATCCTAAAGAGCATCATCCACCAGCTTTCCCCCATGGCCGGGACGGTGTATCTGGACGGCGAGACCATGGCGGGGATGAAGGAGGGGGAAATCGCCAGGAAAATGGCGGTGCTGATGACGGACCGGGTCAAGCCGGAGCTTATGACCTGCTGGGAGGTGGCGGCTGCCGGCCGGTACCCCTATACGGGCCGTTTCGGCATTCTCACCCCGGAGGACCGGAAACGGGTGGACGAGGCCCTGGCCCTGGTGCGCGGGGAGGAGCTGGCGGGAAAGGATTTCAGAACGGTGAGCGACGGCCAGAGGCAGCGGGTGCTGCTGGCGCGGGCCATCTGCCAGGAGCCGGAGGTGATCGTGCTGGACGAGCCCACCTCCTTTCTGGATGTGCGCTACAAGCTGGAGCTGCTGGACATGCTGAAAAGGCTGGCCAGAGAGAGAAAAACGGCGGTGCTCTTATCCCTCCACGAGCTGGAGCTGGCCCAAAAGCTGTCAGATTATGTGGTCTGTGTGGGAAACAGGGCCATTGAGCGCTGCGGCCTGCCGGAGGAAATTTTTACTTCGGACTATATGGCAGAGCTTTACGGCATCACTGCTGGGAGCTACCAGCCGGAGTTTGGCTGCCTGGAGCTGACGGCTCCCGGGGGAGCGCCGCAGGTATTTGTCATAGGGGGAAACGGCACAGGGATCCCTGTGTACCGCAGGCTTCAGCGAAAGGGCATTCCCTTCGCTGCCGGTATCCTGTTTGAAAACGATGTGGAGCTGCCTGTGGCCAGGGCTCTGGCCTCCCAGGTGATTACCGCTGCCGCCTTTGAGCCCATGGGAGAGGAAACGTACCGAAAGGCGGAGGCCCTGATGGATTCCTGTCCCCAGGTCGTCTGCGCCCTGAAGGAATTTGGCAGCCTGGGGGAAATGAACCGGCGGCTGGCGGAGCGGGCAAAGGAGAAATGGGTCCGGCCGGAGGAGCTGGAGTAGACACAGACAGGAAATCTGCGGTTTTCTGTGGGGGCTGTTGCTGTGGGAGATGAGAGAAATTTTCCATGAAAATGCCCCGCAGAGGAGGAAATGGTCCGGGAAAAGGACGGATCCTTCCGCTTGTTTTAAATAGGAATAAAAAGGCCCCGGAGGTAGCGACTCCGGGGGTTTTCATTTGTGAATGAAAAACAAGGTTTAAATGGAGAACACTTTCCTGCGTTTGCCGTGATTATGGAGTTTCCTTATTTCCCCTTTCAAACACAACAAAAAACCTCATATCCAAGCTTTCCAGCCTAAATACAAGGTTTTACCAGTGGAAGCAATGGGGCTCGAACCCATGACCTCTCGCGTGTGAGGCGAACGCTCATCCCAGCTGAGCTATGCTTCCAAACGTGTTATATTATAGCACCTGAAAGATAAAAGATCAAGTACCAAAATGGAGACAACGGGATTCGAACCCGCGACCTTTGCGTTGCGAACGCAACGCTCTCCCAGCTGAGCTATGTCCCCTTTCGCTTACCTTTTCTAGTATAGCACTAAGTTGAAAAAATGCAAGCGAAATTTACAAATCTTTCCGTTTCACAATGGCCCTGGCCAGGCAGACGTCATAGCAGTTGCCGCAGCGCAGGCAGTTTTCCTGCTGGATCACGGCGGGCCGGCGGCTGATGTCGATGCACTTCTGCGGGCATTTGGAGTAGCAGAGGCGGCAGAGCACGCAGCGGTCGGTGATGAAAAAGCCTTCCCCCTCCGATTCCGCCCCGCCGAAGGAAAAGCTGGCCCGCTGGATGGGTTTCGTTGACAGGTCAAACCATTCTCCCGTTCCCTTGTAAAGGCAGAACACCGTGAGAGCCCTTCTGGAGGCCTCGTCCGGGTAGATTTCCGCCATATAGGGATTTTTCTCAAACAGACGGGGCAGGAAGGACGGCCCCACTTCTTTGACACTTCCCCGCAGAGATAGGGAGCGGCTGGTCATGGTGCTTTCTCCCTCCATTCCCGTGACGGAGAGAAATTTCCGCTTGGTCAGGCGGCTGTAAAAGCCCTTGCCCTTGGCGGTGAGAAAATAGACGCCGTTTTCGTCCCAGTCCATCATGTCAATGACGCAGGTGACCGGCATCCCGCTGTCGTCCGTGGTGGCGGCCACGGTGGAGTGGATGTGGTCCACCAGATACGCGAAATAGTCCTGTGTTTCCATGGTAATTTGCCTCCTCATGATCCGGCGCGGACAGCCGTTTTCGCCCGCGCCCCTTTCCCGCGGTCCCGCCGCAGGTCTTTCTCCAGTATAGCAGGGGAAGACAAAAGTGGCAAGTGAGGGGAAAAGGAAATGATTATGAATTGCGCAGCCCACCGGAATGTGATACAATGGGAAGACCGAGTAGTAGAATGGAACCAGGCCGCCGTCATAAAAGGGTGAGCCCGCCGGGCGGCAGGGCCGAAAGGAGAACAAAGGGAATTATGAGTGAAGAAATGAAAAATACGAAAGATACAGGCCTGGGAGCGCTGCTGGAGCGGCTGAGAACCGCCCCGGAGCTGTTTTCCCTCATGTCTGTCTGCACGAAGGAGCCTTATGTGGTCTGCGACGAGGAGACCTACGACGATGAGGTATTCCTGTTTTTTGACGTAGAGGAAGCGAAAAAAGAGGGAGAGCGCCTGCTGGCGGAAAAGATCCCGGTAAACGTGTTAAAGCTGGAGAACAACCAGATGCTTTCTTTTTACACCGGCCTTTACACCATGGGAATCAATGCCCTGTCAGTGATGGAAGGGGGGAAACGCACCCTGGTGCAGCTCACGGATTTTGTGCGCCGCAGAAAGAACGAGGACATTCCGGAGGGAAAGGTGTGGGTGGAGAACCCGGCCCTGCATCTGACGGCCCTGTATTTTATCCAGGAGGCCAGAAGACGGCCCATCCAGGAGATGACAGAGGAGACGAAGGGGATGCAGGAGGAGCTGCTGGCCCATTTCTCCAAGGGACGCTACATTTTCCCCATCCGCAAGGACGGCAAGGGCGTGCCTCTGGCAAAGCTGCCCAACGGGGACGTTTACCAGCCTATTTTTACGGATATTCTGGAGTTCCAGAAGTTTAACCGGGAAGATCAGCTGAAGGCTGTGGTGGTAGACGCGCCGAAGATTCCTCAGGTGCTGGCAGCCGAGGCCAAGGGCGTGATCTTAAACATCACCGGCATCAACCTGCCCCTGCCCATCAACCGCCCGAAACAGGCTCCCAAGGCTCCGGCCCAGGCGCCGGCGGGAATCCCGGAGGAGAAAAAAGCGGAGTGAAAGAGAATTTAGGAGTGAATTTCGACCGGGACTGAATTTCCATTGGGACAATCGCAAATCATAAAAACAGATGATTAGGAGGTTTTTTCAATGGAAATCAGAGAGAACAGCGTGCTGCTGGTCATTGACATTCAGCAGGAAGATTTTGTGGGCATGGACGAGACAAACTTAGACGATCCGGCCTGGACCTGCATCCGAAACGCGAGACGGGTGCTGGACGTATTCCGGGCCAAGGGGCTGCCGGTGATTCAGGTAAAGGAGGTTCACCGGAAGGATATGGTGGATTTTGGCCGGGAGCTGGACGGCTCCGAGGGGATTCACTGCATGGAAAACTCCCCTTACACGGACTACGCCAGGCTCACCTACCCTCTGGAAAATGAGTACCGCATTACAAAGCGCAGGTACAGCGCCTTTTTCGGCACCGATCTGGAAATTCTGCTGAAAGGCCTGCACGCTGAGACGCTGTATCTCATCGGCGGGCTGACGGACGTGTGCATCCACTACACGGCGGTGGACGCCCATCAGCACGACTACCGGTTCCGGGTGGTCACTGACGCCGTGGCGGGCTCCAGCCCGGAGGCCCACCGCTACGCCCTGAAGGCCATGGAGTATTTGCAGCGGGACGCGCTGATCACTGTGGCGGATGTGGAGAGCGGTTTGACAGAAGAAACAGGAAAGGAAAACGGAGAGGAAAGGCTGTAACCTTCCCGTTCAGGCAGGGGCCTGGAAGACGTAAAACGCGTGTTCCAGGCCCCTGTTTTTTGTCTGTCTTCGCGGGCGAAAGGTTCCTCCTGACAGCTGTTTGACAGAAATGGCCGCTGCCAGACGGCGCTGCGTCTGCCCCGCTTACCGGAGGGTGAAGTACATGGCGGAAAAGCCTTTCACCTCCAGGGTCAGCACCGAATGTTCTATCAAATAAGTTTCAGAGGTTTTAGGCGTCGTTCCTCCAAAGCATTCCCAGTCGCTGCGGAACAGCAGCCGGGCCTGTTTCCAGTCCGGCAGGCTGCATTCGTATTCCGGAATCGTTTTGTCTCCAAAGTGCAGCAAAACCAGGATGGCCTGGCTGGCCGATTTCCGGATAAAGGCATATACAGGGGCCGTCTGACAGCTGCAGTCGATCCACTGGAACCCGTCCCGGTCGTAGTCCCTTTCATAAAAGGCGGGATGGCCAAGGTACAGCCCGTTCAGCTCCCTCATAAACCGGAAAAAGCCGTCGTGCTGGGGAAATTGCAGCAGATTCCAGTCCATTTCCCGTGTCTCGTCCCATTCCCGCAGGTGTCCCAGCTCATTTCCCATGAAATTCAGTTTCTTTCCCGGGTGGGCGAACAGATACATATAGAGCAGGCGGGCCTGGGCAAATTTGGCCTGGTAGTCTGCCCCGTTCATTTTCTGAACGATGGTAGCTTTTCCGTGGACAACCTCGTCGTGGGACAGGGGCAGAAGGTAGGTTTCCTTGTAAAAATAGTCCATGGAAAAGGTGATTTTGGAGGACTGGGCCAGGCGTTTTGAGGGCGGGGCCTGTAAGTAGGAGAGGGTGTCGTTCATCCAGCCCAGATCCCATTTGTAATCAAAGCCCAGCCCGCCGGCGTCCACAGGGGCTGTGACGCCCTGATAGGCGGAGGAGTCCTCCGCGATTAAGAGGGCGGAGGGGATCCGTTCTTTCAGCCCGCGATTCATGGTTTGCAGAAACTGGATGCCGGGCCGGTTTTCTCCCCGCTCCCGGTTTCCCTGCCAGTAGATCAGATTGCTGACGGCGTCCACCCGAAGGCCGTCAAAATGGAACTCCTTCAGCCAGTAATAGGCGGCGGACTGGAGGAAACTGCGGACCTCCCCGCGGGAGTGCATAAAATTGCAGCTCCCCCATTCATTTCTGCCCACATCCCTGTGGGGATACTCGTAAAGGGAGGTGCCGTCATAGGTTAAGAGGGCGTAGTCGTTGACGGCAAAATGCACGGGGACAAAGTCCAGGATCACGCCGATGCCCTGCTGGTGGCACTGGTCGATGAGATATTTCAGATCGTCGGGGGTGCCGTATCGGGACGTGGGGCTGAAAAAGCCGGTGGCCTGATAGCCCCAGGACTGATCGCAGGGATATTCATTTAACGGCATAATCTCCACAAAATTGTAATGGTTTTCCTGGAGAAAGGGGATGAGAAGGCCGGCCAGTTCCCGGTAGGAATACCAGCTGTCCGGCCGGTCCTCCGGCTTTTTCCAAGAGCCTGCGTGAAACTCGTAGATGTTCATGGGAGAACGGCGGCAGCCGCCCCGTTTTATGCCATAAAACCCTGCGGGTTCTCTGCTGCCAACGCCTCCGGCGGGAGGCTCGCTCCGCTCACAGGATGGCCCCTGCGCTGCTTTTAAATATGGGGCATCGTGAAATTCATAGCTGGAGAGATCCCAGATAATGGAGGCCGTTGCCGGGCGCAGCTCTGCGAAAAAACCATAAGGGTCGCAGTGGTCGAGATAAGTCCCGTCTTTTCGGTAAATCCTGTATTTGTACTTCATTCCCCGGGCAGCGTTTTCCACACGGCACTCCCAGAAATTTCCGTCGTAGACCTTCTCCATGGGCGTTTCCTGCCAGCAGTTGAAATCGCCGATGACGGAGATGCGAAGGGCGTTTGGGGCAAAGGTGCGAAACACCGCCCCATTGCCGTCCAAATGGGCGCCAAGATAGGCATAGGCGGTAAATTCCTGTCCGGTGTAAAATCCATAGTAATCCATCGTTCCCTCCTGAAATAGATAATAGACATAAGTCGTTTTTCTCATTATAATAAAAGGAAATGGAAAACGAAACCGGCAAAACCGGCGGGGAGTCGGAAAAGCGACGGAAAACGGAAATTGTCGGAAAACGAAGGGGGAACGGGGATGGACATCCGGGTTGTCAAGACAAAAAACAGCATTATCAACGCCTTTTTGGAGCTGCGCTCCCAGAAGGCCATCGAGAAAATAACGGTGAAGGAACTGTGTGAGAAGGCGATGATCCATAAATCCACGTTTTATTCTCACTTTTCCGACGTGTACGCCCTGTCGGAGTACCTGGAAATGCAGGTGGCCCATGACATCTTAAAGGAGATCGAGCATCCGGAATTCCTGCTGCTGAACCCGGAGGAGTTTAACCGCCAGCTCATTTACGCCTATCTGTCCCATGAGAGACTGATCCAAACCCTCTTTTCCGGCAGCCGGGCAGACGCCTTTTTAGTCTCCATTGAAACCAGCTTAAAGGAAACGATTTTCGCCCTCCGCCCGGAGTACAAGGACCAGGCCGCCGCCAATATCGCGGTGACCTACGGCGTTTACGGGGGATTTTACGCGTTTCAGAAGTGCCGGCGTTTTGGGGAGGATGTGCTGGTGGAGGTGATTGCTTCGCTGAATAAGAGGGTTGCGGAGCTGTTGGAATAGGGAATAGAGAGATCAGGCAGAGGCCTGGGAGGCGCAAAATTGCGTTTCCCGGGCCTCTGCCTATTACGGAATTCTCTGCAGTTTGGTGCCGCCGGCAGAATAGGGGAGAAATGGGCCTTCCTTCCATCAGGCTGCCAGCTTTCCTGCGATCCACAGAAGGCAGACTGCCGCGACCAGGGCGGAGGCTGCGATCCGCTTTGGGGAAAACCGGTATATCTGTTCCGGCCGGCTGCGGTTGTAGCGGATGGGAACGCGGTTTCCCACCTCCGCCCACAGGGGAACCTGAACGCGGTCTTTTGAGGTGTAGGTCTTTCCGCCGGCCTGGTAGGTGACGATGGCCCACTTGGAATTCCGCATCCGCGCCGTAGCGGGGGACACGGTTTTGACGGAGAGAATGGTTCCCTGGGTTTTTTCCGTGCGGTGCCGGCTGACAAAGCAGAGAACCGCGTTTCCGGCGCCAAACAGGGCTGCCGCCAGGGCGATGACGCCTAAAAAGAGAATGTCCTTATCCATAAGAGATACCTCCTGACAGTTTGATAACATTATGAAAGGTCGGCCTGCTGGTAAATCCGGACGGAAAGGGCGGAGGAGAGGGCCAGCACAAAGGCGCTGGCAGCCACGCTCCCGGCCGTCAAAAGCAGGGGATGGATGTGCCGCAGAGGCTCCGGGAGAAACGGGCCCTTCCACGCCAGCGACCAGGAAAATATAAAGGGTGAGGCCATGATAAACACAGCGAAAAACAGTCTCGTCTTTTCATATCCCAGCTTGTACTGCACCGGCAGATAGACGCCCAAAAGCAGGGAGATGACGAAGAACAAAAGAACCGGTGTTTCAAGCCCCACGGTGGCAAGCTGGGGAAACAAAAGGGTTTCCACGCCGAAAATCAGGCAGCTGGCCAGATAGATCAGGATGGAAAACAGGTATTTTGACAGCACCAGATCCCTGCGGGAAAACGGCAGGGCGCACAGCAGGGCAGCGGCCTTCGGATACTGGGTTTCTTTTAAGGATACGTACTGCAGGCACATGAGAACGGAAATGACCGCGGACAGCACAAACCCCAGAATGCCGGCCTGTTCCGGCGACCGCCACAGCAGAAACGGGGGAAAGGCGACGCACACCGCGAGCATGAGAAGAACGTAGCTTTTGGCCAGCAGAACCTCCTTTTTTATTAACTGAAACAGCATTTTACTTCCCTCCTTTGAGATAGTGGAGCATGATGTCCTCGATGGACGGACGTTCCAACAAGCAGTCCGGCAGAAGGGCCCGCAGGCGGTCCGGCTGCTTTGTGACGGCGGTAAAGCCGAAGGCGGTCTGGGTGATGCCCCCAAGCAGCGGCTCTACGGCTGGATTTAAGTCTCTGGGATCTCCTTTTACCACCCGGAACCGGTCCAGGAGCAGGTCCTTTTCCTCCTGGAACACCAGCCGTCCGCCGTCCATGAGGATCAGCAGGTCGGCGATTTTATCCAGATCGGAGGTGATATGGGTGGAAAAGAGCACGCCCCGCCCGCCGTTTTCCATAAATTCTTTTAAAAGCTCCAGGATTCCGGCGCGGATCAGGGGATCCAGCCCGCTGGTGGGCTCGTCCAGAATCAGAAATTCCGCGTGGTGAGAGAGGGCCAGGGCCAGGGCGTACTGCATCTGCATTCCCTTTGACAGGGTGCGGATTTTCTGCCTGGAACGGAGGGAGAAACGGTCCAGATACCGCCGGTACTCGTCTTCGTCCCAGGAGGGGTAGGCGGCAGCCGTCAGGTTTTTCATCTCCTCCAGGCTGAAATCCCCGTAAAATCCCCCGCCGTCCAGGACAATGCCCAGGCGTTCTCTCACGGCCCGCCCAGGGCGTGCCCCGGTTTCTGGAGATTCCGTGTTAAAAAAGTGGACGGTGCCGGAATCCGCCGGCATTAGACCGAGAATGGCCCGCAGGACGGTGGTTTTTCCCGCCCCGTTTCGGCCGATCAGGCCGGTAATGCAGCCCTCCGGCAGGGAAAAGGAAATATCCTTTAGGGAAAAGCCGGGATAGGTTTTGCTCAGTCCGCAGACTTCTAATATAGGTTCCATATACTATTCCTCCTCAAACAGAATCTTCATCATGTCCTGCAATTCCTGCCAGGAAATCCCCAAGGACTTGGCGGCGCGGATGGCGTCAGCCAGTTTCTGTTCCACTAGGCGCCGCCTGGATTCCCGGAGAAATTCCGTATTGCCGGTGGAAACGAAGGTTCCGATGCCCACCTGGCTCTTTACAAACCCCTCTTTTTCCAGATCGTCATAGACCCGCCGTATGGTCAGAACGCTCACCCTTAAGTCATTGGCGAAAGCCCGGATGGACGGCAGCAAATCCCCCTCCGCCAGCTCGCCCTTTAAGATGGCGTCGGTGAGCTGTTCTTTGATCTGCTGGTAGAGAGGGGCGTCGGAGGTGTTGGAGATAAGGATTTTCATGGTGTTGGCTCCTTGGTGTGATTATTGTATATACACACTATATACTATAAAGGGGAGAATGTCAATGGAAAGGTCCGGTCGTTTTGGCGGAGGTTTTGGGGAGCCGCGAACTTGCCCGCTAGATCGTGGAAAAGATCGGCGGCAGGGAAAGAAACAGGCGCGGCTTTCCATGAAACCGCGCCTGTTTGCGCCGCAGAAAACCACCTTCCCCATCCCCTCACCGCGCTCCGGCGCCCGCTCCCGCCGCGGCACCTCCTCTTTTTCGTCAATATTTCCACAAATTCCATCCAATCTATCCCATTTCCCGTCAAACTAAATAAAATACCCCCCACAAAACGAAAAATCATCCCCTTATTTGCACAAACATTCTCTGCTATACTGGAACCAGTGAATGGAAGATCAGAAAGCGGCGCGGGCGTCCGGCTGCTTGTGACGAGGACGGGGGTATGAAAATGAACGAAGTGATTGTCTCCATGGAGAATATCGTGAAAACCTTCCCCGGTGTGAAGGCGCTGGACCATGTGCGGTTTGAGCTGCGCTCCGGCGAGGTGATGGCTCTCCTGGGAGAAAACGGAGCCGGAAAGAGCACCCTGATGAAGATTTTAAGCGGTGTTTATACCAGGGACGGGGGAACCATGTCCATCTTTGGGAAAGAGTACGGCGATCTGACGCCGAAAATGGCTCAGGAGGCCGGCGTGGCCATCATCCATCAGGAGTTGAATATGTGCCGCCATCTGTCGGTGACGGAAAATATGTTTCTCGGGCGGGAAAAGAGAAACGGCATCATCCTCTCCAACCGGGAGATGGAAAACGAGGCCAGAAAGATCCTGGAGGAATTAAAAATTGATCTGGATCCCGGCCAGGTAGTGGGAGAGCTGCCCGTTTCCAAGCAGCAGATGGTGGAGATCGCCAAAGCCCTTTCCACCAACGCCAGGATCCTGATTATGGACGAGCCCACATCGGCCCTGACCGCCAGGGAGATCGAAGACCTGTTCCGCATCATCCGGGACTTAAAGTCCAAGGGCTGCGGCATTGTATACATATCCCACCGCCTGGAGGAGCTGGAGCACATCGTGGATCGGGTGACCGTCATGCGGGACGGCCAGTACATCACCACCATGAATTTTGCCGACACCACCCTGGACGAGATCATCGCCAACATGGTGGGCCGGGAGATCAAGGAAAAATTCCCCAGGGTAGAGTGTAAAAAAGGCAAAAAGATCCTGGAGGTGCGCGGCCTGAACGCCGGCCGTATGGTGCGGGACGTGAGCTTTGACCTTTACGAGGGAGAGATTGTGGGGTTCGCGGGCCTGATGGGAGCCGGGCGGACGGAGACCACCAGGGCCATCTTCGGAGTGGATCCGAAGGAGAGCGGCCAGATCCTGTTAAACGGCCAGGAGGTGCAGATCCGAAAGCCCTCCGATGCCATCCGCGCCGGTATCGTGCTGGCGCCGGAGGACCGGAAAAAGGACGGGCTGTGCACGAAACTGAGCATCCGCCAGAACATCGCCCTGCCGAACCTGGATCTGCTCTGTGACAAGGCCGGTGTGGTCAGCCGCAGAAAAGAGACGGAAATGTGCGATCAGGCCGTAAAAAACCTAAAGATCAAGACGCCTAACGTGGAGATCAACGCCGACAATCTGTCCGGCGGCAACCAGCAGAAGGTGGTGGTGGGAAAATGGCTGGCCAGGGATTCCAAGGTGGTCATCTTCGACGAGCCTACCAGGGGAATCGACGTGGCGGCAAAGGTGGAAATCTATAACCTGATGAACATGCTGAAGGCGGAGGGGATCGGAGTCATGTTCGTCTCCTCGGAAATGCCGGAGGTGATGGGGATCGCGGACCGGATCATCGTCATGTGCGACGGCCGCATCACGGGAGAGCTGATGGCCTCCGAGGCCACCCAGAACGAAATCCTCACCCTGGCCACCAGGTTTGAGAAAAAGATCGCGGATAAGGAAACCGTAGGAGGGGGAGAGTCATGAATCAGAATAAACAGGGAGTCATCAAGCGGATTTTAAGCATCCGCGGCATGGGCGGCGCGCTCACCGCGTTTGCCGGCCTCATCGTCATCTATATCGCATTTGGAATCATCAATCCCAAGGTATTTGCCGGGCAGAACGTGATGAACCTGCTCCGTTCCATGTCCAAGTACCTGATCATCGGAATTGGCCAGAGCTACGTGCTGATCACCGGAAACATCGACCTTTCCATCGGCTCCGTGGTGGGCATGAGCGCCATGATTTCCGCCACCCTGATGTGCCTGGGGGTAAACCCGGTGCTGGCCGTGCTGATCACCCTGGCCTGCTGCATGGTGGTGGGCGTGATCAACGGCTTTCTCGTGGGAAAATGTAAGCTGCCCCCCTTCATCGCCACTCTGGGAACCATGTTTGTGGCCAGGGGCATCGCCTACATGGTAAACGGCAACCGCAACACGGACGCCATCGCCTCCGGAATCGGAAAAGAGGGCGGAGATACCTTCCAGAACGTGTTCTACTACGGAAAGACCCTGGGGATCTACAACACCTTCTGGATCGCCATTCTGCTGTTTGTGATCTTCTTCTTCCTGCTGTCCAAGACCAGGACGGGACGCCACATTTACGCCATCGGCTCCAACGTGGAGGCGGCCAAGCTTTCCGGCGTCAACGTGGTGGCCACCACCACGAAAACCTACCTGGTGAGCGCGTTCTGCTCCTTCGTGGTGGGCCTCATCCTCTGCGGACAGGCGGGAATGGGCAACATGGAAGCGGGAAATATGTACGAGATGTACGCCGTGGCGGCCGGAGTAATCGGAGGCATTTCTCCTCTGGGCGGCACCGGCCTTCTGCTGGGAACCCTGGCGGGAGCTTCCGTATGGCAGACCCTGGAAAACGGCCTGAACATGATTGGCGCTCAGGTGGGCATCCAGCGCCTGGTGATCGGCATCATCGTGGTGTTCGCGGTGCTGCTTGACGTGGTGTTCCGCAAGGGCGTATTTGGAAAACGGCGCTCCGCTTAACTGGAGACGGAACGTGACGCGGGCTGTGCAGAAGGAAAGCGGAAGAAAAGCGAGAAAAGCGGAGAGCTCCGGAACATAACGGGAATTAGCGGCCGCGGAAAGCGGCCCTAAGATAAAAGCTTTATAAAAAGGGAAATAAAAGGAGGAAACAGACATGAAAAAAAGAGGATTAGCAGCAATGTTATGCGCGCTCTGCGTAGCTACCGGCGTGATGGCCGGCTGCTCCAGCGACAAGCCGGCGGAGACAGAGGCTCCGGCAGCCACGGAGGCAGAGGCAGCAGAGGAGACGGAGAGTGAGGCGGCAGAGGCGGCAGCCCCCGCGGCGGACAGCGACATTCTCATTTCCCTGATCACCATGGACTCCATCGACCAGCACTGGGTGACCTTAAATGAGGGCGCGCAGAAGGCAGCGGCCGAGCTTGGGGTAGAGGTACAGTTCATGGCCCCCAACACCAAGGATGACGCTCAGCAGATCGAGTGCGTGAACAACGCCGTTTCCGCAGGCGCCCAGGCCATCATCGTGGCCGCCAACGGACCGGATGCCATTTCTTCCGCCCTGAAAGAGGCAGAGAGCGCCGGAGTAAAGATCGTTTACGTGGACTCCCCGGCAAACGTGGAGGCTGAGGCCACCTTCTCCACCGACAACACCGCCGCCGGAAAGACCGCAGGCGAGGAGATGATCGCCGCCCTGGAGGCAAAGGGCATCACCGAGGGCTCCATCGGCATCATCAGTGTAAATGCCGCTACCGATTCCACCGTATCCCGTGACGAGGGATTCCGCTCCGCTTTTGAGGGCACGGCTTACACCCTGACGGAGACTCAGTTCTGCGAAGGCGACGCCGCCAAGGCACAGAGCATCGCTGAGAACTACATCACCCAGGGCGTTGTGGGAATCTTTGGCTGCAACGAGGGTTCCACCACCGGTATCGGAAACGCCATCAAGGCATCCGGCGAGGAAATCACCGGCGTTGGCTTTGACAAATCCGATGCCATCCTTGGACTGATCGACGACGGATACCTGCTCTGCACCATGGCGCAGAATCCGGATGTGATGGGCTACGAGGGCGTAAAGGCCGCTGTGGCTGCCGTCAACGGCGAGGATCTGGGCGGAGCCGTAACCGACACGGGCGTATCCGTACTGAAGAAGGAGTAATCCCCATCGGCAAAGCAACTAAAAATGTATGGCCGGGCCTTGTGTCCGGCCTTTTTGCGCCGCGGGCAGCTGCGTCCCCTGGGAAATTTTCCGGGAGACAGTCCCGTTTTCCCTGGCAACAGCCAGTTGCTTGTGAAAGGCCTTTTTGGAAGATATAATGAGGAAAAACATTTCTTAGGAGGGCCCAGACATGGAAATACGGGATATTCTGAAACATCTGCGGGAGAAACACCATCTTACACAGGAGCAGCTGGCAGAGCGGCTGCAGGTCACCAGGCAGGCCGTGAGCCGCTGGGAAACCGGCGAGACACAGCCAAATACGGACACATTAAAACTGCTGTCACAGGTTTATGACGTATCCATCAACACACTTCTGGGATCGCCCCGGCAGCTGGTCTGTCAGTGCTGCGGAATGCCGCTAAATGAAGACAGTTTCATCAGCAGAGAGCCGGATGGGAGCTATAATGAGGATTATTGCAGATGGTGCTATCAGGACGGCGGGTTTGTGTATCCGTCCAAAGAGTCCATGATTGATTTCCTGGTTGAACATATGCCAAATCCCCATAACGAGGGGGAAGAAACCAGACGAGCTCAATATGATGCGTACCTTTCACAGTTAAAGCACTGGAAATAATTTCGTTTCCCCAAAGCCAGGCTGCGGCAGAGCCAGCCGGGCCGGCCGGAGGCCAGGAAAAACGGCCCGTCCCCTGCCGCCGCTGCCTGCCGCATCCCCCTTTGGGGGAGGAAATTCACGGGGCGGCAGCAAAAGAGGGCTGCCGCCCCGTTTCTGAGCAGGCGGGGAGAATGCGGGGATATGGCAGAGCCAGGGGTGTCCGCGGGCAGGATCCCGTCCGGGGATTTCGTTGAATTCTCTCCCTCTCCATGGTATGATAGGGAGAACGAAGGGGACAGATACAGGGAGGAACATTATGCTGAAGGTATTGATTGCGGACGATGAGCGGCTGATCTGCCGGCTGGTGCAGATTCTGGCGGACTGGGAGGCTCTGGGGATGGAGGTGGCCGGGACGGCGGAAAACGGCCTGGAGGCCCTGGAAAAAATCAGGCAGCTGGAACCGGACATCCTGATCACCGACATCCGGATGCCCGGCCTTGGCGGCCTGGAGCTGATCGAGCAGGCGAAGGCCCTGCGGCCGGAGCTGGAGGTGATCATCATCAGCGGCTACGCCCATTTTGAGTACGCCCAGAGCGCCATAAAGTTCGGCGTGGGAAATTACCTCCTGAAACCCATCAAAAAGGAGGAGCTCATGGGGACGCTGCGGACCCTGGGAGAGCGGTGCCTGGCCAGAAAAGAGGCCCAGGTCAAAAGTTCCCTGAGCCTGGAGAGCCGCCGCAAGGACATGGAGCGCATCCGGGCCAGCCTGGCAAAGGAGGTACTTGGCCGGGAGACGGCGGGCCTTACGGAGAAACGGCTGGAGGAAGAATACTATTTTGACTGTCCCGGAGAGCTGTACCAGGTGTTTTTGCTGAAACTGGACTGGGATCCCAGGACGGTGAGCCGGGCGGCGGTGGAGCTGGTGCGGGAGAAGGCCAGGGAGATCCTGGTCTCCGCCCTGGAAAAGGCCGGGGTGCAGGCGGTGTTTGAGTTTGAGGAGAGCGTGGGCTGCGGCGTGGTCAATTACGGCAGGGAAACCCGGGACAGTTTCCGGCGGGCGCTGCGGGACGGCTTAAATGAGCTGGACGGGCGGAAACACCTCTTTGGACAGGTGGAATTTTCCCTGGCCCTGGGGACGGAGGAGAGAGAGCCCTCCGGCCTGGGACAGTCCGTGGAGTACGCGCGGGCGGCCCTTTGGGAGCGGTGGATCACCGGCCCCGGACGGATGCTGGAGACGGTGCCGGCAGGCTGCGGCGGCGGACAGGAGCTTTTGGACCGCTACGGCCGGGAAATCCAGGGAGCCGTGGAGCGGATGGACGGGAAGGAAGGACGGCTGGCGGCGGAGCATCTGAAGGAGGCGGCCCTCTCCACGCCGGAGATCTGCGGCCGGGACCTGCAGGAGCTGGTGAGCGCCGCCGGCCGCCTGTTTGTGTCCCGCCTGGGAAATGTGGACATGGAGACCTGCCTTCTGGACTTTGCCAGCCGCGTCGGCCAGTGCTCCCGCGGGGAGCAGGCCTTTGAGGAACTGGCGGCCTTTCAGGAGGGCCTGATGGAGGGGATTCTGGCCATCCGCCGGAACGAGGCCTTACGGCCGGTGCGCATTGCCAAACAGTATGTGCAGCAGCATTTCAGCGAGCCGATTACCCTGGAGGACGTGTGCGAGACGGCGGGGTTCAGTGTCAGCTATTTCAGCGCCCTCTTTAAGAAAGAGACGGGAGAGGGCTTTTCCAAATACCTCACCCGCGTGCGGATGGAGGAGGCCAAAACCCTTCTCCGGGAGACCAATCTGCCGGTGGCGGAAATCTGTGAACGGGTGGGCTACAGCGACCGGAAACACTTCACTGCCCTGTTCCACAAGATGGCGGGCCTAAACCCGGCAGAGTACCGGAAACTGTACGGCTAGAAACGGAAAGGAAACGGAGGGATGACGATGGAAAAGGGGAGAAAAGGGCAGCTGTCCTTCCGGGCGGCAGTGCTGGCAGGCGGGGCGGGAGCCCTTTTGGCGGCCCTTTTGGCGGCCGGGTTCTGTCAGGCTTTGGCGGGAGGCGGGCCGGTCTGGCTCTGGGGGGCGGGAGCGGCCGCCTTTCTGGCCCTTATCTGGATATGGTTTTCCTGGCTGGTAAAGCCCTATCTGCGGATGGAACGGACCATGCGCCTGTTTTTGGAGGGCTACACCACGGGAGAGCTGGCGGACGCCATGGACGTGACCGCCAGCCCGGCCCAGGAGCTGCTGCTAAAGCGGATGGACCAGGTGTTTAACTCCTCCGAGCTTTTAAAACTGAATAAGCGCCAGGCCCAGTACCTGGCCCTCCAGAACCAGATCAACCCCCATTTTCTCTACAACACCCTGGAGAGCATTCGAAGCGAAGCGCTGATCGCCGGGCTTTCCCAGGTGGCGGACATGACGGAGGCCCTGGCCTCCTTTTTCCGCTACACCATCAGCAAGGTGGAAAACCTGGTATCCGTGGAGGAGGAGCTGCACAACTGCGAGACGTATTTCCGGGTGCAGCAGTACCGGTTTGGCCCCAGGCTGGAGCTGGCGGTGGAGTGCGATCCGGAGGACCGGGAGGAGATCTACCGCTGCCGCCTGCCGAAACTGACCATGCAGCCCATCCTGGAAAATAGCATCATTCACGGCACGGAGTTAAAAATCGGCACCGGCCACCTGACCATCCACCTGGAGCGGACCGGCTCCAGGCTTTTGATCCGCATTTCCGACGACGGGGTGGGCATGGACCCGGAGACCTTAAGGCGGACGAATGAACGGCTGGAAAAAAGCGGCCGGGCATTGGCGGACCACTCCCAGGAAAGCGAGGGCGGCATCGCCCTGGTAAACGTAAACAACCGCATCCACCTGCTGTTTGGGGAGGAGTACGGCCTCCACGTCTTTTCCATGCCGGGGGTGGGGACGGATGTGGAGATCGTGCTGCCGGTGATCACCAACGACAGGGAGTTAAACCGGGGGGCGCTGTCATGAAACGGGAAATTCTGCGGATGGAGCGGGTGACCTACCGGGAGCAGGGAGTCACCCAGCTGGAAAATTTCAACTTCGCGGTGATGGCCGGGGAGATCGTGGGGCTGGTGCCCATCAACCATGTAGGACTGGCGGCCTTCCTGCGCCTTCTGCGCCAGAATCTGCCCCTCCATTACGGCTACGTCTACTACCAGGAAAAGCTGGTGAACCACTGGCGGTTTCCCACCATGAAATACAACCGCATCAGCGTGATCCAGAACCGCAGCTGCCTGGCGGAGGGGCTGACGGTGGCGGACAACGTGTTTGTGCTCCGTCAGGGCTTTAAAAAGAGGATCGTAGAGCCGGAGGTGCTGCGCCGCCAGCTGGCTCCTTTCCTGGAGGAGATCGGCGTGGATATTTCCGCCGACAGCCATGTGGACGAGCTGTCCGCCTTTGAGCGGCTGGTGGTGGAGCTTTTAAAGGCGGTGGTGGCGGGAAATAAGTTGGTGGTGATGGACGACATCGGCACCTTCGTCAGCGAGCGGGAGTTAAAAAAGCTCCATGAGATCATGCGCCGCTACGCCGCGAAAGGGATGGCCTTTCTCTACATCGCCTCTCATTTTGAGGACGCCTGGCAGATCTGCGGCCGGACTGCCACCATGATGAACGGCCAGCTGGTGAAAGACTACCAGGCAGAGGATCCGGTGCCCAGGACCTTTTTCTTCCGCTGCACGGAGGAGTTCGACCGGAAGGTGCGGGAGAAAATAGACCGGAACGGCCCGGAAACGGAGACTGGCCCGGTGTTTGAGGCCAGGGGCATCCGGATCGGGGAAACGGGGCCTCTGGACATCCGGGTCCGGGCGGGAGAGTGCCTGGTGCTCCAGGCCATGGACAACGCCTCCTATCAGGATCTGGCGGACTGGGTCACGGGGGCGGCGGCTCCGCCGGCCGGGACCTGCCTGGCAGCGGGGAAACCGGTGCACCTGCCAAAAGACCGGCGGGTGGGGGTGATCCGGGAGCTGCCGGCGGAGACCATGGTGTTTTCCAACATGAGCTACCTGGACAACCTCTGCTTTAACCTGGATCACCGGTTCCCGGACGTGTGGCTGCGGGGGCGGGTGAAACGGAGCGTTTCCAGGGAGTACGCCGGCCTTCTGGGGCCGGAGGTGTTCTGGAAACGGGTGGAGGCTTTGTCGGAGACGGAAAAATACGATCTGGTCTACGCCCGCGTCCTCCTTCAGAACCCTCAGGCGGTATTCTGCATCCAGCCCTTTAAGGGGGCGGATGTGGCCCTGCGGCTGCGGATCTGGGAGCATCTGGAGCAGTTTCTGGACCGGGGGATGGCGGTGGTGATCCTGGCGGTGAACCTGGCGGATTCCCTGGCCCTGGCAAACCGGCTGCTGCGGGTCCGGAGAGGGCGGGAGCCGGTGGAGTATGGCCGGGCGGAGTTTGGCAAGCTGCCCTTAAATACGCCCTGGCGGCATTTATATGAGGATTAGACAGAAAGAGGACTGGCATTTCCGAGAGGAAAAAGGAGGAACATACATTGTATTCAGCAAAAGAGACGGCAAACCGTTACATGGAAACAGGACGTGGGAAAGCGACCATGCCCCTGCTAAGGATGCTCCTGATGGGAGTTCTGGCGGGGATGCTTTTGGCCCTGGCGGCCGTGGGGGCCGGGACGGCTTCCTGCATGGTGGAAAATCCGGGGACGGCCAGGATCGTTTCCGCCCTGGTATTCCCGGCGGGACTGGCGCTGATTGTGTTTTTAGGGGCGGAGCTGTTTACGGGGAACTGCCTGTTAATCATGCCGGTGCTGGAGAAACAGATTTCCTTCGGGCGGATGGCGGTTTCCTGGGCGGCGGTGTATCTGGGAAACTTTCTCGGCTCTGCGCTGATGGCGTTTCTGGTCTGTGAGAGCGGCCAGATGTCTGGATTTTCCGGAGCCGTGGCGGGAAATGTGATCCGCGCCGCGGTGACAAAGACCTCCCTGGATCCGGGAAAGGCGGTGCTTTTGGGGATTTTATGCAATTTCCTGGTGTGCGCCGCCGTGTTTATCAGCATGATGGGAACCACTGTGGCGGATAAGCTGCTGGGGCTGTATTTCCCCATTATGCTGTTTGTGCTGGGCGGGTTCGAGCACTCCGTCGCCAATATGTACTACATCCCCGCCGGCCTTTTCGCGGCGGCCAAACCGGAGTACGCCGCCCTGGCCGCAGCCCAGGGAATTTCCCTGGACGGCCTTACATGGCAGTCCTTTTTCCTGGGAAACCTGCTGCCGGTGACGGTGGGAAACGTGTTGGGCGGCGCGGCGCTGGGCGTTTTGCTCTGGGGCGCGTACCTTTGGAAAGGGAAGCGGGCGTGACGGGTTCCGCCTGGGGAAAACCTCCGCTTTTCCCGTGGCCGTGCGGTAAATCTTGACATCCGCCCACGGCGGTGATACGATAATCTGCATAACAGGGAGCTCGTGTGCGGGCTGAGAGGAAGTCATCAACTTCGACCTATACCACCTGATTTGGGTAATGCCAACGTAGGGAAATATGCGGAAGGAAACAGGATCTGCGCCTTACGTGGCGTGGATCCGTTTTTTGTATCAGTAGGAAACTGGCTGCTGACGCAGCCGCGGGCCGCCGCGTCCGCTTTTTGCGGGGGAATTCACCTTTGTAAAGAATCAGGAGGAACAGGCAGCGCGCACAGGAAGCTCCCTCTCACAGAAGGGAGAAGAAGTCATGAGCTATACCACACAGATGGACGCCGCCAGACAGGGGATCCTGACAAAGGAAATGGAAGCGGTGGCAAAGAAGGAACATTTCGACCCGAAGGAGCTGATGGAGTTAGTGGCCCAGGGAAAGGTGGCTATCCCCGCCAACCGTCTTCACACCTGCATTGATCCCAACGGGATCGGCTCCATGCTGAAGACGAAGATCAACGTAAACCTGGGCACCTCCAGGGACTGCAAGGATCTGGATATGGAGCTGGCGAAGGTGAAACGGGCAGTGGACATGGGAGCGGAGTCCATCATGGATTTGAGCTCCTGGGGCGACACCAGGACCTTCCGCCGGAAACTGACGAAAGAGTGCCCGGCCATCATCGGCACGGTGCCCATTTACGACGCGGTGGTGTATTACCACAAGCCCTTAAAGGAGATCACGGCGGAGGAGTGGCTGCAGATCGTGGAAATGCACGCCAAGGACGGCGTGGATTTCCTTACCATCCACGTGGGCATCAACCGCAGGACCGCTGCCCGCTTTAAGGAGGCCAAACGCCTCACCAACATCGTCTCCAGAGGCGGCTCCATCATTTTCGCCTGGATGGAGATGACCGGGGAGGAAAACCCGTTTTACGCCCAGTTTGACCGGATCCTGGACATTTGCAGGGAGTACGACGTCACCTTAAGCCTGGGAGACGCCTGCCGGCCGGGATGCCTGGCGGACGCCTCGGACATTTCCCAGATCGAGGAGCTGGTGACCTTAGGAGAGCTCACCGCCAGGGCCTGGAAAAAGGACGTGCAGGTGATGATCGAGGGGCCGGGCCATATGCCTCTGGACCAGATCGCCGCCAACATGAAGATCCAGCAGACTCTGTGCAAGGGCGCTCCCTTCTACGTGCTGGGGCCGTTGGTGACGGACGTGGCTCCCGGCTACGACCACATCACCGCAGCCATCGGCGGGGCGGTGGCTGCCGCTGCCGGAGCCTCCTTCCTGTGCTACGTGACGCCGGCGGAGCACCTGCGCCTGCCGGACGAGGACGACGTAAAGGAGGGCATCATCGCTTCCAAGATCGCCGCCCACGCCGCGGACATCGCCAAGGGCGTGCGGGGCGCCAGGGACTGGGATGACCAGATGAGCCTGGCCAGAAAGAAACTGGACTGGGAGGCCATGTTTGACCTTTCCATCGACCCGGAGAAGGCCAGAGCCTACCGGGCGTCCGCCAAGCCGGAGAAGGAGGACACTTGCTCCATGTGCGGAAACTTCTGCGCGGTGAAGAACATGAACCGGATTCTGGACGGGGAGATCGTGAGCATTTTCGACGAGTGATGAAATGGAGAGACGGCCGGGAAAGCGGACGGCCAGAGTGTGGGAACGGCGCGGGCATCCTGCGCCGTTTTCCGCGTTTTTTCCTTGTCTTTCCCGCGTCCGTTTTCCGCCTCTTGACAAATTCCTTTTCATTCCCTACAATAGCTTAGGAACCTAAGTAAAAAAGGAGGACACCATGGTTTCTCTTACGCGAAGCGCCGCAAGATACGTCAGCAAGCTTTCCAACAAGCTGCGCCGGAAACTGGATATGCTTTCATCCCGGAACGAGTTCAGCGGTTCCCAGGGGCGGGCCCTCCATTTCCTTCTGGCTCAGACCGGGGATATTTTCCAGAAGGATATTGAGGAGGAATACAGCATCCGGCCGTCCACGGCCACGGAGCTGCTGAAGCAGATGGAGAAAAACGGCCTGCTGATCCGGGAACCGGCCCCCTACGACAACCGCCTGAAACGGATCGTTTTGACGGACAAGGCCCTGGTTTATAAAGATCAGGTGGTAGAGGAGCTGACGGACCTGGAGGAGACGCTCGTCCGGGGCATTCCGGAGGAAAAGCTGGAGGTTTTCTTTGAGGTGATAGAAAAAATGATGGATAACCTGTCCGAATGAAAACGGGCCGGTTATCCAAAATTTCACGCAAATACTTAGGAAACTAAATAATTAGACGAGGTAATGAACGATGAACAGAGAACACGATTTCACGGAAGGGGCGCTGTTTCCCATGATTCTGCGGTTTTCCATCCCCGCGGCCATCTCCCTTCTGATCACGGCGGTCTACAACATCGTGGACCGGATGTTTGTGGGGAATTTTAACGGGACCTCCGCCCTGGCGGGGCTTTCCATCTGCTTTCCCCTATCCTATATGATGATGGCCTTCGGCCTCACCTGCAGCGCGGGAGGTTCCTCCCTGTTCTGCCTGTTTGCGGGGAAAAAGGACCAGGACGGCATGAACCGCTCCTTTGGAAACGCCCTGGTGCTGGCGGTGGTTTCGGAGCTGGCCCTGACGGCGTTTTTGCTGGCCTTTCGCGAGCCGGTGTTGCGGCTGTTCGGGGTGACGGAGACGGCTTACCCTTACGCCGTGACCTATTATAAGATTGTCGCCCTGGGCTGTCTGTTCCAGGGGCTGACCCAGGTGTTCTGCGACTTTGTCCGGGTGTCCGGACGTCCCGTGATGGGAATGTGCGTGACGGGGATCGGGGCGGTGACTAACATTGTGCTGGACGCCCTGTTTGTGGCGGTTTTGGACTGGGGCGTGGCGGGCGCCGCCTGGGCCACCGTCATCGGCCAGCTGCTCTCTGCCCTCTTTGGCCTGTTCCTGATCAGCAGAGGATACACGAAGGTGGAGATGGGAAAGGGCATCTTCGCCCCGGATTGGCCCCTCTCCAGGAAAATCATCTCCTGCGGCTTTGCCTTCTGGATCGCCCAGATGGCCATGGGATTCATCAGCCTGGTCTACAACGGCCAGCTGGGAAAGTACGGCGGGGATACGGCCATCAGCGTCTACGCCGTGGTGACCAGCATCATGACCTTTGTCATCATGCCGGCCAGCGGAATCAGCCAGGGCATCCAGCCCATTGTGGGGAATAATTTCGGGGCGGGGAAGTACCGGCGTGTGATGGCCGTCCTTTACCAGGCCTCCGCCGTCTCCGTGGCCGTGACCTGCCTGATCTGGCTGGCGGTGCTGTTCTTTCCCCAGGCGATCCTGATGGCCTTCGGCGCGTCGGAGGAAATGATGAGCCTGGGAGTGACCGGCCTGCGGGTGAATTTCTGCGTGACGCCCATCCTGGGGTTTGTCATGCTGGCCACCACCTTTTTCCAGTCCCTGGCGAAACCTCTGCCCTCCATTGTGATCACGTTTCTGAGGCAGATTCTGTTTCTGATTCCTCTCATCTGCCTGTTTCCTCTCCGGTGGGGGATTAACGGCATCTTTGCCGCTCAGCCGGTCAGCGATGTGCTGGCCCTGGTGCTGTCAGCGGCCCTGGTGGCCAGGGAACGGCGGATTTTGTACGGGAAGGAAACGGCCGGGAAGTAGGAGAAAGGGAGTTTGTCCATCCTAACTTTTTCCTTGACAGCCCATGGATGACGTGTTATCATACAGATAGTTAGTCAAAACTAACTTCTGTGAATAAATCAGGAGCCTGCCGCCAGAAAGTGCGCTTCCTCTTTCCGGCGGCAGGTTTCCCATGGGAAAACGGGCGTTTCGGGGCAGGTTTTGGCTCCGGCGGCGTCCATCAAATAAAAATGAGAGGATGGTAACCATATGAGACAGTGGCTTGAGATCGAAAAGGTAATCGGAAGGGAGATCATGGACTCCAGAGGAAACCCCACCGTGGAGGCGGAGGTACATCTGACGGACGGCACGGTGGCCCTCGGCGCGGCCCCCAGCGGCGCCTCCACCGGCGAGTTTGAGGCCCTGGAGCTGCGGGACGGGGACAAGGGCCGCTACCAGGGAAAAGGCGTGCAGAAGGCTGTGGCCAACATTAACGGAGTGATCAACGACACCCTGCGCGGCATGGACGCCAGCGACATTTACGCCGTGGATCAGGCGATGATCGCCGCCGACGGCACGAAGGATAAGTCCAACCTGGGAGCCAACGCCATTCTGGCCGTCTCCATCGCCTGCGCCAGGGCGGCGGCCGCTTCCTTAGGGATCCCGCTGTACCGGTTCTTAGGCGGCATTTCCGGAAACCGCCTGCCGGTGCCTATGATGAACATTTTAAACGGCGGCGCCCACGCGGCCAACACTGTGGACGTGCAGGAATTTATGATCATGCCGGTGGGGGCGCCCTCCTTCCGGGAGGGGCTGCGCTGGTGCGCGGAGGTGTTCCACGCCCTCCAGTCCCTGTTAAAATCCAAGGGCCTGGCCACGTCCGTGGGGGACGAGGGCGGCTTTGCCCCGGATCTTAAGAGCGACGAGGAGGCGATCCAGTACATCCTGGAGGCGGTGAAAACGGCGGGATATGAGCCGGGACGTGATTTTGTGCTGGCCATGGACGCGGCCTCCAGCGAGTGGAAGGGCTCCAAAAAGGGAGAGTACGTGCTGCCCAAGTGCAAAAAGACCTTCACCTCCGCACAGCTGGTGGAGCACTGGAAGGGGCTTTGCGAGAAATACCCCATCTACTCCATTGAGGACGGCCTGGACGAGGAGGACTGGGACGGCTGGCAGATGATGACGAAGGAGCTGGGGAAAACGGTGCAGCTGGTGGGGGACGATCTGTTCGTGACCAACACGGAGCGGCTGAAAAAGGGCATTGATTTGGGCTGCGGAAACTCCATTCTCATCAAGTTAAACCAGATCGGCTCCGTTTCTGAGACGCTGGAGGCCATCAAGATGGCCCATCAGGCGGGCTATACCGCCATCGCCTCCCACCGTTCCGGGGAGACGGAGGACACCACCATCGCCGATCTGGCCGTGGCCTTAAACACCTGCCAGATCAAGACCGGCGCTCCCAGCCGCAGCGAGCGGGTAGCCAAGTACAATCAGCTTCTCCGCATTGAGGAGGAGCTGGGGGAGAGCGCCTGCTACCCCGGCTTTGAGGCGTTTCATGTGAAACGGTAGGCCGGAGAGCAGGGAAAACCAGAGAGGAAAAACAGACCCAGGAGGGCCTTCCGGCGCGGGGAAACCTGCGGCCGGGAGGGCCGTTTCCTGGGTTTCGTTCGCGTTACGGAGAAATTTCGCTTGCCGGTAGAATCCGGTATTGTGAATCCTCCCCGTCTGGTGTACAATGTCCTTATTACATTCAGACAGGAGAACGGGATGAGAACAGAAGGAACGATGGAGGAATGGAAGGCCCTGTACGAAACGGCAACGAGAATCCGGGTTCTGGAGCCGTGGAAGGATCTGTGGGATCTGGACGTGATCGGGGTGCAGACAGGGGATGACCCGGAAGATACGGTGTTTTACAGCGTGCTGGGAAAAGGCGGAGACTGCTATGGGATCGCCGTCTATGAAGGATACGAGGGATTTAACAGTTTTCAGATGCTGAGGCTGCAGGAACGGCTGAACCTGCCGGTGGACTATGCCATGCTGCATCAGAGCGCTCTGGTCTGCTACTGGGGAGACCGGGAGGAGCTGTCGGCGAAACAGCGGAATATCATCCGGGAGCTGGGGTACAAATATCGGGGAAAGGGAAACTGGCTGTACTTTATGTCCTACGAGCCGGGATTTTACCCCTACAATCTGGATCGGGATCAGGTTTTGCGGATGACGGCGTACTTAAAGGATCTAGAGCGGGCGATGGCCGGTTACCGGGAGTCGGGGATTTCAGTGGACTTTGACAACGAAAAAATGTTCGTCATGGTATACGGAGAAAACAGGGAGACCTGGCGGTTTGAGGAAAGGCCCCTGCCTTTTACCAGTTTCAATTATTCCAGAATTTATATTACCGACGAGGAGATTTTACGGGGACTAAAGAGCGCGCCGAAAAAAGCGTTCTGTCTGGAGGCAGACGTGCGCACGATGGGAGCGAGACTGTCCGACGAAGACTATGGCCGGCCCCTCAACCCGGACATAAGCATTCTGGTGGAAAGCAACACGGGACTGGTGATTTCCTGTAAAATGAACGGGCCGGAGGACGATCCCATAGAGACGCTGGCGAAATCCGTGGTGCATTTTATCATCAACGCCGGGGCCCCGAAGGAAATCCGGGTGTCCAATATCATCACGGATGCCGCCCTGGATCAGATCTGCGATGTCTGCGGCATCCAGCTGAGACGGGTGAGGAAACTTCCGCAGCTGGACTGGGCCTGGAAACAGTTTTCGGAGCGTTTCTTGTAAACAGGAGAAACCGGGAAACGGCCGGGGAAATCATGAAATCATCAAAACAATCATTGGAAACGGGACTGCCGGAAAGGGGGCGGGCCCGTTTCCTTTTTGTTTTCCCACGGGAACCTTTTTTCCATCCTTCCAGAAGGAAAAACGAACGCAGGGACACCGGCGGGAAAACAAACTTAAGAAAATCGGGAAAACAAACTTAAGAAAATCCCCCTTGACAAATCCTATTAGTTTGGTATACTTAACTCATGAGTTAGGTAAAACTAACTAAAGAAGCAACGATCAGTTATTTCCTGATCTATCATTCAAAAGGAGGTACTTTGCAATGTCTATGATCCATAAAGAAATCGGCGGATTTACCGCCCAGGCCTATGTAAACGGGGAGTTTCAGACGGTGACGAAGGAGGATGTGCTGGGAAAATGGGCGGTGTTCTTTTTCTACCCGGCAGACTTCACCTTCGTGTGTCCTACGGAGCTGGAGGACCTGGCCGACAAGTATGAGGAGTTCCGGAAGATCGGGTGCGAGATCTATTCCGTTTCCTGTGACAGCCATTTTGTTCACAAGGCGTGGCACGACGCCTCCGAGCGCATCCGGAAGATCCAGTATCCCATGCTGGCGGATCCCAACCACGTGCTGGCGAAGGATTTCGACGTGCTGATCGAAGGCGACGGCATGGCGGAGAGAGGCAGCTTTATCGTAAATCCGGAAGGAAAGATCGTAGCCTACGAGGTAATCGCCGGAAATGTGGGACGAAACGCCGATGAGCTGCTGCGCCGGGTTCAGGCCAGCCAGTTTGTGGCGGAGCACGGAGACGAGGTCTGCCCGGCTAAGTGGCAGCCCGGCGGCGAGACCTTAAAGCCCAGCCTGGATCTGGTGGGGCTGTTATGAAAAAGGAGATCTACGACGCCGTTGTCATAGGGGGCGGTCCTGCCGGGTTGACGGCGGCCCTCTATCTGGCCAGGGCCCGCTACCGGGTTCTGGTGGTGGAGAAGGAGAAGTTCGGGGGACAGATCACCATCACCTCGGAGGTGGTAAACTATCCGGGAGTGGAAACGGCCAGCGGGGAGGAGCTGACGGCGGCCATGCGCCGCCAGGCCCAGCGGTTTGGGGCGGAATTTCTGCTGGCGGAGGTGGAGGCCCTGGAGCTGGAGGGAGACGTGAAAACGGTGCGCACCTCCAGAGGCGTTCTGTCCTGCTTTGGGGTATTGCTGGCCACCGGCGCTCACCCGAGAAAAATCGGATTTCAGGGGGAGGCGGAATTTAAGGGCCGGGGAGTGGCCTACTGCGCCACCTGCGACGGGGAATTTTTCACCGGTCTGGACGTGTTCGTGGTGGGAGGCGGCTTTGCGGCGGCGGAGGAGGCGGTGTTTCTCACCAGGTACGCCAGGAGCGTGACCATTTTGATGGTGACGGAGGACTTCACTTGCGCCCAGGCGGTGGCGGAGCCGGCGAGAAATCATGAAAAGATCCGGATTCTCACCAGGACGGCGGTGGAGGAGGCCGGGGGAGACACGGCCCTGCGCTATCTGAGATACCGGAATCTGGACACCGGCGAGGTGACCGAATACCGGCCGGAAAAGGGGGAGATCTTCGGCTTGTTCGTGTTCGCCGGTTACGAGCCGGCCACGGGGCTGGTAAAGGACGTGGGAGTCCTGGACGGCCAGGGCTACGTGGTCACCGACGAAAACCAGAAGACGGCGGTGGACGGCTTATACGCCGCCGGGGATGTGTGCGTGAAAAACCTGAGGCAGGTGGTAACTGCCGTGGGGGACGGGGCAAAGGCAGCCACGGAGTTGGAAAAGTATGCCAGAGAAATGCAGGAGAAGACCGGCATCCGCCCGGTACAGCCGGTGAGCCGTCTGGGAGGCGGAGCCGAGGCCGGGAAACGGGAAGGCGCCGGAGGGGAAACGGCGGGCGGCGTGTCAGGGGGGCAGCCGGCAGGAGCGCCCGTTTCCGGCGGGATTCTCACAGAGGAGATGAAGGCCCAGCTGGCCGGCCTGTTTGGACGGATGGAAGGGCGGCTGACTTTAAAGCTTCATCTGGACGGACGGCCTGTTTCGGAGGAGCTGCGGGCCTATATGGAGGAGCTGGCCTCCCTCACAGACCGGCTGCGCCTGGAGACGGCGGAGGGGGGAGACCACCTTCCCTTCGTGGCCGTCTGCCGGGAGGACGGGACAGAGACCGGGCTGGCCTTCCACGGCGTGCCCGGCGGCCATGAGTTTAACTCCTTCGTCATCGGCCTTTACAACGCGGCGGGGCCGGGACAGGCCCTGGATGAGGAAACCCTGGAGCGGATCCGGGGAATCCGGCAGCCGGTTGCCATGGATATTCTCGTATCCCTTTCCTGTACCATGTGTCCAGATCTGGTGATGGCGGCCCAGAGGATCGCCGCTGGCCATCCGGAGGTTTCCGCTCACGTTTATGACCTGAACCATTTCCCTGATCTGCGGGAGAAATACCGGGTTATGAGCGTGCCCTGTCTGGCGGTAAACGGAGAGCAGCTCCACTTTGGACGGAAAAACGTGTCCCAGCTTTTGGACATTCTGGAAGGGACGGATTCCGGCGGGAAGGGCGTTTCGTAAGCGCCGGAAGACCGGAGGCGGAAGAAAACACCCAGAGCCTTCCATTCGTTTTTCGCGCCGGAAAACGGTCCATATGAGAACCGGCACAGATGTTATCAGCCCGCGGCGGATTTTCCGCCTGCGGGCTGAATTTATGGGTGGCGGGAAATCACAGGGAAATCCCAGGCAATCCGCTATTTCCCGGAGAAACCGGTTGTTTAACCGGGGCCGTTTTGCTATAATAGAACCGGAAGTGTCAGAGTATTTTACAGAAAGGGTGAGTCGGTACGCAAAGATTAGGAAAATCGCTGGAGGATTACCTGGAGGCCATCTACTGCTTGCAAATGGAGATGGGCCAGGTACATTCGATCGACGTGGCGGAGTACCTGAAGGTTTCCAAGCCGAGTGTTTCCGGTGCGATGAAGGCGCTGCGGGAAAAGCAGCTGGTCATTAAGGAAGAAGACGGCGTTCTCCACCTGACGAGGGACGGGGAGGAGTTAGCCAAGGCGGTATATGAGAAACACGTATTTTTCGAGCAGATGTTCCTTCGCCTGGGGGTGGACGAGACCACCGCGGGACGGGACGCCTGCCTGGTGGAACACGCAGTCAGCGACGAGGTGTTTGAAAAGCTGAAGGAAAAATACGATCAGGTGGTACAGGGAAACGAATAACACCACAGAAAGACGGGCTGTTTCACAGGAAACAGCCCCCGCAGGAGAGGGAGACGGCCCGGAAGGGAGTCCCCTCTCTTTTTGTGTCATAGTAGGAAACCGCGTTCCTATGACACAAAAGCCTCCGGCGGGAGGCGCATTCCGCGCATAAGAGAATGGCTGCCGGCGCAGCCGCGCGGAAAGTTTTGTCCCCTCTACGGCCCGATATTCTCCCGAATCTTAATCGCCGTCTCCGTATACTGCACCGCCGGCGACGGCGCTGAGCCGGTGGTGAGGTAGTCGAACAGGAGCCGCACGGGGCGGGAGCCCTGGCGGAAGGGCTGCTGGCAGATGGTGGCGTTTATCACGCCGCTTTTTACCAGCTCCTTCGTCTTCTCCACATCGTCAAAGGAGATCACCTGGACGGCGCGGTCTTTTTTGTACTCCAGGACGGCTCGGCACCCTCCGTACACTCCCCCCGCCGTGAAATACAGGGCGTTCAGCTCCGGGAACCGGTTCATCAGGCGGGAGACGGCTTCGTAGCTCTTAAAATCGTCATCGTCGTTTTTCTGAATATCCAGCACGCGGACGGCGGGAAACCTTCGGCTGACCGTGTCCAGAAAGCCCTGGACCCGCCCGGAATGGCAGAGGATCAGGTCGGAGCCGGTGACAATGCCCACATTTGCCGCGCCTCCGGTGATCATCCCCATCAGGCCGCCGGCGGTGCAGCCGCCCTCGTAGTAATTGCTGCCCACGTAGGCCAGGCGGCCGGAGTTGGGGAGATCGGTGTTGGTGGTGATGACGGGGATGCCGGCCTCCCGGAGGGAATTTAATTTAGCCGCCAGGTTGGGGTCGTTGCAGGGGGAGATGACCAGGCCGCGGATCCCCTCCGCCTCCAGCTGGCTGATGGCCTCGATCTGGGCCTGGGGATCAAAGGCGGTCTCCCGCAGCAGGATGCGGCAGCCGTAGGCCGCCAGTTTCTTCTCCTGGTGGCGCGCTCCCGCCAGCACATCCCGGAAAAAGGGGTTGCCGTGGTTGGCGCTAAAGAGCACCACCCCGATGAGAATCCGCTTTTTCTGGGCGGCCAGGGCCAGGGCCGCCTTGTTTGGCTGGTAGTTTAAGGCCTCGATGATGGAGCGCACCCGCTGTTCCGTTTCCGGGTTTACGGAGCCCCGGTTGTTGATGACCCGGTCTACGGTGCCCCTTGAGACACCGGCCAAGGCCGCGATCTCCTTCATTGTGATCATGTCTGTTTCCTTTCCCGCTAAAAATCGTTTCTGTAAAAGTTTCCACAGGCCAGTGCCTGTAAAATCGCTGAAATAAGGATACCATATCCCACCGCTCCCTGTCAAATCGGGAAACGCAAAAACCGTGCACGTATCCCAACAACTATTATCTCATAAAAATTCCACAAGAATACGGAAAGGAATTGACGAAAACAGGAGAATGTGCTACATTACAGATAGTTTGTAGCGTGCACGTGCACGGAAAGGAGGACGCCTATGCTGTTTGCGGGAATTGACCTGGGGACTTCCTCGGTCAAGCTCATTTTAATGGACGAAAACGGGACAGTGAAAAAGACGGTTTCAAGGGAGTACCCCCTGTATTTCCCCCGGCCGGGATGGTCGGAGCAGCAGCCGGAGGACTGGTATGAGAAGGCCATGGAGGGGCTTTTGGCCTTGTTGGACGGAGAGGACCGGGGAAAGCTGGCGGGAATCGGGATCGGCGGCCAGATGCACGGCCTGGTGGCGTTAGACCGGGAGGACAAGGTAATCCGGCCCGCCATTTTGTGGAACGACGGGCGGACGGCGGAGGAGTCGGAGTATTTAAACCGGGAGATCGGGACGGAAATTCTGGCGGAGCGGACGGCAAATATCTCCTACGCTGGCTTTACGGCTCCCAAGCTGCTGTGGATGAAAAAACACGAGCCGGAGCTGTTTTCCAGGATCGCTAAAATCATGCTGCCAAAGGACTACCTGGTCTACCGCCTGACGGGAGTGCACAGCACCGACGTCTCCGACGCGTCAGGCACCCTGTTTTTCGATGTGAGACACCGCCGCTGGTCAGAGGAGATGACAGAGCTCTGCGGTATCCGGAAAGATCAGCTGCCGCAGGTGTTTGAAAGCTACGAGAGCGTGGGCACTGTGAGCCGGGAAACGGCCAGGCTGTTAGGCATTTCAGAGACGGTCCAGGTGGCGGCGGGAGCGGGGGACAACGCGGCGGCGGCCGTGGGAACCGGCACGGTGGGAGAGGGGAAATGCAACATTTCCATCGGCACCAGCGGCACCATTTTCATTTCCTCGGACCGGTTTCTCGCCGATGAAAAACACGCCCTCCACGCCTTTGCCAACGCCGACGGCGGTTATCACCTGATGGGCTGCATTTTAAGCGCCGCCTCCTGCAATAAGTGGTGGATGGATGACATCCTGCAGACGGGAGAGTACGTGAGGGAGCAGAGCTGTATTGAGGCTCTGGGCCGCAATCAGGTATTTTTCCTGCCCTATCTCATGGGGGAGCGCTCCCCCTTAAACGATCCCTTTGCCCGGGGAACCTTTCTGGGAATGACCATGGGCACCACCAGGGCGGATATGACCCAGGCGGTGCTGGAGGGAGTGGCTTTTGCCTTCCGGGACTGCCTGGAGGTGGCCAGGGCCCTGGGGCTTTCCGTGGAGCGGACAAAGGTCTGCGGCGGCGGGGCGAAAAGCCTTTTGTGGCTGAAGATCCTGACAAACGTGCTGAATCTGAAGGTGGAAATCCCCTGGAGCGAGGAAGGGCCCGCCCTGGGAGGCGCCATGCTGGCGGCGGTGGCCTGCGGCCGCTACGGGAGCGTGGCGGAGGCGGCGAAACAGATTGTAAAGGTGCGGGAGGTAAAGGAGCCGGAGCCGGAACTGGCCGGGCTTTACGAGGAGAGATACCGGCAGTTTCAGCGCATTTATCCCGCCTGCAAGGGGCTGTACCGGAGCCTGTACGGGGATGGGACGTAAGACGGAAGGCTTAGAGGGCCGGACATTTGGAGCCGGACGCTTAGCGGGCGGCCAAAGATCCCAGCGGCGGCCTGACAAAACGGATGGAAACCTGGAAACATCATAAATATCATAAATCATGAGGAGGAAGATAACCATGAAAAACATTCCTGAAGTAAAAGTGGGACTGGTGGCGGTGAGCCGGGACTGTTTCCCGGAATCCCTGTCGGTGAACAGGAGAAAGGCGCTGATGAGGGCCTACGAGGAGCAGTACGGCGCGGGAGACGTATACGAGTGCCCCGTCTGCATCGTGGAGAGTGAGATTCACATGAAACAGGCTCTGGAGGACATCCGCCAGGCCGGCTGCAACGCCCTGGCCGTTTACCTGGGAAACTTCGGCCCGGAGATTTCCGAGACCATGCTGGCGAAATATTTTGACGGGCCGGTGATGTTTTTCGCCGCCGCGGAGGAGGACAAAAACAGCCTGGTGGAAGGCCGGGGAGACGCCTACTGCGGAATGTTAAACGCCAGCTATAATTTAAGCCTGCGAAACGTCAAGGCCTACATCCCGGAGTACCCCGTGGGAGACGCGGCGGAGTGCGCCAGGATGCTCCACGAGTTTCTGCCTGTGGCCCGCGCGGTGATCGGCCTCTCCAATTTAAAGATCATCAGCTTTGGCCCCAGGCCCCTCAATTTCCTGGCCTGCAACGCGCCCATCAAGCAGCTGTACAACTTAAACATCGAGATCGAGGAAAACTCTGAGCTGGATCTGTATGAGGCGTTTAAAAAGCATGAGGGAGACGAGCGCATTCCGGAGAAGGTGCGGGAGATGGAGGCAGAATTGGGCGACGGCAACCAAAAGCCGGAGATTCTTCCCAAGCTGGCTCAGTACGAGCTGACCCTGTTAGACTGGATCGAGGCCCACAAGGGCAGCAGAGAGTACGTGGCCATCGCCGGAAAGTGCTGGCCCGCTTTCCAGACCCAGTTCGGCTTTGTGCCCTGCTACGTGAACAGCCGTCTGACGGGGATGGGCATTCCCGTTTCCTGTGAGGTGGACATTTACGGCGCCCTCAGCGAGTACATCGGCATCTGCGTCAGCGGCGGCCCGGTGACCCTTTTGGACATCAACAACACAGTGCCCACCGACCTTTACGAGGAGGAGATCCGCGGCGCCTTCGGCTACGGCAGAAACGACGTATTCATGGGATTCCACTGCGGAAACACCTGCTCCGCGAAACTGGTTTCCCCGAAGATGAAACACCAGTTGATCATGGCCAGAACCCTGCCGGAGGAGGTGACCCAGGGAACTCTGGAGGGAGACATCGTCGCCGGGGACATCACCTTCTACCGCCTGCAGAGCACGGCGGAGGGAGCCCTTCGGGCGTATGTGGCCCAGGGCGAGGTGCTGCCGGTGGCTACCCATTCCTTCGGCTCCGTGGGAATTTTCGCCATCCCGGAGATGGGACGGTTCTACCGCCACGTGCTCATCGAAAAACGGTTCCCCCACCACGGGGCAGTGGCCTTCGGCCATTACGGCAGGGCGCTGTTTGACGTGTTCCAGTACATCGGCGTGGAGCCCGGCGAGATCGGTTTCAACCAGCCGGCGGGGATGCGGTACGCCACGGAGAACCCCTTTTGCGGGAAATAGGGATGAACGGACGGCGTAGGAACAGAATACATTAATATAGAAGTGACAGGGACAGGAACAGATACCGCCGGGACAGAATGGAGGCGGGGATGTTTCTGTCCCTGTTTTGGTTTGAGGGCAGCTTTTTGGTCATAGGGGGCGCAGTTTCCTACTATGATAAAATAAAAAAGGATAAAACCTTTGTTTAGAAGGTTCTATCCTTTTTCAAAAGCAGGGGAAGAGGGGCTCGAACCCCCATCTACGGTTTTGGAGACCGCTGCTCTACCATTGAACTATTCCCCTGTATCACAGCTTTGTTATCGCTGCCGCATTGCTCATGCTCGAATATATTAGCACAGAAAAACGGCTCTGTCAATAATAAAAAACAAAAATGTTTAAATTTCAAACAAATTCGTCGAAACCCGGAGATGGCGGGCAGGTATGGAGCTGAAATACGGACAAATCCGACGAAAATGTCCGCCATATAAAGACAATCCGCGGAAAACAGGATGGATCACAGGTAGAATCCACAAAAAATCTTTACAAAATTGTAACGGCCTCCATACTATGAAAATAGACTTGAGAACCATTCCTAATATGAAAACAATATTCTGAGCAAAATGGAGAGGCCGTATTTTTACCTTCTCCCAAAACTGGATAATATGCACAAATTCCGACGGAAATTTCCAAATTTTGAAAAATTTGACAGCCATTGGAAGAAATGTTATAAATAGGATGACACTTTTAATGACTGACTATAGGTTCGCGTTAGGGAGTCTTGCAGATAGTCTAAAAATTAGAAGGAGATGTATGTTTTATGATGAGAGAAAAGAGAATCATGTTACCGACTGTTGCGGATGCGAAGGAGTTTGTGTCAGCGGCTTCGAAATGTGACTTTGATATTGACGTATTTTACAATCGGGTGGTCATTGATGCGAAGTCGATTTTAGGCGTACTGAGCCTGGATCTGACCAGAGTGCTGACGGTCTCCTACAACGGTGAGAACCAGGAGTTCGAGGAGTTCCTGGAGAGCAAGGCGGCAGACAAGAGCCGCGTGGCCTAATCGCAGCCCGGTAAGAAAACGGAAAGCTATAAGAAGAAAAGCGCTGTCCGGCGCTCCCTGTGAAACGAAAAGGGAGAGCCGGGCGGCGTTTTTTTGTGTCATAGGAAACTGCGTTCCCTATGGCACAAAAGCCTCCGGCGGGAGGCGCACTCCGCGCAAAGGAAAATGGCTGCTGGCGCAGCCGCGCTCCGGCGCGAGTGTGCGCCAAGCGCACACTTTTTTGTACATAGGAACCCGCGTTCCCACGGATACAAAACCCGCCCTCCTTCCATTGAAACCGCCGCCCATTTTGTATATAATAGCAGGCAGAGACAAAAACAGGCAGAGACGAAAACAGGCGCGGAAAACCGCAGGCCGGGGAGGTTTGACATGGAACGGGAACGGGGAAAAATCATAGCCATATCAGTGCGGAATCTGGTGGAGTTCGTGCTCCGCTCCGGGGATCTGGACAACCGCCGCACCTCCTCGGCGGAGAAGGACGCCATGCAGGCGGGCAGCCGCATTCACCGGAAACTGCAGAAACGGATGGGCCCAAACTACCGGCCGGAGGTGAAACTGACCTGCGAGGCGTCGGAGGAGGAATTTACCTTCCAGGTGGAAGGGCGGGCCGACGGGATTTTCACGGAGCCGGGGGGCGTGGTGATCGACGAGATCAAGGGGGTGTATCGGAACGTGGCCCACATCGAGGCGGCGGAGCCGGTGCATCTGGCCCAGGCCATGTGCTACGCTTACTTTTACAGCAAACAGGTGGAGCTGCCCTCCATTTCCGTCCAGGTGACCTACTGCAACATTGAGACGGAGGAAATCCGCCGCTTTCGGGAGGAACACTCCTATGAGGAGCTGGAACAGTGGTTTTCCGGCCTGCTTCACGAGTACGTGAAATGGGCCAGATACCTGTATCACCACGGCCTGCGCCGGGATGAATCCATCCGGGAGCTGCCCTTTCCCTACGAATACCGGGAGGGCCAGAAGGAGCTGGCGGTGGCGGTGTACCGCAGCATCGCCAGGGGAAAAAACCTCTACATCCAGGCCCCCACCGGCATCGGGAAAACGCTGTCGGTGGTGTATCCGGCCTTAAAGGCGGTGGGCGAGGGGCTGGGGGAGAAGATTTTCTACCTCACCGCCAAAACCATCACCAGGACGGTGGCGGAGGAAACCTTCTCCATTTTGCGGGAGCGGGGCCTGTATTTCACCTCCGTGACGGTGACGGCGAAGGAAAAGCTGTGCGTCCTGGAAAAGCCGGACTGCAATCCGGACGCCTGCCCCAGGGCCAAAGGCCATTTTGACCGGGTAAACGACGCCGTCTACGAGATCATCCACCGGGAGCGGGAGATCACCAGGGAGGTTATTTTGCGGTACGCCGGGGAGTATCAGGTCTGTCCCTTTGAATTCTGCCTGGACATCACCAACTGGTGCGACGGGGTCATCTGCGACTACAACTACGTGTTTGATCCCAACGTGCGGCTGAAACGGTATTTCGCCGACGGGGCAAAGGGAAACCATTTATTTCTCATAGACGAGGCCCACAACCTGGTCTCCCGCGCTAGGGAGATGTACAGCGCCGCCCTCATAAAAGAGGATGTGCTGGCGGCCAAGCGGCTGATAAAGGACAGAAACCGGAAACTGACCAGGGCCATGGACCGGGTCAACAAGCTGCTTTTGGAGATGAAACGGGAGTGCGATGGCTACGGGCTTTTGGAGAGCGTGGCGCCCCTGGCCCAGGTGTTGGCCGGGATGCAGGGGGAGCTGGAGGAATTTCTGGAGGAGAATCCGGTTTTCGAGGACCGGGAAAGCCTGCTGGAGTTTTATTTTCAGGTGCGGGATTTTCTCATGGTGTACGAGCTGACGGACGAGCGCTACCGGATGTACTCGGAGCTGCGGGAGGACGGGACGTTTATGGTGCGCCTGTTTTGCGTAAACCCGGCGGGGAATCTCTCCGCCTGCCTGGAGCAGGGCCGCTCGGCGGTGTTCTTTTCCGCCACGCTGCTGCCGGTAAACTATTATAAGGAATTGTTCACGGGGAACACGGAGGAGTACGCCGTCTATGCCAATTCCCCCTTTGACCGGAAAAACCGCCTGCTTTTGGTGGCCTCCGACGTGAGCAGCAAGTACACCCGCAGGACCAGGCGGGAATACGAGCGGGTGGCGGAGTACATCCGCCGGATCGCCGGGGGACGGGCGGGGAATTATATGGTGTTTCTGCCGTCCTATCAGTATCTGGAGCGGATCCGGGAGGTGTTTGAGGAGCTGGGAACGGGGTTTGACTGGGCGGTGCAGAAAAGCCGGATGAACGAGCGGGAGCGGGAGGAGTTTTTGGAGCAGTTTGAGACGGAGCGGAAACGGCCCTTTGTGGCCCTCTGCGTCATGGGCGGGGTGTTTTCCGAGGGGATTGACTTAAAGGAAGAACGGCTCATCGGCGCCATCATCGTGGGAACGGGCCTGCCCCAGGTGAACACGGAGCAGGAGATTTTAAAACAGTATTTCGACGGGACGGGAAAGCGGGGCTTTGACTTCGCCTACCAGTATCCCGGCATGAACAAGGTGCTCCAGGCCGCCGGCCGCGTCATCCGCACCGCCCAGGACCGGGGCGTGATCGCCCTTTTAGATGAGCGTTTCCTCTACGAAGGCTGCCGCAGCCTGTTCCCACGGGAGTGGGCGGATTTCCAGGTGGTGAATCTGGGGAGCGTGGAAGGGGAGGTGGGGAGGTTTTGGGGGGAATAAAACCCCCGCTACCGCAGCATCTCCATAAACTGTTTCGCCGCCTGGGAAATCGGAAGGTTCTCATTGTGAGCTACCACGATCTGCCGTTTCGGCAGGGTTTCCTCCAGGTCCAGCACAAAGAGCTCTTTATCGTCCTTCGGGATGCAGAAATCCGGTACGAAGGCGATGCCCAGGCCGATGCGGGCCAGGTCGATGAGCAGGTCGTTGCTGGTGAGCTCGATCTCCGGCACCAGGTCCAGCTGGTTTTTCTGGAACATATGATGTAAAAATTCGCTGGTCGTACTCTTGCGGTCCAGCATGAGGATGGGATAGGTCTGCAGTTCCTGCAGGCCTATTTTTCGTCCCCCTAAGGGGAAATGCTCCGGGTTTGCCACGAACACGTCGGAGAACTCCCGCAGGGAGCGGATGCTCTGGACGTTGGATAAACTGGAGTTGGGATAGTTGGTGATGATGAAGTCCACCTGGCCGTTTTCCAGCATTTTCGCGCAGGCGATGGAGGTCTGGTTGGCCACCTTGATGTGGACGTTGGGATATTTTAAATGGAATTCCCGGAAAAAGGGCACCAGGTAATAGCGGCAGATGGTGTCGCTGGCGCCGATGCGCAGCTGGCCGCCGTTTAAGGTGTTGGCCTCCAAAAGCTGGTTTTCGCCCCGCTTGATCAGGTTCATGGCCGGCTCGATGTGCTTTAAGAGGATCTCTCCCTCCGGGGTGAGCTGCACCTTTTTCGTGCTGCGGATAAAGAGCGTCTGGTTCAGCTTTTTCTCCAGCACCTTGATGGACTGGCTCACTGCCGACTGGGAAATGAACAGCTGCTTGGACGCTTCGGAGAAACTGAGGGTCACTGCCACGTGGTAAAACACTTTGTATAATTCATAGTTGATGTCCATTATTAGTCCTCCTTATAATACACTGTTGATTCTATCACAGAATGACCAGATTGGAAAGAGGATTTTCATATAAAAAGTGTGCGCTTGGCGCACACACGCGCCGGAGCGCGGCTGCGTCAGCAGCCATTGGCCTTTGCGCGGAGTATGCAAAAAACAGTTCCCATTTTCCCAAAGGATTGGTACAATAGAGAGGAAAACGTGCCGTCGGGCAGAACAGCAGCAGGGAGGTTTCGCGATGCGTGAGGAGATAAACAAGCTGATCATGGAGGAAGATAAGAGGAATCCGTGGACGGATGAGGAGCTGGCGGGCCGGCTCCACGTCGCCAGGGAATACGTGACCCAGATCCGCAGGGAGCTGGGGATCCCGGACTCCAGAGACCGGAGAAAGCAGTGTCTCCTGGAGGCGGCCGCCCGGATCCTTCAGGAGGAGCCGGACATTTCAGAACGGCAGATGACGGACCGGCTGAACCGCCAGGGCTTTTCCGTGGGGAAATACGTGGTGGGAAACTGTGTGCGGCAGCTGCGGGAGGCCCGCGGGGGAGAGCGGGAGAAAACCGTCCGGCCGTCTGCCGCCCCGTTTCGGAGCGCTCCGGCATCCCCGGCCAATCCTTTGCCACAATCCGCCGTTTCCACGCCGGGAACCATTTCCGCCCCAGGGAATCCGCCCGCACCAGGGAAACCGCCCGCCCCAGGAACCGTTTCCCC
>NZ_NFLE01000035.1 GCF_002160755.1 Lachnoclostridium sp. An14
GTAAAAACGCTGTATGTGGAGGCGGATGAGGATCATATCGCGCTACAGTTTCATGAGAAAAAAGGGGATGTAAAACGTTGGAACGGACACGGGGATAACCAGCAGATCGTAAAACTCGTATACGTCCACGAAGGGATCGAAACGAACGGAAAACGGAATCAATTAAAACATCCCTTCTACTTTGGCGGAGTACGTCCAGGAAAGGAAAATGAGGAACTGTGGAAAGAGGTCTATGATTATATCCAAAAAACGTATGACATGGAAACATTAGAAGAAATCCGTTTCCAGTCAGACGGTGGCGGATGGATGAAAAAGGGACAACAGATGTTGGGAGGAACGTTCGTATTGGACGAGTTCCATTTGAGGAAGTATGTAAAAAGGATCTGTAGACTGACCGAAAAGGAAGATGCGGAAAAAGAACTACTGACCTGGATCCGAGAAAATCAAAAAAGGAAAGTAGAAGAATGGATTCAGGAAAAGTATGCCCGGTTAACGGAAAGAAAACAGAATAAGCTGCAAAAAGCGTGGAGTTATCTGAAACGGAATTGGAAGGGGATTCAGGAGCGTCTGAAGGAAACAGAGGAAAATATCGGCAGTAGCACGGAAAGCCATGTGAGCCATATGTTGTCGGCCCGAATGAGCAGCAGGCCAATGGGATGGAGTCTAAAAGGAGCCGATCATGTGGCCCAGTTGAGAATCTATTTGAAAAACGGAAGGGACTTGTCAGAGTTGCTGTTGCCTTTGAAGACGGAAGGAACAGAGGGAGCAGAAAAGGAAGATGAGAAACGGTGCTTTAGTGCGCATGAGATCCTTGCTTGGGAAAAACAAAAGCAAAAGAAAAACGGGAAATACATCGAGGCGTTACAGGCAACAGTGAGCAGACAGACTGGAGCGAAGTTCTATTTCCAATCGGCAATAGCCGGAATATGCTGACAGGAATGAAGAAAAGTGACAGGTGGAGTCTGCCTATATGGTTCCCCAGGTAGAGTTACACCATCTGGAATTAGAAGGATAATTGACTTCTTGGTTTTATCGGTGTTACAATAAGCGCAGTGCGTGCGGGGAGCGGACGCGGGATGTGTTCGCCGCCAGCGCTGCGCTTTTTACATGGGAAACCATGGCCCGGCCGGAGGCGAATTCCGGCGAGAACATGAGGGGAACAAGAGAATGAAACTACATGAAGGAAAAATAGGAGAGACCTACCGGGTGAAAAGCGTTCTCACGGAGGAACGGCTCACCAGACGGCTGGAGGCTCTCGGAGTAAACGAGGATACCCTCGTTACGCTGATGAATAAGAAGGGCAGCGGAACGGTGATCATCAAGGTTCGCGGCACCAGACTGGCCCTGGGACAAAAAATTTCCGACGGAATCGAGATAGGAGGACCGGAGAATGCCTGAGACGGATAAGAAAACCATCCGGGTCGGGTTTGTAGGGAATCCGAACTGCGGAAAAACGACACTGTTCAACGCCTTTACAGGGGCAAATTTAAAGGTGGCAAACTGGCCTGGTGTAACGGTGGAGAGAGTGGAAGGCGAGACGAATTATAAGGGGAGACCCATCAAGGTCATTGACCTTCCCGGCATATACAGCCTGACCTCCTATACCATCGAGGAGATTGTCACCAGAAAATGTATTGAGGAGAACCAGGTGGACGTGATCATCAACGTGGTGGACGCGTCCTGTCTGGAACGAAATCTGTATCTGACCATGCAGCTTCTGGAGCTGCGGAAACCGGTGATCCTGGCCTTAAACATGATGGATATTGTGGAGGAGCGGGGCATGGAAATCGACCTGCACCGCCTGCCGGAGATGTTGGGAGAGATTCCGGTGGTTCCGGTCTCCGCCAGAAGACGGACCGGCCTGGATGTGCTCCTCCACGCGGTGGTGCACCACTATGAGGAAGGCCCGAAGGGCATCGTGGTGCGCTACGATGACGACATTGAAAGCAAGATCAGCCAGATTGAGGAAATCCTCCGGATGAAATACGGAGAGATGGAAAATATGCGCTGGCACGCCATCAAGCTTTTGGAGCACGACGAGGAAGTAGAGCGGGACCATCCGGTGGACGTGAGCCATATTGCGGGAGAGAGCTACGAAAAGCGCATCATCAATGAGAAATACGACTATATCGAGGAGCTGGTGGAGGAATGCCTGTTCAACAAGCAGGAGAAAGCGGCATCCACAGACCGCATCGACGCCTGGCTGACTCACCCCGTCTGGGGAATCCCCATTTTTCTGGGGATAATGGCGCTGGTATTTTTCCTCACCTTTACAGTGGGAGACTTCCTGAAGGGGTATTTTGAAATCGGCCTGGAGCATTTTTCCGCCGGAGTGCTGGCGCTGTTTACGAGGTTGAACGTCTCCTCCTGGATCGTTTCCCTGGTGGTGGACGGGATTATCGCGGGTGTGGGAGGCATTCTCACGTTCCTGCCGAACATTTTCATCCTGTTCCTGGCCCTGGCCTTTCTGGAGGACAGCGGCTACATGGCCAGAGTGGCTTACGTGATGAATGAGACCATGAGTATGGTGGGACTGTCGGGAAAAGCGTTTTTGCCTATGATCCTGGGCTTTGGCTGCACCGTTCCGGCGGTGATGGCCACGAGGGCCCTTCCCAGTGAGAGAGACCGCCGCAGGACCATTTTGGTGACGCCTTTTATGTCCTGCTCGGCCAGACTGCCGATATATGTGCTGTTCGCGGAAATCTTTTTCCCGGAGCACGCCCTGCTGATCGCCTACTCCCTGTATCTGGTAGGCCTTTTGATGGCCATACTGATCGCGCTGATCGTACATAAAACCTCCCGGGACGCGGAGGGGGACGCCCTGTTAATCGAGCTGCCGGAGTATAAGACCCCCAATGCCAGGACGGTGGCCATTTACGTATGGGATAAGGTAAAGGACTATTTGAGCAAGGCTGGAACCGTCATTTTCGTGGCCTCCATTGTACTCTGGTTTGTGCTGAACATCGGGCCTGCGGGCTTTGTAGCTGACGTATCGGAGAGCTTTGCGGCTATGGTGGGCCGTATCCTGGTGCCGGTGCTGATCCCCGCGGGACTGGGCAGCTGGCAGATCGGCGTTGCCCTGATCTCCGGGCTTTCCGCCAAGGAGGTGGTAGTGTCCAGCTTTGCCGTGCTCTACGGGATCAGCAACATCAATTCCGACGCCGGCATGAGCAGCCTGGCGGCCGCCTTGGGACAGACAGGCTTTGGGCCGGTAAACGCCTATGCGCTGTTGATCTTCTGTCTGCTCTATTCGCCCTGTATGGCAGCGGTGGCGACCATTCACCGGGAGACTGGTTCCTGGAAATGGACGCTGCGCATGGTGGCATTCCAGCTGCTGGTAGCCTGGGCGGGGGCGGTGCTGGTTTACCAGCTGGGCAGCCGGCTGTTTTAGCAGGAGGGAATCGCCGCGGATTCCCCGGAAGGCGTGTAGAGACGCCCGCTTTCCCTGGAGTAGAGGTAAATGTGGTCGGAGAGCTGTTCCTCCCGCCGCACCTCGTCCTCGTTGATCTGGGAAACCATATTGCTGAAAAATGAATGACGGGAACTGCCCCGGTCCGGGGTGAGAAGAACTTCGTGGATACTGGACGGAAGGACGATCAGGTCGCTTTCGGCAGCGTCCGCGAAGTTTTTTAATTGGCCGGGATAAAGCAGGCATCCGGCCCCGTGAAACTCCGCAGTGTTTGTGAGAATGTAGAGGGGGTGGGAGACGTTCTGTTCGGAGACCAGCTTTGCAATGAGGTCGGCGTCGTACTCATCTCCCAGGTGGGCGGCGGCCATGCCCCGGATGACGTCGGACAGGCTGCGCACTGTGGGCGGCAGCATGGACAGGGAATTTTCCAGGGCGAGAGAGAACAGTTCGTCTATGGACATTTCCCACCGGGCCAGCTGTCGTTCGTCAATGTCAGAGGAAAAGCAGGTTTCCCCGTCGTCAAACATCAGGTAAAAGACGATGGAAAGGTCTAAAAACGGGATATGGGGGAGGGACTGCAGCAAGGTCCGGTTGGCGGCGGTGGAAATCAGCTTGTAAACGATGTGGTCCCTGGCATGGGAGAGGGAGGTGAAATTCCGGAAACGAACCTCGTCCGGATGAGAATTTTCCTGGTAAACAGCCCAGATCTCAGCTATAATGGAATCAATGGGGACGCCGTTTTGGTACTGGCGGAAATAGCTGTCCAGATAGATGGCGGGGGCGATGGAATCCTGCGGACGGCAGATGCACAGACTGTCCAATATGACGCCATTATTTTTGGGAATCTGTTTCAGAGATACGGCGGCCTGGTCACCGATCAGGTTTTGAAGGCGGAGCGCGACGGTTTCCAGAAATGTTTTGTATACCATGTGTATACCTCCTTTGATGTGAAAAATAGAAATTCAGAAATGGAAGTGCAGCTGCCGGAACCGGGCTGCGAACTCAATATGTGAGTCTCATTATAGCGGGTCACGACCGCGATTGCAAGGGGGAATTGAAAAAAATGAAAAAAATCAGGAGACACATCTTTTTTTCCGGAATGGTGCAGGGCGTGGGCTTTCGCTACCGTTCCTACTACGCGGCTAAGCAGCTGGGGCTCACCGGCTGGGTGCGCAACCTCATGGACGGACGGGTGGAAATGGAGGTCCAGGGAGAGGACTACGCCATCCGGGAGATGATTGACCAGATCGGATCCGGCTGGAGCGTTTCCATTGATCAGATGGAGAGCTGGGAGGTTCCGCTGGAGGAGGAGCGGGAGTTTCGGATCCGGAACTGAGGCGAAGGGAATAAAACGAGGACAGGGCGCTCCCGCGCCGGAGCGCGGTTTTGCCGGTGGCTGTGTTTCGCCGGGCGGAGTGGGGTTCCGCCAGAGGATTTTGCCATGATAGTAACAGTTCAGCCATGCCATTCATAATTTGACGGATTCTACAAAATTGGCTAACGTTAAATGTTGTTAGCTGTCAAATTATTCATGCCGGGCGTCCGCCCTATAGAAACATATGGTAAAACACTGCTTAGTGAGCAAGCTCCCACGCAGTGTTTTACCATATGTTTCTGCATGGCTGAACTGTTACTCATGATATGATAAATTGTCAGAAAAATACTTGACATTTTCCCCAAAAAGGAATTAACTATAAAGTATTGATACCGAGGAGGAGGGGTTGTAATGGACAGAATAGAACAGAGAATCTGTGAAATCATTGACGGAAAGCAGGAAGAAATCAAGGCCTTTGGCCGTGACATCTGGCACCATGCGGAGATGGGATATAAGGAATTCCGCACTGCCGGGAAGTTCGCGGAGGTCGCAGAAACGCTGGGATTGGAGACGGAAACCGGTCTGGCGATTACCGGCGTGAAAAGCTATCTGAAGGGAAAAGGGAGCGAAGGGATCACTGTGGGCGTGATCGGCGAGATGGACGCCCTGCCCATTCCCAATCATCCCGATGCCAATCCGGAGACGGGAGCGTCCCACTGCTGCGGCCACAACGCTCAGCTGGCCGGCGTGGTAGGAGCCATGTTTGCCCTCACTGATCCGGAGGTAAAGGCGGCTATGGACGGAAATGTAGTGTTTATGGCGGCTCCCGCAGAGGAGTATGTGGATGTCCCCTACAAGAAAAAGCTGATGGAGGAGGGAAAGCTGGGCTACGGCGGCGGAAAATGCGAGCTGATCCGCATTGGCGCCATGGATGACATTGATATTGCCGTGGGCCATCACACCGCTCCGGGAATGGATCTGCGTTTGAGCAACGCCAGCAGCAACGGCTTTGTAAACAAGGTGATCACCTACACCGGCGTGTCTTCCCACGCGGCGTCCGCTCCTCACTGCGGCATAGACGCCCAGAACGCGGCGGTTCTGGCCTTCCATGCCATGGATATGCAGCGGGAAAGCTTTCAGGAGAAGGATTTTGTGCGCCTGCACTCTGTGATTACCAAGGGCGGCAGCGCGGCCAATATTATCGCGGATCACGTGCAGCTGGACAGCTCCGTGCGCGCGAAACACATTCCGGCTTACGTGGACGCGGCAAAGAAAGCGGACCGGGCGTTCCGCGCAGGTGCCATTGCCACTGGCTGCGCCATGAGAATCGAGACGGTGCCGGGCTATATGCCCACAGTGCCCTGCAGTGATGTGACGGCGTTAAAAGAGGCGCTGGAGGAGGTTGCTGACGGCAAGTACAAGATCATTTATCAGGGGGCAGACGAGCACATCTGCGCCTCCACCGATTTCGGCGACGTGTCCTGCCTGATGCCGCTGCTGCAGTTTTCCACCGGCGGCTACGAGGGCCAGCTCCATAACCCGGACGTGAGGGTGACGGACGAGTACCTGGCCTATGTGGTGACGGCGAAAATTTTCGCCCTTACGACTTACAAGCTTTTGAAGAACGGCGGAAATTACGCAAAGGCTCTTTTGGACAGCTACAAGGCTGTGATGACGAAGGAGTCCTATATCGAGTTTATGGACAGCATGACCTCTGTGGAGGAGCTGCCCATGGCGCCCCTTGAGATCGTGTAAAAAGCGAGAAAAAGAGAGGTTTGTTTCAGGTACCGGCGGCTCTGTGGAAACGGGGCCGCCGGGAAAGAAAAAGAGGTTTCCCGCGGAGGCGGCGGGAGCTTGCGTTTTCATTTTATCCGGCGAAAACCGGTACGACAGGAGGAATCTGCTTTCAATTTATGGACAAACAGGAAATACTGAAACGATACTTCGGCTATGACCAATTCCGGTCGGGTCAGGAGACGCTGATCGACAGCATCCTTTCCGGGCGGGACACCCTTGGAATTATGCCGACGGGAGCCGGGAAATCCCTGTGTTTCCAGATTCCCGCTCTGATGATGGACGGGATTACCTTAGTCATTTCCCCGCTGATTTCCCTGATGAAGGATCAGGTGGGAGCATTAAATCAGGCCGGCATTCACGCCGCTTTCTTAAACAGTTCGCTCACCGTTTCCCAGTATTACAAGGCTCTTGAATATGCCAGGGCAGGACGCTACCCCATTATTTACGTCGCCCCGGAGCGGCTGCTGGCGGAGGAATTTCTGGATTTCGCGGATCAGGTGAAAATCTCCATGGTGGCAGTGGACGAGGCCCACTGTATTTCCCAGTGGGGACAGGATTTCAGGCCCAGCTATTTAAAAATTGTGGATTTCATTGAGCGGCTGCGGGAACGGCCTGTGGTGAGCGCTTTTACGGCCACGGCCACCAGCCAGGTGCGGGACGACATTGTCCGGATCCTGGGACTGCGGGAGCCGACGGTGATGACCACCGGTTTTGACCGGCCGAACCTGTATTTCGGCGTGCTGTCGCCCAAGGACAAATACGGGGCGGTAAAAAATTACGTGGACACCCATCCCGGGGACAGCGGCATTATCTACTGCCTCACCAGAAAGCAGGTGGAGGACGTGTGCGAAAAACTGCGGGCAGACGGCATTTCAGCCACCCGGTATCACGCTGGCTTAAGCGACGGGGAGCGGAAGAACAACCAGGACGATTTCATCTACGACCGGGCCAGGATCATGGTAGCTACCAATGCCTTTGGCATGGGAATTGACAAGTCCAACGTCCGTTTTGTGCTCCACTACAGTATGCCGAAAAATATGGAGAGCTATTATCAGGAGGCGGGAAGGGCTGGCCGGGACGGGGAGCCGGCGGAGTGCATCCTGCTCTATGGCGGCCAGGATGTGATCACCAATCAGCTTTTTATTGAAAATAACCAGGACAATCAGGAGCTGGATCCGGCCACCCGGGCGATTGTGATGGAGCGGGATCGGGAGCGGCTGCGGAAAATGACGTTTTACTGCTTTACGAATGAGTGTCTGCGGGACTATATTCTGCGGTATTTCGGGGAGTATGGGGGCAATTACTGCGGAAACTGCTCCAACTGCCTGACACAGTTTGAAACGGTGGATGTGACGGAGATGGCCAGGGCCATGGCGGGCTGTGTGGAAAGCAGCGGGCAGCGGTATGGGGTGAATGTCATCCTGGATACGGTGCACGGGGCCAATACGGCCAAAATCCGGCAGTACCGGATGGACGGGAATCCTTACTATGGACGTCTGGCCAAAACTCCCACGTTCCGCCTGCGCCAGGTGATGAACGAGCTGCAGATCCGGGGCTATCTGGCGGTGACGGTGGACGAGTACGCGGTGGTGAAACTGACGGAATTGGGGAAAACTCTCCTGAATGGAGAGGGGTCTGTGGAAATGAAACTGGCGAAGGAGGCGGAACGTCAGCCAAAGGCGGAGAAAAAAGGACGGAAGAAGACGGCGGCAGCCGGACTGTCCCAGGCGGACGAGAGCCTGTTTGAGCGGCTCCGCGCCCTGCGGATGGAGATCGCCAGGGAGGAAAAGGTACCGCCCTATATTGTGTTTTCCGATAAGACGCTGCTGCACATGAGCGCGGTGAAACCGGCAGACCGGGAGGAAATGCTGTCGGTGACCGGTGTGGGCGAGTTTAAATTCAGCCGCTACGGGGAGCGGTTTTTGGCGGAAATCGGGAAGTGGCGTATTGACGCGGCAAAGGAACCGGTATATGATTAACAACAACCAATCAGACAGGAGGAGCAGGGAACATGAGCGATACACCGGAAAAGGGAAATGGGGCGGCAGTGCACAAACGGCGGCCGCGGTACAGCGGTACCCATCCCACGAGGTTTGAACAGAAGTATAAGGAACTGAATCCGGAAAAATACGCGGATACGGTGGCCCATGTGATTCAGAAGGGGAGCACGCCGGCGGGGATGCACATTCCCATCTGCGTGAAAGAGATCCTGGAGTTTCTGGACATCCAGCCGGGGCAAAAGGGGCTGGACGCCACCTTGGGCTACGGCGGCCACACCCTGGAGATGCTGAAACGGCTGGAGGGAAAGGGGCATATCTGTGCCCTGGATGTGGATCCCATTGAGTCGGCCAAGACGAAGGAGCGGCTGGCGCGGCTGGGCTACGGGCCGGAGCTTTTGACGGTGATCCATACCAACTTTGCAAACATCGACCAGGTGGCGGCGGAACAGGGGCCGTTTCAGTTCGTGCTGGCGGACCTGGGCGTCTCCTCCATGCAGATTGACAACCCGGAGCGGGGGTTTTCCTATAAAGCGGACGGCCCTCTGGATCTGCGGCTGAATCCGGAAAAAGGGGCTACGGCCGCGGAACGCCTGCGGGAGGTGGACGAGGAGGAGTTGCGGGGAATGCTGGTGGAAAATTCCGACGAGCCCTACGCGAAGGAGATCGCCAGAGCGGTGATGACGGAGTTTCGCCGGGGCGGCCGGATTGACACTACCGGTGAGCTGAAACAGGTGATTGAGCGGGCCCTTTCCTTCCTGCCGGTATCGGAGCAGAAGGAGGCGGTGAAAAAGTCCTGTCAACGGACGTTCCAGGCTCTGCGGATTGATGTGAACAGCGAATTTGAGGTGCTGTATGAATTCTTAGAAAAGCTGCCGGAGGCGCTGGTGCCTGGCGGACGGGCGGCCATTCTCACCTTCCATTCCGGGGAGGACCGGATGGTGAAACGCTCCTTTAAGGAATTGTGCCGGGCCGGGGTGTACCGTTCCGTTTCCACGGATGTGATCCGGCCGTCGGCGGAGGAATGCGCCAGGAACAGCCGGGCCAGATCCACGAAACTGCGCTGGGCGGTGAAGGCGTAGGGCGGAAACGGCTGGAAGGAAACGGTTTCAAAGAAACGGGGAATTTGAGAACACAGCGATGGAGAAATAAGAGAAGCGGACGAAACCGGGTCAAGCGGCTCCGGCGGGACAGTCTGCCGGAAAGGAGAGGGATATATGGCGGAATTATTGTATCAGGGACATGGGAGTTTTCGGATTCAGACGGAGGCGGGAACGGTCATTTTTGTGGATCCTTACGTGGGAGAGGGCTATGATCTGCCGGCGGACCTGGTGCTGGTGAGCCATGAGCACCACGACCACAACCGGGTGGAGCTGGTGACGCTGAAACCAGGCGGAAAGGTGTACCGGGCAGCGGACTGCCTGAAAAACGGGGAATACCGGGCCTGGACGGAGTTTGGCGTGACCATTCGCAGCGTGGCGGCTTACAATCAGAACCATCCCAAGGCGGAATGTGTGGGATTTCTGCTGACTGTGGACGGAAAGACCCTTTATATGGCGGGGGATACCTCCCGCACGGAGGAGATGGAGACGGAGCTGGCGGGCGAGCACATCGACTACGCGTTTCTGCCCATTGACGGGATCTATAATATGGACGCCGCTGAGGCGTCGGAGTGCGCGGCGGTGATCGGCGCGGTTCACAGCATTCCGGTACATATGAAACCGGGGGCGCTCTTTGACCAGGAAACGGCGGAGCGGTTTCAGGCGGATGGAAGGCTGATTGTAAAGCCGGGGGAGACGTTAAACTGGTAGAGGAATGGGCAAAAGCCGGAACGGAGGGAGTCTGTGCCCGGCTGAAATTGGGAATACAGGGAGGTAGATGCAGATGAAATTTTCCAGGAGGATGGATTGCTTTGGAGAGGGGATCTTCACCACGCTGGCGGAGATCAGGAGCAAAAGGATCGCGGCTGGGGAGCCGGTGATTGATTTGAGCATAGGAGCGCCCAACATCCCGCCGGCGGATCATATCCGCAAGGCGCTGTGTGAGGCGGCGGCAGACGAGAAGAACTATGTCTATGCCATCAGTGACCGGCCGGAGCTTTTGGAGGCGGTGGCCGGCTGGTACGACAGGCGGTATGGCGTAAAGCTGAATCCGGAGACAGAGATCTGCTCCCTTCTCGGCTCCCAGGAGGGACTGGCCCATATTGCGTTGTCGGTGATCGACGAGGGAGATATGGTTCTGGTGCCTGCGCCCTGCTACCCTATCTTCGGGGACGGCCCCAAGATTGCCGGGGGACGGATCTGGCATATGGAGCAGAAAAAGGAGAATGATTATCTGATCCAGTTTAGCGAAATCCCGGAGGAGGTGGCCAGGAAGGCCAGGCTGATGGTGGTTTCCTACCCCAACAACCCGACTACGGCCATGGCGCCGGATTCTTTTTACGAGGAGCTGATCGCCTTCGCGAGGAAGTACGATATTATCGTGATCCATGACAACGCTTACAGCGAGCTGGTGTTTGACGGTGCCTCCTGTGGCAGTTTCCTGAATTTTCCGGGGGCGAAGGAGGTGGGAGTGGAATTCAACTCCCTTTCCAAAACCTATGGGATGGCTGGAGCCAGGATCGGGTTCTGCCTGGGAAATGAACAGGTGGTTTCCCGGCTGAAACTGTTAAAATCCAACATGGATTACGGGATGTTCCTGCCCATTCAGATGGCGGCGGTGGCGGCCCTCACCGGTGATCAGTCCTGCGTGGAGACCACCAGAAAGGCTTATGAGAGACGGCGGGATCTGCTGTGCGAGGGCTTTGACCGGATCGGCTGGCATATGGAAAAACCGAAAGCTACCATGTTTGTGTGGGCGCCCATCCCGGAGCACTACGCCACCTCCCAGGAGTTTGTAATGGATCTGGTGGAGAAGGCCGGGGTGATCGTCACGCCGGGGAGCGCGTTTGGAGCCTGCGGGGAAGGCTTTGTGCGCCTGGCCCTGGTTCAGGACGAGGAGGCCATTGAGCGGGCAGTGGCGGCTGTGGATCAGAGCGGGATTTTGAAAAAAAGGTGACAAAAGGGGAAAAGGCCCCTAAAACAGATTCACAGATAAGCGGCCCAGAACAGGGGGGAGCAGATGCTCTCCTGTTTTGGGCCGTTTTTTTATTTAACAGGAAACTGCGTTTCCTGTTAAATAGGAATGCTCCGCAAGAAGGCGCACTCCGCGGGGAGGAATAGGACTGCTGGCGCAGCCGCGCTCCGGCGCAAGTGTGCGCCAAGCGCACACTTTTTATAAGAAGGGAAGAAGGGAAACGGAACGGGCTGGCTAAATCTCTTTATGAGAAGGAGACGATTACCGGCGAGGAGTTTATGGAGATCCTAAAACGCTGATAAGGGCGGTATCCCTGTCCCGGAAATTAGTCCAGCCGGCTGAATCCCTGGAGAAACCGGGCGCAGAGCTGGTCGTCCAGGGTGTAGATGTCGATGTAATTTCCTGCGGTTACGGCGTAAAAATGGGGGCCGGTTCCGCAGAGACTCTGATTGGGAGCCGGGGTGATGGTTTTGATCAGGGTGCCGTCTTGGTACAGATGGCGGAAACTGCCCTGTTCCGGGGAGTAGACGTTTAATATGGCGGTGGAATCGTCGATCACCATGGGATCCAAATAGAGGTCGTCCCGGTTGGCGAATCCGCTGGTGTCATAGTCAAACAGCCAGGTCCCGTCCAGACGGAAATAGTGATTCACGGTTCCAATTTCCAGATAGGGAATCGTATCCCCGCCGCTGATGGGATAAAAATAGCGTACATCCTGTTTTGACGCCCCGTATTGGGATAGAAGCTCCGGATAGGCCTCTGCGAAAGCCGCCGGATTGTCAGGGTATCCGCGGAAGTAGTCGGGGAAGGTCCTGGTTCCGGTGGGTTCTCCCATACTCAGGAGACGTCCGTCTGCGCCGGCCCGGCCGTAGGAACAGTTCCAGGACTGGGAGCTGGTGTCGAAAACGCCTTTTTCCAGGCGGTATCCGTCCTGATCTTCCGTGATGCTTAAATAGTCCGGTTCCAGCAGCCAGCGGTTTTTCTTCAGGGAGTAGAGCCCCATCCGGGGGATTTTGTCCTCCGGCACGTTCAAATCCGAGAGGATCAGAGGCCGCGACACGTCCCATTCTGTAAAAGTGCTGAGACTGGCGAAGGATACCTGGGGCAGATAGGTGACCTGCTCCATCCGGGAGTTGAAAACGGCGAGCCCATTTTCTCCGTAGAGGTAGTTTCCATCCCCCAGAAGGACGGTTCCCTCCGGAAACGTAAGGACGCCGGAGGGCGCGGCGGTTTCCTGGGCGAGAGCAGGCGGGAAGGATCGCTCCACATCGCGGATGCCCACGTAACCCAGCCCGTTGATCAGGGCCTGGCCGTCGTCGGAGGTGAGCCAGTCAAAGAGGATGCGGGCGGGAGAGCCTGCGGGAGCGTCTTTGCGGACGGCGGCGTAGAAATCGTTGACATAGGGGTAGCTGCCGTCCCGGATGGTCTCCGTGGATGGCTCGATCCCGTCCACAGCCATGAAACGCAGCTCTGGTTTCTGATACATATTGCGGGCGTAGTAGTACACGGAATAGCCCAGGGCGCCTCCGGTGTTGTCATAGGAGGCGACGGTTTCTAAGAGCCCTTCCATTTCAGAAATATAGTAGCTTGTGGGGGCCTCCGCCATGGGCGTGCCCCTCATAGCCAGCTTATCCATAAGGCTCTGGCTGCCGGAGCCTTTCGGGCGCTGGAAAGCGGTGATCTCCTGATCCGTGCCCCCGGTCTGGGCCCAATTCGTCATGGCCCCGGAGTAGATGGCTACGATCTGTTCTCTGGTGAGGGAATGGACGGGATTGGAGCGGTTTGCCATAAAGACCAGGGCGTCCCGGCCGATAGGCCGCAGCTCCAGCGGGCAGTCCGGTTCCGTTAAAAGCGCCTGCATTTTCTCGTCCGGTTCGTAGGCGATCACCAGATCGGGGGAGTATTCTTCGCCGTCGTACAGGTTCCAATAGGCGGCGGAAGTCTTATAGTGAGTGATGGCGGCCTCCGCCTCCCGCTGTCCGGCGCCGGTGACCAGACGGTAAAGGGCGTGGGAAATGGGCAGAGTGGCGGTAGAGCCGTCGATTTTCGGGAAAGAATCCGCCGCGATGGGAGGCGGAGCCAGGGGAGGCAAAGCCTGGGATGCCTTTTCTCCATCTGTCCCCGCGCTGTCCGTCTCTTTGGAAACAGGCTCAGAGCCCTCCGTCTCCCCGTCCGCGCCAACCGCGCCGGTGTCGTCAGCGGTCTGGGAAACAGCATCCGGCGTGGTTTCCGTCGGCGTTTTCAGGGGAGAACAGGACGTGAGGAGCTGGCACAGGGCCAGCAGGGAAAGAAACAGGGACAAATATTTTTTCATAGGCTGGACGCCTCCTTTCCGTGAGCTGGACGGGAAAACAGACTGCGGCAATTTGATATCATTCATTATAACATACCGGTTCGGTCCTGTGAAATACCGGTACAGGAATATTGGACTTTTCATCCCCGCCTTGCGGGAACGGGAAGGATGGGATATACTGAGCAAAACGGCAGAAGAAAGGAGAAGGACGATGGGCAGAAAATTATATGTAGGAGGAACCATTCTTACCATGGCGGAGGACGGTTTCGCGGAGGCGCTGCTTACGGAGGAAGGAAGGATCCTGGCAGTGGGTGCGGAAACCCAGGTGCGCGGCCTGGCGGGAGACGGGGAAACGGAGGTGGTGCAGCTGGAGGGAAAGACGGTGATGCCGGCTTTTATCGACGCTCACAGCCATTTTTCCGCCTGTGCCAGCGCGTTTCTCCAGGGCACGGTGGAAGGGGCGGAAAGCTTTGACGGGCTGGTGGAAAACATCCGCGGCTACATCCGGGAGAAACAGATTCCTGCGGGAAAATGGGTGGCTATCCGGGATTTTGATCCTGGCCGCTTAAAGGAAGGGCGGGTGCCGGACCGCCGGGTGCTGGATTTGGCCTCCAAGGACCATCCCATTGTATTGCAGCACAAATCCGGTCATGTGGGCGTGCTCAATTCCATGGGGCTGCAGGCGGCGGGAATCGGCAGGGACACTCCGGACCCCGCAGGCGGAAGGATCTGGAGGGAGGCGGGAGAGCCTACGGGGTATCTGGAGGAAAATGCCTTTCTCTCCGTCCTGGGGCTTTTGCCGTCCCCCACGGAGGAGGAGCTGATGGAGGCCTACGAGGAGACCCAGCGGATGTACGCCTCCTACGGAATCGCTACAGTGCAGGAAGGGCTGATGACCCGGCAGATGCTCCCGCTGTATCAGAAACTCTGCGGGGAAAAGAGGCTGTGGCTGGAGGTGGTAGGCTATCCGTCTGCCGCGGACATGGAATCCTTTTACCAGGCGTTTCCGCCGCGGGACGGGCAGTATGAAAACGGGTTCCGCTTAGGCGGCTGCAAGATGTTTCTGGACGGTTCACCTCAAAGCCGGACGGCCTGGATGCGGACGCCGTATGTGGGCGGGGAGGACTGCGGTTATCCCGTTCTCACGGATGGGCAGGTCTATGAAACCGTTGCCGCGGCGGCCGGGGCCGGGCGTCAGATTCTGGCCCACTGCAACGGCGATCGGGCGGCTGAGCAGTATTTGCAGGCGTTGAAGCGGGCAGAGGAGGAAGGCCTTCGGCCGGAGCGGGTCCGCCCGGTGATGATTCACGCCCAGCTGTTGGGACTGGATCAGCTCCCGGAGTTAAAGCGTCTAGGGGTGATTCCCTCCTTCTTTGTGGCTCACGTGTATCACTGGGGAGATACTCACATCAAAAACTTCGGCCTGGAGCGGGCGGCGTCGATCAGCCCGGCGGCATCGGCGGGGAAACTGGGACTTCCCTACACGTTTCACCAGGACGCTCCCGTCATCCGGCCGGATATGCTGGAAACGGTCTGGTGCGCGGTAAACCGGCGTACCAGGGACGGCGTTTTGCTGGGAGGTTCGGAGCAGGTGACCGTTCTGGAGGCGCTGCGGGCTGTGACCATCCGGGCGGCGTATCAGTATTTTGAGGAAAAGGAAAAAGGCTCCTTGGAGCCGGGAAAGCAGGCGGATCTGGTGATTCTGGACAAAAATCCGCTGGAGACGGCTCCTTCCTGCCTGCGAAAGATCCAGGTGTTAGAGACGGTGAAAGCCGGAGAAACGGTGTACCGCAGGGAAAAATAAGCGAAACCGGAAAACGGCCGGCTCATTTTAGCTCTTTCGTGCGGTTTCGTGCGGCCGTTCCGGAAAGGGCTACCCACCTGCCGCGCTTTGTGGTAAAATGAAAGAATCCCCGCGGCTGGAAAAGGGGCTTGTCAAAACGGGACCGGGAGCTGGCCGCGGATACCATACGGAGAAACAGGATGTACGGTAAAAGAGAGCATGAGGAGAAACGAGATGGACGAGAGAGTGGAAATAACTGAGGGACAGGAGCCGGACAGAAGGGGATTTGACGCCATTTCCCAGGCTTTGGAGAAACAGTACGCCGGAGTGGAGGCAACGTATTATGAGGTGACCGCTGCCAAGACCCTGAAGAAACGGGAGACGTTAGACGGGATCGAGGTGCGGGCCATAGCGGGAGAGCAGCCCTTTTGGCTGTACGTCACCTACGGATTTTCCGAGCTGTATGAAAAGGAGTGCGGCGACCCGGACAACAGCGGCTATGGCTTTGAGCTCACGTTCCGCCTGAAAAAAGGGGAGGAGGCGGAGCCGCCGGTGTGGCCCATGAATTTGCTGCAGGAGCTGGCGACCTACGTGTTTTCCACCGGCAGCGGGTTTGCGCCGGGCCATTACATGGACTGCGGCGGCCCCATTTCCCCGGAGGGGACAACGCTCACTGCCCTGGCATTCCAGGCAGATCCGGAGCTTGCGGCCCTTCAGACGCCAAACGGGAAGGTGGCGTTTTTACAGGCTGTGGGCCTGACCGCCGGTGAGATGGAGGGGCTGATGTGCTGGAGCGGGGAATGTTTCCTGCGGGAGCTGGAGGGCTTTGTTCCCGGAGGGATTACGGATCCGGCTAGGTCTTCCGTGATGGAGCGGGAGGATTTCCGGGCAGTATGGGAGAGCGGGGTAAAACGGGACGGCTCCGCCACCAGTTTTCTGTACGTAAACGGCGTGTCGGGAGAAATCCGTCAAGGCCAGGGCGTGCTGCGGGTGGAGAAGGGACGAAAGGAACTTCTGCGCACCATGCTGGCAGCCAGAGTGGGAAAAGGGCGGCAGCTCTACCTGGAAGGCCGGGACGGCGGCGTGCGTTTTCAGCCGGGAGCGGAGGACCGGATGGTATTAAAAAACAGCATTTTCCACATGACCCTCACAGAGAGAGGCTTAGACAGCCTGTGCCGGCTTTTAGGCTCTCCGGCGGGACGGTATCAGATAGAAGGGACGGATGTGGGAGTGGATGTGCTTCCGGAGTAACCGGGTGGCAGCTGCGGAGAGGGTTCCGGGCTGCCGTTTTCCATTTGAGGGAAAGAAACGCGGGGCCTGCGGCTCCAGGGAGGTATGAGAGTGATCTATAAAATTCTGTGGCTGTTTTTTGCCTACGGTTTTTTCGGCTGGGTGATGGAGACAGTGACGGCCGCGGTGCGCCGCCGCCACTTTGAAAACCGGGGCCTGCTGGATGGGCCGCTGTGCGCCATTTACGGTTTTGCCGGGGTCCTTTTATCTTTGGCGCTGCCGGAACTGCGGGGGAACTGGCTGTTTCTGTTTCTGGGCAGCGCCATCTGGTCAACGGTGCTGGAGTGGATCGCCGGCCACATTCTGGAACGCTCCTGGTACGGCCGCTGGTGGGACTATTCCGCCATCCGCTGGAACCTGGACGGCTATATCTGCCTTCCCTATTCCGCCCTGTGGGGCGTGCTGGGCAGTATGGCGGTTCAGTGGGGAACGCCGTTTTTGCTGAACCTGTACGGGTTTCTGCCGGGGACGGCGGGAAAGGTAGTGCTGTGGGTGCTTGTGGGACTGACGGCCATTGACGCCGCCGGCTCCTTAATCGCCCTTTACGGTAGACAGGGGCTGATGCCGCGCCTGGAGCGGGTAGACGGGGCCATCACCCGGCTCACCCTGGGGCTGCGGGACTGGCTTTCCAGGCTCACCAGACGGCGTCTGGAGCGGGTGTTTGGCACTCTGGACGTGGCTCAGGCGCTGGAGCGGAAACGGACCCGGAGCCAGACGGCGGTGTTCGCGCAAGGGGCCTGTTTTTATAAAATCTTTCTCCTGTTCTTCATCGGGGCATTTCTGGGGGATGTGACGGAAACCCTGTTCTGCCGCGCCACGGCAGGAGTGTGGATGAGCCGCAGCAGCGTGGTGTGGGGGCCGTTCAGCCTGGTGTGGGGCATTGCCCTGGGGGCGGCCACAGCCTTGCTGTATAAATATAAGGACCGTTCAGACCGGTTTCTGTTTCTGGCGGGCACGTTTTTAGGCGGGGCTTATGAGTATCTGTGCAGCGTGTTTACGGAGCTGTGCTTTGGGACGGTGTTCTGGGATTACAGCCAGATCCCCTTTAACCTGGGGGGACGCATCAACTTGCTCTACTGCTTTTTCTGGGGAATCGCGGCGGTGGTGTGGATGAAGGGGCTTTATCCCCCGTTTTCCAGATGGATCGAGAGGATTCCCGCCAGGGTGGGAAAACCCCTCACCTGGGCGCTGGCGCTGTTTATGGCAGCCAACGTGACCGTGAGCGCCATGGCCCTTACGCGCTACGACAGGCGGTGCCGCGGCGTGGAGGCGGAAAGCGGCTGGGAGCGAATGATGGACGAGCATTATGGGGACGAGGTGATGGAGAGGATTTATCCGAATGCAACGCGGGCGTAGAAGGGATATGGAACGTGAAAGCGGGAGCCGGTATATCAAAGCCGGCTCCTTTTTCTGTGGTAGGGAACGCCGTTTCCCGCGGCCCAAAAGCCTTCCACCAGAATGCGCTCCGCGGGGAGGCGAATGGCGGCTGCCGCAGCAGCAGATGCCGCCTCGCAAGCTCATTTCTGTTTCTGAAAAATTTGTTCTATATATACAAATTTCCGATGGGTTCCCATCATAATTCGATTCTTTTCACAAATTTCCATTAATGTTACACTTTAGAAAAGCCCAAAATGCTAGCAAAGAGGGGGAAAAAGGAGGAAGGAAGAAATGGTATCTGCTACAAAAACGGCAGAGAAACATGGAAATACGAAATATTACATCAATTCCGCCATCTGTCTGATCATCATGTTTGGTTTCGGGTATCTGCCGCCGGTTGCCCCGATTACCACCCTGGGAATGCAGATCCTGGGCATCTTTCTGGGGATGGTGTACGGATGGATTTTTGTGGAAATCGCATGGCCCAGCCTGGCGGGGCTGGTGGCGCTCACGCAGATCGGATATATGTCTGCCGCCGATGTCCTGAAGGCCAGCTTTGGAGAATCCAACGTGGTGCTGATGTTCTTCATTTTTATTTTCTGCGGAACCTTTGCCCACTACGGACTTTCCCGCATCATCGCGGTGTGGAGCATCACCAGAAAAGCGGTGCTGGGGCGTCCCTGGGTGTTTACCTTTGTATTTTTGATGGTGATGGCATTTTTGGGCGGAGTCACCAGCGCCACGCCTACGATCGTCATCGGATGGAGCCTGGCTTACGTGATCAGTGAGCAGTGCGGGTTTAAGAAGGGGGACAGCTACCCGCTGATTCTCATATTCGGGACGGCGCTGATCGCCCAGCTGGGAGACTGTATCATCCCGTTTAAGTCCATCCCGCTGCTGGTAATGGGCGTGTACGAGAGCTTGGCCGGAAGCCCGATCCCTCTGGGATCTTATATGCTGATCGTGATTTTAGCGACGATGCTGTGCATTATTGCCTACCTGTTTATCGCCAACCTGATTTTTAGACCGGATATGAAAAGCTTAAAGGAGCTGAACGCCGAAACCCTCATGGGGGAGGACGGCATCCAGATGAACAAAGTGCAGAAAATCACCCTGCTTTTCCTGATCCTGCTGATGGTGATGATGCTGCTGCCGGGATTTTTCCCCAGCTCCACATTCCCGCTGATCGTATTTCTGAAGAAACTGGGCAGCACTGGGATCTGCATCCTTCTGGTGGGGCTTATGTGCCTGATGCGGGTAGACGGGGCGCCGATTATCAATTTTAAGAAAATGGTGGGAAATGTGGAGTGGAACTCCATCCTGCTTTTGGCTGCGGCTATTCCTGTAGCCAATATCATGAGCAATGAGGCCAGCGGTTTTCCGGCTGCCCTGCAGGCGTTTATCAGCCCCATGGCCACCAATACGTCGCCCTTTGTGTTTGTGATCCTCATCGGCCTGGTAGCCACGTTGATCACCAACGTGATGACCAACGGGCCGGTGGGAATGATCCTGATGGCTGCTGTATACGCGGCGGTAAACAGCGTGGGCATGAACCCCACGGCAGCGGTAGTAACGGTAGTGATGTGCGTGCACATCGCGGTGCTGTTCCCCAGCGGCTCATCCACCGCGGCGCTGATCAACGGAAACGAGTGGATTGGAACAAAAAATTTATGGAAAATCGGTCCCATGGCCTGCGTGCTGTGCTGGCTGATCATCTCGGTCATCGCCGGGGTGCTGGGACTGTAAAGAAAAAACAGAGTTTTGAGAGGAGTGTGTTGTATGCCGCCTGTAATTGACAAGGAAAAATGTATCGGCTGTACCACCTGCGCCCAGATCTGTCCGCTGGATGTGTATGGGCCTGTGGTAAAATCGCAGAAACCGGAGGTTCTTTACCCAAATGAGTGCTGGCATTGCCGTGCCTGTGAGTTTGACTGTCCCGTAGGGGCGATTTCCATGATCTACCCCCTGCCCATGATGCTGCTTCGCCGGCCGAAACCTGTGATGAAGAAAGAAGGTGTGACTCATGATTAAAATCAATGCTCCAAAACAGTGTGACATCCTGATTGTCGGCGGGGGAACCGCCGGGCTCATGGCTGCCATCGCAGCCGCGAAGAAGGGCGCGAAGGTTATCGTGGCGGAGAAGGCAGACACCCGCCGCAGCGGCGGAGGCGCCACGGGAAACGATCATTTTGGCTGCTATATCCCCGGCTACCATGAGAGCGTAGACGCGTTTATGAGGGAGCTGGAGCAGGGAATGTGCAAGGGCGCGGATCCCAAGGTACAGAGGATTTTCGCGGAGCGTTCCTTTGAGATCGTAAAAGACTGGGAGGAATGGGGAATCAATATGCGTCCCTTTGGGGAGGAATATGTGTTTGAGGGCCATACCCTTCCGGGCCATCCCGCCTGTTTCTTAAAAATCGACGGCCGTGACCAGAAAAAATGCCTGACCAACGAGGCAAAAAAATGGGGCGCCGTCATTGACAACCGCACCAGCGTGACCCGGTATATTTCCAGAGACGGCCGTGTGGTAGGCGCGATTGCTATCGACATTTCCAAGGCTGAGCCGGAGATCAAGGTGTATGAGGCAAAGAGCATTATCAGCGTGACGGGAACGGGGGCCCGTGTCTACCCGTCGGTGGCGCCCTCCTGTCTGTTCAACGTGGCAAACTGCCCGGCAGGTACGGGAACCGGCCGTGTGGCCTCCTATGAAATCGGCGCCACCATGGTAAACTTTGACAAGCCCAGAGCCCACATCGGCCCGCGGTATTTTGTCCGCGGCGGAAAAGGGACCTGGATCGGGGCCTGCTGCGATGCCGAAGGAAACGCGGTGGGAATCGCCGGCCGGCCGGAGCCGGGAGAGCAGGACATTACCACGGACATCTGCCATGATGTGTTTGATCTGAGCAAAAAGAACGGCACCGGACCAGTGTTTATGGATTGTACGGAAAATCCCACTTCGATTATGGAGCACATGAAGGAGTGCTTTTACAGCGAGGGCATCAGCTCCCTTTTAGATGCCATGGACCAGCAGGGGATCCGGCTGGAGGAGGATATGATCGAGTGGGGACGGTATCTGCCCCATATTCAGTACAGCGGCACCTGCATCAATGAAAAGTGCGAGACCAATGTGCCCGGCCTCTACAGTGCCGGGGATGAGTGCGGAAACTTTTTCTGCGGCGTCAGCGGCGCGGCGGTGACAGGACGGATCGCCGGGGAAAACGCGGCGGAGTACGTGAAGGCTGTGGATGGCTACGTGGACATCGCGGACGCGCCGGAAATCCGCGAGGCTCAGGAATTTTACAGCTCTTTGATGGAGCGGAAGGAAGGGAGCTATTGGGAGGAGTTAAACCACGCGGTCCAGAATATTATGCGGGATTACGCCAGCATTGAGACTCCGCGGTCAGAGACCCTTCTGTCCTGCGGCGTGTACTACCTGGAGGAACTGGACCAGATTGCCCGGAAACGGATTAAATGCGCCAATTCCCATGAATTAATGCGGGCCTTGGAGGCGTTTGACATCCTGGCTCTGGGACGGCTGATCCTTCTGTCCGCTCTGGCCAGAAAGGAGAGCAGAGGCCTTCACAAACGGGTGGACTATCCCTACACCAATCCGCTGTGGAATCCGCTGTCCATGACGATTCAGAAGGTGGACGGGAAAGACTGCACGGAAATGAAAAAAATTTGAGGTGACATCACATGAAACACAGGGAGCTATATGAGATTTTAAGGGAGGAAATCAAGCCCGCCCTGGGCTGTACGGGCCCCATCGCCGTCTGCTACTGCGCGGCGGAAGCCTATGACGCCATCGGCGGCGAGATTTTATCTATTGATGCCATTTTAGACTGGTGCATGAGCGCGAAAATCGACGATGTGGCATTTCCCGGTTCTCAGATGCTGGGAACGGAGATGGCAGTAGCCCTGGGGGCGGTGTGCGGAGACCCCGCCGCCGGCCTGGAGGTGCTCCACACCGTGACGCCGGAGGGAGAGTTAAAGGCCAGAAAGGTGGCGGAGCTGGTGACCATCAAGCCGCAGTGGGATTTGCAGGATCTGGGAATTTACTGCGACATCACCGTACATACAGATAAGGGAACGGGACGGGCTGTGGTGTCCCAGAGAAGTGACGGCCTGATTTTAAAGGAGAAAAACGGGGAAATTCTCGTGGAGCGTGAGCCGGACGTTTCCGCCCAGTCCGGGAAACTTCCCATTCTCAAATATAAGGTGCGGGACTTTTACGATATGGTGACCAGCCTGGACAGCCAGGAACTGGAATTTCTGAAGGACGCGGCGGCCTACAATACCCGGCTGGCAAACGCCACCCTGGAAAACCGCCTGGGAGCCGGGATCGGCTATGAGCTGTACCACAGCGGCCATCAGAATTATATTACCAGGGCCAAGGCCTATGCTGCTGCCGGCTGCGAGGCCAGAATGTCCGGCGTGAACCATCCGGCCATGACCTGCGGAAACAAGGGAAATGTGGGAATCGCCGCCTCTATGCCTCTGGTGAGCCTGGCGAAGGATGTAAACGCGGACGAGGAGAGCCTGCTCAGGGGCATTGCCATGAGTTATCTGGTGGCCATTTCCATCATTCACCGGATTGGAAAGTCTCCGTCCATGTGCTCCTGTGAGGTGGCGGCGGCTCTTGGAATCAGCGCCGGAGCCACCCTGATGAGAAACGGAACCTACGAGCAGGTGGCCGCCGCCATGCAGAATACCATTCCCAACGTGTTCGGCGTGGTCTGCGACGGCGCGAAACTGGCCTGTGCTCTGCGGATTTCCTCCGGCACAGGAATCGCCCTGGAGTGTTCGGATCTGGCCTTAAAGGGCGTGCGCCTTGCCAACAATCAGGGAGTGCTGGGGGCCACAGTGGACGATTCCATCGAAATCATCGGCAAAACAGCCCTCTATGCCATGGTGGGCAGCGACCGGGAGCTGAGCCGGTCCCTGTTTGAAAAACGGAAGATTTTTCCGCTGACCACCTTTGAGGAGCGGCAAAAGCAGTAGGAGAGAAAAAATGGGAGAGAAACGGGTTGCCATCTTAGGCGCCGGGGCGGCGGGAGCCGTCACGGCCGCCTGGCTGGTCCAGAAAGGCTGCGAGGTCATTTGGTGGGATCAAGAGGAGCAGTGCCGGGAGGATTTCGCGGTAATCGAGGAAAAGGGAATCCAGGTGGAAGGCCCGGGACTGACATCAGGCCTTCGCCCGGCCGTGTTGACCTATCGCCTGGAGGAGGCCATGGAGGCGGAACGGGTCCTGGTGTGCGTATCCAGCGGACGGCAGGAGGAGACGGCTGCTTTGATGGCTCCTTATGTAAAATCCAATCACGATCTTCTTCTCATACCGGGAAATCTGGGGTCCGTAGCGGTTCGCCGGGTGTTTGAAAAGGCGAAAGCTGCCTGGGGGCTGCTGGCAGAGCTGGGGGAGTGTCCATGGGCCTGCAGAAGGCTTGGGCCGGGGCACTACGTCTCCGCCATGCCTCCGGGGGAAAAGAGGATCGCCGCCCTGGGAAAGGGCCGCACGGAGGAGGCATCCCACCGGTTTGGAGATCTGTTCTTCCTGCGTCCGGGAGCGGGACTGGCGGAAAACTGTCTGAATTCCCCCAACGTACTCACCCACCTTCCCGGCGTGCTGTTAAACCTTGGCGGGATCGCTGAAAAAGGGGAGGGGTTCGCCCTGTTTACCGATGGGTTCAGCGACGGTTACATCCGGTGTGTGGAGCTTTTGGAGCAGGAGCGGGGAGCGGTTTTAAAGAGAGCCGGAATGGAGTGTTATTCCGCCCCTGTGGGGCCGTTTCTCACCATGCTGAGGGAGAGGGAACGCCATCCGGAGCTTCAGGCGTTTTGTAGCCTGTCCGGCCCGGACGGACTGGGACACCGCTATGTTACAGAGGACGCGTCCTGCGGGATGGCATTTCTGGTCTCCCTGGGAAGGCGGCTGGGCGTTTCCATGCCGGTGACAGAGGCTCTTTTTACCCTGGCGGGAAAGCTGAGCGGTACGGATTTTTACAGTGCCGGCCGGACGCTGGAGTGGCTGGGAAAGGACGGGGAAGACGTATTTTAAAAGGGAAAGGCTCCTGGGCGCAGGGGCCTTTTCCGTAATTGGGCGGTTGTGGCAGAGCCTGTGAATTTGATATAATAAACGGAGTATGGGATGCCTGCGGGGACAGGCCGTGAAGGGGGAAGTTTATGCAGCTGACGCAGTTGGAATATTTGATCGCGGTGGAGAAGTACGGTTCTATTTCCAAGGCTGCCAGGGAGCTTTATACGTCGCAGTCTTCTATCAGCACATCCATCCGTACGCTGGAAATGGAGCTGGGAGTGGAGCTTTTGAGGCGGGGGCCGAAGGGCGTCCACGTGACGGAGGCAGGACAGGAGATTCTGGAAAACGCGAAAATCGTAAGCCGGTGCGTGGAGGATATGAAAACGGTCCGCGAGCGGGTAAACGGCACGATTCGGGGAAATGTGACCGCCGGAGGAGACGGATACTGCTGCATGAATATTCTGGGAGCCACGGCCGTGGACGTGAGGGAACGCTATCCGGAGATCCAGGTCTCTTTAAAGCGGAGCAGCCAGAAACTGATTTTAAGTGAGGTTTCAGACGGCAGCATGGATCTGGGATTGTTTCAGGTGAATCAGTTCAACGATAAATATGTGAGGACGAAACTGGAATACAGTCAGCTGGAGTGCCGGGAGATTTTAAAATCTCATCTTGTGGCTGGAGTAAACTCCGGCCATCCCCTGTATGGGCGGGAGCAGGTAACGCTGGAGGATCTGATGCCCTATGAGATCACAACGGGGTTCGCCCGCGCCGAGGATCTGATCTACTGGTCGCTGTTTTGTGAAATGAGGCGGCGGGGCTATACAAAACCCATCACCTGCCTGGGGGATGTGGCGGTATCCCGGTTTTATGCGGTTCAGAGGAACTGCATTCAGCTGATGCCCCGTGTGGCGCTGGACATGACCAACCCGGTTTTCGCGGTCCCGCTGTATCCGGTGGAGATCGACCAGCGGTATGAGTTAAAATATCTGATGGTATTCCGGGAGGATTCCATTGGACAGGTTCAAAAGCTGTTTATGGACGCCGCGGACCGCTATCTGGAACCGTATCAGGATGGGGAAAGGGGAGCGGAGAAGGGCGCGCTGTGAAAAAAATGAAAAAGGGTCTTGCACGATTCCAGAAAATGTAGTAAGATAATACCCGACGCATCTGTAGCTCAGTGGATAGAGCAGTGGCCTCCGGAGCCGCGTGCGTAGGTTCGATTCCTATCAGATGCATTTTTGTTTGGAAAAATGATGCCGCAGCCTGGGATGTCCCGGACTGCGGCATTGTTTGTGCCAGGGGAAAGGGCGTTTTTCGGGATGCCGGCGGCTTTGGCTTTCGGTGGAACTCAGCCGGGAGCGCCCGGTGGGGCCCGGCGCAAATCTTGTTACGGTTTTATTGCTTTTTCATAGATATTTTGTTAAAATAAACAGAGGTACGCCAAAAAGTACCTTACAGGAGGATATAACAAGAATGAAAACGCAAAAGAGAAGAAAGGGGCGTTCGTCCGGAAACAGGGATTGGCAGAGATACCTGCGGATCCTGGCGCTGCCTCTGATCGTGGTCATTTTGATTCTTGTCATTGTTCTGACCGACAGGGAGCCTGGCACAGGCACAGTTTCTACGGAGGACACGGAGATTTCCTCGGAGGAGGCTGTGACGCCGGCAGAGGAGCCCGTTTCAGAGGAACCCAGCGAGGAGACAGGGGACACGGAAATGTCCGCTGAGGAGCCCTCAGACGGGGACGTCAGCGCAGCGGCCGCGGGCCAGGAGGCGGAAACAGCGGATGAGACTGGTTTAAAGCATAATGAGATTCCGGAGATCACCGCCCTGATGGAGGCATACTGTGAGGCAAAGACGGACTGTGACGCCGAGGCTATGTATGCCCTTTACGGAAAGACGGACATGACGGGAGTGGAGGAACTGCGCCAGCGGATGCAGTACCGGGCAAAGTACGTGCAGTCGATTGAAAACGTGGACTGCTATACCCTGCCGGGAATGGAGGACAACACCTACGTGGTGTACGTGACCGCGGACATCCGGTTCCAGGTGACGGAAACCCTCGCGCCCACGATTATGTGGTGTTATGTGCGGATGGAAGAAGACGGGACTTATCATATTGTGGAAAATATCACTGCCGAGGAGGCGGAGTACGCGGCAAAGGCGGAACAGAGCGAGCCGGTGAGACGGCTGGCGGCCCAGGTCAACGACGAGCTGGAGGTGGCGGTGTCGGCGGACAGCCGGCTGGCCAGCGCCTACGGGATGCTGAAGGACGGCACGACTGTGCCCGGCTCCAATCAGACGCCTCAGACCACAGCGGCGGAAACGGCCGCGGCAGATACACAGGCCCAGGCGGAGACAGCGGAGGAGACGTCCGCTCCGTAAGCCTGGAGAAACAGGCAAGAGAGAAACAAACGCCCTGCAGACAGGCAACTGGCTGCGGGGCGGTCTGGTAAAGAGGAGAAATTTCAGATGGATGTGAAGGATTTTTATTTTGACCTGCCGGAGGAATTGATCGCCCAGGATCCCCTGGAGGACCGTTCATCGTCCCGGCTGCTGGTGCTGGACAAGGAGACCGGGGAGGTCAGCCACCGGATTTTTAAGGACATTGTCTCCTATTTAAGGAAGGGAGACTGCCTGGTAATCAACGACACCAAAGTGATCCCGGCCCGTTTGTTCGGGGAAAAGGAGGGCACCCAGGCAAAGATCGAGGTGCTGCTTTTAAAACGCCGGGAGAACGATATTTGGGAGGTCCTGGTAAAGCCAGGGAAAAAGGCGAAACCGGGGACGGTGATCCTCTTTGGCGGCGGCATTTTAAAGGGAACGGTAGTGGACGTGGTGGAGGAGGGAAACCGGCTGATCCAGTTTTCCTACAAAGGGATTTTCGAGGAGATCTTAGATCAGCTGGGACAGATGCCCCTGCCGCCCTACATCACCCATCAGCTGAAGGACAAAAACCGCTACCAGACGGTTTACGCCAAGCATGACGGCTCCGCGGCGGCCCCCACCGCCGGCCTTCACTTTACGGAGGAGCTGCTGCGGCAGATCGAGGAAAAGGGCGTTACCATCGCCCATGTGACCCTTCACGTGGGCCTGGGGACCTTCCGGCCGGTAAAGGTGGAAAATGTGCTGGATCACCATATGCACTCGGAATTTTACATTGTGGAGGAGGACGAGGCGAAGAAGATCAACGACGCGAAAGCGGCCGGAGGACGGGTGATCTGCGTGGGAACCACCAGCTGCCGCACTCTGGAGTCCGCCACGGGAGAGGACGGGATTCTGAAGGCCGGAAACGGCTGGACGGACATTTTCATCTATCCCGGCTACCGGTTCAGGATCTTAGACGGCCTGATCACCAATTTCCACCTGCCGGAGTCCACTCTGGTGATGCTGGTGTCCGCCCTGGCGGGACGGGAGCACGTGCTGGCGGCCTATGAGGAGGCGATCCGGGAGAGATACCGGTTTTTCAGTTTTGGGGATGCTATGTTCATCGCGTCCCATCCGGAGCAGGAAACTTAAAGGGAAGATACAAAGGAAACAGGGGCCTGCGGGGCGCAGCGGTGCTGGGCGTCTGCGGGTCCTAGTTGGCTGAGGGAGAACACTATGGAAGAAATGCGTCTGAACAAATATCTGAGCGATTCCGGAATCTGTTCCCGCAGGGAGGCGGACCGCCTCATCGAGCAGGGGCAGGTGCTGGTGGACGGCGTTCCCGCCTCCATGGGCATGAAGGTTACAGGAACGGAGGAAATCGTCTGCGGCGGCGTGGAGGTGAGCAGCCGGAAGAAGGAGCGGAAGATTTTGCTGGCGGTAAATAAGCCCAGAGGAATCGTCTGCACCACCTCCGACAAGGACCGGGCGGAGAATATTGTGGAGTTTTTAAACTATCCTGTGCGGATTTATCCCATCGGCCGTCTGGACAAGGATTCCAGCGGGCTGATCCTGATGACGAATCAGGGGGACATCGTGAATAAAATCCTCCGGGGGAGCAACAATCATGAGAAAGAGTACATGGTGCGGGTGAATAAGCCCATCACCGGGGAATTTCTGGATCAGATGCGAAACGGCGTGGAAATCCTGGACACGGTGACGAAACCCTGCGTGGTGGAAAAGACCGGCGGCTATACGTTCCGGATCATTCTCACCCAGGGGCTGAACCGGCAGATCCGCCGGATGTGCGCGGCCCTGGATTACCGGGTGGTATCCCTGCGCCGGGTGCGGATCATGAATATCCAGCTGGGCGACCTGCGCACCGGCGCTTACCGGGAAGTGACGGATCAGGAGTGGAGCGAGCTGGAACGGCTGCTGGAGGACTCCAGCAACGCACCGCGGCGGAATGAGGAGGCAAAGCCGGCCCGCCTGGAACCTCGTGCCTCCAGTCCGGCCCGCCCGGAACCTCGTCCGGCCCATTCGGATGCCCGTCCGGATACCCGTCCAGACCGCCCCAGGATCCCCCGTTCCGAGGCCGGAAAACGCCCGGAAAAACGGATTTTCCGCACGCCCATCCGCCGCTATGACGCCCCGGACGGGGAGTGAGGCCGGAAAAAGCTCGCAATACAGGGAAAGGAATCAATGGTGTATGGAAGATAAAATCAAGCGGATCAAGGAGCTGATCCAGATTGTAAACGAGGCCGGCAAGGCCTATTATCAGGAAGACCGGGAGATCATGAGCAACTACGAGTACGACGCCCTGTACGACGAGCTGGCGGCCCTGGAGAAGGAGACAGGGGTGGTGTTTGCCGGCAGCCCCACCCAGAACGTGGGCTACCAGGTGCTCAGCGAACTGCCGAAGGAGGCCCACGACCGCCCCATGCTCTCCTTAAATAAGACAAAGAGCGTGGACGAGCTGCGGGAGTGGCTGGGAGACCAGAAGGGCCTTCTCTCCTGGAAAATGGACGGCCTCACCGTCGTTCTCACCTATGAAAACGGGACGCTGGCCAAGGCGGTCACCAGAGGAAACGGGGAGATCGGCGAGGTCATCACCAACAACGCGAAAATGTTTGTAAACGTCCCCCTAAGAATCGCCTACCAGGGCCAGCTGGTGCTCCGCGGGGAGGCGGTGATCCGCTACTCCGATTTTGAGCGTATCAACGAGGAAATCGAGGACGTGGACGCAAAGTACAAAAATCCGAGGAATTTGTGTAGCGGCTCTGTCCGCCAGTTAAACAACGAGATCACCGCCAGGCGCAGCGTCCGCTTTTACGCCTTCGCTCTGGTGAGCGCCGGGGACGTGGAAGATGCGGAGTTTGACAATTCCAGGGAGAAACAGTTCCAGTGGCTGCAAAGCCAGGGCTTTGAGACCGTGGAGTGGAAGACGGTGACGGCGGAGACCATTTCCGAGGCTGTTCATGAGTTTGCGGAGGCGGTGGAGGGAAACGACGTGCCCTCCGACGGCCTGGTGCTGCTCTACGACGACATCGCCTACGGGGAATCCCTGGGGCGCACGGCGAAGTTTCCCAGGGACTCCATCGCCTTTAAATGGGCGGATGAAATTCAGGAAACTACGTTATCCTACATCGAGTGGAGCGCCTCCCGGACGGGGTTAATCAACCCGGTGGCGGTATTTGAGCCGGTGGAGCTGGAGGGAACCACTGTGAGCCGTGCCAGCGTTCACAACATCAGTATTATGGAATCCCTGGAGCTGGGCGTGGGGGATCGGATCACGGTGTATAAGGCCAACATGATCATTCCCCAGATCGCCGACAACCTCACCAGGAGCGGCGTAAAGGACATCCCGAAGATCTGCCCCGTCTGCGGCGGAGGCACGGAGATACGGGACATGAGCGGCATCAAAACCCTCTACTGCACCAACCCGGACTGCCAGGCGAAGAAAATCAAGAGCTTTACCCTGTTTGTGAGCCGGGACGCCTTAAATATTGACGGCCTTTCAGAGGCCACTCTGGAGAAATTTATCAGCGCCGGTTTCATCCACGAGTACAGCGATATGTTCCACCTAGACCGCCACAGAGAGGCCATCGTGGAGATGGACGGCTTTGGGGAAAAGTCCTATGAAAACCTGGTGGCGGCGGCCAGACGGGCGTCGGTGACCACCCTTCCCCGGGTGATTTACGGGCTGGGGATCGCGGGGATCGGCCTGGCAAACGCCAAAATGCTCTGCCGCCATTTCCACAGCGATTTTGAGACCATGCGCCGGGCGTCGGCGGAGGAGCTGACGGAGGTGGACGGCATCGGAGGCGTGCTGGCGGAGGCCTGGACGGCGTTTTTTGCCAGCGAGAAGAACAACGGCATTGTGGACCGGCTGCTGGCAGAGCTGACCATTGAGACGGAGCCGGAGGAGGAAGGGGCGAAACCCTTTGAGGGAATGACCTTCGTGATCACCGGCAGCGTGGAGCATTTTGCCAACCGCAAGGAGCTGCAGGCCCTCATCGAATCCAAGGGCGGAAAGGCCACCGGCAGCGTGACCGGCAAGACCACCTACCTGATCAACAATGACACCACCTCCAATTCCTCTAAAAACAAGAAGGCGAAGGAACTGGGAATCCCCATTCTGTCGGAGGCGGATTTCCTGAATCTGCTGGAGGAAAAAGAAAGAGAATCGTAAACTATAAGAAAACCCCCTGGAGCGGCGGAAAATGCCGTTTCCAGGGGGGTTTGCCGTCTGATGATTGGTGAAAAAGGCTTTGGAACGGTTAAGAACCGATTTTACAGGTGTTACGCCTGTTCCAGAGCCTGGTCGATGTCGGCCAGCAGATCGTTTACATTTTCAATGCCCACGGACATCCGGATCAGGCCGGCGGAGATGCCGGCGTCCTTTAACTGCTCGTCGGTGAGCTGGCGGTGGGTGTGGCTGGCGGGGTGGAGGACGCAGGTCTTGGCGTCGGCCACGTGGGTGGCGATGGAGGCCAGGCGCAGGCTGTCAAGGAACCGCACCGCGGACTCCCGGCCGCCTTTAATTTCCACGGAGATCACGCCGCAGGTGCCCTTCGGCATATATTTCTGGGCCAGGCCGTAGTATTTGTCCCCTTCCAGTCCCGGATAGTGGACGGCGGCGATCTTTTCGTGATTCTTTAAGTGGCGGGCGATGGTCAGGGCGTTGTAGCAGTGACGCTCTACCCGCAAAGGCAGGGTCTCCAGGCAGACGCCTAAAAGGTAGCAGTTCATGGGAGAGGGAATGGAGCCCAAATCTCTCATGAGCTGGGAGGTCGCCTTGGTGATGTATGCCATTTTTCCGAATTTTTTCGTGTAGGTGATGCCGTGGTAGGACTCGTCCGGGGTGGTCAGGCCGGGGAATTTATCGCCGTGGGCCTCCCAGTCGAAGTTTCCGCTGTCCACGATGCAGCCGCCCACCTGTACGGCGTGGCCGTCCATGTATTTGGTGGTGGAGTGGGTCACAATGTCGGCGCCCCACTCAAAAGGCCGGCAGTTGACCGGGGTGGCGAAGGTGTTATCCACGATGAGGGGGACGCCGTGGCGGTGAGCCGCGGCAGCGAACCGTTCAATGTCTAAGACCACCAGGGCGGGGTTGGAAATGGATTCCGCGAACACCAGTTTCGTATTGGGACGGAAGGCGGCGTCCAGCTCCTCGTCGGTGGCGTCAGCGCTGACAAAGGTGCAGTCGATGCCCAGTTTCTTTAAGGTGACGCCCGCCAGGTTGAAAGTGCCGCCGTAGATCTCGGAGGTGCAGATGATGTGGCCTCCCGCCTCGCAGATATTGAAAATGGAGAAAAAGGTGGCGGCCTGGCCGGAGGAGGTCAGGATAGCGCCCACCCCGCCCTCCAGATCGGCGATGCGGGCGGCTACGGCGTCGTTGGTGGGGTTTTGCAGCCGGGTGTAGAAGTAGCCGTTGGACTCTAAGTCAAACAGCTTTCCCATTTCGTCGGCGGAGTCGTATTTGAAGGTGGTGGACTGGTAAATGGGAATCTGCCGCGCCTCCCCGTTTCCCGGATGCCAGCCGGAGTGAATACACTTTGTCTCAATGCTTAAATGTTTATCCATGGACGTTCCTCCTCATAAGTGATGGTAAGAGATAAAATATAAGCTTAAGTATAGCAAAAGATTGGGGGCGGGACAAGTGCGTTTCTGGGGAGAGCCGGCTGTTTTCGGCTATTTCAGGTTCCAGTAGTCTCTGGACACCTGCTGAAAATCGTCTAGGATGGCCTTTGCTTTCCGGGGATCAATGACCGTCCGGTTTAGGGTCAGGGCCTGCAGGGCTTTGGTGTAATTCTGTTCCATAAAGGCCTCTACCGTGAGGCGCTCATAGGCGTACTGGTTTTCCATTAACCCCTTGTAGAAGGGGGAAATCTCTCCGAAATAGTAGCCTTGTGCCCCGTTTTTCCCGATGGTGCCCGCCACCTCCACGATGGCGTCCTCCTCAAAGTTGGGGATCAGGCCGTTATTCTTTACCAGCACGATGAATTCCTTGTGAAGGTCGTAGGCGATGGACTCTGCCACCTCTACCATAAGTTTTCCAAATACCTGATTGGTCAGCATAGGGATGCCGTCCATGGTATCTTTTCCCTCTGCCAGGGCGCAGGTCTCAAACACCTCTCGTTCCCTGGTCTCCCTGGCCTCATCCACACGGGTGTAGGAGGGATTGCTCTCCGCTACGATTTCTTCCGGGAAGAAGTAGTACTGGAGGTAGGTAGTGGGGATATACTCGTCAAAATACTGCATATACTGGTTGACCCGCACATAGGTGTCCAGCCAGGATTTAGCCCTTTGCTCGGCGTTGAAAGGCTTGAAATCATGGTTTTTTAAATAATCCCGCAGCCGGTCAAAATGGTTGTTGCCGTCGGTGTCAAAAAGGTCGGTAAACCAGCCGAAGTGGTTGAGGCCGAAGTAGCGGGCCCGTAGCTGCTCCTGGGGCAGTTCCAGGATTTTGGAAAAGGATTTCATCAGGGAGAAGGGCTGGTCGCACAGGTTCAGGATCCTGGTATCCTCCGGGAACATTCTCTCCAGGCCGTAGGCCACGATGGCCGCCGGATTGGTGTAATTGAGGATCCAGGTGTCCTTGGAGTAGGAGCGCACCTTTTCCACCATCTCTTTCATGGCGCCCAGGGAACGCATTCCGTAGGAAAATCCTCCTGGCCCGCAGGTTTCCTGACCTACCAGACCATATTTTAAGGGCAGTTTTTCGTCATAGCTGCGCATGGCCCCCTTTCCCACCCGCATCTGGCAGAAGATAAAGTCCGTGCGGGAGTAGGCCTCATCCATGTCGGTGGTAAACACCACCTCCACCTCCGGCCAGAAGGTTTTTAACACCAGGCGGTCATAGGCCTCCATTTTTCCCATCCGCTCGTTGTCGATGTCGTAAAAAATGATTTTGTCCAGGGGGAAACGCTCTTTCATTTCAATAAGATTTCCGATCAGGGCCGGGACCCTGGCGCTTCCGGCCCCAGCGATGGTGATGGTATGTTTCTGTCTGTTCATAAACCTTGCCTCCTGTCACATTTTTTCAAGTTTCTCGTCCACGGCGTTCCGCACAAACTCCACCATGGGGCCGAATACCACATGGATATGTTGCGGGGCTGGGAAGAAGATTCCGGAACAGCCGGACTGCTCCAGCTTTGTTTTATCTACTTTTTTCACATCCTCCAGGTCGATGCGCAGGCGGGTAATGCAGTTGTCCACGTTTTTGATGTTGGACTTTCCGCCCAGGGCCTCGATGACGATTTCCGCGATTTTGTCGTACTGTTTTTCGCGGATCAGGGTGTTATCCAGAGAGGGAGCGTCCTCCCGTCCGGGGGTCTTGATGTCAAAATGGAGGATGAACCATTTGAATACAAAGTAGGTGACCACACTCAAAACCAGGCCGATGATGATAAAGGACAGCCAGTTTGTATCCTCGTACAGCAGGCCGAAAATGGCAAAATCAAAGATGGTGCCGCGGATGTAGCCGATGCCCACATGGGCAAAGCTTAAAGCTACGGCGCCCAGACCGATAATGCAGGCGTAAATGATGTAGAGGACGGGGGAGATAAACACAAAGGAAAACTCCAAAGGCTCCGTCACATTTCCCAGAAGAGCCGTCACCACGCAGGTGATCATCAGGGATTTCACCAGGGGGCGGTTTTCCTTATAGGAAGTCCGGTACATGGCCAGGGCGATGGCCGGGAAGGCAAACATGGTGCAGAGCATCTGCTGCTGGGCCATAAAACGGGTAAGGCTGGGCATAAGGGACCAGTATTCGCTGGAGGGGCCGAGATTGAACAGAATTTCGTTCAGAGCCGGAACCACGCCCACGTAGGTTTCTCCGTTGATGACGTAGGAACCACCGGCCTCCGTAAAGCGGAACAGGGAGTTCCACAGATGGTGCAGGCCAAAGGGGATGAATGCCCGCTCTCCGGCTGCGGTGAAGAAGGGTCCTGCCGGGGAGAGGAAGATTACGGACAGTTTCGTAAGTCCGGCCACCAAAAACTGCCAGACCCAGGGAATAGTAACACCTAACAGAGCCATGATGCCAATGCAGATAATAGACACAGATTTTTTACCGGCGAAGAAGGCGAAGGCAACGGGCAGCTGCAGGTTGTAAAACCGGTCAGTGGCCCAGGCGGCTACCAGGCCGGCGATGATTCCGCCTAAAGCGTTGATGTTCAGGGTCTGGATGCCCAGCACCTGGATCTGTCCCACCTGGCTCATAACGTCCGGATCTGCCAGATTTCCCGTGGCTGTAAGCCATACGTTCATGGAGATGAGCATGACCAGATAGCCGATGACCGACGCGAATACGGAGATGCCTTTATCCCGCTTGCTCATCCCGTAGGCTACCCCCATAGCGAACAGGAGAGGAATGTTGTCAAAAACGATGCTGGCGATGGAGCGGATGCTGACCAGGACCGTGTTGATTGCCGGAGTGCCCAGAATGGGGAATCGCGCAATCATGTAGGACTGGACAAAGGCACCGGTGATGCCCATGACCATACCAACCGGGGCCATGACACCGATGGGAAGGAGCAGGGTACGGCCGAATTTTTGGATCGTTTGGTTGTACTTTTTCAGCATATTTCTAACCTCCTCATACATAATGGTTTTTGCTTTGTATATTGTTTGATTATAGGGAATTGGAGATGTGAAAACAAGAAAAAAGCCGTGACAACCGTTCTTTTTTCTGACGGAGGTCACAGCTTTTGACTTTAGTCATATCAGGATTTAAAGATGGAGGTTGTTTTGCGCTGACGTACAAAATTCATCAGAATGTCAGCCACCACGAACAGACCGATTCGGGAATGGAGATCGCAGGATTTTGTATCCACCTGATCCGCGGCGCAGTAGAGGTGGAGATCGGAAATACGGCTCAGAGTGTTGGTGGTGAAACCAGTTATGGAAATTACGGCGGCGTTGCGGGCTTTGGCGATTCTGGCCACCTCCAGAGCTTTTTGCGTTTCCCCGGAAAGGGAAATTACGATCAGAGTTTCGTTGATGTCGATGTTTTCCACTACAGCGCCGATTAAATTGAAATCCGTGAGGTTGATACATTTGATACCCAGCATGAGAAACATACGTTCCAGATAACTGGCTACAGCTTTGCTGGTTCCGCGTCCGACGATGTAAACGGTTTTGGAGCCTGTGATGGAGCGGGAGGCTTCCTGGAAAACATCGGCATTTATGAGAGCGAGAGTGCGTTTTACCTGGTCTAAGATCATATTTTGCAGGTGGTCAAGCTCAAGGGGAAGTTCCTCTGGGAGGACAGACTTTTGACTTTTCAGGTAGTATTTGAAATCGCTGAACCCTTCAAAGCCAAGTTTCTGGCACATATTGATGACTACGGTCTTGGAAACGGCAGCAGCCTTTGCCACGTCCTGGATGTTCATTTTTGCCGAACGGGCTTGGTTTTGATAAATATAGGAAAATACGCGTTTTTCACTTTCTGTAAGGGTTTCGTAAATTTCCGCAAGGTATTCCATACTGTTCTCCCACCTCATTTGTTTCAGAAAATATCAATAAAAAAATTTTAGCATAAAGGAGAGAGTTTTACAATGACTCAACAGAGGGGGATAGGCCGAAAACAAGGTCCTTCCCGGTTGATTCTCCCCGGTCAATATGGTATCATCATGGAATACGACAAATGGAAGCAAAGGAGACGAAACCATGCCGATCAAAGTACAGAACGATCTGCCGGCTAAGGCGATCCTGGAAAATGAGAACATTTTTGTGATGGATGAGCACCGGGCCATGACCCAGGACATCCGCCCGCTTTACATTGTGATCCTGAACCTGATGCCCACCAAGGAGGAGACGGAGCTGCAGCTTCTGCGGGCCCTGTCCAACACCCCTCTGCAGATCGACGTGACTTTGATGTGCGTGGAGAGCTACGTGTCCAAGAATACGCCCGCCTCCCATCTGAATAAGTATTATAAGCGGTTCCGGGAGATCTGCGGCCGCAGGTTTGACGGCATGATCATCACCGGGGCACCGGTGGAGCAGATGCCTTTTGAGGAAGTGAGCTACTGGAACGAACTGACGGAAATCATGGAGTGGAGCAGAACCAACGTGTTCAGCACCTTTCACATCTGCTGGGGCGCCCAGGCGGGGCTGTACTACCATTACGGGATCAAAAAGGTGATGCTGGAGAAGAAACTGAGCGGCGTTTACCGCCACGAGCTGCTGCACCGGAAGGTGCTCCTGGCCAGAGGAATGGATGACGTATTTTACGTGCCCCAGTCCCGCTACACCGGGCTTGACGAGGCAGCGGTGGCGGCGGAGCCCAGGCTCCAGGTGGTAGCGGAAAGCCAGGAGGCCGGCAGCTACATGATTATTGGCGACGGCGGCCGGAGGATCTTTATCACCGGCCACTCGGAGTACGACCGGATGACCCTGGATCAGGAATACCGCCGGGACGTGGGCCGGGACCTGGATCCGGACGTGCCGGACAACTACTACCCGGAAAACGATCCGGAAAAACGCCCCCAGCTCACCTGGCGTGCCAATTCCAACTGCGTTTACTCCAACTGGCTGAATTACTATGTATATCAGACAACGCCCTATGATTTGGAGAAACTGCGGTATTTGAGGGAGGGCGGAGAACGGTAAAAATGATATAAATATTTCCCGCAGAAAAAAGAGACAGGCATGGAGATTCCGAAAGACCCAGAAGGAGCGTATCAGGGGAAGGAAACTCTGTGCCTGTTTTTTATATCCTAGGAAATTGCGTTTCCTAGGACATAACAGCCTCCGGCGGTATGTGCACTCCGCGCAGGGGGAGATGGCTGCGTACGTAGCCGCGTTCCGGCGCGAGTGTGCGCTGCAGCGCACACATTTTATTGGAGTGACAAATCCCGAGATTTAAGCGGAAGTTTCACCGGTCTGGACCGTGAGTGTGAAAAAACATTTTCAATATCGCAGTATTTTCCCCATCCCCTCCGCATAAAACCCCAATTTTCCAGAAAAACTAAGAATCAACCTCCCGTTCCTTGACATTTTCTCCCTCATCCCTTACTCTATATACATAAAGTTAGTCAAAACTAACTTTAAAAAATAAATACCAAACCTCAATATCAAATCCCAACAACCACAAGGAGGAACAAAATGTATGACATCATAATCATCGGCGCCGGGCCGGCGGGGGTCAGCGCGGCGATTTATGGGGTGAGCAGGGGGAAATCCACCCTGATGATTGAAAAGGAGAAGGTGGGCGGCCTCATCGGCCGGGTGTCCACGGTGACCCACTATTCGGCTCTGGTGGAGCCGGAGACGGGGGAAAGTTTTGCCGCCCGGTTAAAGTCCCAGGCGGAGCGGGCCGGGGCGAAGATCGTCTATGAGACGGTGACGGGCGTCAGCCTTTCCGGGGACGTGAAAATGGTCACCACCGACAGGAACACCTACCAGGGCAAAACGGTGATCCTGGCAAACGGCACCGTTTCCAGAAAGCTGGGGATTCCGGGGGAGACAGAGCTTTGGGGCCGCGGAATCGGTATGAACGCCGCCAGGGACGGGCAGAAATACGCCGGAAAGCAGGTTTACGTGGTGGGCGGTGCCGACGGTGCCATCAAGGAGGCCCTTTACCTGGCGGGGCTGGCAGAGAAGGTGACTGTAATCCATTTTGAGGATCAGCTGGGAACCATCGCCGAATTTAAAAACCGGGTGGAGGCGAGCGAAAATATCCAGGTGCGTCTCCACACCCGGCTGACGGCCGTTTCCGGGGACGGACAGGTGGAGCGGCTGGAGCTGACGGACGTCAAAACGGGAAAAACGGAGGTGGTGGAGGATCCCGGCTGCGGCATATTTGTCTATGCCGGTTCCACTCCGGCCACGGAACTGTACGGGGAGCTGGAGTTAAAGGACGGCTATATCCCGGTAAATGAGCGGCAGGAAACGGCTCTGCCAGGAGTCTACGCCGCCGGTGACATCTGTGTCAAGCAGGTTCGCCAGGTGGCTACGGCGGTGGCGGACGGCGCCATAGCCGCTATTCATGCGGCTGCTGCCTGCTAAGGCACACGCCAAAACGTGCCCGTTTGCGAAACCGCGCGGGAAACGCGAATCTTGCCGCTGAAAACGTCACAAACGATCATCAGAGAATGGGAACGCCAAAAGCCGCGATCAAACCATACAAATGCAAAACCCACGATCAAAATCACAACCAAAACCATAACCGCAGCGGAAACCGCGACTGCAACCGCGGTGGCAGCCGCAATGGGGAGCTTGAGGGAAAAACGCCCGCAGGCTCCTTATTTTCTGCCCGGGATTCTTCCTCATGATTCCTTCCCATGATTCCTCACGATCCGGCAGACTCCTGTAGGCTCCTGTAGGATTTCGCCGCAAATCCTTTCCTGCCGCAGGCTGCCGTGGTACAATGATAGCCATACGAGGCTGGAAAGGAGAAACGCCATGAAGAACGAACCCAAGGGCCGTGAGGTCACGGCAGAACAGATCCGGAGTTTCCGCCTGCGGGCTCACCATCTGGACCGGGAGTACGGGATGGAGGAGGTGTTGGAGGCCGCCGGGGCCTGTGGATTTCAGAACAGCCCGCCGGGAGCCTGGGAAACGGCTCTCTGGAACCGGGTGCCCTCCTGCGGCAGGGAGGAAATGGAACGGCTGCTATACCGGGAAAAATCCCTTCTTCAGGCCTGGAGCCTGCGGGGCGTCCCCCTGGTATTTCCAGCCGGGGAGACGGGTGCCTTTCTCTCGGCCCTGATTCCTCAGGGGAAGGAACCGTGGATCTATACGAGGGGGATCCAGCTGGCTCTGGATTTTGTGGGACTGGAGTTTGAAGAAACCCTGGAGGCCCTCCGCCAGGTGATCGGGGAGCTGGATCATCAGACGCTGGTGAGCAAGACGGAGCTGGATCAGACTCTGGCCGAACGGATGCTCCCCCTTCTTCCGGAGGAAAAACGGCCTCTCTGGAGCCAGCCCTCTATGTACGGAAACCCGGAGAAACAGACGGTGGGCGGGGTGGCCGTCTCCTTTCTGCTGCGTCCCTGCGCCTTTGAAGGCCGCGTCGTGTTCGGGGAGCGAAAGGGCGCGTCGCCTTCCTTTACTTCCTATGAAAACTGGACAGGCCGTCCCTTCGAGGCGGATGGGGACGGAGGGAAAAAACTGGTGCGGAAATTCCTGCACTGCTACGGCCCGGCCACTGCCGATATGCTGGCCGCCTGGCTGGGCTGTTCCGGGGTTCAGGCCAGACGGCTGTGGAAACTGGTGGCCGGAGAGCTGGAGCCGGTGATGTTCCAGGGGAAACGGGCGTTTATCCTGGCGGAGGACGGAGAAACTTTGTGGGGCAAGCCGGTGTTTGAGCGGCAGCTCCTCCTGTTAGGCGGCCACGATCCCTATCTGGATCAGCGGGACCGCCAGGTGCTCCAGCCGGAAAAAAGCCTCCAGCGGCAGATCTGGAGAACGGTGGCCAACCCCGGCGTCGTGATAGTCCAGGGAAAGGCCGTGGGAATCTGGACGGCGGTCCAGGGCGGAAAAGGAAAAGGCCTGCGGTTTCAGGCATCGCTCTGGGAGGAGGGCGTCAGCCGGAACGCCATCCGGGAGCTGGCGGAGGCGTACGGGGCGTTCCGCGGGGAGGAAATCGGGGAGTTTGAGGTGAAATGAGGGGGAATTGACATTCTCCTCCCAAACCGCTATAATCCCATTATCAGAAACATTCGGAAGGGGTGAGTACAATGCTGTTTGGAAAATTTTGTATTGGAAATGGCTCCGCGCAAGCTGTTGATACAAAGCATTGTACGGAGCCGGAGAGACAGGAGAGCATGGGGAGCAGAATCGCCCTTGACGCGGCCCGTTAGAGACGCCGCTTTCTTCCTGTTTCCATATTTCTTTTTTGACGGTTTGGCAGTGGACAATGCTTTGTCTGCTGCCTTTTTGTTTGCCACGGGAAACTCGTTTCCAATGGTGAGGCGGCCATACTCCGGCTCGGGCAAGCGCCGCGGTACACACTTGGAATCGAAACCTCCGATTCGCCGCCGTTTGAGCCGGCGGCGCAAATGAACCGTAAAAAAGAAAGGAACTTAAACTTATGAAAGAAATAAAGACTCTGACCACCGGTTCCGTATCCCGAAACCTGTTTTGCTTTGCCCTCCCTCTGCTTCTGGCCAACCTTTTACAGTCCTTCTACAGCGTCGTGGATATGGTGGTTGTGGGGAATCTGGTGGGGGAAACGGGGCTGGCTGCCATCAGCAACGCCTCCTCCATCAGTTTCATCATCAATTCCATCTGCATCGGCGTCACCATGGGCGGCACGGTGCTCACAGCCCGGTATCAGGGGGCAAATGACCGGCAGGCCAGAGGGGAGACGGTAAGGACGTTGTTTAAAATCTCCCTGTGGGCTTCGTTCGCTGTCACGGCGGCGGCCCTGGCGGTTTACCGGCCGGTGCTGCAGGCTATGAACGTGCCGGCGGAGGCCATGGAGGATGCCTGCGGCTACATGAGAGTGATCAGTTTCGGCACCGTGTTTGTCTTTGGCTACAACGCGGCTTGTTCCGTCCTGAAAGGGTTGGGAGATTCCCGCAGCCCCCTGGGGTTTGTGGCGGCCGCGGCGGCGGTGAACATTGTGCTGGATCTGGCGCTGGTGGGCCCGTTTCATATGGGAACGGTGGGAGCGGCCTACGCCACCGTTTTTTCCCAGGCCGTCTCCTGTTTTCTCGCCCTTTTGCATTTAAAAAGGAAAACGGCTGTCTTTGATGTTTCCATTCAGGGACGGAGAGAAGGGAGCGGCTGCTTGAAAGAACTTTTGCGGATCGGCCTGCCCACGGCGATTCAGATGGTGGTGGTAAACCTTTCCTATCTGCTTGTCACAGGAATGTTAAACCAGTTTGGAGTAGCCGTGGCCGCAGCCTCTGGAATTGGCCTGAAAATCAACACCTTCGCGGGAATGCCCTGCTGGGCCGTAGGGCAGGCGGTGACAGCCATGGCCGGCCAGAACATGGGGGCGGGAGACCTCCCGCGGGTAAGACGCACTGTGAAAACGGGCCTGCGCTTAAACCTTCTGGTGACGCTGGCGGCTGTGCTCACGGTTCAGCTTTTCGCCGGGCCTTTGGTGGCCCTGTTTGAGCCGGAAAACCGGGAAGTGATCCGGGACGGGATCTTATATCTGCGCATCTGCTGCGGGATCAACAGCCTGGTCTATGCGGCCATGTACACCTTCGATTCCTTTGCCATCGGCGCCGGTTCTGCCGGGATCGCCATGGGAAATGCCCTGTTAGACGCCGTGTTTGTGCGGATTCCCGTGAGCTGGATCCTGGCCTTCTGTCTGGATCTTGGGGCGCCCGGGATCTACATTGGCCAGGCGGTTTCCCCCATTCTTCCGGCAGCGGCCGGGTTCTGGTATTGGAAACGGGGAGCGTGGGCGAGCCGGAGGCCAGAGATGAAAGGGGCAGAAAAAGAGGGGCGGTTTTGATTGTTTCGCCACCCGTTTCGTAGTAAACTGATGAAAACAGAAAATCTGGGCGATAAAAGCAGGAGGGATGGTATGAAAGAATTTGACATTCGGTCAGGATTGGTGTATGTCAATGGCCTGGACACGGAAAAATTTGCAGGAATGTTAAAGGATCCGTCTCAGTGCTATAAATTTTACTGGCTGGAGGCCATTTTAAAACTGACGTGGGAGGAGGAACGGGAGCTGACCTTCGACGAGATCATAGACGAGATGATCTGGGCAGTGTGGCACTCCGTGACGGAATATCACCTCCACCTGGGGCCGGCGATCCGGGGAAAGTCGGAAAATTTCCTGGAGCGGATTGTAAAAACCCTGGAACAGGATCCGGACCTCCCACGGCCGGTGACTCGGGAAGGCGTTTTGGCGGCCATCCGCCGGAATGAGGAGAGCATTAAAAAGGACAAAAACAACCTGGCAGCCTGCGTTCCCTACCGCCTGCTGTCCTCCTTTTTGGAGGAAATTAACGGCCGCGACCGCCTGTGGGGCAGCCGCGGCCGGTTTATCGCCTATGTGCAGCAGGTGAGCGAGGAGACCGACATTTTTTACACCATCGTAGACGGCCGCGGCCTGCAGAAACGGGTGCGGATGAATCCCCACTGGCGGCAGCTGGTGCTGGACAATTACCAGGTGATTTCCGGCTGGATCCGGATGAAAAAGGCACAGTTTTTGCAGGACCGCAACCCCGGCGTCCCCGGCATCATCTACAAGCTGGAGGCGAACACGGAAGGAGGCCGGAAATTGGGCCATGCCCGCGCCCTGTGGAAGGCCGCGGCGGAGGCCAGCCGCTGTCCCATCCGGGACATTTACACCGGGGACACCCTGAAAGAAACGGCCTTTGAGCTGGATCACTTTATCCCCTGGTCCTACATTGCCAACAACGAGCTGTGGAACTTAACGCCCATGGACGGCCGCCTGAACGCCAGCAAAGGCAACCGCCTGCCGGAGTGGAACCGCTATTTTCCACCTCTGGCGGAGAACCAGTACGTTTTGTACAAAAGTATTTTCACCTACAGCGAAGTGCGTGAGCGGTTTGAAAAATGCCGCCGGGACAACCTAAACGCCATCTGGGCGGCAGAGGAGCTTTTTGTGGAGGGGAACACTCAGGAGCGTTTTGGGCAGATTTTAGAGCGGAATTTCCGCCCGGTCTATGAGATGGCCAGGCTGCAGGGCTACGGCCTGTGGCGCGGGGCGGAGAGTTTGGCGGGAGGAGGCGTCTCTGTTTGACATTGCCCGCCCTTTGCCGTAAAATACCATCAAAACCCGGCGGCGGAGTACCTGCGGGCATTCTGCGGCGGAAGATCAGGAGGAAACAGCATGGCGATACCGAAGGATCCAGCCATTCTCCTCAGCTACGTGAACACCCAGCTGCGGGATTTTTATCCCAGCCTGGAGGAGTTCTGCGCGTCAGCAGGGGCAGACCGGAAGGAGATCGAAGAAACATTATCCAAAATTGGATATGAGTACAGCAAGGAGGAGAATCAGTTTATCTGATTCATTTTCCGGACATTTCAAAAACGAGCCGCGGAACCGGCCTGGAGCAGGGGAATCTGTCATCCGAGACGGTTTCCGCGGTTCGTTTCGCAATTTGTGCCGAACCGCGAGCTGCGCCAAACCGCGATTTGCGCCGAACCACGAGTTGTGCCGATTCGCGAGTTGTGCCGAACCGCGATTTGCACCGAACCGCGAGCCGCGCCAATCCAGGACTTCCCCCGTTTCGCGCCTCCCGTCTCCCGTCTCCCGCCTTCCCCCTTTCCCCTTTCC
>NZ_NFLE01000036.1 GCF_002160755.1 Lachnoclostridium sp. An14
AACACAAAGAAAGGGGAAAAAGTACTCAAAAAATCCAATATTGAAAAATGCCAGAACCCTTGATTTTTCAATGGAATCTGGCATTTTTGTTTTCTCTAACTGTCAAAGACGGGATTATAGCATATGCGAAAATCTTGTCAAGTATTCGCTGGAATAAAAATTTACTTAGAATATGTAATTATTGTCAAGGTTGTTGGGCCCCTGGCGGGGCAGGGGCCGGAATGCTTTAGGATTGGGCATTAAGTTTCATTTTTTGGCTGATTCTAAATTGTTCAGCATCTGGAACATCGACAAATTCTACGGTTTTATCAAAGTTCTTTTTGACAACATCTTTTATTTCATCAAGTGTTACATTAAAAAATTCTCGCCGGCGATTAACCATGTTAAGCTTTCTATCTTCGAAGGCTTTATGCAAAGCGGCCTCAAGAGCCGGAGCATCATCAGAAAAGATCATGGCATGAACATCAAAATTAAAGGGAACAGAGGCATCGCCAAGTTCATCGACTCGCTCCTGAGGATCAAGACGACGTGTCATTCCGATCTTGTACACATTTTCACCAAAAGCTCCGATATTTGAAATAATATATACATAGCCAGCTTTCATATTTGCTTGACGGTAGTCGATGTCAGTAAGTGCTTTATCAATATCGGAAAGCTGATCTTCCAAAGTCTGTTTTTTGCTTAAAAGATCAGGATCATCTGGGTGAAGATTTAATTGAGTACAGATTTTTTCAAAAGCTGTTTGGTAATGTGTTTGCTCTTTTTCAATCTTTTTGCGTTGTTCATCCAATTCTTTTTGGATTTTGGCTTGTTCACGCTGTTCAGCCCTTGCAGCTTTGAGCGCCTCTTTTTCTTCCTGCTTTTTCTGCTGATATTCAAACGCTAACCGGAGTTCCTTCACCTTTAGGTCGAGATATTTATTATTAATAGAGATATTCATAACGGTACCTAATTTTGAAATGGTTTCTGCGGACTTGTAGATCCGATCCAGGGAGGCATCAAAATTAGTATATTTTACTCTGGATATAATATCGTCACATTCATTATTAAACGCTCGAAGAAGAAGTTTTTCAGTATCAGAAACCATTTTTCGACCCTTGGCTTTATTTCCATTCACTTCCCAGTTGGTATTTCCAGTTACTGCCTGTTTAGCTTTAATAAGTTCTTTTTGTTCAGCGCGAATCTGTGCTAGTTTCTCCTTATAATCAAGGGCAGATGCGAAATCATATTGAGGCTGGTAAAGTCCAAACTCCTGAACAATAATTTCTTCATCAAGCTGGACGAGTTGTTTCCTCTTTTCGGAGATTTCCTGTTCTATTTTTAAAAGAGCATCTTCTTTTTTATGGATTTCCTTTTGACAATCTTGTCTCAACTTTTCAAGAGAAAGTTCAGCAGCAGATTGTTCATCCTGGAGTTTGGCAACCAGCATTTGTAAAGCGTGAGCATCCTGCATCTCCGGGGTAAGCAGTTCTTTTAAATGTGTATTCTCCGTTTCGAGCTGTGCGGTATGCTCAGTCGCAGATTTCTCAGCTTTGTTTTTTAGGATCAGTAGTACGATACCTAACAATAAAGGAATGCCATATGCAAACCAAAAAGCAAATAGCAGACAAATGAGCCAGGTATTGAGATACCATTTCTTTTTCATAAATTATTCCTTCCTGATGTATATTTTTATTAAAATGCCATAGGTTGTTTGATTGTTATCAAGGTTGTTGGGCCTTTGGCGGGGCGGGGGCCGGTTTTTGCGGTTTGAATGCAATAACCTGATTTAAAATAATTCGATTATGGCAAGGTGTGGCTCAAACTGGATACGGTAGTTATCTAAACGAGTGGAAATACCGTATATTTGTCGATAGTATTCGAGAGCCTCGACCAGCGTATCTTCCGACACATCTAAAAATTCAGCAACTTCAAATCGGTTTTGACAGCCGTGTTTAAAAGCATCAACCAAGCCGATCAATCCGATTCGTTTGTTATAAGCCCAGAGGCGGGCGGTGCGTTCTTGCTTACGGGCATTGACGGTATCCTGAGTGGTGATGTTGCCTACGGTCGTATAGTGATGCCCCAATTCTTCCGCAAGCACGTCTGCTTTTTTTGCTGTAGAATGAATATCCATTCTGATCGCAATTCGATTTCCTTTGATGCGGCCATCATTGCGAAGAAGGGGCATTTCTTTAACCGTAATATTTTGGGAATCTGCTTCGTTCAATAAATCTTCATACCCCAATAGATCACCCCCAGTTAGAATCGTCATTCATAATATCGTCATCGTGCTTTTGGTCTTCATCAGTCAATTCTATATCAGTACGTTCGTGGGCGGCGTTAGCGACAATATAGTCGGCATCAGGATCACGAGTAAGGGATGGGAAGTTCTGCTTTTTTTCGGTGTATTTCTTATCTAACGTGAGCAACCGCACTTGTTCTGTGGCAGTTTCTTGGCCGAGAGTGTTTAACTGATTATAGTAGTTTATGATTTGTGGTTTTTCTCCATCCACGCTAATACTATTTTGCGATTCACCAAAAGCTTCAACAGCTGAAACAGGAGGCGCATCGGGTAGAGGGATTTCCTGCCTTGCAAGAGCTGCTCTCAACTGGCTAGGAGGAAGGCCAAGCGTCTCAGCAACTCTGGAAATTAGTTTATAACTTGTATGATCTCCGATAACGTCATCCCAATCTAATGCCTTGTCTTCTTCAAAATTTTCTAGTTTAAATTCCATATCTCCTGGGACGAAATCATCAATATTTTGCAACCATGAGAGAGGAACCTGAGATTTTTTTGCAACCTCATCTAATGTTATTCTTAGTTCTTTTATCCTTTCTTCTATTATAGAACCGACAGAATCTCCAGTTAGTCTATCAATAGAGATATTTAGAGCCCGTGCGATCTTCATTAAAATTTCTATATCTGCCTTACGATGTCCATTTTCTAATTTACTAATTGAGGACTGTGATATTCCTGTAAGTTCAGATAACTGATATGTGGAGATTCCTTTTTCAGTCCTTATTTTTTTAATACGTTCACCTATATTCATGATATACCCCCTGAAAAGTAGATAATCCTATAAAAAATTCCATATTTGAATCAATTTAATCATAATTCAAATATAGAATAATGTCAAGTGCTCAAAATAATTCTGAAACACACTTGAAATAATTCTAAAATAGATTTATAATCAAAAACAAGTCCAAAATAGAATCAAAAAGAGGCGAAAAGATGGACATTATTCAGAAGAAAATAAAGGACAGAAGAAAATCGCTTGGACTCAGTCAATATGAATTGGCGAAACGAACACAAAAAATGAATCAATCACAGATTTCAAAAATTGAAACGGAGAATCGAAAAATAACTATAGAAGATATGGCAATGATTGCCAAAGCACTAGAAACTCCGTTGAGTTGGTTCATGGGGCAGACGGATAAGGAGGAAAAGTCATGAACGAATTAAAAATTATCAACATTGATGGGGTAGAGTGCTATGAGAAAGATGGCACAGCGTATCTGAAACTGGAGACGGTGGCGAGAGGATTGGGATTTACAACCGTTGCTACAAGTGGTAATGAGGTTGTGAGATGGAATACGGTACACAAGTATCTTACTGATTTGGGCGTTGCAACTTCCTGCAACGGAACTAATTACAGAGAAATGTGCCCCGAATTTATCCCTGAGAACATATTCTACCGCCTTGCTATGAAAGCGAAGAATGAGGCTGCAGAAAAGTTTCAGGCAAAGGTAGCGGATGAGATCATTCCTTCCATCCGCAGGACCGGTGGCTATCAGGTACATACACCGCAAGGAAAAGAACTTCTTGCATTGGCTGTTCTGGAAGCGCAGAGAACTATCGAGGCGCAGGCTGCGGAAATTGATCGCATGAAACCGAAGGAGGTCTTTGCTGATGCGGTATCAACAAGCCACACCGCAATTCTGATTGGAGATCTGGCAAAGATTCTCAAACAGAATGGGATTGAGACTGGACAGAAAAGGCTTTTTGCATGGTTGCGGGAAAATGGTTTTCTGATTAAGCGAAAAGGAACTGACTGGAATATGCCGACACAGAAATCTATGGAGATGGGGCTTTTTGAGGTAAAGGAGTCCACGGTAAATAATCCAGATGGATCTGTGAGAATCAATCGAACCACAAAAGTTACGGGGAAAGGACAAGTATATTTTGTCAATAAATTTCTGGAAGTTATGGCTTAACAGGATGAATGTCCCCAGGAAACCGGTACAACCGGTACCGCATACACTACCGTAGGAGGTGAACGGCAGAATGAGAGAACCCCCCAAAATTATCAATTACATAGAGATCGACGGAGAACAGGTTTTGTTCGATTCGCTCCCGGAGGAGAGACGCAAGGAAATTTCCCAGAAACTTCTGGACAATTTTATGGGAGCAGTTGGATTCAAGAGAAAGACCGCCTAAGGGCGGCCTGGATGGACAAGCAGGGAGGTGAGTGAGTTGGAGGCAGTGGAATGCAAAGTGGTGGAAACCCGTAAGTGGCGGGCGATGTCCCGCCACGTGGACAAGCTCCGGGGGCAGCTGGAGGAGGCCCGGCGATGGTGCATAGTCCAGACGGTTATTATAGCGCTGCTAACAGGGGCGTTGACCTATGTGCTGATGTGCGGCGCGTGAGAGGAGGTGACAAGGAAAAGTGAAAATTTTAGTGGCTTGCGAGGAAAGTCAAGCAGTCACAATCGAATTGCGGAAATTAGGACATGAGGCTTATTCCTGCGATATTGAGCCTTGTTCCGGCGGTCATCCAGAATGGCATCTACGAGTTGACGCGCTAAAGCTACTGAAAATGAAGTGGGATATGATTAAATCTTATTAGGAAAACACACTGCCAGAAAGGATGTGGCGAGCATCAGCCCGCCACGGCGGGAATTTCAGAAGTGTTGATTTCAATGTATTCTGCAATCTTACGAAATTCATCAGCGAATTTGCATTTAACGCTGATATTTCCATTTTCGTAAACCTTGATATGGTCTACAAGATCAATGAGCGCCTCCCGGGTTAGTTTGTCGATGTTCTGGTATTTCATAAAGGCCACCAGCGCCGGGTGCTCATTGTCAACACCATTTGCCAGTTCTGCCCGTTCAGCGGTCAACCGTTTCAGCACATCAGAGAGGGCCGCTACCTGCTGTTCATAGTCGGCTTTCATACTTCGATAGTCCTGCTGGGTAATTTCCCCGTCTTTCCAGTCTTGATAAAGGGACTGCTTGTAGCGGGTGATTTTCGCCAGTTCCTTTTCCTTTGCGGTAATCAGCTCGTCCAGTCTGAAAGACTGGCTTTTTTTCGTTGGAGCCGAATTGATACGAGCAATCGCCTCAGAATAAGAAACGGCTAAATGCACCTGGTACTGAATACCGAACAGAACAGCGGCCTCCAGCCGTTCATGCTTGATTGAGTGCATGGTGCAGGCTGTCCGGGAACGGTTTTTGTAAGTGGAGCAGGCATAATACACATGATTGTTTTTACTAACGCAACGAGTGACTGCCCGGCCACAATCGGCACATTTCAGAAAGCCGCTGAACAAATGGACTTTCCGGCCTTCGGGAGAAGTCCGGGTATCACGCTTTAACAAAGCCTGTACTTTATCAAAGGTTTCATAGTCGATAATGGCCTCATGTGTTCCAGCCACTTCCACCCATTCTTCACGGGGAACTACTTCAATCTGGTGTACCTTATAGCTTTTTACCCGGCTACGACCTTGTGCCAAATCCCCGGTATAGGTGGGATTGGTAAGTATTGCATGGATCATCCTGCCACCCCACATAGGCTCGTCATAACCTCTTGTAGAAACAGGCAGGCCCTTGAGTAGTTTATACGCAGAGGGACTCGGTACACCATGCTCATTCAAATACAGAGCGATGGCCCGTTTCGATGTTCCCTGCAAGAATAACGAGAAAATGAGTTTGACCGTTTCAGCTGCGTCCGGATCAATAACCAATTTGTGTTTGTCTTTTGGGTGCTTAATGTACCCATAAGGAGCAAAAGCTCCGATGTATTGACCGTTGCGCCGTTTATAGTCAAATACCTGGCGGATTTTTTTTGAAGTCTGGTAGCAATAATTATCATTCATTACATTCGTGATCGGAACGATAATATTAGAAACGCTATCCGGGTTTGTAAAACTATCCACATTTTCCGCAAGGCTGATAAACCGGACACCCATCTGTACAAACAGGTTATCAATCAGACTTCCCGCATCACTGTAATTCCGGGCGAAACGGGAAAGGTCTTTTACCACAACACAGTTGATTTTTCCGCTCATTACATCGGCCAAGAGCCGCTGGAAATTCTCGCGGTTGGCGTCCGTTCCCGTGTGGCCATCGTCCACATACTCAGAAACGCTTTCAAATTCCTCAATGTGCTTTTGGTAAAAGTCATTCAATAAGTCGCGCTGGTTTTTAACGCTGTTACTATCATCCTTACCTTTTTTCAAATCTTCTTTAGAGAGCCGGATATATTCTCCCAGCCGCCAGCGCCGGATTGTATAAGAGGGAGAGAAACTCTGTTGAACCCCTCTGTTTTTTGTTCGTGGCATTGTTCCTCCTTCCCTATCACATTACACTTATATTATAACTCTGTCCCGTAGGGACAACAAGGATGGCTCCGCCTCGGGACACTTTGTCTCGAAGTGGGGCGGGCCTCAGCCTAAGTTACAGCCCACTTTTTTGACGAATTAAAAAGTCTGTCAAAATATCCTGGAGCGATGGGCCATTTTCCGTAAACTCCATTTTCACGCCGATGCCGCCGACACAAAAGCAGTACGGATTTTTGGCAATCTGTAAAAACCTTGTTATGCGCTCTTTGCGGGAAAGGGCGTTGTCAAAGGTCATACCGCTCACATCGGGCAGAGACTCGGGGGCAACTGCGCCAATGTCAACGCTTTTCATTTGTTCCAGTTCCTGTGCGGATAATCTCACGGTAAAACCTCCTTCTTTCAGATTGCGAAACGCCTCCCGGTTGTCCTGTGGGGAAACGCAAAAAAGCGGCACCGCAAAAGTGCCGCCCTTTGGCCTGCCCTCACATCGGGACACATTGTCTCGAAGTTAATACGGCCCGTTTTCGTAATGGCGCTGGGCCTCGTCTAAAGACTTGATGTCAAACACATAATGGAGCTCCCGAACAACGCGCCGGATGTCCTCGGGGGAAAAACCGCAGTTTTCCATCGCATACATCACATATCCCCGGCAGGCGTTATTGCTCCACGGCTCGGCCAGCATAGCGGCCAATGCAGGATTAAAGGTCATGGTCTTTTCCTCCTCGCTCTCTTTTTCGATTTTGCTCCTTCAGTGAAATGATAGGGAGTTCATGCAGTTCCTTTGGAAAACGCCCACGATATAAGCGATTATAGTTTGTAACCAAAATCACATCGGCGTTGCCCTCATTCACAGCCTGCATTACAGATCGTAAACCGGGACGCTCCATTGTCCGGCCATGATAACCCACATCCAGATATATCCCCGCGATTTCCATATTGTTTTTCTTGGCGTAGTCCATGAGATATAACTGTTGTCCCTTAATTGCATCAAGAGCGAAAGCAGTTTGAGGGCCATCAACCCGGCAATATAACACGGCTTTCATGTTGTCTCCCTCCTATATGAAATTAGGGAACGCCGCGCCCATTTCCTTGACCTGTCCAAAGACAACTATACTCGGCGCGGCGCTCCCTCGCAGGCGAGAGGGCGGCCCGGAGGGGCAGGCGGCCAGCCTGTCCACTGCCGGATTGTGGCCGTGAGATGGCCCGTCCCACTTGCGGCGCTGGTGTTGTTCGCTCATTCCCGTTTAGGGGAAGTCACCGCGCACCCGCCGCCCGGCTCCCCGGATCATGCTCGGGGCCGCCCTTGTTCGTCTGCGGAGAAAAGAAAACCTCCTCTCATAAACCGAGACATTTTTTCATCATTTCCAAGTGGGGGAAACGGAAAAATTAAAAGATTTTTTTCATGCGTTCCAGCCCTCTTTTGATGGACTGGCGGACAGACTCCTCATGTACGCCTTCGGCCTCGGCAATCGCTTTTATGCTTTTGCCAAGAATGATGTGGGCGTCAATCCTCCGGCCCTGGATTTCCGGCAGAGAGTTGAGCGCGTTCCACAGACGGAGAAAGAGCTCCATCCGTTCCAAGAGCTCCTGGGGCGTGGGCTCATGCAGGCAGGCCGAGTATTCGATCCCGTCCTCACAGTCCAGGGAATACTGCGCCTTGTGCCGGGAGAGCCGCCGCTGATAGGCCATTTCATAACGGGCATCCGCAAGAAAGACCGCCGCCACTTCGTCGGAAACCTCGATGAATTGATCCTGGGTGTACCAATAATAAAAATCTTTCAGATTGATCGTAGTCATAAATAAACCTCCGTTTCGGTGTTGGGTGGACGAGTGACCGAAACGGGGCCCGGAGGGGAGCGGCACCCTGGGGATCCGCCCCGCACCTCGGGACACATTGTCTCGAAGTGGGGATAACAAAAAGCGCCTGCGCGACACAAAGCCACGCAAGCGCATGAAATTACAAATTCATTTATGTACTGCCAAATTTCGCATCCACCGCCGGACTGATCCTGTTGGGCGGGTGGGCTTTTTTTGATAGGTTAGGGGGATGGAAAAAGATAAAGGACACGACAATACCTCCCGGATACCGCCATGTCCTTAAAGATGGGCGAGTTTACTACACCCGCCGTATCTCAATTTTTCAAAAGAAAATGGCGGTTTTGATTTCTATTACAAAACCGCCGTTGATGTATTAGGTATGATACGATCAGCAAGCAACGGTTTTGAAAGATAGTTGCAATCTGTCAGCAATCGCATATACCGAATATAGTTTCCAAAAAGAAAGAGCCGATAATCACAAGACTTCTTGTGTTATCGGCTCTGCGTCTGTGCGTCTGGCTCTTTGATAACTGACATATTTAGTTGTTTTACTACAATTAAGGTTTCGCGTTTACATTTTGGACAGTATAATGGGAAATTTTCAAGAATGGTATCTTCCCGGATCTTTAGTCGTGTTTTACAGTTGCAAACAGGGCATAATAACCATTGTTCCCTTTTCAATATATCACCTCCAATTTTCAGAAGTACCTGGGTTATCAAATTCCAAAAAGACTTTTTTTGAAATAACTCCTATTAGTGCCGCTATTATTGCCGTGATGATCAGAAGAAGATAAAGACTATTTGAGAAGTAATCAAATAAAATTCCGTAAATAGCCTGCCCTAATGGTTGAGCACACATCGTCATTGTCATAATGTATGCGGTTACTTTACCAAGCAAATGATTAGGTGTTTTTCTTTGTGTTGCAGATAAAACGAAAATTGAAAACAAAGTAATGAACAGTTGAAGAACCATTATGCAAGCCGTAATAATTATGTAGCAAATCATCGGGCTAAATCCAAACAAAAATACACATCCTATTGGAATAATGGACATTCCAGAAAACACAAGTAAAAGATACAGCTTGCTTGTTTTTAGTTTATTTGCAATTAGTCCGCTTATCACACCACCAGCTATTCCAGCTCCAGCCATAAGCCCCTCGGCTGTTCCATATAATTCACTACTTAATTTTAAGATAGTTCGTATCATATACGGCATACCGATTGTGACGATTGAAACTATAAAAAAATTATATACCGCCATGATAACCGTAATTTTGTATATACTGGGTTGTTCCTTTAATATATAACGAATACTATCTTTGAAATCATTTTTTATTATGTAAAGTATATTTGATTTTTTTGCAGGGGGCTCAAAGGGTATATGAATAAAAATCTCAAGTATAGCCGATGCAAAAAAGCATATTCCACTTACCCAAACAATCGGCATAGCCCCAAAGAAACCATACAAAACTCCACCAAGAACAGGGCCGATAAGATTAGCAAGCATAGTCGCCTGATTTACAACAGCATTTGCTTTGATAAGATTTTCTTCGGTTTCCAACAAAGGAACGCTTGAATTAACTGATGGAGTATAACAAGCTTGAATGATTGAAAGCAAAATCAGCATTATAGCAATCAATGAAATAGCGTTCTTCTCTGTAAGGAATATACCAAAACCTAAAACAAGTGCCGAAGTTGTAAAATCAAGAACAACCATAATATTGCGACGATTTACTCGATCTGAAATCAGACCGCCGAATGGAGAAAGCACAATAGTAGGTATTATTGCAATAGCTGTTATTGAACCAAAAATTGTTGCAGAGCCAGTAATATCTAAAACATACAGTGAAAGGGCAAATCGCAGAATTGAGTTTCCAAACAACGAAATTAGCTGGCCTATCAGAACCATTGTAAAATTACGATTAAAAAGTCGCTGTGACATTAAGCCATACCTCCTAAGTCATGAGTAGTCCTATCGGTAGACATCGTTTTTACGAATGTAATCACCACAATAGCTGCGATAGTTATAAACCGTATCCAAAACCTTATTCTCTTCATTTTGAGTACCCCCTATTTTTTCTTGAAAATCAGTAACTCTACAATTTGTGCGCCTACAATAACGCCACCGCTTACTAAGCAAATCTTTGCTATACGCGGATGACCGTTTTCTTTAAGTGGAATGTAACTTGCCATAAGTCCAACGCCAGAACAAAATGTCAGCGTCTTTCCAATCAATCGCACAGGCCAAAAACTCCATGCTTTATTCATAGACTTATCAAGAATATTTGCCGCATTTTCTGCCGTTTTTTCAACGGCATCCCCAAAGTGCTCCATTACCTGTTCAAATCTTTCTTCTGTCATAACAATGCCTCCTTTAAATTTTGTATGTGTAAACCCCAAAATAATACCTTATGAATGAATGTAATTGATTTATATAAAAGTACCTTTTGTAAGGTACTCTTATATTTCACTTTAATAACTCAACAATGTGACTTTGAACAAGATCTTTCAATTCATCATCAAATAGAGGAATACCCATAGCATCCAAAATTGCGCTCATACATTTAAACTTACTTATTATTTCTTCGGCACACGCAGGGTAAACTGTTGGTGATAGCCATAAATCACTTAACAAAGAAATAAGTTCTGATAGTTCCTTGGCGTACTCTGTTTTGATAGAACCGTCAGCTTGACCTTCTTCAATTAGCTTTAACCACATGGGGGCAAGCAGACGCCGATCTGTGTCAATCATTCCTGCTAATATTCGTGGGTTTTTGAGTACGGGAAGTGTTCGTTTATTTAGTTCTACCCTTTCCGCATCTTCATAGTTAATTTTAATTACTTCGCGCATTTTTTGCAAACCGTTCAAATCCTTATGTTCATTAGCGAGTGTAAATGGGTTATTATCAAAAAACATTTTCTCGCCTAAAGCATCCATGATTTCCTCTTTGGATTTAAAATGATGATAGATTGCCCCCTTAGTAAGTCCCCCAAGTTCATTTACAATATCTTGAATAGTTGTATTGTCATATCCTTTTTCCAGAAAGAGCCGTTGAGCCACATCTAATATTTTTTCAACCGTGATTTCTGGATACTTATTTCGTGCCATATGTCCACCTCTTTCGATAACATACTTTTGGTATGATTATATTATAAGCATTTTCCGCGTTTCTGTCAAGATACATTCCGACGGTATTTATATGAAAATAAATAGTCAGTAGAATGAAATATACAATCGTTCAAATACTAATACCCGAAATGTAAAATGACATTGGGTGATGTTATGAAGTTTGAACGAGATGAACGACGATTTGATTTTCACGATATAGGGCTCGCCATCAAGCGGGCGCGGGAGGCCAGCGGGATGACGCAGGAACAACTGGCCTACATTGTTGACCGTTCTCCACGCACCATCATGTATAACGAGAATGACGGCCAGCACCCGAGCCTCAACACCTTTTATCAGATGGTTACAATGTTCGATATATCGGTAGATCAGTATTTCTATCCGTCCAAAAATGGAGGGAGCGAGTGCAGGAAACGAATTGACGCCATGCTGGGCTCCCTTGACGAAAAAGAATTGAAAATCGTGGAGGCCACCATCCAAGCGATGAAACAGGCCAAAGAAACGGAGGATGCGTAAGAAAAGCGCGGCCTTCGTTTTTTTGCGCCATGTTGCGGGTTGCGCGGTTTCGGCAAGCAATTCGGGTGTGGCCACACTCCGAAATTTTTGCAGGCACAAGGCCCGCAAAAATGCTTGTTGGGGAGCTCCCCAAACCCGCTGGACTTCGGGACAAATTGTCCCAAAGTCCCGGCGCGATGCGCCTGTTGCCTGCGGCCCGGGCTAACGCTCCTGGGCCTTATTTCCCCGCCCGTCCGTGTGGCCGAGCAGATAATCAATGTTCGCCTTGACCGCCACAGCCTGCCGCATATCCGCCTGGGCCTTGCGGTACTCAGCATAAAGGGCCTTTTTCTTTTCGGAGAGCTCCCGGCGCTCCTTTTTCAGCGCGTCCATTTTCGGGAGTTTTGCCCCGCCTAATATCTCATTCATCGCCGCCTTTGCCGCCCGGTAGGTAGCCAGCTCCGCCTCGTGTTCCGCCAAATACTTCTTGCTGTACCGGGCCGCCTTGTAGCCGTTAAATATGGGCCGCGTCTTTGCATAGTCCACCGTGGCCCCCATGAGCCGGGAAGTCTGCGAGAGCGCCGCCTCCGTGTCCCGCAGCTCCCCGGCCAAAGTATGAAAGCGATCCACCGCCGCCTCGGTACTTGCGGCCAGCTCGTCATAGTCCGTAAGGCCATGCTCCTGGAGATACTGGAGCGCGGCGGCCATTTGTTTCAGATTGTAAACCTTCGCCCACCGCTCATAGGCCGGGCCTTTGCCCTGGGCCATGCGCTGTTGAATATCAATCATCAGATTGACGCGCCGGGCCGGGGCCGGACTGTCCTCCGGGAGCTCCGGGATGGGCCGCTCCCCGGCGATTGCCGCCCGGATGTCCTCGGGATCAAAGCCGTCCCCCAGGGTGGATGCCCGCAGGCGGGTGTACTTATCCTGCCCCGGAGCCAGGAACGAGAGCACACCGCCGCGCCCATGCTTTACCGCAAAACCAGCCTCCTCCATGAGCCGCAGAAAGGCGGCAAAGTCGGCGGGCTTTTTTTCCAGAGCCTCCACAACGGCCAGCCGTACCCGCTGTTGCGCGGACGGCGGTTTTTCCCCGATCCACTGGCCATAGTGGAGGAAACGGCCCTTGCTGTGCTGTTTCGGATTTTGAATAACCGATAGATCATGCTCAATGCACACCCGGTCAGAGAGCCGCCGCAGAGCAAAGGACGAGCCGATGAAGTTGTGAAACTTCCGGGAGCAGTCAAAAGCCGTGGAATTAAAATAAATATGGTTATGCAGATGGCCCTTGTCGATGTGGGTACAGACGAAAAACTGATACTTGCCCTTTGTCCAGCGCATGGCCGTCTCATAGCCGATTTTGTTCGCCTCCTCCGGCGTGACCTCACCGGGCGGAAACGCCTGCCGGATCTGAAAGAACAGGGCCCCGCGCTCCACAGCCCGGCCCGTTTCCGCCTGGTACTGGCTTTTTGTCAGAAGAAACTCGGCGGGGGCCGATGCCGGATCGCAGAGATAGGCAGACACGGCTCCCAGCTTTTTCGGATTGAGCCCATAGGCAAACCGTTCCTCCATCGTCTGAACGGCGCTTTTTCCCGCCGCTACTTTGTAGGGCCGGATGTAAGTTGTAGCCGTGGCCGCACCTCCTTTTCAAGAAAAAGGGCGGCTGTTCTCCAGCCGCCGCATAGGACTTCGGGACAAATTGTCCCAAAGCGTCATCCCGTGATAAAGCTCTTTAACGAGTAATTGAGATCGTCCAGCTTGCAGACCAGCCACTCGGCTGCGGCGGGCAGGCCGAAAGGGGAAAGTAAAAAGGCAAGCACCAGCCCCGTTATCCCCCATTGTGGATTGCCCTGGATGAACAGTTCAAACAGGCCGCACAATGCGAGGAAAAAGGACAGGATGCCGAACACCCAGGACGCAAGAGACACACTAAAGTTTAATACCGCTACCAGGAGCGTAAGGGCCAGCACAAAAGGGGCCGCGATGATTTTCAGAATGATCCGCATAGCTTGATACCTCCTTGTTTTGATTGACAGGTTATCCCTACATGATAATTATACCTCTGTCCGGGAGGGACAACAAGGATGGCTCCGGCTTTCAGCACCTCGGGACAAATTGTCCCGAAGTAGTGAAAGCCGGGGAACGGCGAAACCGCTCCCCGGCAGGGCTAACACTCCACAATCACAGACAGCTTTTTCAAAAGATCGGACAAGGGCCCCCACAGCTTTTCATAGTCCCGTTGCAGCCCTTTGATTTCCTCGGGATAAATGCCGCCGTAGGTGTTGGCCTGGATTGCCACTTGATTTAGGTTGTTGGAGCACCGCCGCTGGAGCGATACCAGCTCCCGGACGGGGGACAGGTCAACATGGAGCACATAGCCGTTTAGGGCCATTTTCCGCATATAGGCCCCCATGTTGCGGATGCCTGCCTCGGCCATGCGCTCCCGTATGAGCGCCTGCTCCTCCTCCGATACCATCACATGAAGATGGACGGGACGGCGGCGTTTCTTTGTCATCGTTCCTCCCGTTCCAGGCTCCGGCTGGCCCGGGGCGGCTCCTTTACCTTGTCCAACGGCTTTTCCCGTTCTGGGGGCCTTTTCGGGATCGGGGCGTGAAATTCCCGGTACAGCCGCAGGGCCTCCTGGTCGGCAAGTTCCTGTTCCCGTTTTTTCTCCATCGCGCAGTCCTCCTATCTGTCGCCCCGGCTGGGGCTTTTCTTTTCCGGCGCATCCGGGGCCCGGTGTTCCCGGGCCTTGCGTCCGGCCTCTTTCATCTGCCGGGCAATCGGCGGTTTCTTTGCCGCACCCCGCTCTGGCACAGGCTCACGGCCCACGGGATTGTCATGGGCGGGCCTCAGCTCATAATCGGCCATCTGTTTTTCTGTCAGCGGGTGGAGATACCACAGCTCGCCCCATGCCCGGAATGACTCGCCCTCCACCGGCTGGCGGGCGTTGTAGTTGAGATGGGCCACAGGCAGGTTGTCCTTCGGGCGGGGATAGGTAGCTATATCCACGGGCCGCTGGGTAGAGTAATACTTGAAAAAATCCGGGCCGGAAGTCTCCAGCCGGGAAACGCCATACTGCTTTTCATGGCTGAACACACGGCGGTTGTAGTCCCCAATGGCCTCACATTCCTCATTGAAGTAATGGCCCCAGTAGTAGTCCCGTTTCCCGTCCTCCTGGGTAAACTGCCAGGTCACAAAGGGATTAGGGGCCTTGAAGTTTTCCCCCATCGCAAAGCCCCGGCCATTGTCAAACAGTACGGACTGCTGGATCACATAGCCTTGATTTTCTTCCAAAACAGCACCTCCTTAAAAACTGGCACTTCGGGACAAATTGTCCCAAAGTCCCACAGCGTAAATGTTGACAGCATCCGGGTCAAAACGGGGCAGGCCATAGTCTGATACGGCCCACCCTAAAACGGGCCCCGGAAAGCCTTGCTACAAGCGGGTTTTAAGGGGCCTAATTGTCAACAGACCAGCCCCGCTTTTTCCGCATATATTCCCTCTGCTGGCGGCGGTGGGCTTTCTTTGCACAGACCGCCGAGCAGTACGCCTGCCGCCGATCCGGGGGAACGGGCCCGCCACAGATGGGGCAGGGCTTGAAATCCGGCCTGGGCCCCTCGGTCAAGAGGGCCGCCTCCAGCGCCGGGGCAAGGGGCAGAACGGCCTCCCGGAAGTAGCGGCAGAACGCACCCGTCCAGCATTTCACGAACATATAGCACTCACAGTCCAGCGGCAGGCACCCGCACTCCCGGTCATAGTTGGCGCACCACTTTACCACAAGGGCGCGGATGGCCGCCTTTTCCTCCCGGGTAAGCTCGCGGGACATGGCCTCACCTCCCGCCAGCCGGGGCCTTCAGAAGTTCCCGGTAGCAGGAGACACAGCCGATGCCCCGCCAGTAGGGACACCCGGAGCACCGGGAGCCCCTGGGCGGTTGTTCGGCGGAGGGGGACTGCTGGCGCGGGGGCCGTTTCATCATTTTCTCAAAGGGATTGTTGGTAAAGTTCATTCGTCAGCCCCCTCTCCGTCATCATCCTCCTCATCCCAGGGCGGCCCGTCCTCCTCGTCACCGTAGCCTTCCGGCCCGTCATAGTCCGGGAGTTCCCCGCCGTAGTCCTCCTCGGGTTCGGCGGCCTTTTCATGTTTCGGGCGGTAAATCTTAAAGTACCAGCCAGCCCCGCCGCCGATCACCGCCACGGCCAGCACCAAAAGGAGCATCCCCGGATTGCCGCCCGTTTCCGGCTTTTCCTCCTCCGGGGCGGGCTCCCCGGTTTCCTCCGTTTCCGCAGGCTCCGGCTCCGCGCCCGCGCACTCGGTCATATTGACCGCGCAGACCGGGCAATCCGTATTGACAGCCCCCGCCGCGCATTTTTCCGCGCAGGAGCAGGCGGCCAGCTCCACCCCGGCGGCCTCCGCAGCCGCCAGCAGGTCGGCCTCGTCCACCATGTTCAGAAAGTATGTTTCGTACTGTTCGCCTTCCTCGTCCACGGGCTTGTCATAGTCAATGACGATATAAAAAGTGTTTCCGCCGCTGGTCTGCACCGTGATAAACTGCTTGTTGGTGTGCTCGTCATAGAGCAGATCGCGGGTAACAAGGTTGCCTTTCTCCGAAAAGCCCTCGCCCGGTTCGATAGTGGGCTCCGGCTCCGGGGCCGTGGTTTCCTCCGTCATAGTGGGATCGCCGTAGTCCTCGCCCTCGCCGCCGTCCGCGTAAGCAAAAGCCGGGACAGCCGAAAATCCGCATAAAAGAACGGCGGCACAAAGCGCCGCCGCCATAGACCTCCATCGTCTCATATTCAGTTTTCCTCCTTTCCTTCGGCCCCGGACTTCGGGACAAATTGTCCCAAAGCTCCATCGCCTTTCAGCTTTTCAAACAGGAGCGGGAGCTCCGCCAGGGGGATGCTCATACCCCGCACAATATCCACGATCTCGCTGTTTTCCGCCTCCAGCTTTTTCTGCTCCAGCTCCTTGAGCCGGGCCTGCTGTTCGCTGATTTTGGCCTTGACCTTATCAATCTCGGCCTGGATTTTCGCACTTTTTGCCGTTGCCATAGATAACCTCCAATCATGGTAAACGCCCGTAGGCGTAGAAATGAGACTGCCAGTAGCTCGTATTTAGGTTTGCGTAGCCGATGGGATCTCCACAGTGGAGCATCCGCCCGTCTCCCACATAAATCCCACAGTGGCTCACGCCCGGCGTGTCATAAGTGCCCTTGAAAAAGACCAGATCGCCGGGTTTCGGACTGCTGGTCGGCGTGCAGATGTTATAGAGCCCCTGGGCCCCCAGGCGGCCCACATTCCAGCCGGAGTGATTGATCACCCAGGACACATAGCCGGAGCAGTCAAAGGAAGTGGACGGGCTGGAGCCGCCCCACACATAGGGATAGCCGATGTATTTCTGCGCCTCGGAGAGCATGGCGGCAAAGGTTTCATCGTCCAGATATTCCCCGGGCACTTCGTAGCCCTCCGGCGTTTCGGTGTACTTTCCCACATACTCGGAGCCGGGGAACAAATCGGGACGGTTTCCCAGCGTTGCCATGTAGATGGCGTACCGGGACATCTGATCCTCGCTCAACACATAGACGGGCAGATGGGACAGATTTTTGTTTTCCAGCGTCACATAGCAGATGTAGTAATTGTAGGGGACTTCCACATCGTAATCGTTGCCCTCGCTGTCGGTGCGGGTTTCCGTCCGGTAGCGTACCTCCACCACCACTTCCTCGGTCAGAATGTACTGGCGGTCAAAGAGCATTTGCAGGGAGCCCTCCACCTGGTCAAGCGTCCACTGCCCTTCATGGAGCGAACACAAAAGGGACAACAGTACATAGGGATCGTGTTCAATCTCGTCCAGGTCAAAATGGTACTCATCATAATCGTGGGTGCTTTCATAGCTGTCCAGATAGCCGGAAAGCTCCGCCTCCAAGTCACAGTAGGCGGCCTCCGCCCCCAGCAGATCCCCATCCTCGCAAGGGTAAGTGCTGGCACCCACCGCGCCGATGGTGCTGTTCCCCAGTGTGACAAGGGAGGACGAGCAGGACTGCATCACCAGCACAAGCAGGACGCAGGCCAGGGCCAGCAGACAGCCCACGGGATGGCGTTTGACAAAGCCCACCGCCCGGGCCGCCAGCTTTTCCGTAGTTACAGCCGTTTTCCCGGCGGCCTGGGCTCCGTGTTTGGCGGCCTCCTTTGCCTGCTTTTGATACCGCCTGCGGAGCCGCCGTTTCTGCCAGTAGCGGGACAGGGCATTTTTAGAAAGCTCCGGGTGCTCCTGGGCGGCGGTGTGGAAATGATAGTCCGCCGTGGCCTTGATATATTTGGACTCGGCCCGCCGGACAGCCTTTGCCGGGTGCTCCCGGATTTTCCGTCTCACATACCGGGAGCCATGCCGCAGGACGGCCTCGCCCACAAGCTCGGAGCGGTGGCCCCCTTCGATGCCCACATTTTCGTGCTCGTTTTCATAAATCTTGCCATGCACAAAGCCGTGGACGGAGCCGCTGGCCACCCGGCCCACACGCTTGACCGGGCCCGGCTTTTTCGGCGGTTTCTGTTTTGCCAGCTTTTCTTTGGCGGCCTCCAGCTTTTCCCCGCGCTTTTCCATGCGGAGCTTGGACGCCGCCGCCTGTTCCTGCTGGCTTTTCTGCCGGAATTTTGATTTTGGGGACTTTGGGACACTTTGTCCCGAAGTGCCCCCGGCGTTTCCTGCGCCGTTATTCGGTTTTCGTTTCATTCTTCATATCCTCCGGGCGGGTAGTCAGCAGGTCATAGATCTCCCCGCGGGGGAACCGATCCACAAAGGGGATAGTCACATTCCCATAGAACAGCAGGCCCTCGCCGGAATTAGAGTGGGTAATGTAGGAAAGCTGATGCTCGGAAATGCCGAGCTGTTTTGCCAAAATAGTCCGGTCACTCTGGGCCTGGGACAACAGGATCATAAAGTCCGTGTTGTCCAGAATGTTCTCAATCTCCCGGCTGGCCAAAAGGTCTTTCACATTCTGCGTAAGTGCGCTGGGGACACAGCCTTTTTTGCGGAGCATCTTCCAGACCGCCACAAAGTAGCTGGCGGTCAGCGGATCGCGGAGCAGGACATGGAACTCGTCAAAGTAGCACCAGGTCGCCACGCCCTCCCGGAAGTTGGCATCCACCGCCTGGGAGACAAACTCATTTGTGATGTGCATGGCAATCTTGCGGAGGTTTTCTCCCATGTTCTTGAGCACGATGCACACCACACGCTTGTCGGTTTTCACATTGGTCGGATGGTTAAAGAGATTGAGGGAGCCGGTACAGTAGAGCTCCAGGGCCGTTGCCACACGGCGGGCCTCCGGCTCCGGCTGGCGCAAGAGCTCCTCATACAAGTCCTGCAACAGCGGCTTTTTTTCTGTGGCAATCCCCAGGGCCTGCTCCCGGTAGACCAGCCGCACACAGCGGTCAATGACGGTTTTTTCAATGGGCTGTAAGCCCTCCTTACCGCCCACCACCAGCTCGCACAGGGACAACAAAAAATCCGCCTTCATGGAAAGCGGACTCTCCCCAGCGGTCATATTGAGCTCCACATCCATCGGGTTTAAGTGATGGGGGCTGTCCGGGGAAATTTCGATCACCTGGGCCTGGTCGCCCAGTCTGCGGGCCAGCGGGACATATTCGCCCATCGGATCGACAATCACAATGCGGTCATTCGTGGCGAGAAATACATTTAAGAGCTCCCGTTTCGCCGCAAAGGATTTTCCCGAGCCCGTAGAGCCAAGATACAAGCCGTTGGCCGATTTCAGCTTTTTGCGGTCAGCCATGATGACATTGTGGGAAAGGGCGTTCATGCCGTAGTAGAGGGCCTGCCCGCCCATCCGCAGCTCCCTGGTCATAAAGGGAATGAAAATCGCCGTGGAGCTGGTTGTCATGCCGCGCTGAATTTCCACCTCGTTGTAGCCGAGGGCCAGCGAGGACACAAAGCCCTGTTCCTGTTGCCAGTCCAGCCGCTTTAAGGAGCAGTTATATTTCTGCGCGATACCGCCCACCGTGAATACATCGTTTTCCAGCCGCTGGCGGGTAGGGGCAAGGTTTACCACCGTAAAGGTCAGCAGGAACATCCGCTCGTTGCGGGACTGCAGGTCAGCCAAAAGCTCCGCCGCGTCCTTGCTGAATGTAATGAGGTCAGGCGGGAGGATGTCGGGATCGTACCCGGCCCGGACAGCTTTTCGCTGTTCCTCCACCTTCATTTTGCCAATGTCCGAGATTTTCCCCTTAATGGTCTTGATGGCCTTTAACTGATCCACCGTCTGAATATGGAGCGTGACTGTCATTTCCGCATCCAGCTCCAAAATCTCCGCAAGGAGCTTATCCGAGAGCTCGGACGCTAAAATCTGTAAGTAGGACACCGCGCCCCAATACTGGCCGATGCGGAACGAGCGGGACTGCCGAAAGTCAAAGCTGTCCGGGGCGATAAAGTCCTTCGTCCCCAGCCCCGTCTGCGGGATGTCATTCCATGAAAAGCGGAACGGCTCCCGGCTCCCCGGGTGCATCTGCCCATAGAGCAGGGCCAGCCGCGCCCGCCCGTCCATCGGCTCGGAGGGAACGCCCAGCCGCTTGAAGTTTCCCATTACATCGGCCTCCACACGCTCCAGGCGGGGGCGGGCCTCCGCGATCCCCTCGGCGGGTATGCCGAAAGTGATATATTTAGAGCGTTCAATGCCGTTGTTGCTTTTCGCAATCTGATTTTTCAGCATCCCGGTAAATTCCTCCCGGACGCTGTTAAAGGCATCGTCCGCCTGGGGGATGTTGACCTTGTAGCGGCTCCGGGAATGGGAGCGGCGGTTGATAAAGGAAAGCTGGAACGGCAGGGAGCTGTCAAAATAATTGAGGAATGAGCTCCAGCCGCCGAAAATCGCCGTCTGATCCTCGGTGCTTGCCACGGAATAATTGATGTCCTCGTATTCCACGGTTTTCGTGTAGAGCCCGCCGGGGAGCTTGCACACCCCGTCCGGGTGCATCGCCAGATAGGGGATCGTCTGCTGGACGGACAGGGCCGCCCGGCTGTTACCCCTTCCGGGGCTGTTTTTGCTTTTTGCCTTTCGCAATCGCATCCTCCTTTCTCACAGCGCCCCGCCCGGTAAACGGGGCATACAGGTTTTCCGTCTGATAGTGCCGCACCCCGGGCCGCAGGAACTTGGCCCGGAGGATATTTTTTACCACCTTTTCAAAGGGGAGCCCGTCTTTTTCATACATCGCCAGCAGGAACGCCGGGAGCATGACCGCCAGCATAAGGAACATGGCCCCGGTATTCCCCAGGGGCTCACGGGCCAGCAGATAGGACGGGATGCCGATGGCCGCCGCGCCGCCAAAGCAGATAAGCTGGCGTTTCGTGAGATTAAAGGCCATCTTCGTTTTGATTTTGGATAAGTCATTAGGGACATTCACATAGGGCATGAAAAACCTCCTTTCGGCCCTTTGACTTCGGGACAATTTGTCCCAAAGTTCGGGATTGTGCTTTCCACCTCGTTTCCCCACACATCCCAGCCGGGCGGCGTCTGCCTTGCGAACAGCTCCACCCGGGGAAGATCGCCCATAAGGGCAACGATCTTTTCCCGGGCCTCGTCCGGCTTTTTGCTGTGGGCCTCAATGGGGGAAATGATAAACTGGTGGACATTCGCCGCCTGCCGTTTCGGGTGTCCCCTGGTCGCCAGCAGGCAGACCTCCGCATTTCCCCTCGTCCAAAAGCCGAGGCCGTAAAACCAGCTATCAGCCTTCCGATTTTTCTTCAGCCAGACGAAAGCCACGGACTTATACTGAAAGCCCCACGCTTTAATGAGCCGCAGGGCCTCGGGGAGCTGGGGGAAAGTCGCCCATAAAAAAAGCGCGCTGTCCGGGGCGGCCAGTTCCGCCACCGGGAGCGCACATAACTCGTCTATTCCCATTGTGGGATAATGATGTTCCGCCGCCCCTTGCAGGCCCTTCTGCGCGTAGCGCCAGGGCGGATCGGCGTAAATGATAGAATAATCTCCGATAGTCAGACTCCTTTCTCCCCGGCCTCCACCGCCGCCCGCGCCATACGGATGCGCTCCGTAGCCGGGGCGTAAAAGGCCGGAGCCGTTTCAAAGCAGATAAAGCGGCGGCCCGCATTGAGGGCGGCAACGGCGGTTGTGCCGGAGCCCGCGCAGATGTCCGCCACCAGCTCGCCGGGCCGGGTGTAGGTCTTGATGAAATACTCGCACAGCTCCACGGGCTTTTGTGTGGGATGGATGCCGCCCGTTACCGTGGGGACAAAGAGCACATTCCCCGGATAGCGCCGCCCATCGCTGGACTGGGAGCTCTGCCGCTCAAATTTCCCATAGTTCGGGCTGGTGCCGCTGCGGGCATGGACGCGGCTGTACGGCTTGCCGTAAGTAAACTGCGGATTGTAAAGAGGGGCCTTCTGATAAAATACCAGGATATTCTCGGACTTTTTCAGCGGGGCCCGGTTTGCATTGAGAAATCCTGTCCCGCGCTCCTTGTACCAGATCCACTCATAGCGGAGCATGGAAAGGTTGGAGGCCCCCAGCACTTTGTCATAGGGGCACTGTGCAAAGAACAGCACCGCGCCCTCCGGCTTGACAGCCCATTTCACAGCCTCCCACAGCTCGGGGAGCGGCAGGGGCACATCCCAAAAGTTCCGGGTAGTGCCATAGGGCGGATCGGTAAGGAGCATATCCACCGAATGGCGGGGGAGGGAGCGCAGGCCCTCGATGCCGTCCAATAAAAACAGCCCCTCCATAGGTTCCTGCAACTTCGGGACACTTTGTCCCAAAGCCGCCTTATCGGTCATCCCGGGCCTCCTTGCCCTTTGTCGGGGCGGGCCGGGCGGCATTTTCCTTTCCGGCCTCTTTTGCGGCCTGCGCCATCTGTTCCCGGATTGATGCGGGCCGTACCGCCTCGGCCCGGGCCAGCAGCTTTTCCACCGCCTGGTTGTAGCCCTGGGCCGCCGCCCGGTCAAGTTGGGCCTGCAAGTCGCGGTTTGTTACCCGCGCCGTAGTGCGGTAGCCCGTCCTGCTGGTGGGATCGGGCTTGCTGGGAGCGCCCAGGAACACCCCGTTTTTCCCGTCCACCACCTTAAAATCATCCACCACCACGCCCCCGATGTTTACGCTGGCAAAGCCGATCAGCTTGCCCTGGGGCTCAATGGGCCGCACCGTTACCTGGGGCGTAGTGGCCTCCGCCACCGCCTGCTCTACCCGGAGCCTTACCGCCTCATCAATGCTGATGCCCTGGTTTTCTGCCAGCTCCGCAATCGGAGCCTCAAACAATAAGCGCCGGAAATCCTCCTGCGCCATATCCACAGCGGGGGCACCTCGGCCCGCCGCCTCCTGCGTTTTCGCCATAGTTCAACCTCTCTTTCTCAATGTGCGCCAAAGATACTTTTTGCAATCGTCCCGGTTTTGAACAGCATAAAGCAGAGCAAAACCGTATAGCCCACGGCTCCCCATATCGCGCCGATGGGATCGCCGCTTGTGGCGATCTCTTGAATGAGCACCGCATAGATGCCCACGCACAGCAGGATCAAAAGCCCCTGGAAACCGATAGCGAACAAGGACTTCAGATAATTCTGCCCCATGCTCCCCATTTCCCGGTTGGACAGGGTAGCCACCGGGATGGGCGCTAAACTGGTCAGCATATAGATTTCCAGCATACGGCCATAAATCAGAACAAAGATCACGATGTTTAACGCGGTCATGGTAAAGCCGATAAAGATAGACTGGAGCCACAGGCCCAAAAGGGAGCCCAGCCCCATTGTCTCCAGCGTGGCCTCCAAATCCGCCAGCATATCCGGGGATATGTCCGTGGAGCCCTGGATCACCCCCGCCGAGCTTGCAATCACGCTCTGCGACACATCAAAAATCGCATTGACGATATTGAAGGTGTTGGAGAGGATAAGGATGGCCGCCGCCGTCTTGAAAATCCACTTGAAAAACATCCAGGTGTCGATGTCATGTAAGTTGTTGCGGTCTATCAGCATTTGAATGAGCTCATAGACTGCCACATAGGTTAGGACTAACCCGGCAATCGGTAAAATTACCGTCTCGGAAATCTGGCGGATGAGGGAGAAAACTCCGGCGTTCCACGCCGCCGGAGTTGTTCCCACCTCCCCCGCAATCTCCCCGACTCGGGCATTTACCGTATCAAAAAGGCCGCTCAGATTGCCTAAAATGCCTTCAATGAGCAGGCTTTTGAGCCAGTCGGTCAGCCAGTCGGTGAGAAATCCCATAAGCCGCTACCTTAAAACAGACCGGACAGCAGAGGGATCAGCGTAGTGCCGAGCAGGATGATGCCGCCGCCCGCCATGAGCTGTTTCATGCCCTGGCTTTTTGCTTATGTGTGATAAAGAAGCAATAGAAGTGCAAAAAATTTTGCCGTTCCTATCCGACACTTGGCCATTGTGTCGGATAGGTCGGGCGGTTATTCGGGCAAGTCAATCTTGCCGACAAAGCTGTAATAAATCTCAATGTCCTGCCTGCGGGTGCCGTTCTCATCATAGCTGCACTCATGCACCACAATTTTCTCGATCATTTCCCGCAAGAGAGTGGGGGTCAGTTCTTCAAAGGCAAGGTGCTTGCGGACAATGCCCATAAATTTCTCGGCGTTGACGGTAGCTGCCTGTGACTTGTCCAGTTCGGCTTGCAGGGCGGCGGCTCTCTTTTTCAGCTCCGCTTGCTCGGCTTCGTAGTCAGCCGACAGTTCCATGAAACGCTCATCGCTGATTTTGCCGTTTACATTGTCCTCATACAGCCGCTTGATAATGCGGCTGATTTCAGAAATGCGTTCCTGCGCCTGTTCAAGCTGCTTGATGGCTGCGGCGGTCTTTCGCTTGCCGCCGATCTCGTTCTGCTGGACAAGTAGTTTCACAAACCGGCTCTCATGCTTGGCTGCGTATTCGGTCACTTGCCGGAGATTTGCCAGGACACCAGCGGTCAACAGATCGGTGCGGATAAAGTGCGCCGTACAGTTGCGGGTGCGCTTCTTGTAGCTGCCGCAGATGTAGCAGTCCTGTTTGCGGTCTTTGTTCTGATACCGCTGCTGATACAGCACATGGCCGCAGTCGGCGCAGAACAAAATCCCGGAGAACAGCCCCACTTCATCGTAGCGGTTCGGGCGTTTGCGCTGTTTGCGTAACTCCTGCACCCGTTCCCATGTTTCCTTGTCGATGATCGGCTCATGGTGGTTCTCGAAAATGGCCTGCTTCTCGACGGGGTTCTCTATGCTGTGCTTGACCTTATAAGAAGGCTTTTCCGTTTTGAAGTTCACCAGACATCCGGTGTACTCTCGGTTTTCGAGGATATGAACGACGGTGTTGGTCGCCCATTTGCACTCATAGCCTGGGTGATAACGGCGGGTGCTGCCTGTCCGCTGATATTCCAGCGTCCCCGGCGTGGGGATTTGCTGCTCCGTCAGCATACGGGCAATCTTGGTCGGGCCGTTCCCGGCAAGGCAAAGCTGGTAAATCTGCTGCACCACCGGGGCGGCTTCCTCGTCTATAATAAAATTCTCGTCCTCGTCCATCACATAGCCGTAAACCGGCTTGCTGGTAACAGGCTTGCCGCTCATGCCTTTTGACTTTTTCACTGCCTTGATTTTCTTGCTCGTATCTCTCACCAGCCATTCATTGAACAGATTTCGCAGCGGGGTAAAATCGTTGTCCATGCCCTCGCTGGCACTGTCCACATTATCGTTGACAGCGATAAAACGCACACCCTTTTGAGGGAACAGCATTTCCGTGTAAAACCCTACCTGCAAGTAGTTTCGCCCTAACCGGCTCATGTCCTTGACGATGACCGTACCCACTTTCCCGGCTTCAATGTCCGCAAGCATGGCTTGAAATCCGGGCCGCTGGAAGTTCGCGCCGGAAAAACCGTCGTCGGTGTACCAGCGCAGATTGGTAAAGCCGTTCTGTTTTGCGTAGGTTTCGAGTATCCTTTTTTGGTTCGATATGGAATTACTCTCGCCTTGCAATTCATCCTCGTGGGACAATCTCGGATAAAGGGCGGTAATGAGGTTTTGGGTGGCTTGTCTTAACATAAAATCCTCCGTTTCCGACAGCCAGCCCCACTATTCCGTGGTTTCATTGTACCACGGAACGGCGGGGGCTGTACAGCGGCAAAAGCGTTAAATTTGCTTCTTTACAGCTTTTCAATTTTCCGATTTTTATGGTATGGGTTGTCGTCCCATATTTGCAGTAGAAAAGTTCATAACTCCGTGGTATACTCTGATTTAACAAAAAAATCAGAAGTTAAAGGAGAAAACATGAAGTATACAATAGATGAATTAACCGCGGCCAAAAGGCAAATTGATTCAACTCTGCACAAGCTAAGAGAAACAGTAAAAACATTTGAATCAAAGGATAATTCCGAGCGTTATAAATCACAAATCACATTGGCAAAGAGAAGAATAAAAGCCTTTGAAATTGCAAATTATTTTATAGAGAATGAGATTAAGAATTGCTAAAGCACTTCCGATTTTCGTTCCAGCGGTCATGCTCCCTGGCATGGCCGCTTTTCCATGCCCCGGTTCACGCCGGATAAGTCGGCTCCTGTGTAGCAGCGGCTTCCGCTTCCAGTACCCGCGCCATTTTGTCGGCGGCTGTGGTTGTGGTGTCTTTCTTGAAATAGCCGGACACGACAAGGACGGAATTGCCCATGCGGATTTCCGTCACACAGTCAGGGCGGCGGGTGGTGCGGGTGTCGTGCTGCTTGTTATCTGCCATAGGCAATACTCCTTTCAGTCGGTAATCAGTTTCTTCATGCTCTCCATTTTCCGCTTGGCGGTTTCCTGCCGGAAGTTGTCGCCGGTAAAGCGTACCGGGACGCACATGGAAAGCAGGCGGTCATAAATCCGGGAATGGGCGGTGTCCTCCGGGTTGTGCAGGTCGTCCAGCGTAAGGTTGGTCGTGACGATCAGCGGCTTGCCGCTGCGGTAACGGCTGTCAATCACATTGAACACCTGTTCCAGCCCGTATTCCGTCCCGCGTTCCATGCCGAAGTCGTCAAGGATCAGCAGCGGATAACGACAAAGGCGGGAAATGTACTCGTTGCGCCCCTCAAAGCTGGCGGCAAGGTCATTGAGGATAAGAGCAAAGTTCGTCATGCGGACGGGGATTTCTTTCTCCATGAGGGCGTTTGCGATACAGCCTGCAAGGTAGCTTTTGCCGGTGCCTACGCCGCCCCAGAACAGGCAGCCGATATTGTCTGTCCGCATATCTTCCCAATGCTCCACATACCGGCGGGCAAGCCCGGTCTGCGGGTTCCTGCCGTTGTCGTTCTCGAAAGTCCAGTCCCGCATGGTGGGGTCGGTAAAGCCCCGGCGTTTCAGTTCTTCCACGGTGTCAAGGTGTCTGCGCCGCTTTTCGGCGGCTTCCCGTTCCTCGCGGGCGGTTCTCTGGCAGTCGCACTCTGCCGGGTGGCGGTCGCGCCCGAAGATAGCGGCCTTATCCGGCGCAAAATAGGCTTCTTTCGGCTTGCGGCACTTGCCGCAGTACAGTAAACCGTCCTCGCCGGTGTAGTCCTCCGGCTCCGGGATGGTGGTCGTCATATTCTCCAAAACCGCGTTGATTTCATTCTTCATAAACTCTCGCCCTCCTTGCATGAGTAGTCTGGTATGCCCTTTTTAGGGGCTTCCTTTTTGTCGTTCCCCGCCCATATCCGCAGGGCGGCGGCATAGTTCTGGTAGCTTTTCCCGTTGGCGGCAAGGTAGCGGCTCATTTCCTCGATGAACCGTTCCAGCCTGTCAGGGTACTCTGCCTGCAACTCGTCGTATTCGGTCTGTGACAGAAAAATATTTCCATATCGGCCATAGGGCGCGGACGGCCCCCCACTCACTCCCTTTGTTTGGCTCTCTGTAAGGTTGTTTATAGTAGTTTGGTTAGGGGACGGTTTTCCGACCATCATAAGGTCGGTTTTCTGACCATCAGTAGGACGGTTTTCCGGCTCTATGAGGGGCGGACTTCCGGCCATCAGTTGGTCTGAAAACTGTACCTGTGGCACTGGCGGTACTTTGACATAAAGCCGGTTCGGTGCGGAGAAGCCGCCCCGTTCCCGTTCCAACAGCCCCGCCGTGTCCAGTTCATTAAGCGCCCCCTTGATGGTGGTGCTGCCTTTATCCAGTATTTCTGCTATCTCCGCGATGGGATAGATAATATAAATCCTGCCCTCGTCGTCCAGCCACTTGTTTTTCTGGGAGAGGGTGGAACGGTCTAACAGCAGCGAATACAGCAGCTTGGCGGTCTGTGAAATCTCCATTTTCAGCAGGAAACGGGGATACGGCAGATAGGCGGGCAGCCGCGTGTCTGCCCTGATATAATCAGCGATAGGATCACCTCCCTGTGTTCGGGTTGATTTTGGCGTATTGTCACGCATTAAAACGCCGTTTCCGGGGGAAAAGGATAAATGTATCGCGTACCCTTTGACACCCACGAAAAAAGCCTTGATTTATGCGGGTTTGAAAGGCTCTAAAGCGTGACATCTCTGCCTTTGTTTCCGCTTTCTCTCGGCGGCTTTGATTTTCTTCATGCGCCCGGCGCAGTCGGGGCAGTATTTTCCCCGGTTGGATTTGGGGACAAAGGCCGCCCCGCAGACGGCACACCGTTTCCGGCTTCCCCGGCACAAGAGGGCTGCGGCCAGCTCCCCGTCAAGGGGCAGGACAGCCACACGGAACCAGTGGCACATGAGGGAAAAGGAAATGCTCTGGACGCACACGCAAGGCTCCCCGTCGTCCAATAGCAGGCAGTTCCCCTCATCGTAGTTACAGCACTCATGTACCAGCCGCCGCGCCCGCCGGTGCTGGCGGTAGTCCATGTGGGGCAGGTTATCGCTCATGGCTCTGCTCCTTTCTGCGGTGCGGCTCGTCCCGGCGCAAAATCTGGTCGATGTTCCGCTTGACGGTCTGCAACTCCTTGAACCGCTGTTTCTGTTCGTGATAGGTGTTATACAGGCCGTCTTTCTCGGAGATAAGCTGCTCGATCTCGGCCTGCAACGCTTTCCGGGCGGGCAGCTTGGTAATGCCATGCGCCTTGAAATACCGGGCTGCTGCGTCGGCTATGATAAAATCGCTCTCATGGGCCTGCCGGTATGCGGCGCGGGCTTTCTCGGATTTCTGTGCCCGCAGCCCGTCGCGGGCGGCCTTGGTCTGGGCGTAGGCCAACACCTGCCGCTGCAACTTCTTTTTCCCTTGCAGCTTCGTTTCCAGTGCTTTCAGTTCGCCGCTGGTCTGGCGCATTTTCTGATAGGCGGTGTCAACGGCGGCTTCTAACTGCTCCGGGGAAGTAAAGCCGTATTGCTGGTAGACGGACAGCGTTTTGGCGGCCTGCTTCAGATTGTGTATCTTCGCCCAGCGTTCATAGCCCCGGCCTTTGCCCTCGGCCATTTTCTGCTCAATGTCCACAAGCCGCTGCACTCCGTCCTGTTTCGGGGCGGCTATCTCGGCTCTGGCAACCTGCAAGCGGTCTTTTATGGTGCGTGGGGGATCGGGGGATCTGGCTGGCGCTTCGGCTGCTCTGGCGGCGTTTTGCTCTAAAACGGCAAAGACAGCGGCGCGGTCAAAATCGTCGCCCAGCTTCCGGGCGGTAATTGGCTTTGTCCTGTCCGGCGTGAGGTAGGAAAGCCGCCCCCGGCTCTCCTTGACGGTCACACCCTCCTGCAGCAACAGAGAGGAAAACTCGTCAAAGCTGGCGGCGGTGGCAAGGGCTTTCCGTAGGGTCTGCCGCAGCTTCTCCTTGTTCGTTTCAAACTTGGTCTGCCGGGGCGTGATACTATCGGCAATCATGGGGGCGTTCTGCTTGTCCAGCGCGGCCTGTCCCTTTTTCTGCGCCCAATACTCCCGGTCGGTGACGCGGTTCTTGCTGCCGTTCAAGAGGTCGATTTGATAAAGCCCCTCCCGGTGGCACATCTCCATGACTTCGGATTTGAAGTAGCGCAGGGCAGCGTCGGTACATCGGTGCTTGCAGCCGACTTTCGTATCGGCCGGCCTGTCCATGTAGGGCAGGAACGGCACTTCCTCAATCCGCAGGCTGTTTATGACGATATGCACATGAATGTTGCCGCTGTGGTTATGCCCGTCCGGGTGGGTGCAGACAAGGGCCTGGTGGCCGGGAAAATGCTCTTTACAGAATTGTTCCCCCAACGCCTGCGCCCGGTCTACGGTCAGGCCGTTGTCCGGCCCGTCCCGCGGGTCAAAGCTGATGATGTAGTGGTGGCTTTTCACATCTTCCCGCCGCTGGTTTTTCTGATAGCGGAGATTGGCCCGCATACACGCAACGGCAAAATCCTCCCCGTCGCAGTTCAGCGTGGACAGCCGGTAGTCCTCGCGGGGGATAAGCCTGCCGGTTTCATCAAGGACGGGCTTCATGGTAAACTCGTCATGCTCAAAGAGAAGATATTGCTCGGCGGCTCCGTAGTCGGCGTTTTTAGAGTTGATATGCTTGAGTGTTGCCAACCGCGTCACCTACTTTCTTGAGGACTTCATACTTGAGGACGGCAAGGTCGGATATGGCGGCGCGTACCTCGCCGGAAAGGGTGTTGTAGGGTACGCCGTATTCGTTCAGATACCGGGCAATCTGATTGAGGTTGCCGCCGATCCTGCCGTACTCGGCTGTCAGCTTCCCGACAGCGGAAAGCAACTCGTCATTGACCGACGACACATGGACAACCGGGCGTATGGTCGCCCGCCGTATCGCCTGCCGGAGAAATTCGGACTGGCTGATACCATAGGGCGCAAGCCGCGCTGTGAAGTCGGCATACTCATCTTCGGACAGCCGGGTTTTCACAACGCGGCTGCGGTGGGGCGTGTTGTATTTCTTTCGCATGGTGTGACCTCCTTTCTCGCCCGTAAGGGCGCATGAGCAGGGTTTGGGGAAGGCACTCCCCAACAAGTTTCCCGCGAGGGGCAAAACTGCAGAATTGCGGATTTTGGCACCGTGGTAGAAACTTGCTCTCCGTGACTGCAAACTTTCTCTCACTTCCGTCCGCCACTTTTTTGGAAAACTGCAACCACAAAAGTTTGTTTCTCTTTTTCTGCTACTACTAATCCTGTAAAGGGCATTCCTGCCCGCTTTCGCTAAAATGACACCGGACGCAGTGGTTTCTACCCGGTGTTGGAGAAATCCTTTCTCTTTGCCCTCTACTACGGGTAAATGCTCCAAATGCCAAACACCAGGGCAGAAAAATTCCCTCCTCGCTTACTACTACAACCGGCAGGGGGCAAAATGGCCGGGAGCGGAGCCGGACAACAAAAAAAGCAGTAAATCTTTTTCAAGACTTACTGCTTTCGCTGGCCGCGTCGGTGGCGGCTGGTATTCAGTTTTTATGACTTGTCCGGTGGTTCGTCAAGCCGGAACTTGAATTGACAGTCAATTAACCGCTGCTTTACATAGTCCTCCACCTCGGCGTTGACCTGCCCGTTCACTTTTGAGAAATAGCGGATATATCCGGCGTAGTGGAGCAGGACAGCGTTCACGGCTTCTGGGTCGCCCTCACGGGCTTTGAGGATTGTTTCATAGGGGAGAAGTCTACTCATACCGGCTCACCCCCATTTCTTCGCGTAGCCGCTGCAAGGCAAGCTGGATATGCCGCCCCGCTGTGCTGCGTGACCGGCCAATACACGCGCCGATCACGCGCTGCGGCTGGCGCAGAAAGTAATAGCGCAGGATTTCTTCCCGCGTCTGCTCCGGCAAAACAGAGATCGCGTCGGCAAGGGCGGCGTTGCAGAGCAGGACGGTCTGACCGCAGACGGTAAATGGGTATTCCTCGTCCGGCTCCGACGCGGCAAACTGGACAAACTTCTCGTTCATCAGATAGTCAAGGGAAACTTGCCGTTCCCATTGCCGTTTAAGCTTCAAAATCTTGTCCAAGGCGGCACAGCGGATAACAGTCTTGCAAAAGGCGTTGTACCTGCGCTGGATATATTCTTGATAGGCTATCTGGTCGGTCATGGAAATTCCCCTTTCTGAATAATAGTGCGGGGCGGTGGCACTTCTTGCTGTCGCCCCTTGATTGCCTACCAGCAAAGGCGGGCGGGGCTGTCAACGGCTGCGCATATGCGCCGTTCATCTTGACCGTTGACTGGCTCGGCTGGGTTTGCTATTTACCCGACAAACTTGAATTTATTTTAAGCTATCACGTTTTACCTTCTTAAGCCTTACTATCATTACCATAGGAATTTCTTTGTTGGTTTTAAAACATTCTTCATAAAATCCATCAATGACAAATCCAGCTCTAAAACAAAGGTTAAAAATATCTTGTATGGAACGATGATAATAAATCTGCTCTTTCGGTTGCCCTTCAATCGCTATATCATAGTAACTGTGCGGTGTCATATATTTTTCAGTCAACGTGACAAAACAAGGGTGTTGCGTTGCAAAGACAAAAATTCCGCTTTCCTGCAACAGTTCATAAACAGCCATAAGAAGTGGTTCAATATCCGTAATATCCATAATTGCCATATTAGAAACTGCTTTCGTAAAGGCTCGATTTCTTTTTAATTCTAATATACTTTTTCTATCGGTCGCATCCGCCACACAAAATTCAATTTGTTTTGCATATTGTGATTGCCGTCTTTTAGCCAATTCTATCATTTTTTTGCTGTAATCAAAAGCGACAACCGAAGCGCCTCTTTGTGCAAGATACGAAGAATAATTTCCATTGCCACACGCAATATCCAAAATGTAATCCGCAGGATTAGGAGATAGAAGTTCCGTTACTTTGGGACGCACTACCTCTCTGTGAAATTCATTAGATTCGTCACCCATTGCATTATCCCAAAATTGTGCGTTCTCCTCCCAGATTTTTTTACTTTCCTCTGTTCCCATGTTCTCTCCCACTCCCCAAATTTGCTTTTTTGCTTCCATTAAATCTTCCTTACTATATTCCATTGTTACCCTCCATAACTTCTGATTGTTGCCGTCTTGACGATTATGTATCTTTACATTACCTTCTGAAACATATGGCGCACCTTGTCCAGGCGGCTGTTTGGACGGCGGGGCTGGATGACCGGCTGACCGACAGCGGCCTGATATCCTTTCAGCTCTGTAAGGCATACGCTCCGCCCGTTGGTGTAAAAGGCCAGATCAGTACGGTATGCCTGTATACAGCGGGCGGGAATCTCGCCAGTAAAGACAACTTCATCCTTTTTTACCTGGGCCGTTTCGATGGTGGCACAGTATTTCGGTGCATCATGATAAGCCCTGGAAAGGTATTCCTGGGGCGCATAGAGGATGAAGGAGAGATAAGGTTCCAGCAGCTGCGTCCCCGATTCCTTCAATGCCTGTTCCAATACAATCGGGGCCAATGAGCGGAAGTCCGCCGGCGTGCTGACCGGACTGTAATAAAGCCCGTATTCAAAGCAAATCTTACAGTCCGTTACGTTCCAGCCGAACAAGCCCTGCTCCAGCCCGTAACGGATACCATCCCTGACAGCGTTTTGAAAACTCTGGTTCAAGTATCCCAGCGAAACCCGGCTCTCGTATTGTACACCGGAGCCAAGCGAGAGTGGTGTAACAGACAGTCCTATGGATGCCCAAAACGGGTTGGGCGGCACCTCGATATGGATGGTGTGGCTGGCTGCTTTGAGCGGCCGCTCCATATAAATGACGGAGGGTTCCTTTACCACTGTTTCAAGCTTGTATTTTTCCGACAGCAAAGCGGAAACAACCTCCAACTGCACCCGGCCCAAAAAAGAAAGAATGATCTCATGGGTGATGGAATCCACTTCGCAACGCAAAAGCGGGTCAGTATCCGCAAGTTGCGTAAGAGCGTCCAGCAGCCGTTCTCTTTGCGCTGCCGTTTTCGGCGCAATCGTCGTCCGCAGCATGGGGAGGGGGTCCTCGCGCCACCTTTTACGAGGGAGCCGGGTTTGGTCCCCTAATACATCGTTTAACCTCACGCTGTCGCTGGGAAGGATAACAATTTCACCCTGATAAGCGGTGTCTGTCCGAACAATTTCCCCTTTGGATGGAATACGCATCTCTGTGATTTTCAGCTTTTCTCTCCCGGCCAGGGCCACCGTATCCCGCAGGCGCAGCGTTCCGCTGTATAACCGTAGATAGACACGCCGCTGGCCGCAATCGGTGTACTCAACCTTGAAAACGCTGCCGCATAGGGCGGCGCCCCCCTGTTCCCCAATCGGTTGGAACAGCCCTGTCACCGCATCCATCAACGGTTGAATGCCAAGGCCATTTTTGGCGCTGCCATGATAGACTGGGAACAGGGAGGCGTCTTGAACCCGCTGCTGTTCCTCCCGCGCAAGTTTTTCCCGGCTGATTGGTTCTCCTGCGATATACTTTTCCAATAATTCATCGTTATTTTCGATGACCGCATCCCATGCTTCTATGTCGGTATTTTCCTCCAGGACTATTTCCGGGGACAGCGACACCGTCTGCTTGATGATAATATCGGCGGAGAGCTTATCCCGAACAGACTGAACCACGCTCTGCAAATCAACGCCAGCCTGGTCGATCTTGTTGATAAAGATAACGGTGGGAATGTTCATTTTCCGCAGGGCATGGAACAGAATACGGGTCTGGGCCTGCACGCCATCTTTAGCGGAGATCACCAAGATGGCCCCATCTAAAACAGCCAAAGAGCGGTACACCTCCGCCAAAAAATCCATGTGGCCGGGCGTATCCACAATGTTAACTTTACATCTGTGCCACTGGAAGGAAGTGACTGCCGCTTGAATGGTAATCCCACGCTGCCGCTCCAAAAACATGGTGTCCGTCCTCGTTGTCCCTTTTTCGACGCTCCCCGGTTCTGAAATGGCTCCGCTGGCATATAGCAGGCTCTCCGTCAAGGTCGTCTTTCCAGCGTCTACATGGGCAAGAATTCCAATATTGATTATTTTCATGTGATTGTCCTCCCTTTACAGCCCCAAAGGGCATAAAAATCCCCAGCAGTAAAATACTTTTACCACTGGGGATTATAAGTTGCGGACATACACATATACAGCATACACCTGTTTGTGATTGCTGTTTTTGGGGATATGTCAAAATTGATAAGGCAAAAGTATTCTTAAATTGGGTACAAAAAACTAAGCCCCTACAAAAGGAGCTATCATAATCCTTTGTTCCCACTATTTGATTATAGTTTTATTTAAGAATACCTTGCCGCATATTTTTTACTCCTTTTCTGGATTAAATCATTGTATCACATCAGTTTTAGGAAAGCAAGTACCTAAAAGAAATTTTTCTTCCCCTTATATGTAACAATCATACCGGCTTCCTAGCGTTCAGAATGTTTTCTGCTGTCTGCTGTGGTGTTTGGTTGGAATTGTCCAACCAAAAGCCGATCCGTGGTGTTGTCTGCATTTTACTAAATACAAATTCAATGTATACAGAAAGATATAAGGAGTGGGAGGGATTCCGCCGTAGTTGGCATTGTAGGAAAATCCAAAAGTTTAGATTTTCCCACAATGCTTATCTTTTGGTCTTTGGTTCGGAATAGTGTAGTGCTGGCGGTCTATCTCTTGTTTTCGGTTGCTTGCTTCCTTACCGTACATGAGCATTGGAGCCAGGGTTGTCCGATCCGTAGCCCTCCAGAAGATTGACTACGCCCCACACGCCCAGGCCAGCGCCGAGAGCCACAACAAGGGTCTGTAAAGTATCAATAGCGGAAGAAAAGAACTGCATAGAGCCTCCATTTCTCCGGGTGTTCCCCGGCCATGAAAAAAGCCGCCATCACTGGCGGCAGGTTACAACTTCGGGACACTTTGTCCCAAAGTCTCTTTATGCAAAGGCGTCTGGATCGTCGATGTCGTCATAGTTGAGGATGTCCTCGTCCTCTTCCGTGAGCGCATCGTCCGGCACAGCCACCTCATACATCTCACACGCCTCGTTAAGCCCGGGACGCCTGCGGCGGTTGATGAGCTTATCAAGGTCAAAAGCGTTTTTGATTTTGTCGGCCTCAGCCGTGTGTTTATAATTCGGGTGCTTTTTTAGGTCATACTTCGGGGAGTAGAACGGGGGCAGGCCCCTAAGCTGTAAAATGCACTTGTCCCCGGGCATGGTTGCCAGCTCGCTGGGCGTCATCAGCTCCCGGCCCAGCCGCTGGGTATTCAGATTGTAGCTTTCCGACTGCCCCTTTGAGCGGCCATCGGTCTGCATATAGATGGTTGCCTTCCCGAGCCAATTTTCCGATATTTCCTTGATGGTACTGGCCTCACGGCCTCCCAGGAATACCACGCTGTCCATATTTCCGAGGATTGTCTCCGCGTGTTTATCGTAAATGGCCTTACACTGCGCCAACTGCTGGTAAAAGAGCGTCAGCGACACCTCGCGGGAGCGGATCACGGCGCAAATTTTTTCGAGCTGGGGCACCTGTCCCGTGTTGGCCGCCTCGTCCCACAGCACCCGTACATGGTGGGGCAGGCGGCCCCCGTGAACATTGTCGGCCCTTTCGCAGAGCAGATTGAACATCTGCGAAAAGGCCAGGGCCACAAGGAAGTTATAGGTCTGCGTGGTGTCCGAAATGATAAAGAACACCGCCGTTTTCCGATCCCCGATGCGGTCAAGCTCCATCTCGTCATAGCTCATAATCTCCCGAAGTTGGGGGATGTCAAAGGGGGCCAGACGCGCACCGCAGGAAATCAAGATCGACTTGGCAGTTTTGCCGCTACTTAACTTATATTTGCGGTATTGCTTGACGGCAAAGCAGTCTGGCTTGCGTTTTTCCAGCCCCTTGAACATATAGTCCACGGCATTTAGGAAATTTTCATCGTCCTCCTTTACCTCCATGCCGGAAATCATATCAACCAGCGTGTTCATGTTCCGATCCTCGGCGGGCCCCTCAAAAATGATATAGGCAATCAGAGCGCAGTATAAGAGCGTCTCCGCCTTCGTCCAGAACGGATCGCCCTCCTTGCCCTCGCCTTTGGTGTTGGAAATCAGCGCATCCACAAATTTGAGGATGTCCGCCTCATTCTTGATATAGGCCAGCGGATTGTAGTGCATGGATTTTGAGAAATCAATGGAATTGAAAACCTTAATCCGATACCCCCGCCGTTGCAGGAAAGCCCCCACCTGGGAGAGCACCCCGCCTTTCGGATCGACACAGACAAAGCTGCACCCGCCCTTTTTGTCCGCGCTGGCCTGGAGTAGCTGGGGAGTGAGCCAAAAGCGGGTTTTCCCCGAGCCGGACGAGCCGATGACACAGGCGTTTAGGTTGCGGGCGTTGGCTGGATTTTTGGGGCGGGTGTTCATGGTAAGGAACTCCGTCCCGGTCAGAATGATGTTGTTTTCAAACTTCGGATCGACGAAAGGGGCGATGTCTTTAGGCCCGCCCCACCGGGCCGATCCGTATTCTTCATCCCGTCTGTATTTTTTGGCGTTCTTGCTTTTGAAGTAAATCAAGAGCCGAAAGCCCACCGCGCCCACAATGCCGATGAGCCAGTCAAGGGGATTGAGCCCCGGCGCGAAGTCGGCAAAGGCCGGGCCGATGGTCTGGCCCAGGCCCATGAGTTTATGGGGCAAATCCGCGCCCCCGGCCAGCCGGTAGGCCGTCCCCAGCTTTAGGCAGGCCCACAGCACGAACAGATAGGGGATGTTGGGTAGTACATATTTCTTGATCTTATCTGTCCTCACGAACCGCCTCCTTTACCCGTTCCCGCTTGTGCGGTTTCTCCTTCGCAAGCTGATCCGCCGCTTGTTTAAGCTGTTCCCGGATGGGAACACGGCGGGACTTGGATTTATTCAGCACCTTCCGCGAGTATTCAGAAAAGCAGGCGGTAATCGCATCCGCCTGCCCAGCCTTGAAAAACAACAGATATTTGTCCGGCCCGGTTTTGTAAAAGGCATAGTCCACATTCCACTTCCGGGCCACCCGGTCAAACGCCTTCGTGTCCCCGGAAAGCTCAATACTGTTTGTGGCCGCGCCGTGGGCCATGAGCTTTTTCACGCTCTGCCTGCCGTGGGGCGTCTGGTGCTCCCGGTGGGCCTTTCGGATCTTCCGGCCCACAGCCCCCACCACATAGGCAAGGCCCCGGGCCGTCAGCTTGCTGGCGCGGACAGATACGGCAATCGTGCGCCGGGAAACATCTTCATCAATCAGTTACACCGCCTCCTTTCCGGCGGGCACCTCGGGACAAAGTGTCTCGAAGTGCCGCCTATCGTTCCTCACGCTCCTTATTAGAAAGTTTCCGATAGCCCTCCAGGGAGGAGCCGTCAATAATCTCTTTGTAGGCCGCCATCTGCTCCCGGATGGAAAGTTTCGGATAGGAGAAAACCCGGTGCTCGGCGGGAATGTCTTTCGTATCGCGGTAAAACTCCTTGAAGTCCCCGCTGGTCTGGACAATATAGCCGCCGGGAGCAAAGTGGCCGCCCTCGTTGATGGAAACATCCCGCCCGTATGCCTCATAATCGAAGTAATCTTTCAGCTCGTCCGGGATCGGCAAGTCCTCCGAAAAATAGCGGCCCAAATCCTCCTCGTTTTCAATATCGGGATAAAACTCGTAGCAGTCCAGATTTTGCGTAAGGTTGATCAGGTCTGCCACGCTGGAAGTATGACTGCCACAGTCAATCACGGCCTCGAATTTCTCCAAGTCGCTCTGATCCAGTTCGGAGAGCAGGCAGGCCAGATGGTTGAGCTCGTCCAGATTTTCATATTCCGTCAGATAGTCATAGAGCCCCAGCACATCGCCGTCAAAGCTGGTAATGAAAAACTCCTCATACCGCACCCCGTCCACGCCGATGCGCTTTAGGAGCGCCTGCACTTCCTCCGTGGTAGTGGGGAATTTCAGCGTTTCTCCTACCACTTCGCCCTCATTGTATTTCCCTAGGTTTGTGATGTAGGCTTCAAAAAGGGCCGCCATCAGCGGCGGCCCTGGCCCTTGACGGTCAAAATGCCCTCAAGAGTAGTGGCCGTAATCCCCAGGCGCTGGGCAACGGCGATGTCGTTTTTCATGGCCTCGGTCATGGTATGGCCGCAGACCACCAGCACATGGGAACGGCGGAGCAGGTCGCGGCTCATGTCAATCCCGCTTTTATGCTCCTCGGGAACGGCATCATTAAGGAACAAAGGTAGATACAGGGTAGGGCAGATGGGAGAAAACCCCGCCTCGTACACCGCCCGGCAATACCGGGCCGCCTGTTCCGCGTTTTCACTGTCCCCGCCAAGCCATGCGGCGGTAATATAAGCAAGTGGGCGTTTCATTGTCAAAACCTCCGATCTTTTATTAAGGATACTTCAGCCCAATCCCCCCGCCCTTTCCCATTCATGGGAAAGGGGGCGGCTCTGGAGGATATATGCCCCCGCCGCGCCGTTTTAAGTAGCACAGCCGGGGCAGACCGTCAAGGGCAGGCCGCCGCAAGCGGCGGTGCGTTGCACCCTTGACGGCCCACTCCCGGCTGTGCAGGAATATAGGCGGCGACGGGGGATATATCACCACAGAGCCCTCTGCAAGAGGGGCGGGGCCTCTCGGGACAATTTGTCTCGAAGTGGATAAGTTACTTGTCTTTTTCCATCTTTCTCGGGGCCTTTGCCAGCTCGGGCGGCTGTTTCTCTTTCCACTCGTCCAGCAAGGTCATAATCTGCTCCTTCATTTTGGCGGGAGTAGCCTCCTTGCCAAAGTATTTCTCCAGTTCAGCCATCGAAATAATCACGCCGCGATCCTCCTTTTTCTTTTCTGATAAGATGCCGTCAATCACATCGCCGTTGAGCTTGCCCTCCTTATCCAGCTCCCGGAGCTGTTTGGCCTGGGCCAGCGAGGGGGACGCCTGCTCCCCGTCAATGGAAACGGCAATCAGACGCTGGTTTTTCGGCTTGATGTAAGAGAGCTCCACCGCAGGCATAAAGCCCATTTTTTTATCGTCCACCTTGTTTATGAGCTCCGGGACAAGATGGTTAAGGCGCAGATAGCGCATGACCTTCTTATAATTCATGCCATGCGCATTACCCACGATCTCAACGGAGCGTTTTCCTACATCCCCCTCGGCCACGCCTTTCAGCCGCCCGCCCTGGTGCTTAATGTCCTCCACTTCCAGATCCAAAAGGGCGGCCAGCTCGCTGGGGAGCGTCTGATCCCTCTGCTTGTTGCTGTCCTTCATGGCCTCAACCGCCTCATGGTCGGTCATATCCCGCACAATAAAGGGCATTTCCTCCAGGCCCGCCAGCTCACTGCCGCGACAGCGCCGATGGCCCGCCACAATCTCATAGCCGTTTCCGTCCTTTTCGGGACGGGCAAGGCCGGGAACCATAACGCCGTTGAGTTTGATGGACTCCACCGTTTCCTGCATTTTGGCATCGTCCCGCACCTTGAACGGGTGGGGCCGGAATGTGTGGAACGGATGGAGCTCGGAAAGTTTCAGATAAACCAGCTTGCCCTCCTCAACGGGACGGGGCGGCACAGCAGGCTCCTGCGGGGCCTGCTCCGGGGGAGCAGCCTCCTTTGTGGGAGTACCTTTCCCGGCATCCGGGGGAGCCGGAGCCTCGGGCGCTTTCCCGCCACTTCGGGACAATTTGTCTCGTTTGGACGGCTGGGCCTCGCCGGGGGCCGCCTTGTCAGCCTTAGACGGGCGGCCCTTGCGGGGCCCTGCCTTCTTCGGCGCTTTTTCAGACTCCGCCTCGGTGTGCTCCGCCTTTTCCGATTTCGGGGGACGGCCACGGCGCGGCTTTTCGGGCTCCCCCTTTTCAGCGACAGGATGCTCCGTCGCGGGAGCCCCGGCCTCCTGTTCCGGGGGCGTTTCCGCTTTTTCCACCTCAGCCCGGGCCGCCCGGCGCTTATCTGCCATGAGCGCGTCAATCTGATCCGCAGAGATGACCACATCGCCGGGCTCGGCAGGCCCGGTCTGTTCCGGCTGGTGTTCGGGAGCCGGGGCCTCACTGCGGGCTGGATCAGCCGCAACGGGCGCGGGAGCCTCCTCGGTTTTTGCCGCCTCGGGCCCTGTGTTCAGTTTTTCATCTGCCATTCACTAACCTCCTTTTCGTGAAAGTTGCACAATTTTCGGACTTAAATTTCTGTAATTATTTTTTGGCCTCCTTCCGGTCTATCCACGCAAAAAAGCCGCCCAAGATAGCACCTGGACGGCCTTTCGCGTAATGTGATAGATCAATTTTTATTTTTTTCGGATTGCAGGCTCCGAAAAGCCTTGTATTTACAGTGTTCCTAATATGAAACAATCATATGATTATCGCATTTCCACCTTGCACGTATTTGAGCAACGCTGGGGCTGCCGATTATATCCGAAAAAAGGGCAGATTGATAAAGCGCGTTATCAAAAGGGACTGGCGGCAAAAAAATTTTTTATGCGTTTTTTGAATGCAGATTGCCCCAGAATTGCGGTGGAAAACCCTGTTTCCAGCAAAATATTTGAAATGCCTCCGCACACGCAGGAAATCCAGCCATATGAATACGGACATCCCTGTACGAAAAAAACAAGACTTTGGCTGCGCGGATTGCCGGAATTACGTCCAACAAATGTTGTGGAACCTATCGGCCCTTATGTACCGGCGGGAACCAGCAGAAAGGACAGGAGCAAATACGGTTCTGCAAAACGAGGAGAGGACGCAAAGAACCGAGCAAAAACATTTCCCGGAGTCGCAAAGGCTATGGCTGAACAATGGGCCGGCCGTGTGGAAAATCGAGGGGGAGGAAAATTATGAACGAGGAGGTAGATTATGAACAAGGTACGGAGAAAGCGCCTTCAGGAGGCCTTCGATCTGGTGGCCAAAGTCCAGGAAATTCTGGCAGAGGTACGAGAGGAAGAACGAGAGTCCATCGAAAACCTTCCGGATAATTTCCGGTATGGTGAGCGGGGCGAGGAGATGGAGGCATACATCGAGATGATTGACGAAGCAGACGGGTATCTCGATGACGCCAAGTCGGTCATCGAGCAGATCTGAGGAGGCGAAACCATGAGCAAGCGCAAAAACGGTACCCTGCGAGCAGCCAAGCAGCTGGGGCTTAACCCCTACGGCTGGGGCAACGGCAGGGGACAGACTATGCAGGCAATGAAAAAGGCCCGCCGGCGGCGACCGGACAGGGCCATGAATCAATAAACACAAGCCTATTGTAAAGCATAAGAGGAGGAAAAGTCAAGATGACCATGAAAATCAATCAGCTGGAAATCGAAAACGTCAAGCGGATCAAGGCGGTGAAGTTAAAGCCGGCGGCAAACGGCCTCACCATTATCGGC
>NZ_NFLE01000037.1 GCF_002160755.1 Lachnoclostridium sp. An14
GGTCCAACAGGAGGCCCGGGGGTGACTTGCCACCGCATCGGAACCCCCGGGCCTCCTGTTGGACCCCTCCGCCGCCCCCAAATTTTCAAGAAAGGACCCTCAAAGCTATGGAAATCCGCCCCCTAATCACATTTTTAAGAGTCTCCGACCTTCAAAGCTTTACCCACGCCGCCGCCCAGCTAGGCTACTCCCAGGCCGCCGTCACCATCCAGATGCGCCAGCTGGAGGAAGAACTGGGCGTCCAGCTCTTTGAGCGCATCGGCCGCCGCGTCCGCCTGACAGAGGCCGGCACTGCCTTCATCCCCAAGGCCCGGGAAGTATTATACGCCGTCCGCGCCGCGAAGGAATTTGGAAAGACGGGAGAGGAGCCGGAGGGGAAACTGCGGGTGGGAATCTCCGAATCCCTGTTGGGCAGCGTCCTTCCTCCGGTGATCATGGACTTTTGCCGCTGTTACCCCAAGGTGGAGCTTTCCACCTGCACCGGCATGACCGCGGAGCTGTTTGACATGGTCAGGCAGAACGACATTGACATTCTCTACTTTATCGACAGGAAAACCGACTTCCCGGAGTGGATAAAGGTGGCGGAGCGCAGGGAGCCTACGGTGTTTGTGGCCGCTGCCGGCCATCCTCTGGCGGGAGAGAGGAACATTTCCCTGGAACGACTCCTGAAAGAGCCCTTCCTTCTCACGGAAAAAGGGGTGAGCTACCGCTATGTCATGGAGCAGGAGCTGGCCGCCGCCGGCCTGGAAATCCGCCCCTTTCTGGAAACGGGAAACACCGCGGTCATTGCCAGGATGGTGATGAATCAAATGGGGATTTCCTTCCTCCCGGAGTTCGCGGTGCGGGAGCCACTGGCTGCCGGCCGCCTGGTGGTTTTGGATACCGCCTGTCCGGAGATCCGGATGTGGAGCCAGCTCGTCTATCATCGGAACAAGCTGGTGACTCCACAGATGGAGAAGTTTATAGAGATGATGAAGAATATGATATTTGTGTAAATAAATAGCGATGGCCGCCAAAACAGCCATCGCCAGGAGAAAAACGAAAAAGGATCAGAGAAGCAGCATTAAAAGCGGCACCGTAATCAGGGAAATGAGCGTCGTCGTCACCACGCACCGGGAGGCAAAGTCCGCGTCCACCCCGTATTTCACCGACAGGAGCACCGACGTGCTCCCCGCTGGCATTCCTGTGAGGATCAGGGACAGGCCGGTGAGCATGGAGGACATTCCCAGGCCCTTCAAAGCCGCCAGAGCCACTAAAGGCAGGGCGATGAGCCGGATAAAGGCCAGATAGAGGATGCTGGGCTCCACCATGGAGGAGAGGGACACATCCACCAGCATGGTCCCGATGATAAACATGGACAGGGGCGTGGTGATGTCCCCGATGTCGCCGATGGCCGTCTCCAGAAAGCCCGGCAGGGGAACGCCTATGAGCTGGCGCAGAATCCCTAAAAATACGGAGATGATGCAGGGGTTTAAAAAGATGTTTTTGCAGCTCTCCTTAAAATTCGAGGTGGTAAAGAGGGAAATGCCCGCCGTCCACATGGCGATCCGGTTGGGGATGATGAAGATGGAGGCGTAGAACAGCCCGTCCGTCCCGTAGACGGAGCTTACCATGGGCATTCCCAGAAAGCCGGAGTTATTGACCAGGGTGGTGTACTGGAGCACGCTCTTTTTCTCCCTGGGGAACCGGTTGTAGAGGAGCTTTCCGCCAAGGTAAGACAGGATGGTGATGCCCATGGCCACCGCGAAAATCACCGCCGTCTCCCGCAGCACCTGGGGCGTCAGGGGCTTGTTGAAGGAGGCGAAGATCATGCAGGGCAGAGTGATTTTTAAAATCAGATCCGTCAGCTTCTGCTTGGTGTGGCCGTCGATGATGCCTCGTTTCGCGCAGTAAAAGCCGACGGCCAGATAGATGATTAAGATCATCTGGGTATTGAGCATTTTCAAAAAATTATCCATGAGAAAACCTTCTTTCTGTAAACGTATCTTACCGCATATTCTGTATTATAAGTCCCGCGTTCCGGAAACACCACTTAGAAAACGTGGATGCTGCCATCAATTTTTCTAATGGAAGTGGAAAAATGAGGAGAAATCCTGTATAATTTTTGAATTGCCTTCCTAACAGTGCGGAAATAGACGGCGTGCCTGGCAGGGAAGAAGAATGGTATGATAAGACACAGAACGGACACGGCCGCTAACGCGGTCATCACAAATCATGAAAGCCAGATGGCTCCACGCCTACGGCGTTCCGCCATCTGCCGACAGTATTCGAAATCCGGGCTGCCGCCCTACTTTCTTATTTAACAGGAAACTGCATTTCCTGTTAAATAAGAATGCTCCGCAAGGAGGCGCACTCCGCGCAAAGGAAACTGGCTGCTGGCGCAGCCGCGCTCCGGCGCGAGTGTGCGCTGTTCGCGCACACTTTTCTATACTGTCTTGCCCGTCTGATGCCGATATATCTGTGCGCGCGAGCGCGCCCATCTATATCGCCGTCATCCGGGGCTTTCATAGTACATAAGGATGGTGATTGAAAATGCTGTCAAAGCGCCAGAGCCATATCATAGACCTGCTGAACAACGAGATGGGCCCCATGACGGGAAAAGCCCTGGGGAAGGCCCTGGGGGTGTCGGACCGGACCATCCGCTCCGACGTGGAAGGGATCAACAGCGAGTACGGCTGCGAACTGATCCGGGCCAGCAGGCGAAACGGCTACTACGTGGATCACGAGCTGATGAAGGCCCAGAACATCAGCAGTCAGGAGGTGATCCCCCAGACGGCCCAGGAGCGGTGCGTCTATCTGATCAAGGAGCTTTTGTTCCGCAACCGGGAGATCAATCTGATCGACCTGCAGGAGCGGGTGTTTGTCAGCGGTTACTCCATTGACAACGACCTGAGAAAAATCCGGGAAATGATCCGCAAATATCCCGGCCTCAAGCTGGTGCGCTCCAAAAACCACATCCGCCTTTTGGGGGATGAAGGGGACAAGCGCAGGCTCTACAAGGAGCTGCTCATGGAGGAGACAAAGGGGAATTTCGTGAATTTAAACGCCATAGCGGAGATTTGGAAGGACTTTGACCTTCTGAAACTGGAGGACGATTTTGCGGAGATCTGCGAAAAATACGGCTACCGCATTTCCGAGATGGAATACCCCCTGATCATGCTCCACGCCGGCGTTTCCATCGAGCGGATGCGAAACCACAACTACGTAAGCGAGGAGGAAACCCTGGAGGAGGGAGAGGGCAGAGAGTACCAGATTGCCGACGAGCTCTTTGCCAGGATCTCCGATATTTACAAGGTGAAACTGGTAAAGGACGAGGTGCTGCGGTTTGCCGGCCTTTTGAAGGGGAAGGACCGCCTGCCGAAGGCGGAAGCGAGGAAGGCGGAGGAGGACGAAGGGATGCAGCAGCTGATGCGGGACATCCTGGAGATCCTGAGAAACGAGTTTGACATCGACCTATCCGGGGATCAGGACTTCCAGAGCGGCATTATCGCCCACATCCGCCTGCTGATGAAACGCCAGCAGAACCAGGTGACGGCCAACGACCTCTACCTTCAGGAGCTGAAACGGAAATATCCCCTGGTATTTGAGATGGCGGTGCGGGTGGCCTGGTGCATTGAGGGCTACTGCGGCACGCGGCTGAACGAAAATGAAATTTCCTTCCTGGCCCTTCACCTGGGGGCCGCCTGTGAGCGGATGGACGCCTCAGAGCAGTACCGGGTGGTGGCCATCATCCCCAACAGCTACACCATGTCAAAGCCCTGCGTGGACAAGCTGATGCTGCGTTTCGGCGACAGGATGAGCATTGTGCGGGTGTGCAGCTTTTTTGAGGAGAGGAGAATTCTCCAGGACAACCCGGACATGATCCTCACCACTGTGCCCTTAAAGCACCATATGGACATTCCCACGGTGCAGATTTCCCTGTTTTTAAACGGGGAAGACGAGAGCCGTGTGTTTCAGATGTTAAACCTCCTGGACCGGGAAAAATATCACAAGGATTTTGTAAACCTCATGGAGCGGCTGATGCGCAAGGACCTGTTCCACATCCGTCCGTCCATGGAAAGCCGGGAGGAGATATTAAATTTCCTCTGTGACAGCCTTTACGAAAAGGGACTGAGCGGCGAGAAATTCAAGGAAAACGTGTTCCGCAGAGAGGCCCTCTCGGACACCTCCTTCGTATACGGCTTTGCGGTGCCCCATGCCATCGAGGCGTCCACCATGGAGTCCTGCATTTCCATTATGATCCTGCGGGAACCGGTGAAATGGGGAGATTTCAACGTGAGCCTGGTGGTGCTGCTAGCCATCCGGGAGACGGACAACAGCCTGTTAAAGGTATTCTTTGACTGGCTGTGCAACATCGTGACTGACAATAACAAATTCCAGGAGCTGATTCACTCCTCCAGCTATGAGGAGTTTATGAATCATGTAATCCGGTAAAGGAGGAGCTATGACAAAATTAGCGGGAACCCGCCATGAACAGGATAAGGGGAGACGGGAGGAAGGGAAAGCGCAGGATCTGCCAGCGGCCGGGCTGAGCCGCCGGTTCATCGCCTATCTGGTGGACTGGTACATCGGCGGCCTGGCCACGTCCCTGCCCATCTCCGCCATTGCCTGGAAACTGTACGGATCCATGCAGAACCAGAACATTATGAGCTTTCCCCATCCCTACGGCGTCATCGTCGGCCTGCTGGCCCTGGGCTTTGCCCTGATGTACTACGCCGCGGTGCCCATTCTTTGCTGGCGGGGCCAGACCCTGGGGAAACGGTGGCTGAAATTAAAAATCGTGGACGCCAGCGGAAGTGAGGCCACTGCCGGCCAGCTGCTTTTGCGCCAGGTGGTGGGAATCATCATCGTGGAAGGCAGCCTGGTGTCCGCCAGCGCCATCTGGCACCAGTTAGGCACCATGCTCACCGGCGTGGATCTGGTCACGGCCTTAATGTACGCTGGTATGGGAATCAGCATTGTATCCGCCGTGCTGGTGCTGGTGGGAAAGCACCGGGCCATCCACGACTTCATCGGCGGCACCAAAGTGGTTTTGTGGAAATAATTTCCTAAGTTTTAGGAAACACTGGTAACAAAATAACGGAAAAGAACGTGTTATACTCTGAACTATCAGAGGATATTCACAAATATCAAGAAAGGAGAGCGTGAATATGGAAGGATTGGAGCTGATCTGTTTTAACATCATTTCGTCCGTAGGAATGGCAAAATCCAGCTACGTGGAGGCCATGAGAGCAGCGGCGAAGGGAGACTACGAGCTCTGTGAGGCAAAGATGAAGGAGGGAGACGATTTCTACTCCAAGGGACACGACGCCCACTTAGAGCTGCTGGCCAAGGAGGCCAACGGCGAGGACTTCGCGCCGGGCGTGATCCTGATGCACGCCGAGGACCAGATGATGGCCGCTGAGGTGGTTCGTCTGATGGCCGAGGAAAACATTAAGATGAGCAAGAAAATCCAGGCCCTGGAAAACAAATAAGGAGCCTGCAAATAAAAAAGGAAAGGTAGGTAAAACAATGAAAAAGATTTATCTGTTCTGCAGCGCTGGAATGTCCACCAGTATGCTGGCGAGCAAAATGCAGGGTGTGGCTGACGCTCACAACGTACCAGTAAAGGTAGCCGCTCATCCCCACAACAAGATTGGTGAGATCATCGCCACCGACCGTCCGGACTGCATCCTCTTAGGACCGCAGGTAAAGTATATGTACGACGAGACGGTTGCCCAGTACGGCAAAGAGAACATCCCGATCGCTGTCATCGACGCCGCCGCTTACGGCATGATGGACGGAGAAAAGGTGTTAAAGACGGCGATCAAGCTGATCAAAGAGAATAAGTAAACGGAATGACTGCCGGCGCAGTTATCACCAAATCAATAAGGGGGATAAAACATCATGCTGAGCAAGCTTGAGAAAGTTCTGATGCCTCTGGCGGAGGCCATCGGAAGAAACAAATATCTGATGTCTGTCCGTGACGGTTTCCTGGTTTCTACACCACTCCTGATCGCGGGCTCCATTTTCCTGGTAATCGCAAACTTCCCGATTCCGGCGTGGACGGAATGGATTTCCAGCGTCGTGATCAACCCGAACACCGGCGAGACCCTGGCGACCTTCTTAGGAAAGCCGTCTGACGCCACATTTACCATCATGGCTGTATTCGCCGTCATGGGTATCTCGTATTCCTTCGCGAAACACATGAATACGAATCCCTTATTCGGCGCTGCCGTGGGACTGATGTCCTGGTTCCTGTTAATGCCCTACCTGGTAGAGGGCAGCGTGACCGTGGGTGAGACCACCCAGGCTGTGAGCCTTTCCGGACTGACCCTTGGCTGGCTGGGAGCGAAAGGTATTTTCGTAGGTATTATCTGCGCCTTCACATCCGTGCACATTTACGCGTGGGTGGAGAGAAAAGGCTGGGTTATCAAGATGCCAGACGGCGTACCGCCGACGGTTGTGGAGTCCTTCTCCGCTTTGATTCCGGCGATCATCGTTATGACTGTGTTCTTCATCGTCAACCTGATCTTCGGCGCATTCGGAACCAACGCGTTCCAGATCATCTTTGAGTTCCTGCAGACGCCTCTGTTAAACTTAGGCGACACTCTGGGAGCCATGGTAACCGCTTACATCTTCCTGCACTTCTTCTGGTTCTTCGGCGTAAACGGAGGATCCGTAGTAGGTGCGGTGTTCAACCCGATCTTACAGACCCTGTCTCTGGAGAACCTGGAGTTCTTCCGCACAGGCGTAGGCGAGGGACATATTATCTGTCAGCAGTTCCAGGATCTGTTTGCCACCTTCGGCGGCGCCGGCTCCACCTTATCCCTGGTGATTGCCATGATCCTGTTCTGTAAGTCCAGACGTATCACGGACCTTGGAAAGCTGTCCCTGGTACCCGGCATTTTCAACATCAACGAGCCGATCATCTTCGGTCTGCCCATCGTGCTGAACCCGACGATGATCATCCCGTTCATGATCGTGCCCACTGTAAACATTGTGATTTCCTACTTCTGCATGGCCATGGGCCTGGTTCCCATCTGTTCCGGCGTGAACATTCCGTGGACCTGTCCGTTAGGAATTTCCGGATTCCTGGCTACCAACTGGGTAGGCGGCGTGCTTCAGATCGCCCTGCTGATCTTAGGCGTTGTGATCTATATGCCGTTTATCAAGATCATGGACAAGCAGTACTTAAAGGATGAGGAGGAAGCCGCTAAGAAGAAAGAGGCGGACGACGACGATATTTCCCTGGACGACCTTTCCTTTGACGATCTGTAAAAAGACCGCCCTCCGGGGATGAAAGGAGATGGATTTAACCATGAAAATTATTATGATTTATGACCAGATCCAGTCCGGCGCCGGCATCAAGGACGACCATATGGTGCCCCTGGGAGCCAGCAAGGACCCCGTAGGCCCGGCTGTGATGATGGAGCAGTATTTAAAGAAAGTGGACGGCCGCGTAGTGGCCTGTCTGTACTGCGGGGACGGCTTTTACGAGGCCAACCCGGCGGAGGTGAGCCGCAAGCTCTGCGCCATGGTGAAGAAACTTCAGCCTGACGTTGTCATCTGCGGCCCGGCCTTCAACTACCTGGGATACGGCAAAATGGCCGCTGAGGTGGCAAAGGACATCATAGACACCACCGGAGTGCCGGCATTTGCCGCCATGTCCAAGGAAAACGAGGAGACGATCGCTGCTTACAAGGATAAGATCCACATCGTGGAGACACCGAAGAAGGGCGGCTTTGGCTTAAACGAGGCCCTGGAAGGAATGTGCCTGATGGCTCATGCCATGGTAAATAAGGATAAGGAAGCAGACGTTGCAGCCAAGTATTGTTTTAAGTAAGTGAGAGAAGGGGAATGTGGCATCTGCCATGTTCCCCTTGTGCTTTTTTGCGGAAAAATTTTGTGCCCGCGTTTCCTGAAATCGGGAAAGGCTCCGGCGGGGATGACCGGAGCGCGCCTTTCAGGATAATAGAGAGGGCCGCGGAGAAAAAAGGAGGATTACATTATGTGGGGAATTATTGCGACCTGGAGAATGGCTTATGAGGGGATTGAGAAGGCCAGCGGAATGTTAAAAGAGGGTGGAGACGCCGGAGACGCCATCGAGGAGGCGGTAAAGGCGGTAGAGGACTTCCCCTACTACAAATCCGTAGGCTACGGCGGCCTGCCCAACGAGGAGATGGAGGTGGAGCTGGACGCCGCCTACATGGACGGCGACACCCTGGACATCGGCGCCGTTGCCGCCATCAAGGATTTTGCCAACCCCGTATCCATCGCCAGACGGCTTTCCAAGGAGCCGGTGAACAACCTGCTGGTGGGCGAGGGAGCGGAGAAGTTCGCCCACAAGGAAGGCTTTGAGCGGAAAAATATGCTGACGGACCGGGCAAAAATCCATTATAATAACAGGAAGAAGGAGATTGCCCAGACGGAGATCAAGCCCTACGCCGGCCATGACACCGTGGGTATGGTCTGCCTGGATTCCCATGGAAAGATGACCTCCGCCACCTCCACCAGCGGCCTGTTTATGAAACGGAAGGGCCGTGTGGGCGACTCCCCCATTTCCGGCTCCGGATTTTACGTGGACAGCAAGGTAGGCGGCGCCAGCGCCACCGGCCTGGGCGAGGATGTGATGAAGGGCTGCGTGTCCTATGAGATCGTCCGCCTGATGAAGGAGGGAATGCACCCCCAGGAGGCCTGCGAGAAGGCAGTGGCCATGTTTGACAAGGAGTTGAAGGAGAGACGGGGCAAGGCCGGAGATATGTCCCTCATCGCCATGAATAACAAGGGCGAGTGGGGCGTAGCCACCAACATCGAAGGCTTTTCCTTCGCCGTGGCCACGGAGAACGAGGCTCCCGTGGTATACCTGACGAAGAATGTGGACGGAAAGTGCGTTCACGAAGTGGCGAGCCAGGAGTGGCTGGACGACTACATGAGGACCAGAACGGCCCCCTTAAAGGAGCTGTAAAAAGGAGGCGCGAAAACGGCGATGGAAGATAAGATCCTGAAAAAGGTAGAGGAGCTGTCAGGAGAGATGATCGACACCATCATTGAGATGGTAAAGATCGACAGCGTGGAGAGCGAGGCAAAGCCGGACGCCCCCTTTGGGAGCGGAGTGAAGGAGGCCCTGGACGCGGCCCTGGCCCTGGCGGAAAAGATGGGCTTTGACACGGTGAACGTGGACAACTACATGGGCTACGCCTCCTACGGCGACAGCGAGGACTACGTCTGCGCCGTGGGCCATCTGGATGTGGTTCCCGTGGGGACGGGCTGGAAACAGCCCCCCTTCAGCGGCTACGTAAAGGACGGAACCATTTACAGCCGCGGCGTCCTGGACAATAAGGGGCCGATTTTCTCCTGCCTCTATGCCCTCTACGCCCTCAAGGAGCTGGGGATCCCCTTAAAGCGCCAGGTGCGTATCCTCTTTGGCTGCGATGAGGAGACCGGCTTTGAGGATTTGAAATACTATCTCTCCAAGGAAAAACCGCCGGTGATGGGCTTTACCCCGGACTGCAAATACCCGGTGGTGTACGCGGAGCGGGGACGGGCCGTGGTGGAGATCCGGCCGGCCTCCAAGGAGCGGTTTTTCCACCTGATGAATCAATACGTGCTCAACGCGAAGAATAACGGTGAGCGGTTCCATATCGACTTTAAGGACGAGGAGTTCGGCCAGCTGGAGGTGCGCAATTTCAAGATCCTGCCTCCGGAGGCGGAGGACGGGATTCCCTCCCTGCAGTTTGCCGTCAGCTATCCGGCGGGCTGCACCACGGAGCAGATCCTGGGAAATATCCGCGCCGAGCTGCCGGACATGGAGACGGTGCTGGTGACGAACATGGACCCGGTGCGGTTTGAGAAGGACTGCCGCCTGGTGGACACCTTAAAGTACACCTATGAGAAGGTGACCGGCATGGACGGCACCCCGGTGACTACCACCGGAGGCACCTACGCCAAGATGATGCCCAACATCGTGCCCTTCGGCCCCTCGTTCCCCGGCCAGAAAGGCATCGGCCATCAGCCGGACGAGTGGATGAAGATCGACGACATCATCACCAACGCGAAGATTTACGCCCTGAGCCTGTACTACCTGGCGAAGGATTGAAAAGAAAACGGATGTGAGGTAAGATCATGATAGAGATTTGCTGCGGAAGCTATGAGGATGCCCTGGCAGCCTGGCGCGGCGGGGCAGAGCGCATCGAGTTAAACTCCGCCCTGGCCCTGGGCGGGCTGACCCCTTCCATCGGCTGTTTAAAGCTGGTGAAGGCGAATACGGGGCTGAAGGTGATCTCCATGTCCCGCCCGCGGGCGGCAGGATTCTGCTATACCGAGGGAGAGACGGAGCAGCTGCTCGCGGACGCGAAGGAGCTGATGGAAAACGGCAGTGACGGCATCGCCTTCGGGTTCCTGACAGAGGAGCGCCAGGTGGATGTGGAAAAGACGAGAGCCATGGTGGAGCTGGTGCACCGCTATCACGGGGAGGCGGTGTTCCACCGGGCCTTTGACTGCGTGACCGATCCCATGGCCGCCATGGAGACCCTGATCAGCCTGGGGGTTGACCGGGTGCTCACCAGCGGTCTGAAGGAGAAGGCCGTGGACGGGGCGCCTCTGTTAAAGGAGCTCTGGGAGAAGTACGGCTCTCAGGTGGAGATCCTGGCAGGCAGCGGCGTAAACGCCGGAAACGCCAAGGCTCTCATGGAGGAGACGGGACTCACTCAGGTCCATTCCTCCTGCAAAGACTGGAAAACGGACGTGACCACCTCCGGAGAATCGGTGAATTACCGTTTCGCTCCGGCGCCCCACGAGGACGACTACGACGTGGTCAGCGAGGATCTTGTAAGAAAGCTGGTTGAACAGACGAGATGAACGGAACGCGCATTTTCAAACGGTATGCCATTACGACGGCGGCGGTGATCGTGTCCGCCCTGCTGCAGGCCTTTGCCATGCAGACCTTTTTAAACCCGGTGCAGATCCTTTCCAGCGGTTTCACCGGCATGGCGGTGCTCATTGAGAAGATCACCTCCATTTACGGGATCCATTTTTCCACCTCCCTGGGAATGATCGCCTTAAACCTTCCGGTGGCTGTGTTCTGCTTTAAGCACATCGGAAAGAAGTTTGTGATTTTTTCCATGGCCCAGGTATTTCTGGCCAGCTTTTTCCTGCGGTTTGCCCATTTCACGCCTTTGTTTGAGGATCCGCTGTTAAACATCTGTTTCGGCGGTTTCATCTACGGCATGGCCATCGTCACGGCCTTAAAGGGAAATGCCTCCACCGCCGGCACGGACTTCATCGCCCTCTACGTTTCCAATAAGACGGGAAAGGCCATCTGGCAGTACGTGTTTATGTTTAACGCCGGGATGCTCTGCGTGTTCGGCTATATGTTCGGCTGGGAGTACGCGGGATATTCCATTATGTTCCAGTTTATCTCCACCCAGACCATCGACCGGTTCTACCACCGGTACAAACGGGTGACCCTGCAGATCACCACTCACAACCCGGACGCGGTGGTGAGCGAGTATATCAAGTATTACCGCCACGGCCTGTCGGTGATGAACGGCTACGGCGGCTACAGCAAGCAGAGCATGAGCCTGCTGCACACGGTGGTCTCCTCCTATGAGGTGCAGGACATCGTGCACCACTTAAAGAGCGTGGATCCCAAGGTAATCGTAAACGTACTGCCCACGGAAACCTTCTTCGGCGGGTTCTATCAAAAGCCCATCGACTAGGAGGCCGGAGCGGGTTAAAATAGAAGGAAAACAGTTATCACTGCCCCGCGCCGGACGGCGGGGAGAAGGAGGATCATTATGCACAGATTAGGAATTTCAGTTTATCCGGAGCGTTCCACCCAGGAGAAGGACTTCGCCTACATGGAGCTGGCGGCAAAATACGGGTTTTCCCGGATCTTCACCTGTCTGCTCTCTGCCAGCAGCGACCCGGAAGTGATCAAAAAGGAGTTCGGCGCCTTTTTAAAGAAAGCCCATGAGCTGGGCTTTGAGGTGGCGGCGGACACCAACCCGGAGGTGTTTAAGAACCTGGGAGCCACCCCGGAGGACTTATCCATCTTCCACGAGCTGGGACTGGACATTATCCGTCTGGACGGTCATTTTGACGAGCTCCAGGACGTGCTGATCACCAGAAATCCCTACGGCATCAAAATCGAGTTCAACGGCAGCTCCGACGCCGACGTGGAGCGGCTGATCGCCCACGGCGCCGACAAGAGAAACATCATTATCTGCCACAATTTCTACCCGGAGCGCTACTCCGGCTTAAGCCAGAAAACCTTTGACCGGTTCAACGAGAAATGGGGCGCCCTCGGCCTGACCACGGCGGCCTTCGTTTCCAGCCAGGCGGAGCACACCTTCGGCCCGTGGGAGGTTTACCAGGGGCTTTGCACCCTGGAGGCGGACCGCACCCTGCCCATCGACGCCCAGGTGCGCCACATGGTGGCCTGCGAGGTCATCGACGACATCCTGATCGGAAACGCCTTTGCCACGGAGGAGGAGTTAAAGGCCATGGCCTCCGTCAAACTGACCAATACCACAGTGAAAATGGACGAGGCAGAGGGCCTGTCCGAGGCGGAGAAGGACGCGGTGTACCACTTCGTTCACAACGGCAGAAACGACGCCAGCGAGTACTACATCCGCTCCAGTTTCCCCAGACTGCAGTTTAAAAACAGGGAAATCCCCTTCCGCCCCTGCGACAAAAAGACATTTACCAGAGGCGATGTGCTGGTGGTGAACGACAACCTGGCCCACTACCGGGGCGAGGTGGAGATCGTGCTGACGGAGATCGAAAACGACGGCCAGAGAAACCTGGCGGGCCGCATCGCCGGTACGGATATGCGGATCCTGGACGAGATGGAGAAACGGCCGGTTCATGTGTTTGAGATCATCTGAGCCGTTTCAGAGATGTATCACGGACAATAGAGAAATGGAGAAACGGGGCTGTCCCCGCGGATTGAAAGAAGGATCCGCGGCGGGCAGCCCCGTTTTTGTGAGGGATTTCCGGAAAAGGCTCCTACTGTGACAAGCTGTTTCGCCTGCTTAGAATGAGCGGCATCAGCATCATCTCCAACCCTCTGAGAAACGGACGTCTGGAAATAATAGATTAAAACGCCTCAAAGCCCGAAAATACACAATAGTATCTTTTTGGTGCCTACACCACAATAAAGTGCTTACTTTATTTTTTCTCCTTACAATCTTATAATAACCATGTGATCAGAAAGAACCAGACAGAAAACAGAGAGACAGTTGAACCAATTATCAAAACAATCATTTTAGTGTAAGGAGGAAAATCATTATGAAACTCGCAGTGGTATGTGCAAACGGAAAAGCAGGATCTTTGATCGTAAAGGAGGCCGTGTCCAGAGGCCTGGACGTGACCGCGGTGGTGCGGGGAGAAAACCGCACGGAGGCGAAGAAGGCGCTGAAAAAGGACTTATTTGAGCTGACGGCGGAGGATTTCAAAGGGTTTGACGTGGTGGTGGACGCCTTCGGGGCGTGGACGCCGGAGACTCTGCCCCAGCACAGCACGTCCTTAAAGCACCTGTGCGACGTGCTTAGCGGTACGGACACCAGGCTTTTAGTGGTGGGCGGCGCCGGCAGCCTGTACGTGAACCAGGAGCACACCGCCCAGGTGATGGACGGGGCGGATTTCCCGGACGTATTTAAGCCTCTGGCATCCAACATGGCGAAGGCGTTGGAGGAGCTGCGGGAGAGAACGGATGTGAACTGGACGTATATCAGCCCGGCCGGAGATTTCCAGGCAGAGGGCGAGCGCACCGGAGCCTACATCCTGGGCGGCGAGGAGCTGACCTTAAATTCCAGAGGGGAGAGCGTGATCAGCTACGCCGACTACGCCATTGCCATGGTGGACGAGGCAGTGAAGGGAGATCACATCCGCCAGAGGATTTCTGTGGTTCGGGCGTAAGTTTTCTGGAAACGCGGGGAATTCCAGGCGCGGTGTGGTTTCGTGAAAACGTACCGCTTTCGGGAAAAGCACAAAACGGACATGGCCGCGTTAGGGGTCATGTCCGTTTTGAATGCTTGTTCGCCCTCTGCAAAAACACAGGCCAACCCGATTAATACTCCGGGCTGGAGCGATAATGTTTCTTCCGCCGGGCTTTATTGTATTCCTCCAGCACATGAAAGCAGAGAAGAATTTCCTCCTGGGAACAGGTCTCGCGCAAAAGGTCGATGGTCTGAGCGAACACCCTGGAGTCATATTTCATATGGGTGCGGTTTAATTCCTGCCCTTTCTCCGTCCCGTAATACAGCTGCTTTTTGTCGCTGTCCGGAGCCGGCCCCCGCCGGATCAGCCCCTTGGTCTCCAGCTTTTTTAACATCTGGGAGATGGCCGGTTTTGATTTGTCCCATTCCCTGGAGAGATCCGTCACCGTCTTTCCCGGATGGTCGATGATGTATTTTAACATATGGACCTCCACGGAAGTGTAGGTCTCCCCCGTCCCGTAATCAATGGGGATACAGGAGGCCATGTACAGGGAGGAGGTCTGGTGCAGAATATCCGCCATATCGGCAATGCTGTAGTCGTATGTAGCCATAAAAAAACCTTCCATTTCCATCTGTCATATTTGTCACAGGTCGTCTGACTGTTATCTATATACTATACCAAATAATTCCATCAAAATCCACAATATTTCCGGTGAAAAAAGTTGTACAAACTCGATGACAGAAAATTGTGCTGTTTTACTGAAAACCCGAAAAAACTGTCCCTGACATTGACAAAAAAGAAGAAAGATGTTAATGTAATTAACATGAAGTTAGGTTACTTAACATCATGTAAATGAGATTAACAAGTGAGAAAAAGAACGGGGCTTTGGCCAGAGCTCCCGTCCGTGTGGAGGGTATGATGAGCACAGAAAGACAAGAGAGTAAGTTAATCCGAAATTTGGGGTTTTGGGATTTGATGGCGATTGCCGTAGGCCAGATTATCGGGGCGGGGATTATGTCCTCCACCGGCGTGGCGATCGGCATGACGGGGACCGGCGTGGTGCTTGCGTTTCTGTTATCCCCTGTTTTGACCATTATCAGTATTTTTCCCGTGGCGATTTTAAGCTCCGCGGCGCCGACCACAGGCGGACCTTACCGGTATTGCAGCCGTCTGGTGGGAAAGGGGTTGGGAATGATGTACCTGCTCCTTCACGTGACGTCCTACAGCGTTGCGGTTTCCCAGTATTCCTTAAGCTTTGGCTCTTATTTTTCCAGCATTGTTCCAAGCGTTGACCAGCATCTGGTGGCGATGATCATTCTGACCCTGTTCTATGCCATGAACCTGGTGGGAACGAAGTCGGCGGCCATGTTAAACAAGGTCATCACCGTGGCGCTGTTTGGCGGCCTGTTCCTGTTTGTGGCCTTCGGCATCACCAAGGTGGATATGGCATACGTGATGGATCCGAGCCATCTGTTTGTAAACGGCCCCATGGCCTTTGTCAGCACCCTGGCGCTGCTCAGCTCCGCCACCGCAGGCGCTCAGTTTATTGCCGAGCTGGGCGGTGAGACGAAAGACGCGGGCCGGGTGATTCCGCGGGTAATGGTGATTTCCACCTTCGGCGTAGGCATTCTCTATGTACTGATTGCCTTGGTGGCAGCCGGTATCCTTCCCATTGAGCAGGTGGCGGATCAGCCTCTTACCATGGTGGCCAGACAGACCATGCCGGGTGTGGAGTTTTACCTGTTCGTGATCGGCGCGGCTCTGGGAGCTACTTCCTCTACCTTAAACGCCACCCTTTCCTGGATCACCAAGCCGCTGTTAGTGGCCTGTGACGACCATCTGCTGCCCCAGAGCATCGGCTCCGTGAGCAAAAACGGCGTGCCCTACAAGCTTTTGACCGCGTTTTACATCATTGGAATGGTGCCTCTGGCGCTGAAACTGGATATTTCCTTTATCACCAAATTCACCACGGCAAACTCCCTTTTGACAAAACTCCTGGTCTGCATCGCCCTGTTTGCCCTGGCTGCCAAATACCGTGACATTCTGGCCCGGTCTGCCATCAAGGTGTCTCCGGGAATGACCAAAGGGCTGGCGGTGCTGGGGGGCGTTGTCCTCTGCGTGCTGTCCTACTCCCTGTTCGCGAACCTTTCTGTGGCAGTGGTAGGTTTCCTGGCAGTGTTGGTGGTGTTCACGGCAATTTATACCATGGTGTTTACGAAAAATATCAAAATTGAAAATGATCTGGCGGTGGACTACACCTCCGGAAACGAGTAAAAGGAGCGTTTCATGAAAATGTTTAAAATCGTAGGCAGTCATCTGTGTCCAAATACGCTTTATGCGGTGATCAAGTGCAAGGACGCCGGCGTGAGTTTCGCCTTCTGCGACCTGTCGGCCAGCCTGGACGGCCTGAAGGAGTTCCTGGCTATCCACGAGCACGACCAGATTTATGAGGAGTTCCGGGAGCTGTCCGGGCAGGAGGGTTATGTGTCCGGCGGCAAGATCGGACTGCCCTGTTTCGTCTTTGACGACGGATACAAAACACTGGATCTGCGGGAGGCGCTGAAACGGGCCGCCGGGCAGTAGAGAACGAGAGCAGAGAACGGAGTACCTACAAAACCTAAAATCGGAAAAAAATATGGAGGAAACAATCATGAAATACAATTTTGAAACGGTACACAAACGGTTTAACACAGGATCGAAAAAATGGGACGAGATGGTGGCCCACGGCGTAAAAGAAGATGAGGACATCATTCCCTTCTCCGTAGCGGATATGGAGTTTGTGACGGCCCCGGAAATCGTGGATGCCCTGAAATACGAGCTGGATCACTCCGTGATGGGCTACGCCAATCCCACAAAAGAGTACCAGGAGACGGTCTGCGCGTGGATGAAGAAACGCCACGGCTGGGATGCCAAGCCGGAATGGATCCTTCCCTCCCATGGAGTGGTGGACGCGTTCTTTGACGCGGTAAAGATTTACACCAAAGAGGGAGAGGGCGTCATGCTCATGACCCCGGTATACTATCCCATGTATCACGCGGTGCAGGATACCAACCGGGTTCTGGTAGACTGTCCCCTGGTCCGCAGGGGAAACACCTATGAGATCGACTTTGACGACTTTGAGAAGAAGGCGGCGGACGAGAACACGAAACTGCTGATTCTCTGCAGCCCTCACAACCCCTGCGGCCGTGTCTGGACGAGGGAGGAGCTGGAAAAAATCGGAAATATCTGCCTGAAGCACCATGTGCTGGTGGTTTCCGACGAGATCCATTTTGACCTGGTGATGCCGGGCTACCGTCATATTGTGTACGCCTCCATCTCCGAGGAGTTTGCCCAGAACTGCATCGTCTGCACGGCGCCCAGCAAAACCTTCAATCTGGCGGGCCTTCAGACCTCCAATATCTTTATTCCAAACGAAAAGCTGCGCAATCAGTACCTGACCTACTTAAAGAAAACCAATCCCAATCCCAAGTGCAACATTTTGGGCTACCGCGCCAGCGAGGCGGCCTACAAATACTGTGAGGAGTGGCTGGAGGAGGCGATCCAGGTGATTGACCGGAACCGGAATCTGGTGAAGGATTTCATGGCCAGAGAGTTCCCCCAGATCGACGTAATCGACATGGAGGCCACCTATCTTCTGTGGATGGACTGGGGAAAGCTGGGGCTCGACTGCAAGGAGCTGGAGCGGATCAACCACGAGGAGGCAAAACTGTTCTTCGACGAGGGCTATGTGTTCGGCGCGCAGGGAGAGTGCTATGAGAGATGGAACCTGGCCTGCCCCACGAGATACGTGCAGGAGGCCCTGGACCGCATGAAAGAGGCGTACAAAAATTACGTAAAATAAGAACGGAAACCAGAAATATTCAGGCGTGCCGGTAAAGACACTCCGCCACGCCGCAAAACCGAAAACCAGATGCAGGGGGATCCCAACGGGGCGTAAGGAAGCGTTGGGATCCCCCTTTGACCGTTTGTCTTTCCCTTTCCCCAAAACACAGTTGCCAACCACCCCTGCCCCAGGGTATAATATCCCCATAGACATCAGGACGTGCCGGAGCCGTGGGAGATCCCTGCGCCGGAGCTCTCCAGAGAATTTCCGTGCGTCCGCCATACAGAAAAAAATACAGAAAATCGGAGACAATTATGACAGGAACCCTATATGGAATTGGAATCGGCCCCGGAGATCCGGAGCTTTTGACGTTAAAGGCCGTGCGCCTGATCCGGGAGTGCGGCGTGATCGCCGTCCCCGGCAGAGACCCACGGCAGAGTGTGGCCTACCGGATCGCCGTCCAGGCGGTCCCGGAGCTGGAGGAAAAAGAGGTATTTGCCGTGGAGATGCCCATGGTCAAAGATCCGGAGATATTAAACGCCAGCTTTCAGGCCGCCGCAGCCGCTCTGGAGGAGAAACTGCGGGAGGGCCGGGACGTGGCCTTTCTCACCCTGGGGGACGTGACCATCTATTCCACTTATCTCTACCTCTACCGCCGCCTGGAGGAAAAAGGCTACCGGACGGTTATGGTAAACGGCATCCCCTCCTTCTGCGCCGCCGCTGCCCGGTTAAATATGGGGCTGGCAGAGCGTGCGGAGGAGCTGCACATCATCCCGGCCACCTATCAGGTGGAGGGCAGCCTTTCCTTTCCGGGCACGAAGGTGCTTATGAAAGCGGGAAAGCAGATGGAGCGGGTCAAAGCCAGCTTAAAAGAGGCGGGGCTTGCCGTATCCATGGTGGAAAACTGCGGCATGGAGGGGGAGCGGGTGTACCGCAGCCTGGAGGAGATCGGCGGGGAATCCGGCTATTACTCCCTGATCATCGCCAAGGAGGGACAGCATGAATAAACTATACGCAGTGGGCATCGGCCCGGGAGACTACAGCCATATGACCCTGGAGGCGGCGCAGGTTTTAGAGACCTGTGATGTCATTGTGGGCTATACCGTGTACGTGGATCTGGTAAAGGAGCATTTTCCGGGAAAGGAATTTCTCACCACCCCCATGCGCCAGGAGGAACGGCGCTGCCGTATGGCCTTTGAGGAGGCGGCAAAGGGCAGGACGGTGGCCATGATCTGCAGCGGAGACTCCGGCGTCTACGGCATGGCGGGGCTTTTGCTGGAGCTGGGACGGGAGTTTCCGGACTGTGAGGTGGAGGTGATTTCCGGCGTCACGGCGGCCCTCTCCGGGGCTGCGGTGCTGGGAGCGCCCCTGATTCACGACTTTGCGGTGATCAGCTTAAGCGACCTTCTGACTCCCTGGGAGCTGATCGAGAAACGGCTGGCCTGCGCCGCCGAAGGAGATTTTTCCATCTGTATTTACAACCCGTCCAGCCGGAAACGGAACGACTATCTGAAAAAGGCCTGCCGCGTCCTCCTGGAGACGAAGGCACCGGACACCGTCTGCGGCCTGGTGAGAAACATCGGCCGGGAAGGCCAGAGTTTCCGCGTTCTCACCCTGGCGGAGTTGGCGGAGACGGAGACCGATATGTTTACCACTGTGTTTGTGGGAAATTCCGCCACCAGGGTTATAGACGGCCGCATGGTGACCCCCAGAGGCTACCGCTCCGAGCGGGAGGACGGGGAAGGAAAGACGGTTCCGGCGGAATAGGATACCGGGGCAGAGAGCAAAAGTTTCGCGGGAAGACTTGCCTGCGGGAGCAGCTTTGGCCTTTGCCCCTTCAACTTCAATTAGAACAAAAAAGGAAGGCAGAGACATCATGGTTCATTTTGTAGGAGCAGGGCCGGGGGATCCGGAGCTGCTCACCTTAAAGGGAAAACGCCTGCTGGAGGAGGCGGACGTGATCATTTACGCCGGTTCCCTGGTCAATCCCCAGCTTTTGGCCTACGGAAAACCGGAGGCTGAGATTTACAACAGCGCCTCCATGACCCTGGACGAGGTGGTGGAGGTGATGGAGCGGGCAGAGCGGGAGGAAAAGACCACGGTTCGCCTCCACACCGGCGATCCGTCCGTGTACGGCGCACACCGGGAACAGATGGATGCCCTGGACCGGCTGGGGATTTCCTATGACGTGACGCCCGGCGTCAGCTCCTTTTTGGCGGCGGCGGCGTCCTTAAAAAAAGAGTACACGCTCCCTGGCGTCAGCCAGACGGTGATCCTCACCAGGCGCGGCGGCCGCACCGGCGTGCCGGAGAAGGAAAAACTGGAGAGCCTGGCAGAGCACCGGGCCACGATGATCATATTTTTGAGCGTGGGACAGATCGGGGAGGTGGCCGCGGAGCTAGCCCCGTCCTACGGCTGGGACGCGCCGGCGGCAGTGGTCTGCCGGGCGTCCTGGGAGGATGAAAAAATTGTCCGGGGAACCTTAAAGGACATCGCAGAGAAGGTGGAGCAGGCGGGAATCACCCGCACGGCCCTCATCGCGGTGGGAGGATTTTTAGGAGACGATTACGAGCTTTCCAAGCTCTATGACAGCGCTTTCACCCACGGGTTCCGAAAAGGAACGGATTAAGAACCCCGAAACAGACAGCGGGAGATGAAGGATACGGAGCAGCAGGCCGCGGGGGCTTTGTTTTTCTGCGGCGGACGCCGGACAGACAGGGAAACGCGGCGGCCGGGCCTGCTGCCCGCGGGAATAAAGGAGGTATTTCTCAATGGCAAAAAAGATCATGGTACAGGGGACGATGTCAAATTCCGGAAAGAGCTTTCTGGCAGCCGGCCTGTGCAGGGTGTTTAAGCAGGACGGCTACCGGGTGGCCCCCTTCAAGGCCCAGAATATGGCCCTCAACAGCTTTGTGACCGCCGAGGGCCTGGAGATGGGACGGGCTCAGGTGGTGCAGGCGGAGGCCGCCGGCGTGGAGCCGAGGGTGGCTATGAACCCCATTTTATTAAAGCCCAGCAGCACCACCGGCAGCCAGGTGATCGTAAACGGCGAGATCCTGGGCAACTACTCCGCGGAGGAGTATTTCACCAAGCGGGGAGAGTTAAAACCGGTGGTGAAACAGGCCCTGGAGGAGCTGGAAAAGGATTACGACATCATCGTCATCGAAGGCGCCGGCAGCCCGGCGGAGATCAATTTAAAGGAAAATGACCTGGCCAATATGGGCATCGCGAAGATGGCCGGGGCCCCGGTGCTCCTGGTGGGAGACATCGACCGGGGCGGCGTGTTCGCCTCCCTCTACGGCACCGTAAAGCTTTTGGAGGAGGACGAGCAGTCCCTGATCAAGGGCATTGTCATCAATAAATTCCGGGGGGACAAGACCCTTTTGGAGCCGGGCCTGCGCATGATCGAGGAAAAGGTGGACATCCCGGTGCTGGGAGTGATCCCCATGGCGGACGTGGACATCGAGGACGAGGACAGCCTGGCCGACCGCTTAAACCAGAGGGAAAAGGGGGACGGCACCGACATTGTGGTGGTGCGTCTGCCCCATTTGTCCAATTTCACCGACTTTGACGTGCTGGAGCGGCTGGAGGGCGTGTCCGTCCGCTACGTGGAGACTCCTGGCGAGGTGGGCCTGCCGGACGTTCTCATCATCCCCGGCACGAAAAACACCATGTCCGATTTAAAATGGATGCGGGAAAACGGCCTGGCGGCCAAGATTCAGGAGCTGTCCGCCGTGGACATTCCCGTGGTGGGCATCTGCGGCGGGTTCCAGATGCTGGGAAAACGGCTGAGCGACCCTTACGGTGTGGAGAACAAGGGCACCATGGACGGCCTGGGCCTTCTGGATGCCAAGACCGTCTTTTCCAGGGAAAAGGTGCGCCATCAGGCAAAGGGAAAGATGACGGCGGAGGTGCCCGGCTGGGAGATGCTAAACGGCATGGAGACAGAGGGGTACGAGATCCACATGGGCGTCACCCGGAATCTGGGAGACTGCCGGGAAATCATGTATAAGCAGGAGGAGGGCCGTCCCGTCCTGGGCTTGGGAAACAAGACCGGTACGGTTATCGGCACCTATCTCCACGGATTTTTCGACGCCCCCGGCATGGCGGAGCGGTTCGTGGCCCAGGTGGAGGCCAGAAAGCGGGCGGAGACGGAGCCGGCCGGCCAGATTCAGCCAAGCCACGACTGGAAGGCCTACAAGGAAACCCAGTACGACAAGCTGGCCGCCCTGGTGCGGGAGTCCCTGGATATGGAGCAGGTCTACCGGATCCTGAACGAAGGAGTCGGGAAAGATGTCCAGTAAATACGTCCAGGTTTACAATGCGTTAAAAAAACAGATCGAAAGCGGGGAGTACGCCATCGGCGAAGCCCTTCCGGCGGAGGCCGTTTTGCAGGAGAAATTCCGGGTGTCCAGGGACACGGTGCGAAAGTCCCTGGGGATGCTGGAAAACCAGGGCTACATCCAGAAGGGCCGCGGCCGGACGGCGGTGGTGGTGGAGCGGGGGGCCTACAATTTCCCCTTCGCGGAAATCTTAAGCTTTAAGGAGCTGAACGCCCATTTAAGCCGCCAGACGGAGACGGAGGTGGAAAATCTGGAGATCCTCTCCGACCGGGAAACCATCGAGAACCTGTTTGAGGATGACGAGGAGCGGGAGGTGTACGACCTGCTCCGCGTCCGCCTCATCGAGGGCGAGCGGGTCATCGTGGACCACGACTATTTCAAGCGCAGCGTGGTGAAAAACCTTCCCCTGCGGGCCTGCAGGGATTCGGTCTACGCCTACCTGGAAAATGAGCTGGGCCTGGAGATCGGCTACGCCACAAAGGAGATCGTGGTGGAGGACGCCACGGAGGACGATAAACGGTATCTGGATATGAAGGAGTACGGATTGGTTGTGGTGGTCAGAAGTTATACGTATACGAAAGACAATCAACTGTTCCAGTACACCGAGTCCAGGCACCGGCCGGACTATTTCCGCTTTGTGGAAGTCGCACAAAGAAAGAAGTTATAAATTGTGAGTAGCGCCGAAAATGAAATTCGGCGCTATTTTTACGCCATTTTCTATTGACTAATAAATACGTATATGATAGCTTATATACAAACATATACGTATAAGTTAAACGGGCAGACCCGTGCTCAGAAAAAATGGTAAATGGAGAGGAGAGTTTAAGAACATGGCGGATTTTAAACAGGATGCCGGCAGGCTGCTGGAGCTGGTGGGAGGCAGGGAAAACATCGTGTCCTTTACCCACTGCGCCACGAGAATGAGATTTGTGCTTGCCGATGACAAAAAGGCGGACGTAAAGGGGATCGAGGCCCTTTCCTCCGTGAAAGGTACGTTTACCCAGGGAGGACAGTTCCAGGTGATCATCGGAAACAAGGTCAGCGTATTTTTTGACGAGTTTTCCGCGGTCAGCCATATGGAGGGAGTGGACAAGCAGGAGGTCAAGCAGGCGGCGAAGGGAAATATGAACCTGCTCCAGCGGGCCCTGGCGAACCTGGCGGAGGTGTTTGCCCCCCTGATCCCGGCCATTATCGTAGGCGGCCTGATCTTAGGTTTCCGCAACGTGATCGGAGACATCAAGCTTTTAGAAAACGGCACCAGGGCCATCACCGAGGTATACCCCTTCTGGAAGGGAGCCTATGATTTCCTGTGGCTGGCCGGCGAGGCCATTTTCACCTTCCTGCCTGTGGGCGTCACCTGGTCCGTCTGCCGCAAGATGAACGCGGATCAGATGCTGGGGATTGTGCTGGGCATCACCCTGGTTTCTCCCCAGCTCATGTCCGCCAGCGACTACGTGGCGGCGGTGGAGGCCGGAGAGGCCGTGAAGGTCTGGGATTTCGGCAGCTTTCACATCAACATGGTGGGATACCAGTCCCAGGTGATCCCGGCGATTTTAGTGGGAATCGTATTCTCCCTGCTGTACCGGTTCTTAAAAAAGAGGGTGCCGGAGATGATCTCCATGATCGTCGTGCCCTTCTTCTCCCTGATTCCGGCCATTATCCTGGCCCACACCGTGATCGGGCCCTTCGGCCGTATGCTGGGAGACGGACTGGCAGGCATTATCATGGCCGGCTTTAATTCTTCCTTTAACTGGCTGTTCAGCGGCATTTACGGCCTTTTGTATCCCCTTTTGGTCATCACCGGCCTGCATCACGCCATGTTGCCCATTGACCTTCAGACGGCAGCTACCATGGGCGGCATTTACACCTTCCCTGTAGTGGCTTTAAGCAACATCGCCCAGGCCACGGCGGTAGCGGCCTTCGTATTTGTAAACCGCCATGACCGCAGAGCCAAGGAGGTGGGGGTTCCCGCCTTTATCTCCGGCTATCTGGGCGTCACTGAGCCGGCCATGTTCGGCGTGAACTTAAAGTACCTCTATCCCTTCGTGGGCGCCATGCTGGCCAGCGGAGTGATGGGCATTGCCTCCCGTCTGGCAGGGATCATCGCCAACAGCGTGGGCGTGGGCGGCATCCCCGCCTTCCTGTCCATGAGAGGGGATAAAATGCTCCTCTACATCCTCTGCATCGCGGCGGACATCGTGCTGGCCTTCCTGTTTACCGTGCTGCTGTCCAGGACGAAGATGGGAAAGTACGGAAATCATTAATCAGAAATACAGGTACTGGGGCCAAAAGGCCGGAAATTCGATCCGGCACCCGTTTGAATCTTTTGGCCCCCTACATTTTTATTGCGGAAAAGGAGCGTCAGAACTATGGCAGCGATAAAATTAGGAGACAAGGCGGTATATCAGATTTACCCGAAGTCCTTCCAGGATACCAACGGGGACGGGATCGGGGATCTGCGGGGAGTGATCCGCCGCCTGGATTATATAAAGGAGCTGGGGGTGGATTACCTCTGGCTCACGCCCTTTTACCCGTCCCTCCAGTATGACAACGGCTACGACGTGGCGGACTACAAGGCCATTGACCCGGTCTATGGCACCATGGAGGACTTTGACGAGCTGGTGGCGGAGGCGGGAAAACGGGGAATGTACCTGATGATGGACATGGTGTTCAACCACTGCTCCACGAAACATGAGTGGTTTCAGAAGGCGCTGGCGGGGGATCCCTTTTACCGGGATTTCTTCATCATCCGCAAAGGAAAGGCCGGGGGCCTGCCCCCCTCCAACTGGCTCTCCAAGTTCGGCGGGAGCGCCTGGGGATATCTGCCCGCCACGGACGAGTATTACCTCCACCTTTTCCACGTGAGCCAGGCGGACTTAAACTGGGAAAATCCCCACGTCCGGGACGCCTGTTGCGACGTGGTGAATTTCTGGATCGAAAAAGGGGTGAAAGGGTTCCGGTTTGACGTGATCAACCTGATTTCCAAGCCGGAGTCCTACGAGGACGACCTGTGTGGGGACGGCCACAAATTTTACACCGACCTGCCGAAGGTCCATGAGTTTTTAAAGGAATTAAACCGGCGCACCTTCGGCCGTTTTGAAGACATCATCACCGTGGGCGAGATGGCCTCCAGCGACCTGGAAAACAGCATCCGCTACTCCGGCCGCGCCACGGAGGAGCTGTCCATGATCTTCGATTTCCACCATTTAAAGATCGACTACCCGTCGGGGAATAAGTGGGAGATCCAGCCCTTCCGGTTCCACGACCTGAAACACAACCTGTTCACCTGGCAGACGGAGATGGAAAAGGGAGACGGCTGGCACGCCCTGTTCTGGTACAACCACGACCAGCCCCGCATCGTCTCCCGCATCGGCGACGAGGGGAAATACCGGGTGGAGTCGGCGAAAATGCTGGCCACCGTCCTTCACGGCCTGCGGGGCACCCCCTACATCTACCAGGGAGAGGAAATCGGCATGACAAACGCCGGATTCCAGGACATCAGCCAGTACCGGGACATCGAGACCTTAAACGTCTTCAACCGCCTGAAATCAGAGGGAAAGACCGACGGGGAGGTGTACGGCAGCCTGCAAAAAAAATCCAGGGACAACGCCAGGACCCCCATGCAGTGGGATGATACGGAAACCGCCGGCTTTACGGACGGAACGCCGTGGATCGAGGTAAACGGAAACTGCCGCCAGATCAACACCCTGGACCGGGAAAATCCGGACTCCATTTTCCAGTATTACAAGAACCTTATCGCCCTGCGCAAGGCATATCCTGTGATCCAGGAGGGCAGCTTTGTCCCATTGCTGGAGGAGGATCCCAGGATTTTGGCCTACCGCCGGGTACTGGACGGCCAGGAGCTCACTGTGGCCTGCAACTTCTTCGGCGAGGAAACCGCCCTTCCCCAGGGCCTTCTCCCAGAAACTGGCCGCGTCCTCATTTCCAACTATCCCCAGGAGGGGAAACGGGACGGGCTGCGGCCTTATGAGGCGGTGATGGTTTTGCGGGGGTAATTGGCGGCGCCTGTTTTGGGCAGGGCAGGGAGCGGGAAAACAGTTTCCTTGACTTTCCCCTTCCCCTTTGCTACAATAACATACACAGAATTCAGAAAGTCCTTCACCTAGGTGGAGGACTTTTATTCAAATACAAGGCTGCGCCGGTGAGAGCGGATTTCTCATTTCTGGTATCGCGCCGGGGTACACGAAAAGGACAGAGAGAGGAGACACGCCGTTGAAACCGCAGGAAATCGAGGCAAAAAGCATGGAAATCATAGAACAGGAGCTGGGAGCGCGGGCGTCCGCCTGGCCGCCGGAGGAGCTTTTAGTGGTGAAACGCTGCATCCACACCTCCGCCGACTTCGACTACGCCCACAACCTGGTGTTCTCTCCGGGAGCCGTGGAAAAGGCAAAGGAGGCGTTAAAACGGGGTGTGGCCATCGTCACCGACACTTCCATGGCCGCCGCCGGCATCAATAAGCGCTCCGCCGCCGCCCTGGGGGTGGAGGTGCTCTCCTTCATCTCCGACCGGGACGTGGCGGAGGAGGCCCAGGCCCGGGGGATCACCCGTTCCGCGGTGTGCATGGAGAGAGCCGCCGCCTTAAACCGGCCGGTGATCGTGGCCGTGGGAAACGCCCCCACCGCCCTCATCCGCCTGCGGGAGATGATCGACGAGGGCCGTTTCCGCCCGGAGCTGATCATCGGCGTGCCCGTGGGCTTTGTAAACGTGGTGGAGTCCAAGGAGCTGATCCTCCAGACGGACGTCCCCCACATCGTAGCCAGAGGAAGAAAGGGCGGCAGCAACATCGCCGCCGCCATCTGCAACGCCCTGCTGTACCAGGTGCACCGGGCATAAAAACCACAGAAGAATCGAGGAAAACGAAGATGATTACAGAAAAATCACAGAAATTGTTTGAGGAGTCCCAGAAAAAGATCCCCGGAGGAGTCAACAGCCCGGTGCGGGCCTTCCGCTCCGTGGGACGCACCCCCCTGTTTATCCACCACGCCAAGGGCAGCCACATCACCGACGTGGACGGCAACACCTACATTGACTACGTCTGCTCCTGGGGCCCCGGAATCCTGGGCCACGCCCATCCCCAGGTGATCGAGGCGGTAAAAAGCGCCTGCGACAGAGGCTTAACCTACGGCGCCCCCACGGAAAACGAGCTGATTTTAGCGGATATGATCTGCGAGGCCATGCCCTCCGTGGAAAAGGTGCGCCTGGTGAGCTCCGGCACGGAGGCGGTGATGAGCGCCATCCGCACCGCCAGAGGCTACACCGGACGGGACTATATCATCAAATTTAAAGGAAACTACCACGGCCACTCCGACGGCCTGCTGGTAAAGGCCGGTTCCGCCGCCCTGACCACTGCCGTCCCCGACAGCAGCGGCGTTCCCGCCTCCTACACGGAAAACACCCTGGTGGCCCTCTACAACGATAAACAGTCCGTGACATCCCTGATGGAGACTTACGGCGAGAAGGTGGCCGCCATCATCGTGGAGCCGGTGGCCGCCAACATGGGCGTGGTGCTGCCGGAGGACGGATTTCTCCAGTTCCTGCGAAAGATCACGGAGGAGTACGGCTCCCTGCTGATCTTTGACGAGGTGATCACCGGGTTCCGCTTAGGTTACGGCGGCGCCCAGGAATATTTTGGCATCCGTCCGGACATGACTACTATGGGAAAGATCGTAGGCGGCGGAATGCCCATGGCAGCTTACGGCGGCCGCAGAGACATCATGGACATGGTTTCCCCGGTGGGCCCGGTGTACCAGGCCGGCACCCTTTCCGGCAACCCCATCGCCACCACGGCAGGCATTGAGACCCTGAAACTCTTAAAGGCCCACCCCGAATACTACCGCCAGATCGACGAAAACGCCGCCAAGCTGGCTGCTGCCCTGGAAAAACGGGGAGAGCGCACCGGCGTCCCGGTGACGGTGAACCGCGTCGGCTCCCTGCTCTGCGCCTTCTTCACCGGCCGGAAGGTGAACGACTACGACAGCGCCACCTCCTCCGATTTGGAGGCCTACGCCGCCTACTTCGGCCATATGCTGGAGGGGGGAATCTACGTGGCTCCGTCCCAGTATGAGGCCATGTTCGTGTCCGCCGCCCACAGCGATGAGGACATCGAGAGAACCTGTCAGGTGATTCTTTCCTGACGCGGATTTGCGGCTGATTTTCGGAAAATCTCTGTAAAATCCCTGGAAAATCCAGGAAAACCGCCGCTTCCCGGCCCCACAGGTACTTGCAATTTGACGAAATAATAACTATAATGAAGGAATATAAATACGATTGGAAAAGGCGGAGTCTTATGTCAGTGAATCAATTACCGACCAAACTGGATACGGAGCTGGAGGCCCCGGCTGATTTTACCAGCCCGGACGTCCTGTACGAGGATTTAATAAAAAGCATCCGCAGATACCATCCATCTGACGACATCAGCCTGGTGGAAAAGGCTTATCATATAGCTGCCGACGCTCATAAAGAACAGAAACGGAAATCGGGTGAACCCTACATCATTCACCCTCTTTGTGTTGCCATCATCCTGGCGGACCTGGAGATGGATAAGGAGACCATCGTGGCCGCCATTCTCCACGACGTGGTGGAGGACACGGTGATGACTCTGGAGGAGCTCTCCAGGGAGTTCGGCGCCGAGGTGGCCCTCTTAGTGGACGGCGTCACCAAGCTGACCCAGCTGTCCTGGTCGGCGGACAAGGTGGAGATCCAGGCGGAGAACTTAAGAAAAATGTTCCTCGCCATGGCCAAGGACATCCGCGTGATCTTAATCAAGCTGGCGGACCGCCTGCACAATATGAGAACCCTTCAGTACATGAGGCCGGAAAAACAAAAAGAGAAGGCCAAGGAAACCCTGGAGATCTATTCCCCCATCGCCAACCGCCTGGGTATTTCCAAGATCAAGGTGGAGTTAGACGATCTGGCCCTCAAATACCTGGAGCCGGATGTCTACTACGATCTGTCGGAGAAGATTTCGTTAAAGAAGGATTCCAGGGAGGCTTTCGTCAAGAGCATTGTGGACGACGTGAGCGCCCATATGAAGAATGCGGGCATCGAGGCCAAGGTAGACGGCCGGGTGAAGCATTTCTTCAGCATCTATAAAAAGATGGTAAACCAGGGAAAGACCCTGGATCAGATATACGACCTGTTCGCGGTCCGCATCATCGTGGAGACGGTGAAGGACTGCTACGCGGCTCTCGGTGTGATCCATGAGATGTATAAGCCCATCCCGGGGCGGTTTAAGGATTACATCGCCATGCCGAAACCTAATATGTACCAGTCCCTCCACACCACCCTGATCGGCAGCAGCGGCCAGCCCTTCGAGATCCAGATCCGGACCTTTGAAATGCACCGCACCGCCGAGTACGGTATCGCCGCCCACTGGAAGTACAAGGAGAGCGGCAGCGGCCAGGCGGCGTCGGGACGGGAAGAAGAAAAGATGAGCTGGCTGCGCCAGATTCTGGAGTGGCAGAAGGATATGTCCGACAACAAGGAGTTCTTAAGCCTCTTAAAGAGCGACCTGGATCTGTTCGCGGACAGCGTGTACTGTTTCACCCCCTCCGGGGACGTGAAAAACCTGCCCAGCGGCTCCACCCCCATCGACTTCGCCTACTCCATCCACAGCGCCGTGGGCAACAAGATGGTGGGAGCCAAGGTAAACGGCAAGCTGGTGCCTATCGACTACGTGATCCAGAACGGCGACCGTCTGGAGATCGTCACCTCCCAGAACTCCAAGGGACCCAGTAGAGACTGGCTCTCCATCGTAAAGAGCACCCAGGCGAAGAACAAGATCAATCAGTGGTTCAAATCCGAGCTCAAGGAGGACAACATCAACCGGGGCAAGGAGCTGATCGCTCAGTACTGCAAGACCAAAGGCATCAACTGGGCGGAGATCAACAAGCCGGAGTATATGGAAAAGGTCATGCGCCGGTACGCCTACCGGGATTGGGACGCGGTTCTGGCGTCCATCGGCCACGGCGGCTTAAAAGAGAGCCAGGTGGTCAACCGGATGGTGGAGGAGAACAAGAAGAAAAAGGTTCTCAATGTCACCGACGACACCATTTTGAACGAGATCGGGGAGAACAACAAGGTCCCCGTTTCCAAGAAGTCCAAGAGCGGCATTGTGGTAAAGGGCATCCACGACGTGGCCGTGCGCTTTTCCCGCTGCTGCAGCCCGGTGCCGGGGGACGAGATCGTGGGATTCGTCACCAGAGGCCGGGGCGTGTCCATCCACAGGACGGACTGCATCAATATTATCAACCTTCCCGATGACGAGAAGGCCAGGCTCATCGACGCCGAGTGGCAGCAGGATGAGAACGACAGCGGCGGCGAGCGCTACTCCACGGAGATCCAGATCTACGCCAACAACCGGATCGGAATGTTCGTGGACATTTCCAAGGTGTTTACGGAGCGTCAGATCGACATCACCTCCATGAGCGCGCGCACCAGCAAGCAGGGGACGGCCACCATTACCGTCACCTTTGACACCCACGGGGTGGAGGAATTAAACCGCCTGGTGGATAAGCTGAGAATGATTGAGGGCATACAGGATATTGAGCGGACGACGGGCTGACGGCCCGGCGGTCCCGGCAGAGAGGAGATGCGGGAGAGGTCCGCGCATCTCCTCTCTGTCTGTCCGCGGCATTGGAAAAGGAGGCGGAGGATGGGATATTACGCGAATACCATGCTGATCCGCTGGATCAGCGGAATGCTGGAAAAACGGCGGGAAAAGCGGCGGGAGACAGAGCTTTCCCGGCAGAGCGGGGCAGAACGGGACGGCCGTCTCCGTCAGGAACCGTCAGAGGAGAGAGAAAGGCAGGAGTGAGGGAATGTCAGATATGAGGATTAAAACCATGGTGCTGGGCTCTGTCCAGACCAACTGTTACATCGTATATCATGAGGAGACAAAGGCGGCGGTGATCATCGACCCGGCGGACGGCAGCAGCGCCATCCAGGCGGCCTGTACGGGGCTTGGCGTAAAGCCGGAGGCCATTCTTCTCACTCATGGCCACGGAGATCACATCCTGGCGGCGGAAGATTTAAAAAAGGCGTATTCCGTGCCCATTGTGGCGGCGGAGACGGAGCGTGCCCTGTTGGCGGATCCGGCTTTAAACCTTTCCGTGGCCCTGGGAATGCCCAGCACCAGCCTGCGGGCGGACCGGGAGGTGAGAGACGGGGAAACGCTGGAGTTTGCCGGTTTCCGGTTCCGGGTCCTGGCCACGCCGGGGCACACCTCAGGCTCCGTCTGCTATCTGGCGGAAGGGGAGGATGCCCTCTTTGCGGGGGACACCCTCTTTGAGGAATCCCTGGGACGGACGGATTTCCCCACGGGGAGCGTGCAGGAAATCGTAGCCTCCATTTCCCAGGTGCTCTTTGCCCTGCCGGAGGATACCATGGTTTACCCCGGCCACGGAAACCCCACCACCATCGGCCATGAGAAACGGTACAATCCGGTGGCCATTTACAGGAGATAGACATGATCGGAATACTATTAAAGGACAATGAATTTGAGCAGGACATCAGAGAGCTTCTCATGGCGTTTTACCCGGGGGAGCGGTTTGCCCACCAGGAGACGGAGGGCGTGAAGTTTTACGTAAAGGGAGAACAGGAGCAGGGCGTCTACCGCCTGGAAGTTGACGGGGAGACCTGCCGGTTTGAGGTGCCGGAGGGAGAACGGCTGGAGACGAAAAACAGGATCAAACAGAACCTCTACCGCCTGTTGGAGAAACAGACGGGGCAGAGCCTTCCCTGGGGCACCCTCACCGGCATCCGCCCCACGAAAATCCCCCTCACCAAGCTGGAGGAGGGCTGGGAGCCGGAGGACATCCGGGAGTTTATGAGAAAGACCTACTACGCCAGCGAGGAGAAAATCGCGCTCAGCGTGGAGGTGGCAGAGCGGGAGCGGGAGCTTTTGTCCCGGATTTCCTATGAGGACGGCTACAGCCTTTACGTGGGCATTCCCTTTTGCCCCACCACCTGCCTGTACTGTTCCTTCACCTCCTATCCCATCGGAAAGTGGGAGAAACGGATGGAGGAGTACCTGGGCGCCCTGTTTCAGGAGCTGGAGTACACCGCCGGCCGGATGAAGGGAAAGAAACTGGATACGGTGTATTTTGGGGGCGGCACCCCCACGTCCCTGTCAGCGGAGCATCTGGAGCAGGTGATCGGGAAGGTGGAGGAGCTTTTCGACCTCTCCGGCATCCAGGAGTTTACGGTGGAGGCCGGCCGCCCGGACAGCATCACCGCGGAAAAGCTGGAGGTGTTAAAGCGCCACGGCATCACCCGCATTTCCATCAACCCCCAGACCATGAACCAGAAAACCCTGGACATCATCGGCAGGCGGCACACGGTGGAGATGGTAAAGGAAAAATTTGCCCTGGCCAGAGAGCTGGGCTTTGACAACATCAATATGGATCTGATCATCGGCCTTCCGGGGGAGACCATGGAGGACGTGGAGCGCACCATGGAAGAAATCCGCGCCCTGTCCCCGGACAGCATCACCGTCCACTCCCTGGCCCTTAAGCGGGCGGCCAGGCTGAACCTGGAGTGGGATCAGTACGCTCAGCTGGGTATGGTAAACACTCAGGAGATGATTGATTTGACAGCCCGCTACGCCAGAGAGATGGGCATGGAGCCCTACTACCTCTACCGCCAGAAAAACATGGCCGGAAACTTTGAGAACGTAGGCTACGCCCTTCCGGGAAAGGCCTGCATCTACAACATTCTGATTATGGAGGAAATGCAGACCATCGCCGCCTGCGGGGCCGGAACCACCACCAAGGTGGTATACCCGGCGGAGCACCGCAGGGAGCGGGCGGAGAACGTAAAGGACGTGGAGCAGTATATCGGCCGCATTGACGAGATGATCGGAAGAAAGGATGCCCTCTTGCGGTAAAAGCGGGGGCGGCGGGACGGATAGGATAAAAAATGCGACCATCCCGCCGGAGCTGTTTGAGCCATAGGGACGCGGTTTCCTACAATAAAAAAGAGCCTGGGATCTTCGGGACGCGGGAGCGCCCCGGCGGATCTTCAGGCTCTTTTGTTTTCGTCAGGCATATCGCTGAAAAACCGGCGGTCACGCCGTTCTCGCGTCCTCGCAGCTGTCTCCGCAGCCGTCCCGGCCTTCCTCCGGTTCCGGGAAATGCCCCTGGATTTTTAACTTGGCGGTGCGCAGGTTTTCCGGCAGCTCCTCCACCGGCACGGAGTCCGGGGCGTCGCAGGTCCCGGCTTTCTTTGCCGTCTCGTAGTACCAGACCTTATAATCCAGCACCTCCAGCGTCTCCTTTAACTGTTCGATCTGGTCCAGCACCGCCTGGCGCTGGTTCTGCATCAGCTCCAGCCGTTTTCCGATGGTGGAGTCTCCTTCCAGGCACCAGCCCATAAAGGCCTTGATCCCTTTAATGGGCAGCCCAGTCTGTTTTAAGCACTCGATGATGGAGAGCCGCTCCAGGTCAGAATCGTGAAACACGCGGTTTCCGCTGCCGGAGCGGGTCACAAACGGCAGCAGCCCTTCTTTTTCATAGTAGCGCAGAGTGGACGGCGCCACCCCCATCTTTTTCGCCATTTCCCCGATGGTATACGGCATAATAAGCCTCCTTTCCGGCAGTCACATTTCTCCCTCCATTATAGCCGGGGCGCGGGCGGAAGTCAAATATCCCGCCGCCGCCCCGCCCAATCCCCTCTAAAAGGCCTAAAACAAAGAAAACACTTGCAAAAATAGCCATTCAATGTAAAATAAAAGAGATCAAGAGCATACAAGCTGTTACCGTGATAGAAAAACGAGACTGAACAGAGATTGGAGAGAAATCATGGCGTTGAAAAAGAAACCGGTCACTGGGATGAAGGACATCCTGCCTGCGGAAATGCAGATCCGTGACTACGTATTGAACCAGATCAAGGAAACCTATCGCAGCTTCGGCTTTTCCTCCATTGAGACTCCCTGCGTGGAGCACATCGAGAACCTGACCAGCAAGCAGGGCGGAGACAATGAAAAGCTGATCTTTAAGATCTTAAAAAGAGGGGAAAAATTAAAACTGGAGGAGGCGCAGACAGAGGCCGATTTAACGGACAGCGGTCTTCGCTACGACTTAACCCTCCCCCTGTCCCGCTACTATGCCAACAACGCGGCGAATCTGCCGTCCCCCTTCAAAGCCCTGCAGGTGGGCAGCGTGTGGCGGGCGGACCGCCCTCAAAAGGGAAGATTCCGCCAGTTTGTGCAGTGCGACATTGACATCCTGGGGGATGCCACCAGCCTGGCGGAGATCGAGCTGATCGCGGCCACCACCACAGCCCTGGGAAAGATCTGCCCGGACAAGAAGTTTTCCGTCCGCGTCAATGACAGGGAAATCTTAAAAGCCATGGCCGTGTACGCCGGATTCCCGGAGGATTCCACAGACCAGGTGTTCATCACCCTGGACAAGATGGACAAGATCGGCCTGGAAGGCGTGGAAAAAGAGCTGACAGAGTGCGGCTACGACGAGGCGGCCGTAAAGAAATACAGCGCCCTTTTGGCGGAGGTGGGAAATGACGCCGCCGCCGTGCGGTCCTTAGGCCAGCGCCTGGCGGGCATTCTTCCCGACGGCAGGGCGGAGAGCCTGGCGGGCATTATGGATACGGTGATGGAGGTGGCCACCGCCGATTTCGGACTGGTGTTTGATCCCACCCTGGTGCGCGGCATGGGCTACTACACCGGAACCATTTTCGAGGTGTCCATGGAGGGCTTTGGCGGCTCCGTGGCCGGCGGCGGCCGTTACGACAAGATGATCGGGAAATTCACAGGCATGGAGACTCCCGCCTGCGGCTTTTCCATCGGATTCGAGCGGATCGTTACCATTCTCATGGACTCCGGATTTACAGTGCCGGCAGCGGCGGCAAAGACGGCCTACCTCTTTGAGAAGGGCATCGCCGGGGAACGCCTGGCTGAGGTGATGAGAGAGGCCACGAAGGAGCGCCAGGCCGGCGGCCAGGTGTTGGTGGCACAGATGAATAAGAATAAGAAATTCCAGAAGGAGCAGCTCCAGAAGGAGGGCTACACGGAATTCAGAGAATTTTACAGGGACGCGCTGAAACGGTAAGCGGCCGGGAAGGAGAACAAAATGGCAGAGTCAATGAAGGGTCTGAAACGGACCCATAGATGTGCGGAGCTTAGCACGGCCAATGTAGGTGAAAATGTCACCGTCATGGGCTGGGTGCAGAAACAGAGAAACAAGGGCGGTATTATTTTCGTGGATTTAAGAGACCGTACCGGCATCCTCCAGATCATTTTCGAGGAGGCGGACTGCGGCAGCGAGTATTTCGCCAAAGCTATGAAACTGAGAAGTGAGTTTGTGGTGGCGGTGGAGGGCCGCGTGGAGGCCCGCTCCGGCGCGGTAAACGAGAACCTGGCCACGGGAGCCATCGAGGTGCGGGCAAAGTCCCTGCGCATCCTCTCTGAGTCTGAGACTCCGCCGTTCCCCATCGAGGAGAACAGCAAGACCAAGGAGGAGCTGCGGTTAAAATACCGGTTCCTGGATCTGAGACGTCCGGACCTTCAGAGAAATATGATGGTGAGAAGCCAGGTGGCCACCCTCACCAGATCCTTCCTGGCAGACGAGGGCTTTTTCGAGATCGAGACCCCCACGTTAATCAAGAGCACTCCGGAGGGAGCGAGAGACTACCTGGTGCCCAGCCGTGTGCACCCCGGTTCCTTCTACGCCCTGCCTCAGTCTCCCCAGCTCTTTAAGCAGCTGCTCATGTGCTCTGGCTATGACCGCTACTTCCAGCTGGCCCGCTGCTACCGGGACGAGGATTTGAGAGCGGACCGCCAGCCGGAGTTTACCCAGATCGACATGGAGCTTTCCTTCGTGGACGTGGACGACGTGCTGGACGTAAACGAGAGACTGCTGCAGAAACTGTTTAAGGAGATCTGCGGCTTTGACCTGGCCCTTCCCATCCAGCGCATGACCTGGAAGGAGGCCATGGACCGTTTTGGCTCCGATAAGCCGGACCTGCGTTTCGGCATGGAGCTCTGCGACGTGTCCGACGTGGTGCGGAATACGGAGTTTGCCGTATTTAAGGGCGCCCTGGAAAACGGCGGCTCCGTCCGCGGCATCAACGCCGAGGGACAGGGCCATATGCCCAGAAAGAAAATCGACGCCCTGGTGGAGTTTGCCAAGGGCTACGGCGCGAAGGGACTGGCTTACCTCTCCATCCAGGAGGACGGCAGCTACAAATCTTCCTTTGCCAAATTTATGACCGAGGAGGAGCTGAAGGCTCTGGTAGACGCCATGGGCGGAAAGCCGGGCGATCTGCTCTTATTCGCCGCGGATAAAAATAAAGTGGTGTACGACGTGCTGGGCGCCCTGCGCCTGGAGCTGGCAAGACAGCTGGATCTGTTAAAGAAGGACGATTTCCGTTTCCTGTGGGTGACGGAGTTCCCGCTTTTAGAGTATTCCGAGGAGGAGAACCGCTACGTGGCCATGCACCATCCCTTCACCATGCCCATGGAGGAGGATCTGGACCTTCTGGACACCGATCCCGGCGCGGTCCGGGCAAAAGCCTACGACATCGTGTTAAACGGCACTGAGCTGGGCGGCGGCTCTGTCCGGATTCACCAGGCGGACATCCAGGAAAAGATGTTTGAGGTGCTGGGATTCTCCAAGGAGAGAGCTCAGGAGCAGTTCGGTTTCCTGTTGGAGGCCTTCAAATACGGCGTTCCGCCTCACGCTGGCCTGGCCTACGGCCTGGACCGTGTGGTTATGCTCATGGTGGGCGCGGACAGCATCCGCGACGTGATTGCTTTCCCGAAGGTGAAGGACGCTTCCTGCCTGATGACCGAGGCTCCGGCTCCGGTGGACAAAAAGCAGCTGGAGGAGCTGGGAATCGAGGTTCTTCCGGAGGAGGAGAAGGCAGAGTAAATGTTGTTGCAGGATCCTGTCAGCCGTTTTTCGGAACTTTACGGAATTTATGAGCGTTCTTTTCCGGAGGTGGAGAAAAGGACGGAGGCCGGGCAGCGGGCCGTCTGGGAAAACCCCAGGGTCCGCGTCCGGATCATGGAGAGAGACGGCCGGATTGCCGCCTTTCTCAGCTGCTGGAAATTGGAAAACTGCCTGTTTGTGGAGCACCTGGCCACAGATCCGGAGTGCCGCGGCGGCGGCCTGGGACGGCTGCTGATGGAGGAGTGCATCCTGGAGGCAAACGAGGCGGGGATTCCCGTGGTGCTGGAGATTGAGCCGGTGACGGAGGAGCGCCCGGACACGGTGCGCCGTGCCGCCTTTTATGAACGCCTGGGGTTTTGCGTCAATCATTTCCCCTACGAGCAGCCGCCCCTTCAGGAGGGGGCGCCGGTGATCCCCCTCTCCGTCATGACCTACGGGCGTCCCATGGACGAAGGGGAATTCCAGCCATATAAAAAAGAAATTTACCGGGAAGTATACGGCAGGGAGGCTTTTTAGCCTCCCTGTTTCCGTATGTGAAATTACTGTGAAAACGTGGAAATCGGGCAAAATATCTGCTAAAATCCTTTGTATGATACCGGGGATCAGGGTGCCGCAAGGAGGCGCATTCCGCGCAAAGGAAAAAGGCTGTTTACGCAGCCGTGCCCCGGCGCGAGTGTGCGCCAAGCGCACACTTTTTACCCAACATCCTTTCAGACGAAAAGAAACAGGAGGCCGGAATATGGAACAGATAAAGGTATTAGTAGTGGACGATGAGGCCAGGATGAGGAAACTGGTAAAGGATTTCCTGTCCGTAAAAGGCTTTACCGTGTTGGAGGCGGGAGACGGGGAGGAGGCGGTGGACCTCTTTTTTGAACAGAAGGACATTGCCCTGATCCTGCTGGACGTGATGATGCCGAAGATGGACGGCTGGGAGGTGGTGAAGACCATCCGCAAATACTCTCAGGTGCCCATCATCATGCTCACCGCCAGAGGAGAGGAGCGGGACGAGCTCCAGGGCTTTAACCTGGGGGTGGACGAATACATTTCCAAGCCCTTCAGCCCCAAGATCCTGGTGGCCCGGGTGGAGGCCATTCTGCGGCGCACCAACGCCGGAGCCTCGGATATGACGGAGGTGGGCGGCATTGTGGTGGACAAAATGGCCCACCAGGTGACCATCGACGGAAAGCCGGTGGATTTAAGCTACAAGGAGTTTGAGCTTTTAAGCTATTTTATTGACAACCAGGGCATCGCCCTTTCCCGGGAGAAGATTTTAAACAACGTGTGGAACTACGACTACTTCGGCGACGCCAGAACCATCGACACCCACGTGAAAAAGCTGCGGAGCAAGCTGGGAGAGAAGGGCGAATATATCAAGACCATCTGGGGCATGGGCTATAAATTTGAGGTAGGAGAATGAGACATTCGATTCGCGCCAGGTTTACCGTAACCTTTATCGCCCTGATCACCCTGATCCTGCTGGCGATCTGGGCGGTCAATACCTGGCTGCTGGGAGATTATTACGTAAGTGACAAGATGGACACCCTGGAGGCCGGCTACCGGGCCATCGACCGGATGCTCCAGGAGGAGCCGCTGTCGGAGATGGAGCCTTATTCCGAAGGCAGCGACGCCGACGAGCTGTCCCGGCTGCTGCGGGATCTGGGAGAAAAGTACAACACCACCATTGTGCTGGTGGACAGCGTCACCGGAAAAGCGGTGGTTTCCTCCGCCAGAGATAAAAACTACCTGACCAACAAGGTGCGAAACTACGTGTTCGGCCAGTACCGGGAAAAGCCGCAGCTGATGCGGGAGCATGAAAACTACATTATCCAGCGCACCTACAATTCCGTTGAGCGGACGGCGGATCTGGAGGCGTGGGGGTTCTTTTCGGACAACACGACCCTGTTTATTATGTCCACTCCCCTGTCCAGTATCTGGGAGAGCGTGGACATCTCCAACCAGTTCCTGGCTCTGGTGGGCAGCGCCGCCCTGGTGCTGGGCTGTGTGGTCGTCTACCTGATCAGCCGGGAAATCACCCACCCCATCATGGAGCTGGCCAGACAGTCCCAGGAGATGACGAACCTAAACTTCGACCTGAAGTATACGGGAAAGCAGAAGGATGAAATCGGCATCCTGGGGGCCAATATGAATGCCCTCTCCGACAAGCTCCAGGAGACCATCACAGAGCTCCAGGAGGCCAACGAACAGCTCCAGAAGGACATCAACGAGAAGATCCAGATCGACGAGATGAGAAAGGAATTTATCGCCAACGTCTCCCACGAGCTGAAAACGCCCATTGCCCTCATCCAGGGCTACGCGGAAGGGCTGACGGAGGGGATGTGCGAGGACGAGGAGAGCCGCAACTACTACTGCGGCGTTATCATGGACGAGGCAGTGAAAATGAACCGCATGGTGCGCCAGCTGTTAAACCTGACGGCTCTGGAGTTTGGCAACGACACCCCTGTCATGGAGACCTTCGATCTAATAGCAGTGATCCAGGGGATTCTTTCCTCGTCCAGCATCCTGATTCAGCAGAAAGAGGCCGCCATCATCTTCGAGCGGAAAGCCCCTCTTTTCGTGTGCGCCGACGAATTCAAGATTGAGGAGGTCATCACCAACTATTTAAACAACGCCCTCAACCATCTGGACGGCCGGCGGGAGATCCGCATCACGGTCCAGGAGGAGGACGGGCGGGCCAAGATCCTGGTCTACAATACAGGAACCCCCATCCCGGAGGAAGACCTCTCCAAGCTGTGGACGAAATTCTATAAGGTAGATAAAGCCCGTACCAGGGCGTACGGAGGCAGCGGCATCGGCCTTTCCATCGTAAAGGCCATCATGGATTCCCATCACCAGGAGTGCGGCGTGAGAAACGCTGACGAGGGAGTGGAATTCTGGTTCACGGTCGCCCTGGCCCATCCGCCTCAGGAGGAAGAAACACCGTCTGCATAGCATAATAGAACGAATGAGCCAGCGGCTACGCTGGCTTATTTCTTTGCCATTCGAGGGACGGAAAAAGGGCAGAAAGAAAAGCAGAAAGAAAAATAGAAAAAAATGAAAAAAGTTGTTGACATTTCGTGGACGGTCTGATATTATAATTTTCGCCCGTTGGAAAGCGGGTAAGAAAAATGAAGAAATTTGAAAGATTTCTTCAAAAAATAAAAAAAGCTGTTGACAAAGCAAACGAGTTATGATAAAATCAATAACCGCTGCGAAAAATGACAGCGACGAGGAGTGAAAAACTTCCTCAAAAAAAATAAAAAAAGTTGTTGACAAAGCGAACGACTTGTGATAACATAAGAGAGTTGCTGCTGAGACAACAACAAAGCAAAGAACCTTGATAATTGAAGATTAAACAGTATGTAAAACC
>NZ_NFLE01000038.1 GCF_002160755.1 Lachnoclostridium sp. An14
TTATTATAACATATAATGCCATAAAATGCTATATATTAAAACAAAAAAGTTGACAAAAAAAGAGCAGGACTTATGCGGCCTGCAAGGGATTTTCTTTTTATTCAACTGTCAAACACCCGAGTAGTTATGGTCTCCTTTTTATGGCCAGATTGAAAAACAGTATGAGTTATGTTAAGATAAAATTAGATAAAGGAGTTTAAAGAGCAATGACAGATTATTTAAAATCATCCAAAACAGCAACTATAGACATAGAAAGAGCCTGGGAGAATATTGGTATATCCAATGATTTCCTGTTTGGCAAGCTGATGAGGCAATACCCTGGGCTGTGTAAGAAACTTCTGCAGAGAATCCTCCCTGGTTTGGCGATTGATCATATTGAAATCCTGGAGACTCAGAAAAGCATTGATCAGGATGTGGATGCCAGATCGGTCAGACTGGATGTGTATCTCTCAGACGATAAGGAGCGAGTCTATTCAATAGAGATGCAGATGACGGATACGAAGGAGCTTCCACGGAGAAGCAGATACTATCAGGCCATGATTGACCTTCAACTGTTAGATAAAGGGATAACATACCGCCATCTAAACGATACCTATATCATATTTATATGTCCCTTCGATTTATATGGAAAAGGGCGGCATATGTATACATTTAATGGTGGCTGCAAGGAGGATTCCGAAGTAAACATTGCAGATGGGGCAACCAGAATTTTTTTGAATGCGAGAGGAACGATGGATGACGTAAGTTCCAGCCTCCGGGCGTTTCTGGATTACGTAGCAGGAAACTGTGGTGATGATCCATTTGTTCAGGAACTGGAAGAAGCGGTAGCTGAAGCGAAAAAGAATCGAGAATGGAGGCATGAATATATGACATTGTTGGTTAGAGATCAAGACAATATTGAAAAAGGCCGCGAGGAAGGTATGGAACTGGGGCGCGAACGTGAGCGCGAGCAGGGAATTGGTCTTCTTATATCCTCTTTAAACGATTTCGGTATTTCACCTGGGGAGATATTAAAAAAAGTGCAGGAGAAGTATAATCTGACAGGTGAAGAAGTAAAGAAATATTTTAATACGTTGTAGTGCTGCATTTGCAATGGGAAAGGATAGAAGGCTGCAGCAAGTGATAAGAAAAACACAAGATACAGTAAAATAAAATTGACTAATACAACATATAGTGTTAATATGAAATTGTATTGATTTCTATATCTCAAAAACGAATGGGATATATTAAATTTGGTTCCTTTCAGTATATGAGGAAGCATTTGCCGATTGAGAAAGAGGCATGTTTATCATAGTGATTGCAAAGAGAGACGCGCATTTTTTTGATGGAATGTGGCGTCTTTCTTTGCGTTTAAAGGGACAGCAATACAGAAGGAAGGTGGCAGAGAATAGGAAACAAAAGAGTGAGCATCTGGACAAACTGCTGTAAAATGAAGGAGGAATTCGAAGTTGAAAACAGAGTTAAGAACAAAACGCATTGTCCGCGTATCCGGAGAAGTCCAGCTTCCTATTAAGGTTGGAGAAGAATTGAGCTATATTTCGGGAAATATCATGTACTGGACTGACCGCGTTAAGAAAATTTTGGAAATTGCAGAAGAATATGTACGGGTGGAAACGAGCTCCTATTATTACACGATTGAACGGCAGGACAAAAATAGCGGAGAGACGCGATTAGCGGCGTAAGTAATTGCGCATGGAGTATGACTGGATGGCGGTTGTTTTGAAAGCAACCGCCCCAATTTATTTTAAGAAGGAGAGTGTGATTATGACTTGGATGGTAAAACGAGTACCATTGGATTTTGACTATCCGGTACGGAAAATATGGTACGGGTATTTGATTCAGCCAGGGTTCTGCAAAAGTGCTGATAAAGTGGATTTCTGTACGGAGTGCAAGAATTTTGCCAGATTGAAAAAAATACCTTTAGATGAATCTGGATGCCCGGCATATGATAGCTATTTAAAAAAACAGATGCAGTTTTTTGAGCCGCCGGAAGGACCAGGGTATCAACTGTGGGAGGATATAACAGAAGGTTCCCCAGTTAGCCCTATTTTTGAATCCATGGATGGCCTGGTAAAATGGTGTGCAGAAAATGAACCTATATTTGCAAATGTTAAAGTAACCGACGAAGTGTGGAAGCGTTATTTAGAATCAGGACAAACAGGGTTTGTACTACGAAGAATTCTTGATTGAATGCATTGCTGTGGAATCTGCAGGATATATTGCAGACCGTTATTATGAAGAAAAAGAAGCTCTCGCAGCCGACCAATAAGAATATAAATAATTTGAAACTATTTTAAGACTTCTTATTGATTGACTTGCGATTCCACAAAAATTATAATGGTATCATCAGTTTTTGCGCAGAAGTAAAAACTTCTGGAGAGCCGCAAAACTGACCAAAAACAAGGAGAAGCAATCACTGACCGGTGGTTGCTTTTTTTGTGCAGTAAAACGCATAAAACATGGAAGGAGGGGATGCGATTGCCATTGGAAAAACAGGCAGAGCCTGTGAAAAAGCCTGGTATTGGAGGGCGGCTTGCAGCGTGGACCGGGCAGATGTATCTGGTTTATGTAATGAGCCTTTGCATGTGCCAGACGGCCTATGCGGACATTTTTGATACGGCGCGGGACGCCATGCAGAAGGTTTATACGGATGTGGCGGGACTTGCTACGGTGGCGGCTGTCGTGTGCGCTGCGGTCTGCTTATTCCTCATGAACTTTTCCCGTTCCGGAAAAACTGTAGATGAGTCCCGTGCCTGGCTGAAGCGGATTATTGTGTGCTGGGCGGCCTTGATGACCTTGGGTGCTATTGTGACTTACATGGAAAGCGTGATTCCCAAAAGTATGTTTACCCCTTAATGACAGCAGAAATAAGCCGGCGCTCTCCCGGCAAAAGGAGGTGGGAAGTCCAAACAGGATAATCCATGGGATGGTTATTGGAATTACTTTTCGGAGCAATCCGCGAGATGTGCTCCCAGTTCATCATCGACATGATGGATGTGGCAAGCAGTATGTTTACGGAAATCCTTTCCTGCGACTTAAACCTGTTTGAAGATTTGTTCGGCGTTGTTGGGGATTTATATAAAAACGCAGTTATGCCTATCGGGATCATGCTGCTTCTTATGATTTTGGTCTGGCAGCTTTTTAAATCCATGTTCGGAAAGACGGGGATTGCCTCGGAGGACCCTTTGGAACTGATTTTTCGTTCGGCCGTCTGCCTGATTTTGATTGCCTACGCGAAGCAGGTGGTCAACTATATCCTGGATTTGGCCGGAACCCCCTATCAATGGGTGGTGGGAACTGCAATTACGGTAGATTCCTTCAGCGCATATGTCTCTGCTTCTGAAGCGGTTGTATCGGCTCTTGGAATTGACAGCTTGAGTATTAGCATGCTCCTTCTGATCATGCAGTTTGTTGTTGCGTGGAACTATTTCAAAATGCTTTTCATCTTAGCGGAAAGGTATGTGCTGCTGGGCGTCTTTTCTTACACAGCGCCGCTGGCGTTTGCCACCGGTGGCTCCAAATCTACCAATGGAATTTTAGCCTCCTGGGTAAAAATGTTCGGCGGTCAGGTATTAATCGTCATATTAGATGCCTGGTGTGTGAAGATGTTCCTGTCTGCCTACGGGAATCTGATGGCGAGCAGCTATGGCTTTACGAAATTTTTTGCGGCAACCATGTGTCTCATTGGGTTCTGCAAGATTACGGCAAAGCTGGATTCCTACATGGGTTCCCTGGGAGTCAATCTGGGAAGAACCGGAGGTGGCCTTGGCGGTCTGGGAGCACTGATGATGGTCGGCCGTTTGCTTCGCGCAGGAACGGGGCTGGGAAGTCCATCTGCTGCAAAGACGGGGACTGGCGATGGTGCCATGAACTTTGGAACAGGAAAAGGGATTCCGTTAGGAACTCCGGGTTCGGGCAAAGGAGCGGCGGCAGCAGCCAGTGGGATGACTGTACCGCAGGGAACCGGAATCGGAGGCTTGAATCCGGAAGGTGCTGCAGATGCCAACTCAAAGCCTCTCGGCCAACCTGGGATGGAGGATATGCCGTTTGTGGATGACTCCTCATTTGGAGCCGATTCAAATGAAACGATGTATCCCTTTGGGAATCCGGATGATATGGAGGCTTTTGGCCCTGATGGGATGATGCCGGCGGATGGAATGAACGAGGAAGCAATGACAGATACCGGAAGGTTAACTGCCGGACAGGGACAGGACTTTGGCGAAATGGAGTCCGGTATGCTGCCTTCGATGGATATGGAAGGCGGAGAGGAAATCCTTCCCTTTGGGAATCCGGACCAGATGGCTTTGGATGGCACAGGAGAGGTGCCTGGAATGGAGGACGCTCTGAATCCAGTGTCAGGCTGGCAGGAAGATGGAGCCAGTGAGAATCTTCCTGAAATGGGAACGGAATTTGCCGGAATGGAAGAGATAAGTGCGCCGGGAGGAACGATGGATACTTTGCATGGAGCGTCCGTTACGGAGGATGCGACCGGTGCAGGTATCGGTTCGACCAGTACAGAGGCTATTGGCGGATATCCCAGCATGGAAGAAGGAGGAACGGTTCCGCCTGAAGGTGAAGGAGCAGATTCTGTGGCATACAGTCAGCATAGCGGAGCAGTAAGCGAACAAATCGGCTCAATCCCTGGGGCGGGTGGACAGTTAGAGCATCCCACTGCAGGAACTATCAATCAGGAATCCCTGGCGGGAGAAAGAGCGGCTGGTATGGCCGGAAACTATGGCAGTAATGCTGCAATGGGTACGAACGCCCATGGAGAAGGCTCTGCATATGGAGCGGAAGGAAGTGCAGGTAAATATGGCAGGGCGGCAGCCGATTCAACCGTTATGGATGCGGGCATGTACCCGGTCAATCGGGACGGGGAGCAGTATATACGCTATGATGCAGCGCAGTATGAGAAACCGAAAACTGGAGAATACCAGACGATCCATGAGAATGGAAAGACCTTCTATGAACTTCCGGAGAAGGCACAAGCGCCGGCTATGCTTCCGGAGGTAAAGGCAACCCTGGAAAAAGACGGGACGCTGCATTTGGAGAAGACCTACCAGAAGAGCCGGTTGTCCCAGAAGGAGATTCGTACCGTGCCGGAATACCATGCAGGAAAAAAGAAAGGGCAGTCCGGAAATCAAAAGCAGGGCCAGCCCCAGCGTCGGGAGAGAAAGAAAACGGCAAGACGCAGGAAGAATCAAGACACAGGCTAATCGTAAAAGAAAGGGGGTGCAGATGATTTCAGAGCAGGGGCAGGATACGCCGCTTGAACAAGCGGCAGAAATGGCTGCACGGCTTGGCCGGGCAGCGGGGCAGGCAGAACGGGTCGTTCGTTCAATCCAGGCTGCTCAGGCCGTAGCCGGAGCGGTTAAAACCGGGGCCGCCGTCAGTGGAGCGGCTGCCGGGACTGCCCTGGCAGGACCATTGGGGACCGTAATCGGGGCCATTATCACCAGCAAAACCTTTTGGAGGATTGTAGGGGCGGTGCTTGCCGCCCTGGTTTTATGGATGTTTCTCATTGCCAATTCGGTTGGGATTATTTTCACTTATCTGGGCTTTGAAAGCGCGGACAGCTATGTGGCTCAGGCAAGACAGGCGGAACTCCAGACGATCCAGGCTCAGATTGAGCAGATTTTTTCCGATGAAGCATATCGGACGGAGATTACGGATTTGCTGGAGGGATACCGTGACCAGAAGCTGGAGGAAATTGAAGATGACTTCTCCGACAACTGGGATAGTTACGATGCCTATGAGGTAGAAGACGAATATGAGAGCATATTGGAGCCGGCTCTTGCAAGGTATCTGGCGGTTCTGATTGAGGAAAGCTTTAACGGCAGCCAGATTGTAGCGTTTAACGGATATGGAGCGATCAGCGGTATCACGGGGAATTTGACCAGCCCTTATGATGAGTATTTCGCTTTGGCTGCTGCTACGTATCAGGTTCCGGAGGCTCTTTTAAAGGCCATGGCAAAGGTGGAATCCGACTTTAATCCCAATGCGGTATCATCTGCAGGCGCCCAGGGACTGATGCAGCTGATGCCGGCTACAGCCGCAGGTCTGGGAATCAGTGACCCTTTTGACCCGAAACAAAATATTATGGGTGGGGCAAAGTATGTGGCAGAGCTTTTCCGCACCTTTGGTTCGTATCCAAATGCATTGGAACTGGTCATTGCTGCCTATAATGCGGGGCCAAACGCCGTCAAGAAAGCCGGTTACCGGGTACCACAAAATGCGGAGACGCCCAATCATGTGAAAAAGGTTATGTCCTACTTATCCATTGCAGATGAAGGAGAGAGCGAAAACGAGACGGAGATGCCAGAAGCGGCAGCAGGAAGTGAAGAGACAGGAGATTTACAGGCAAATGCCAGTGTGTCGAAAACGCTTTTAACAGAACTGGTGGAATCTCAGGGAAGCACTTTTTTTGCATGGAGCGTGACCGGAACCCATACGGAAACCATTGATTCCGGAGACGACGAGGAAGATGAAGAAGAAATCGAAGTGGTGGACTATACGCTGGCGGTTACGCTGAATGGGACCCTTGCCTCAACACCGTCCGGCTACAGCTACCGGTATGTCACCGACCAGACTACCTTCCAGTATGTCTTGACACTATTTCAGCTCTTGGAAAATGGCAAAGACGGAATTGATAATATTCTGTTTCATGCTGCAAGCTGGAAAAACTATGTAACCGGTTTTGGCGCATCGGAAGATGTATTCAGCAGTGAGATTGCCACGGGAGGAGACCGGATTCAGTACGACACGGTGGAAGGCTGTGTAAAAGAGGTAGTCTATTACAATCAGGGAGAGGAACCATGGGGCTCTATGGCCTTTGGAACAAGTACAATCCGGGATGCCGGCTGCGGCCCTACGGCTCTGGCAATCGTGATTTCAACTCTGACCGGGGAGGATGTGACGCCGCAGATGACCGCTGCGTTTGCGATGGGAAACGGGGAATATGTTCCCGGCCAGGGAACCAGCCACAGCTTCCCTTCCAATGCGGCGAAACACTGGGGTTTATCCGTGGAACGGGTCAAACGAGAGCGGATGGATTACGTGGTTCAGAAGCTGCGAAAAGGCAGTCTGGCAGTTGTAATCTGCGCGGAGAACACGATTTCCGGGAGCAGCGGCCATTATATTGTACTGACTGGAATTACAGCGGATGGTTATCTCACGATTGCCGATCCGGGAAGCCGGGCACGGACAGGGAACCTTTACAGTCCGCAGACCATTCAGTCATATGCCCGTAATTTAAGTGAAGGAGGGATTTGGATTATAGGAAACGAATGATGCGTTTTATAAAAAAAGGAACGGTGGAACGGATATGGAGCGGCATATGTGCCGTTGGAATCATCAGTTGTTTTCTTCTCTTAACGGTCTATGGAGCAGAGCCAACGGGAGAAAATCAGACGCAGACAGAAAACGTCTGGGAGGAGAACTATACGGATACCAGCAGCGAAAAAGGAATGCTGGCGGTCCGCTGCCAGGCATTTCAAGGATTTCAGGGGACCGTTCATGCAACCCTAATTCAAGGGGAAAGCGGCAAAGCATATTCCGTTCTCTTAGAGCCAGAAAATGGTTATATACAAAATCTGGAGCTTCCGGCCGGTGATTATTGTTTGAGTTCTATCGAAGCCGTATCAGAAAACCGGCGGTTTGCCTGCACGAGTCAATCGGAAGGATTTTCTATTGAAGTGGATGAGGTGGCTGTCTGCCGGATTGCAGTAGAGCCGTCCAGCCGGATTCAGTTTCCGGAAGAGCCTGCTGTGGCAACGCCGCCGGAAGCTGACCAGTCGGAAACGGAACAAGCTGCCCGTCCAGATACAAAACCAATAGAGTCAGTCCCAGAAGTGGAAGCCAGTATGGCCGGGGAAACAGAACGTGAGGAAGCCTTACCTGAATTATCAGAGGATATGGAAGGCCAGGGAAAAGCAGGAGTCCTGCTGATTCCCGGCTTGCTGGGGATGGCCGGTTTTACGGCCTGGTTAGTCTGGCTATGGAAAAGGAGGTGATGGGAAGATGGACCAGGATGACCGGATTGAAATCTATACGATTCCACCAAACTTTGCGGAAGAGGGAACGCTGTTTTCTGGACGAATCAAGACCAGAAATGCCGTGGAAACAGCGATTCTCTTATCAGTGCTCCTGCCCATTCTGTTATCCCTGGAGTTATCGGTCAAGGCAAAGATGTATCTGGGCATGATTGTTCTGGTTCCAGTGGTGATACTGGCCGTTTTGGGTGTTCAGGGAGAGAGTCTGTTTGCGTTTATTGCAAGTTTTTTTCAGTTTCTCAGGCGAAGGCGGGTACTTCTTCCACCGGATGAAAGATACCGCCTGACACTGAACCGGAAAAAGGAAAAAGCCATGAGAGGAGGGAGAAAACGTCGTGGCAAAGAGCAGGGAAGAGCGGCAGAAGCGGCGGGAATGGAAACGGATGCTGAGAAGAACCCGAAAGGAATGGAAAACGCAGCAAAAGGAGTCTATGGGGCGGAAGAGGAAAACGCAGCGTCCCAAACGAAGAAGAGGAGAGTCCAAAGAACCGGAAAGAGAACAGAGTGAACACTATGATTTGCCCTATACCCGTGCGGCTGCTGAGATTCCGATTAAAGAAATCCGGAATGGGATTATCCATACCACAGATGGGCGGTACGTCAAAATCATTGAAGTACAGCCCATTAACTTCCTCCATCGAAGTGCCAGCGAACAGCGAAATATCATTTACTCCTACATGGGGTATTTAAAAATCGCGCCGCCGGAACTGCAGATGAAATCCATTGCCAAAAAGGCGGATATTTCCCAGTTTCTAAAAGCCATCAAAGAGGACATGGAAAAGGAACCGGATCCTCGTTGCCGGATGCTTCAGCAGGACTACGCTAACCTGATTACTTCTGTGGGATATAAGGAAGCGGTAACCCGGCGTTTTTTTCTGGTTTTTCAGGTTGATGCCCGAAGAAAAAGCGAACAGGAAGCGGCAAATCTGCTCCAGTCCTACGCACAGACGGCAAAAAAGTATTTATATCAGTGTGGAAACGAGATTGAACTTTCCGAAAATCCTACGGAAGAAACCGCAGAGATTTTCTATCTGCTGCTGAACCGGAAAACCAGTACCCGGACCAGCTTTTCGGACCGGCTCAATGAGGTCGTAGCATGGCATATCCGGGAAAACGGGGAGGAGAGCGCGGCTCGGATTCCCATTACCGAGATGTTTGCTCCCAGAGAACTGGATTTTCGGCATAGGAATTATGTTGTGATAGACGGTGTGTACCATACCTATCTGTTTGTCCCATCCGGTCGGTACCGGAACCGGGTGCCGGCTGGGTGGATGTCCCTGCTGGTCAACGCGGGGGAGGGGATTGACGTCGATTTGTTCCTCTACAAACAGGATAAAGTCAAAACCATTGAGCGGATTGGGCGCCGGATTCGCCTGAACCGCTCAAAAATCAAGGATACCTCGGATACCAATACGGATTTTGATGACCTGGCGGAATCCATTCAAGCCGGTTATTATCTCAAAAATGGACTTTCTGCCAATGAGGACTTTTATTATATCTGTATCCTGATTACCGTCACCGGTTACAGTCCAAAGGAGGTGGAATGGAGAGCAAGAGAAATGAGGAAACTTTTGAATGCCCAGGATATGGACACGGTATCCTGCATTTTTAAGGAAGAACAGGCATTTCGCTCGGCGCTGCCCCTGTTAAAGCTGGATAAAAGTATCTATGAGCGTTCCAAACGCAATGTGCTGACTTCTGGAGCTGCCAGCTGCTACCCGTTCACCTCTTTTGAAATGTCGGATAAGGACGGAATTCTTATGGGAGTGAATACGGCAAACAGCTCTCTGGTGATTATCGATATCTTTAACTCTATGGTTTATAAAAATGCCAATATTGCCATTATGGGGACGACCGGGGCCGGCAAGACCTTTTTGCTACAGCTGATGGCACTGCGGATGCGGCGGAAAAACATCCAGGTATTTATCATTGCACCGGACAAGGGACACGAGTTTGCCAGAGCCTGTACCAATATCGGTGGAGCCTATATCAAGATTTCACCAGGTTCCCTCAACTGTATCAATATCATGGAGATTCGCAAACGGGATTCCGCAGCTAATCAGATTCTGGATGGAACCGTCACCGAGCAGTCAGAACTGGCCTCCAAAATACAGGGACTGCATATTTTCTTTTCCCTTCTTATCCCGGATATGACCCATGAGGAGCGGCAGCTTTTGGATGAGGCATTGGTCACGACCTATTATAATAAGGGAATTACCTACGAGAATGAAAGCCTGAATGACCCGGAAAACCCAGAGCAGTACCGTCCTATGCCGATTCTCGGGGACGTATATCAGATTCTGATTGAAAAACCGGAAACAAAGCGGATGGCGAATATCCTGGCCCGTCTGGTTCATGGCTCGGCGTCCAGTTTCAACCAGCAGACAAATATTGACCGCGAAAACAAGTACATGATTCTGGATATTTCCGAGCTCAGCGGCGATATGCTGCCAGTTGGGATGTATGTAGCCTTGGATTACGTCTGGTCAAAGGCAAAGGAGGACCGGACGGTAGAGAAAGCAATCTTTATCGATGAGGTCTGGCAGCTGATCGGTGCTTCATCAAATGAGATGGCGGCGGAATATGTGCTGGAAATCTTTAAGATTATCCGTGGTTACGGAGGCAGCGCCGTATGTGCTACCCAGGATTTTTCTGACTTCATGGCGTTAAAGGACGGGAAATACGGCAGGGGAATCATCAATGCCTGCAAGACGAAAATCGTGCTGAATCTGGAAAATGACGAGGCCAAAAAAGTCCAGGAGCTTTTGCATTTGTCAGATGCGGAGCGGATGGAAATCGTCCATTTTGAACGGGGGAAAGGTATGATTTCCACCAACAGCAATAACCTGACTCTGGAATTTAAGGCAAGTCAGCTGGAGAAAGATTTGATTACGACCGACCGAAGAGACCTTCAGAAGCTAAAGGAGCGTTTGGAAAAGGCCGGTACACATACGTTGGCGTAGCAGTCCGCGAAGAAGGCAGCAGGAAAGGAGTGAATGAACATGGCGGTCTATCAGAATCCGGAGGAGACAGCGCGAAAGGTACTGTCCATGCTCCGCAAATACAATGTGATGTATCCGGAGCAGTTGGTCGCGTTCTTTTATGGAGAGGAAACTTCTGTTCTGCGGGCTATAAGACGCTTGGAGAAAAAGCGGCAGCTATACCTGAATCCTTATACCGGGCTCCTGGCCTCCAGCGAAAATGCCTATTCCCTGAAAGATGACGGAACGATTTTAAGCCTTTGGGTATTGGCGGATTTATGCCGGAGGCGGCCGGTGGAATACCATTTCCTGGCTGAACATGAGGACTTTCCGGTCAGGCTGCTGTTTATCAGCAGCCAGGAACTCTATGATATTGTTTACGTGGATACCGGCAGCCTGAAGCTGGTCAATGGCTTATACCGAGAGGGCAGGCGACCGGCGGAAAGCCACATCGTGGTACTGGAGGATGGAAATCTGATCGGGCAGGTGCAGATTCCCGGCGCAATCGGATATTGTGTGGTAAAGGAAGGAGGCGTGGTGGAGTATTATCGAAAGAAGTAAGGTGGAAGAACTGGCGGGGAAGCAGTCGAAAATCCTGGAAGAAATCCAGCGGATTGCCTGTAAAATGCAGGAGAAACTGGCGGAAGCCAGAAATGCGGAGGAGATTTATATGCGGAGCGGACAGTGCTTTGATTTTCAGTATGAACAATTCATGGAATTGACAAGAGAGTGTTCCATCTGTGCGGAGCAGCTGACGGAACGTCTGCGGCATATGATTCTTGATGGCGACTGGCCGGCGGAGGAAAAACAACGATATCGGGGACAGTTGATTCAATCCCATCGGATTACGGTGTCTTATAAAGATGAAATTGTAAAGGTCATGCTTCCAATACTGCTCCCTCACCGGAAAGGAACGTACAGCGATTATATTTATAAGCCACTGTATCTGGCGCTCAAAGACTGGTGCCAGCTTCGCCTGGAGCAGGGGGAAAGCCTGCCTTTTTATGAGAAGGCGACCATATGCTTTCAGCATATGTATGATGAATGTCTTCCCAAAAGTCGTATCCGTGATCATGACAACATGGAAGAAAAGCAGGTGGTAGATGCGCTTGGAATGTTTTTTTTGCAGTCAGATGGAGGGCTGTTTTTAAATACCTATCATGTCACTTTGATATCGAACCAGGACCGGACGGTCCTTTTTTTGATGCCGCAGGAATGGTTCCCATCATGGCTCCAGAAAGAAAACAGAGGGACAGACATATCGAAAAAATCGGCTGTTGTCAGCGCAGAAAATTCGACAGGGTAAGAAAAGGAGAAATCCGCGGTTTGACTGCATTCATGCAAGCGAAAAGACAAAAAATTTTACCCAGGGTTGGAGTGAATAGGGTAAGAGTTGGAGATACATGGGTATAAGAGGAGGATACATATGGGACTGGATCGAAAGGATGAACTCCTTCTTCTTGTTGCGGTCAGCGGCGAACTCCCGGCTGACTGGATTGGGATTGCGGTAGGGTCTGAGTCCTATGGAGCGGCATTGATTACCAGATTAAAGAAGGAGGGAATGCTGCGTCAGAGGAAAAAGGATGGGCTGTGGGGTTATCTGCTGTCTGCAAAGGCCAAACGATATCTGTTGGCGCGATATCCCGAGGACGTAGAAAGGTACCTGATGGGTTCGTCCAGCACCAATTTGGTTAAAAGTGAACCGGATAAGCGCCTTCGCCTGCACCGGATGAGCATGGTATGGATTCTTTGCCGAAAAGCAGGAATCGGCATTTTCACCCACCAAAAGCCGGCGATTCCATGGGAGATGGGAAGGGCGACTGAACCGGGAGTATTATGGGAGCAATCAGATTGGGCGGCTTATTATGGTGTCGCCGAATGGAAACGGCCAGAGGATTTAGAGATTAAGGGCTCCAGAGCCTGCGGCCTTTTGGTCGGGAACCGCGGTTACATCGTGTACAATACCATGGACCGGCTGATGAAATGGACTCCGAAAATCGAGCGGAATCTGGCAGGACGTCTGGAAGTCCGAATAAGAAAGTGTGGAGGTACTCTTTTGACCGGAGCAGTCTTTTTCGGGAGGGATATGTTCATGCTTCGACGGCTGCTGGAGAGCGAGGGAGGAATCAAAGGGAATCTGTTTTCTCTGGATGATGTCTATGAGCATTATTACTATGTTCCGCTCAAGGTGGAAGCGTGGCTCCAGCTCCGGCTGTTGTGTGAAGATGAGGGGAATCGGCGTCTGATGACATTTCTGGGTGAGATGTTAAAGAAGCCTCAAAAAGAAGAGGGACATTTGGAAGATGGCTGGGATAGGAATGACAGGCCGGTATATTTTTGCTATCTCATGGACTTAAGAAAACTCTCGCGCATTTTGAAAAGACCGATATCACGGCAGGGAAATCTGGTCTGCTTTTCTTATCAGGCCCAGGCGCTCAAGGAGATTTTTCCAGAGCCTTTTCAGATTCAGGCGCTGGAGCCGGAGAAAACTGCCCGGTATCTGGGCTGGAAGGGGCCGCAGTATAGGAAGTAAGGGAGGCGAGTGAAACGAAGAATGGGAACATGACTCAAGATGAAGTAAAAGAATTTGTAAAAAGCCTGCTTGGCACACCGGAGAGAAGACGATTTCTGCTCGGAATCGGCATGTTGCTTTTTCTGGCGGTTTATGTCAGCGGCCTGATTTGCCAGATTATGGAGGATGCGGGAACTGCCAGTTTAAATCCGATTTTCTGTCTTGCAACAGCCATGTTTTCCCTTCAGGGCTGGAAGACAACTTCGTTTGTGCTGCTTTTATTTGCGGCGTTGGGAGCAGTGATTGTCTTTCAAGGGAAGCAGGATACTCTGGCCGGAACGGATACGGAGCGCAATTTCTTTTATTCCAGCCTGGGAACCTATGGAACTGCCGGATATATGCCGGATAGAGAGCGAAGCCAGGTATTGAAGGAAGACCGTCAGACTCGAGATGTGGATGGAATTATTTTGGGGCAGGATTTAAAGTGGGATACCATTATCAGTTTGCCGAAGGATTCCCGTTTAAATCGGAACATTGCAGTCTGCGGTTCTCAGGGCTCTATGAAGTCCAGGGCGTTTGCGAGAAACATGATTCTCCAGTGTGTGCGGAGGGGAGAGAGCATGTTCCTGACCGACCCGAAATCGGAACTCTATGAAGACACTGCTGCTTATTTAAAAGAGCAGGGTTATACAGTACGGCAGTGGAACCTGATTTCCTTAGACCATTCAGATGCCTGGGATTGTCTGGCTGAGATTGACGGCGGCGGTTTGATTGACACATTTGTGGATGTGGTCATCCGCAATACCACGGATAAATTCGACCACTTTTATGATAATACGGAAATGGATTTGTTAAAGGCGCTCTGTCTGTATGTATATCACGAATACGAAGAGGAAAATCGGACATTTGCCGAAGCATATAAATTACTGATTAACCAGAGCCTGGAAGCATTGGACGGTATTTTTGACCGGCTTCCGACTTCCCACCCGGCGAAAGGGCCGTACCGGCTGTTTTCCAAAGCAGAGAAAGTGAAGGGGAATGCGGTATTGGGCCTGGGAACCCGGCTTCAGATTATGCAGAATGAGAAGGTGCAGAAGATTACCAGCTATTCGGAGATCGATTTAACTTTGCCGGGAAAAGAAAAATGCGCTTACTTCTGTATCACATCTGACCAGGATTCCACCTATGATGTGCTGGCAACGTTGTTCGTATCCTTCCTTTGTATCAAGCTGGTTCGGTTCGCGGATAGTCAGCCGGATCGAAAGCTGCCGGTAACAGTCCATTTCATCTTAGATGAGTTTCCAAATATCGGAGTAGTTCCCGATTTCAAAAAGAAATTGGCCACGGCCAGAAGTCGTGGCCTGGGAATGAGCATTATTTTTCAGAACATTCCTCAGCTGCAGAACCGGTATCCGGACGGGCAATGGGAAGAAATCCTAGGTGGCTGCGATATTTCTTTGTTTCTGGGCTGCAATGATATGACGACAGCCACCTATTACAGCGAGAGGTCTGGCGATGTGACGGTGGGGGTATCCTCCGTTCGCAAGAACCTGTCTACCATGCGGATGAGTGATTATGTGCCGGATTATTCAGAAACCAGTTCGGTGGGAAAGCGAAAGCTGCTGCTTCCGGATGAAATACTTCGCTTCCCGTTAAATCAGGCATTGGTAATTATTCGCGGACAAAAGGTACTGCGGGTTCGGAAGTTTGATTATTCCAGGCATCCGGAGGCCAAGAAGCTGGTGCTGGAAAAAACGGAAGAGCATGTTCCGGAATGGAGACAGCGGGAACAAAAGGAACAGGATGGAATGGAAATGACGCCGCAGGAACTGGAGGAACCATTTGACAGAGAAAAAGAAGAATTAGAAAATATGGCTTGGGGAAATGAGGAGGAAGCGGCAAAAGCATTTCATGGAGAACAAATTGAACGAGTGGAGGATTTATTTACGGATGAATGGTAGAAATCGATTATGGGAGGATGAGAAACTAATCTGTGTGTTAGAGCAGGAATTTGACCTGAAGAAAAGAGTGTGGACGGCTGAAGAATTAAAGAAGGCCAGAAACGCTCTTTTTGCATTCCCGGATGTGAAAGCATTTTTATCAGAGACGGGATGGAGCCGGGATAATCCAGAGTGTTCTTCTGAAGAATATCTGACCACAGAAAGAATCTGCAGGTGGATAGACGGAAGGTTTATTTATTTTTCGAAACTTTTGTGGGAGGTAGGCTGTCCATGAGGAAATTGCGTTTGGCTGCGGCCATTGTGCTTTGTCTGCTGTTTGCTGCAACTACAGCCATTCTGGTTGTTCGGTTCAAGAAACTGAGAGGAGAACAGACGGTATTTGAGGAACTGGCAGGAGAAGTAGAAGAAGTAAGGACACGTGAGTACAGTTTTACGGATTATGAGACCAGGCTGAAACCGGCAGCAGAAGCAAAACAAATTCTGCCGGAGTATAATCTTCTTTATCAGGAGAATACCGACCTTGCAGGATGGGTAAAGATTGAAGGTACCCGAATCAATTATCCGGTGATGTCTACGCCAGAGGAGCCGGAATTTTATCTGCATCGTGATTTTTATAGGCAGGAATCCTACAGTGGGACACCATTTATCGGACAGGACTATCAGGCGGAGAATCCAATCCTGATGCTATTTGGACATCATATGAGGAATGGAACGATGTTTTCGGATCTGATGAAATACCAGGATGATTCGTTTTGGGGCAATCACCGTACCATACAATTTGATACTTTATACGAAAAGAGGGAATATGAAATTTTTGCCGTTGGTTATGCGCCATCAGCATCTGAAGCGGAACAATACGTGCAATTTTATTCATTTACAGGTAGCTCAGGATATCAAGAATACATACAGTTATTAAAAGAGGAGGCGCTCTATGAAACCGGGATTTGGCCGGATAGAGCGCCTCTTTTGCTGCTCATCACTTGCAGTTATCAGGAAATGGATGGGAGATTTTTTGTGGCTGGCTGCCTGAAAGAAGAATGACGGGATTCAAAAAGGAACGATGGGAGGAATAGTTACGAATCAGATAAAAATGTGGAAGAGGTTATTAACCGCAAGTATCTTTATTATATGTTTCAGCAGCCGCAGTTATGCTGCCGGATGGAACTGCCAGTGGCGCTATCTGCAGGAAAATGGACAGCCGGTCCAGGGATGGCAGCAGCTGGAATGGCAGGGAGACCTGGACTGGTATTACTTTGACCCGAACGGTTTTATGCAGAGAGGATGGCAGCTAATCGGGGAAAAGTGGTACTACTTTTATGAATCGGGACAGATGGCTGATGGAGAAGCAGAAATTGGTGGCAGAAAGGTACAGTTTGAACAAGGAGTCCTGATTGATCCTCCAAATGATGAAGCACACCGAAAGGCCAGTTATGCCAGAGACGAGCGGACGGAAGCGGAGATTTTACAGGCGGAGGAAAAAATCCGACAGGCGGTGGAGTATTGTAATCAGGGAGAAACGCCGTATGAGAAAGCTTATCGGATTTGCGAATGGATGAAGGAACATTTATATTATGACTTGAATGGACCGTATGATGTGGTAGGGGCATTGAATGCGGGCGGAACAATCTGCGAAGGATATGCAGTGGTTTATCGTGAGATTGCAGACCGTATGGGATTTTATTGCGAAAAGATAGTGAGCCGGAAAATGAACCATGCCTGGAATTTTATTGTGGTAGATGGAATGGAGTATTATACGGACGTAACATGGGAGGATGGAGGAAACCAGTTATTTAATATGCTGTTAGGAGAGGAGATAGAGAGAACCCATACGATAGAGGCGGTGCAACATCAATCCCAATTTTGATTCGTGTATGGTTGCGTTTTTATTTACTTCGTGCTACAATTCGGTTAGTTAAAATTAACCGGATCTATTGGAAATGAGGTTGTCAGCATGAAAAAAATTTTGACTGTGTTTGGACTTTCCGCATTTTTTATATGTATGACTGCTTTCTATCATAACTGGACTTTGCATACAGATATCCGGACCGATGAGAGTGGGGCGGTAGCAGATACAGTAGGAAGAGACACAGAGCAACCCTATATTCCAGAAAATTCTTCCACTTGGGGTGATTTGTACCGTCATTTTGATTCCCAGGGATTTGAAAAATTGCCGGAAGAGATGCGGGTTCAGCTGGATGGCATACCGCTGGAACGGACCGACGGCCGGCCGGTGGAAGCATTTATCTCTACTCAGGCATATCTGTATCTGGAAGACTGACCAAAAAACTCCCCTGGACAGAAGGAAATTCATAGGTTCCATTCTGCCCGGGGATATCCCGTTTTTTTCGGAATCTACCTGTGCTTCCGGCCGTCTTGCCATGTCAGGATGGTATCCATAATCAGCTGAGGATTTCCTATATTGCAGTGGGCCTCTCCAAAAAGCGGGGCGCCGGGGACATAGAAGGTCAGGGATCTGGTATTGGCCAGAAGTTCTATCTCGTCCCGATAGAGGGAAAAATCCACCAGCATATCTTTCCTGGCGCTGATCAGCAGGACATCCTGCTGAATCTGATCCGCTATGGGGCGGATGGAAAAGGCCCTTATTTTCTGCAGGTATTCATATACATCAGAAGTGCCGTAGGCGTAGTTGGAATGGCTGATCGACCAGCGAAACAGCGGCTCCTGTTCGGCCAGCCCCCGGTACAGCTCCAGGATTTCCTCACGTCTGTTTTCTTCCAGAAGCTGCTCCAGTTTCGCCCGCAGGGCCGGCGGCTTATCCGCCATGAGGGCATCGTAGATTCCTGGAAGCACGCACCAGGAAACTGCTCTCGTAATGCGGGGTTCCATGGCAGCAGCTCTGAGGCACAGTTCTCCGCCCAGAGAGACGCCGATGATGGTGACCTGGTCGGCATTGTAATAGTCCAGGACGGCCTTTACCGGTTTTTCCCACTGGTCTGTAAAGGTCAGTCCATACCGACGGAGAGCGGCTCCCTGTCCAGGGCCTTCAAAAGCCAGCACTTCGTATCCGGCGCCGGCCAGATACAGCAGCATATCGGTGAATTCTTCCAGCAGGGAATCATTTCCGCCGTGAAATAAAAACGTGCCTTTGGGCGTGGATGGGGGCAGGATATGCCAGCAGGGAAGCATTCCTTTTTCGTAAGGAATCCAGTCCATCCGGATTGGGCCGCCTTGCTCCCGGAAAAGGGAAGAAAAGTGCTCATAGAACAGTTCTCTGGCTGTCTCGTAAACCTGCATGGTCTCCTCCGTTCCCGGTTCCATGAAAAACTCTGCCATTCGCAAATATCCGGCTGCACAAGCCCACTGATTTTCTGACTCCGCTTGAGCAGACAGCTCCTTTAACACCTGCGCCCAGGACTTAAAATCCGTGATCCGGCCTGCATTCTTTTTAATCTGTTCCGGGTCCCCGTGGTTCCACATCACCAGACGGTTCAGCTGAAAGTCAAATAGCGGGAGAGGGTGAAGCTGCCAGGTTCCCGGCGAAACAAAGGGTTGGTTCATAAGGTATCCTCCTTTTTTGTTGTTTGATAGGGATGATACCAGAACAAAAGGCTGTCTGCTTCTGTTTATCTGCTGATTTGTCAGGACAGCTCCACAGGCGCATGCCCGCCGAAGAACAGCTTTTTCACCTGGGTCATGGAAAGGCCGTAAAGTTTTCGGCTGATATCACTCATGTGAGAAGGGGAGGAAAAACCGGCTTCCATGCAAATATCGGTCATCGGTTTCCCTGTGGGGATCAGATAAAAGGCCCGTTCCAGCTTCATGTTGGCCAGGTAAAGGTGAAGGGAGATGCCTGCCTCCTGCTTAAACAGATGGGAGAGTCGGCTTTCTGACAGGCAGACGGCCCGGGCAATCTCCTGGACGGTGAGGCTTTCCAAATTCCGCGCCCGGTGAATATAGTCTGCGGCTTCCAAAATGCGGGAGTCCTCTGTGACCGGAAAATCAGGATTTAAGCCGGTCAGCTGTTCCAGCTTCAAAATCGCTTCTTTCCCATCAGAAGGAGAGGAGGCTGTCAGCCAAGCCTGGCTGACGGCCTGGGAGATGCCGGGGGAAAATTGGTAGTAAGACCGGCCTCTCAGAATACATTTTTTCAGACAGCTGTCTAAGGGAGTGAGCGCATCCAGAAAGGCCGCCAGAACCGGCCCTTCCGTGTAAATCGTATGGGAAATCCCAGAGCCGATGGCAATGCCCTCTGCTGGCATCCGGCAGCCGTCAACTTCTGCCAGAAAGGGCTGCTGCAGTCCAAAGATCAGGTGAGAGGCGAAATGCTCATGGGGCGCGGGAGCCAGACGGGCAGAGCGTATAAAATAAGTATTGTGCATGTGATAGATGGGGAAATTGGTATCGATGGACATTGTTTCTCTTACCCTTCGTATTCTTCTAAATGTTTTTATTGTATCAGACGGAAGTTTCAATTACAACTACGGCTGAAAGAGACTAAATTTGTTATATACCATTGATGTTAAAGGACGGCATATGAAAAGAGAGCTGCAGAATCGTGAAATTTATCAGGCGTACGACCATATGAACAGACAGGACTATTTTCAATCCAGCTATTCAATTCCTGAACACTTAGGAACAGGATTCATTCACTGTTATGCCATCCCCTGGGGGATTGTAATCGGGGAATTTTTCATGCAGTATCGTCAGGATATGGTGTTTAGAGGGAGAGCCACATCAGGGACGTTTGAATTTACGTTCTGTCTGGGTGATGAGATTGACTGGACATTGACAAATACGGATTCACAGATCATCCGCATGAAACAGAATCAGGCATTCTTTTCTCATGACAGGAACGGAGTTGAAGAAATCTGCTATAAAACTGGGAAAACGTATCACTTTATCGGGATTCGGATTCCCGGGAAAACACTGACCCAATTAGTAGATCCAACTTATGATAATGAAACCCCAAAAAGAAAATATCCTGTTTTTGCCTCATGGGATATGAATGATACATTAAAAAAAGCCTTGTTTCAGCTTACGCAGCCTCCGGTCAGAGGAGGGGCAAAAAATCTATATCGGCAAGGTCTGATTCTGGAACTGTGTTCATACTGTATGGATGCAGTTTGTCCTGTGGAAGATTTCACGGGTATGCCAATCACGCTGGGCGTGGATAATAGCTTTGTATTGCCTGATTCCGGGGATTTGCATACGGTGAACATTGCGGTACAGCTTTTGGAGGATCATATAGAATGTGCGCCTTCCTGCAAAGAACTTGCAGGAAAACTTTATGTCAGTGAAAGTAAGTTGCAGCGCCTGTTTAAGAGAGTATTCGGCATGACGGTTCATCAATATCTTCAGGAGCTGCGCGTGCAAAAAGCCCGTCGGATGTTTATGGATGGAGAGTGCAGAATCAGTCGTGTGGCATCCGCAGTTGGATATGAAAATCTAAGCTATTTTTCAGCGGTATATCAAAGAAAATATGGAACAACGCCAAAGCAGTTTTGTCGTTCTCTGAGACAAAATCCGCCAAAGATGATTTAGACGGTTTTCGAGCTAAAATATGTTGATTTTAGAGTAGTTTTAGAGATTCCGTTCCGCTAAACTAATCATAGTGCAAAAGAATTGCAGCGCTTAGGAGGAATTTTTATGAATAGGGATAGGAAAATTGCTTTGTCGGAGGAACTAATTCAACAAGCAGAAAAAGCGAAAGAAAAGATACTGGCGGATATGATAAGCGAACAAGAACAGAGGCTGTCACCTACGCAATTTAAAACAGCGCAGACAGGGATCTTGCCTCGTCTGGCATGGTATCTGGCTCTGACGGAGCATGGTGCTTCTTCGGAAGAAGCGCTTAAGCAGATTTGGGAAGATCTTATTGGTTCTGTGGGAGCCAAAAAGAGATTTGCATCTTTTTGCGGCAGTATTCCCGGAGGGTTTTCTTTATTCCGTAAGATTTTTTATCAGGCTCTGCAGTCGGACCTTTGGGATAATCAGTTTTATCAGAATGATAGTCAGGGCTTATGTTTTCATACCACACGCTGCCTCTATAAAGATCTGGCGGATTATTACCACTGCCCTGAGGTGGCCGTATTATTCTGCAAAGTGGACCATGTAATGTTTGATAACCTAAAGCATATCCGTTTTGAACGTTCCCAGACGTTGGGAGAGGGCGGAAGCTTATGTGATTTTCATTATTATAAACAATAATCCAGGACGTTTCCAGACAGCAAATTTTACCGCCTGGAAACGTTCTTGCTTTTTTAGTTTTCAATCTGTTTGGCTGTCAGGTCTCCCCCAGTTTCCACCCAGCGGCCATCCGTCTGGCATCCAGGAATTCCCGGTAAAGGCCGGGCTGGCCGGCCAGTTCCCTGTGGGTTCCGGACTGGACGATCCGTCCCTGATCGAGAACCAGGATCTGATCCGCATGTTCCACGGTTTTTAACCGATGGGCGATCATTATGATGGTTTTATTCCGCATCAGCTCCTCCATGGCTTTCTGGAGTTTATCCTCATTTTCCGGGTCCACGTTTGCCGTGGCCTCATCGAAGATAATGATGGGCGCGTCCTTCAAAATGGCCCTGGCGATGGAAATCCGCTGTTTTTCTCCTCCGGAGAGAGTAGCGCCGCCTTCCCCGATTACAGTTTTATAGCCTTCCGGAAGGGCTTCTATGAAATCGTGGCAGCAGGCCTTCTTCGCTGCAGCCACCACTTCCTCGTGGGAAGCCTCCGGCCGTCCGAACTTAATGTTGTTCTCGATGGTGTCGGCAAAGAGATACACATTCTGAAAGACCATGCTGATCTGATCCATCAGAGATTCCAGAGTGTACTCACGGATATCTTTTCCGCCTACAGTGATGGCGCCTCTGTCCACATCCCAGAACCGGGCAATCAGATGGCAGAGAGTAGTTTTTCCACTGCCGGAGGGGCCCACGATGGCCGTGGTGGTCTGATCCGGAATACGGACGGAGACATCCTGAAGGATAGGCTTTTTGTCATAGGAAAAGGACACGTGGTCCAGGGAAATCTCATGGGAGACGGGAGCGATATCTGCCCCAGAGCTGTCCATTTCCGGCAGAGCCTTAATCTGGTCCGCATGGTCGATGGAGCTGCCTACCACCCGCAGGATGGCTGCGGCGCTGCCGGCGGACTGAATCTGGGAGAAGACCATAAAGGAGATAATCACCGTCATGACCCCATTGGCTAAGGGCATCGTTCCATTTAGGAAAAAGAATACGGCGGCTCCCATCATCAGCACGGAGAACAGGCGGAGAATCCCTTCCTGGGCAATGTTGTAAGGGGTGAACAGCTGCTCAATGTCCAGATTGCTTTTCCGATTGTATTCCAGAGCTTCCTGAAGCTGCCGGTCTCCTTTTCCCGTGAGGTTAAAGGATTTGATCACGCTCATTCCCTGGAGCTGCTCAAGCACCGCGTCCACCAGCTGGGCCTCAGACTCCTGGCGCCTCGGCGTCACCTGTACCGATTTTTGCTCCATCCGGGAGGTAATCCACAGATAGAGGGCCGTCCCGGCAAGGACCAGGAGGCCCACCCGCCAGTCAAAGACGAAGACGCATAGCATAAAGACCAGGGCGTTGATAAAGCCGCTTAAGATGCTGACAAGCACCACCGGTCCGGAGGTTTCCACCACATCCAGAACGGTAGTGGCAACTCCGGTGATTTCCCCCAGGCTTTTTTCGTTAAAATATCCCATGGGGATCCGCTTCAGCTTATCGCCGATCTCAATCCTGCGGTTTGCCACCATAAAATATCCGGCGTGGGTCTGCTGGAGCTGGGTAAACCGGTTGATCACCGCCCGGCCGATGACGCTTGCGGCCAGCAGCAGGAGAGCCGTCCATGCGGCATCCGCCGTCTGCTCCCCGCTGGTTAAGGCCAGGACCACATAGTAGATGGCGCCAACCTGAAACATATGAAACACTGCGTAAAAGAAGCCCCAGAAAACGGACTTAGTAATGTTCCACTGTTCTTTGCCGGCAAAACGCCAGATTTTTTTCAATACCTCAATCATACTGTTTCACCATCCTTTGCTCCCATATGTGCACTCCACATTTCCCGGTACAGGCCGCTGGAATCCAAAAGCTCTTTGTGGGTTCCCTTTGCGGCAATCCGGCCTTTCTCAATGACAAAAATCTGATCCGCGTCCGTGATGGTGGAAAGGCGGTGGGCGATGACAATGACGGTCTTTCTCTTCACCAGCCGGGCCACCGCCTGCTGGATTATCGCCTCGTTTTCCGGGTCAATGTAGGCCGTGGCCTCATCTAAAATGACCACCGGCGCGTCCTTTAGCATAGCCCTGGCAATGGCGATCCGCTGCCGTTCCCCGCCGGAAAGATGGGCGCCGCCTCCGCCCACCATTGTATCGTATCCCTGCTCCAGGCCGCGGATAAACTCATCGCAGCCCGCCGCCCGGGCCACCGCTTCCACCTGGGCGTCGCTGGATCCGGGCTTTCCCATGCGGATATTTTCCCGGACCGTATCGTTAAACAGGTAGTTGTCCTGGCTGACAAAGGCCACCTGGTCGTAGAGCTGGGAGAGGGGAATCTCCTTTAAATCATGTCCTCCCAGAGTGATCTTCCCATGCCTGACATCCCAGAAGCCGCCGATGAGCTTGGCGATGGTGGATTTTCCGCTGCCGGACGGCCCCACAAAGGCCGTCATGGTGCCTGCCGGGATGGAAAGGGAAATATTGTGGAGGATTTCTGTTTCTTTATGATAGCCGAAAGACACCTGTTCCAGCCGGATGTCCATGGAAGAGAAGGAGACCGGATGATCCGGATGACTCTGTTCTTCACCATTTAAAATGTTATCCACCTCCCCAACGATGGTTCCCACCTTTGCCAGGCTGTCTACAAAATCCATAGCGGCCAGGAGCGGACCGGCGATTCCCAGAGAGAGGATGATGGTGATGAGAAAGGTTTCCAGCTTCAGGCTTCCGTTTACGTACATCAGCCATCCGATTGGAAGGACGGTGATCATGGTCGTGGGAGCCAGAGCCCGGGAAATGGAGATGGGAAGCTGGCAGCTTTTCATCCAGTGGTAAAAATAAGAGGCGTTGGCAAGCACCCGCTCCGATAATTTGGCGTAGGAGTGTTTTCCCTGATTGAAGGCTTTGATGACCTCAATTCCTCCGATATATTCTACGAGTGTGGAATTCATGGCTTGGGTGACCTTCACGGAACCTTCATACTGTTTTCCGTAATCCTTCATCACCGCCATCATAAACGCCATTCCCACGGGGATGGAGACGAGAGAGAGGAGAGCCATTCTCCAGTCCAAAATGAAAAGATAAATAAAAATGCAGACCGGGACCAAAAGATTGGACGTCATCTCCGGAAGCAGATGGGCCAGGGGACGCTCCATGCTTTCCACCTGATCCACTATAATCTGCTTTAACTGGCCGCTGGAGGCGTCCACGACGGTCCCCAGGGGCATTTTGGGAAGCTTCGCCAAAAGCCGCTCCCGGATATTTTTTAAGATAGAAAACGTGGCCCTGTGGGACATGGACAGGGCGAGAGCGTAGAGAAGGGCCCGGAGAAGATATCCGGCCAGGGCAGCCATGCACCAGGTAAGATAAAATCCTGTGTCCCGTTCTCCCTGAATCAGCCCGATTAAAATCTGCGCTGCGGCAAAATAGGGAATCATCCCACACAGAACGCCGATAAAAGCAGACAGGATTGCCCGCAGAAGACCGCTGTGGCAGTCACTTCCCAATTCCCACAGCCGCAGCAAAGGGCTTTGTTTCTGCATATAAATACCTCCTTTTGTTAGCTAAAACTAACTTATGATTTTATAAAGAGACTGCTCCCGCGGATCCGAACAGGAGACAGCCTGATTATCTCGGTATTGCCTGAAAGAGAGGGCCAGTCTGCTTTATGGTCCAATCTCCGGGGACTCCTCCGGATAAAAGACCGTGGAGAATCCCTGCATATGGTAGCGGTTCAGCAGACGGATATATTTGACCGCGTCAGCCTTTGGCATTCGATGGCGCACCACCTCAAACATGCCGTTAAAATACGCGGTGACAATGATATGGAGAAATTCCTCCGTGACCAGGCCGGATTTGACGGTTTCACATCCGATCACTTCCATGTATTTATAGGTGTAGTCCACCTCGATCTGCACCAGTTCATCTAAAAAGCTGGCGAACCGGCTGCCGCCGGCCCCGTTAATCAGCAGGTAAAACTCTTCAAAATGCTCATAGATAAAATCCAGAAGCTCCATCTGGTGGCGGGAGGTATACCGGCCCATTTCCGCTTCCTGAACCTCCTCGTCCAGCCCATGAAAGTTTTCCTGAATTTCCAGAAACATTTCTTTCATCTGGGAGGCGGCAGGCCCAACAATGGCCTCGAACAGACCTTCCTTGTCCTTAAAGCGGGTATAGATGGAGCTGGTGCTGGTGCCTGCCTCCTGGGCGATGGTCCGAAGGGAAGCGTCCGTATATCCTTTTTCAAGAAATTCCTTTTTTGCGCAGGCAAGTACGGCTTCATATACGCCTTCAATCTGTTTTGCCATGGATGGTCCTCCTTTTCAAAGATTCAAAACAGTGTTTTATAACACTGTTTTGATTATAGGACAAATGGGTAATGCTGTCAATACAAATTTAGCAGGAAATAGTTCAAATACGATTGCGGAAGATACAGAATTGTAGATGAATGAAGATATTAGGAAAAAACATGAGGGGCTTTATGGATGTGCCGACCCGGCTGGTGAAAACACATCAAGGGAAAATGTATGTATTATTACATAGGCATCGGCCTCCGCCGTCCCGCAAGGCAGCCGCTGCATGGTACAAACTGGACTTTGATACCTCCATGTGTCGGGCCGCGTCTACGGAGCGAACCATGTCTGTCTTCTTACTTAGAGAACAAGAATGCCCCATATACTCCGCCTGGACACATGAAGTTTCATTAGTATCTCCTTATTGCAAGCTAAACACTTAACTTCCAATTTGCAGAAGCCGTCTGCAAATCGACCAGCCGGTGATATAGTCCGTTTTCCTTCATAAGTTCCTCATGGGTTCCATTTTCGGCTACAATGCCATCCGACAGTACAATGATGTTATCAGCAGCTTCAACCGTTCTCATTCTATGGGCGATAATAAGAACTGTCTTTCCCTTGACCAGCTTTGAAATTGCATTTTGGATTTCTGTTTCATTGTCTACGTCAAGAGAGGCAGTAGCTTCATCCAGGAGAATAACAGGAGCATCTTTCAAAAGGGCGCGGGCGATAGAAAGGCGCTGGCACTCGCCGCCAGATAATGTAGAACCGTTTTCTCCGATCACCGTCTGATAGCCGTCCGGCAATTTTGAAATAAATTCATCACACTGAGCCGCTTTCGCTGCAGCAATTACTTCCTCGTCCGTAGCGTCTTTCTTGCCAACACGAATATTCTCCATGATGGTGTTGTTAAAAAGTACGACATCTTGAAAAACGATAGAGAAATTTTTCATCAGCATGGTTGAATTGAGTGGGGCAATATCGGTTCCGCCTAAAAGTATTCTTCCTCCATCCAGTGGATAGAATTTTGCCGCCAGCTTTGCAACGGTACTTTTGCCTCCACCGGATGGGCCGACCAATGCTGTAACTTGTCCCTGCTTTGCAGTAAACGAAACATCCCGCAGCACTGGTTTGTCTTTTTCATAAGAAAACCGGACATGGTCGAAAGTAATATCGTATCCGTTTGTACGGATTTCTTTCTCGCCGGTTTCTTCCGGGTAATCTTCAATTTCTTTCAAGCGGTTCACTTGAAGCTGTACAGAAAACAGCTCTGCCATATTTGCCATCGCCCCGGAAAGCGGATCATACAGGCGGGAGGCAGCAATCAAAAACAGGATATAGGTAAACAGGGACGTATCTCCATTTACCACAAGACTGTTACCCACAACAATCACCGTTGCCAAACCGAGCCGCAGGAACATCTGTCCAGTTGTCAGCAGGCTCGCTGTCGTCATTTCAGAAGAAATCTGTGCCTTTTCCGCAGCATCCATCTTTGCATCCAATTTGCGGAGATAATCTTCCTCCTGGTTGCAGGCTTTTATATCCTGTACAGTTTCCAAACATTCCTGAATACCTTCGGCCAGTTCTAATCTGGCGTTCATGTGTTTTTTGCTAAGTTTTTCCTGGCATTTCCGCGACAGAATTACGATTGCAAAGGAAATCGGAGCTACCCAGAGAAGTGCCAGCCCCATCTGCCAGTTGAAGATCAACAGACCAATACAAACAATACCAGTTGAGATAACAGCTCCAAAGAATTGCGGAACTGTATGGGAAAATGCGTGTTCAAAATTTGCACAGTCCCCCATAATGGTGCTTGTCAGATCAGCAAGATCGCGCTGATGGAAAAAGGTCAGCGGAAGAGTACGCAATTTTTCCGCAAGACCAATGCGCCGCCTGGCGCTTTCGTCATAGGTTCCGAGATATGTTGCAGTGTACTGGCAATAGTGGAATATAAAAACAACGGCTAAAATCACTATTCCAATCACCGTATAAACGATGGCGCTGATTTCCGGTGCATTCGTTCCCAAAACAGGCGCAAGAAGTTGATTGAGGACGATGGCCAGAAGAATAACCGGAAACATAAGACTGATATTTGCCAGTACGGAATAAATAATTCCTTTCAGCAGGTCTTTTGTCCCCTGATCGCTCAACGCATACTTGTTTTTCAATGCTTTAATCATGCTATTCGCTCTCCTTTCCGACCTTCCATGCAATCGAAGTCTGGTAATCCTTCCACATAGAAGAATAAATTCCATTTAAGTTTAATAGTTCTTCATGTGTCCCCCTTTCTGCAATCTGTCCATCCTTAAAGACCAGGATGAGGTCTGCATCCTGTATCGTAGAAAGCCGGTGGGCTATCATCAAAATAGTTTTATTTTGGGTCAACCGCTCAAAGGCAAGCTGTATCTGGTGTTCGTTCTCGGCGTCTGCAAATGCTGTGGCTTCGTCAAGTACGATAATGGGGGCATCTTTTAAGACTGCTCTTGCCAACGCAATCCTCTGGTTTTCGCCTCCTGAGAGATAAGTACCTCCTGTTCCAACGAGCGTATCAAGTCCATCCGGGAGCCGGTCAATAATATCTTTGCACTGTGCTTCATTGGCCGCTTTCATCACTTCTTCCCTGGTGGCGTCTGGACGGGCCGCCTTAATATTATTAAGTAAGGTGTCTTTGAACAGGCGGGTATTCTGAAACACAAAAGCAACTCTTTTCATCAGTTCTCGTTTTTCAATATTGCGGACATCCACGCCGCCAATCGTAACGGAACCTGACTGAACATCATAAAATCGGGGGATGAGGCTTGCCGCCGTACTTTTACCACTGCCAGAAGCTCCAACAAGCGCAACCGTTTTCCCTGCTGGAACCACAAAGCTGATATGGTCTAAGGCTTTTTCTGTGGCACCTGGATAGGAAAAAGACACATCCGAAAACACAATCGAAGCGTCTGCCGGAATCATAGGATGCTCCGGCTCCATTAATGGCTTTTCCTGCAAAATTTCGTCCACTCGGCTGACTGCGCTTTTTGCGGCCATAAGCTGCTCACTGGCAAACATGATACGGTTCATCATAGTTGCACAGACCGGGGTAAACAGACTATAAAACAGGAAATCCAGTACAACATTTTCATAAGCCGCCTGTCCGCTGATCCCGGATAGAATAAACATAACCACCGGAATCAGCAAAACAAATGTGCCGTTCAGCGTTACTGTAAATCCGGTAAGAGGAATACGACATTTCAAAGCATACCCGGAAGCAAATTTCTCATATTCTTCTATCGCTGCATGGAAATTTTTGAAGGAGTAAATTGTCTGCTGAAACACCTTTACAACAGGGATACCGCGAATGTATTCCACGGCCTCTTTGTTCATTGTTTCCAATGCGGTCATGTACTTGCTCATAAACTGTGCATTATCTCCGCCCATCATCTGTTTCAAAAAAATGACGCTGATCCCCATAGGTATCAGACAGCAAATTCCCAGCCGCCAGTCAAAGAGGAAAATCAAAATAATAACCGCAACCGGCATGATGGCTGCACCGGTCAAATCCGGGAGCTGATGGGCCAGGAACCCTTCTGTAAGCCCTGCGTTATCATCAATGATTTTCCGCAGCCGTCCACTGGCATTTTGGCTGAAATAGCCCAACGGCAGTGTCACAATATGGTGAATTGCTGTTTTCCGCATATTGGTCGCTGTACGAAACGCCGCCAGATGGGTACAGTTCAAAGAGATGAAATAAATTAAAATACTTGCTGCTGCAAACACGACTGCCATCCACGCATAACGAGTGCTTTCCGTTGCAAGAGCTATATCCCCCGCAGCGAATGCCTGGATCAAATCACGGATCACAAGCCATATACAACCAAAAGGCAGCATAGACAAAATGGTACTAATTCCGGAGAGGACACAGCCCAAAATGGTCAGAACATGGTAATTCCCTGCATAACTGAACATTCTGGACAGCTCTCCATTTTTTTGCTTATCCATAAGCAAGGCTCCTTTCGCAATAATAGGTGGGTTAGCATTTTCTAACTCACCTATTATCATAAAATCATTCAGTTGTTTTTGCCACTCCATACAGGGCAGGTCTATCCAATCAGACACATAACTCACTGGCACATGAGGCAGGAATATAACCGGGGCAGGCTTCCTTGCAGGGGAAATGTTTCTGCATGGCCTTCATCAATGAAGTGAAGAACCCGATTACAAGTCATAGCGGCAAATTCATAATCATGGGTAATGATTAAAATAGTCTTTCCTTTTTGAGCCAGCGCCTTCAAATGCTCGGATATTCGCAGCATATTTTTATAATCAAGACCGCTGGTGGGTTCATCTAAAATCAAAATGGGGGTATCTATCCAATCAGATACAGCAAGAGTGAGCCTTTGCTTCTGCCCGCCGGAAAGGGTAGCCGGGTGCCTTTCTTTCCACTCAAACAGACCATACATTTTCAGCAGATCATCCCTCTGCTCCTGCGTGCTGCCTTTTCCGTTCAAGAGTAATTCTTCCTCTACACTGTCCCCAAATAACTGGCAATCTGTATTCTGCATAACAAAATAGGCAAAGTTTTTTCGTCTGCCTTTCGGAACATCTTTCCCGTTATATAAAATCTGTCCTGCTTTTTCTTTTTGCATTCCGCAAAGAATGTTTGACAAAGTGGTTTTTCCTATTCCATTATGTCCTATAATCGCAATCAGATCACCGGCATACGCCTGGAAAGATATGTCATGGAAAACCGGATGGTTACGGTAGGAAAAGGCCAGCCCCTTTACTTCCAAAGTCACATCCGTTTCTTTTCTGGAAGGAATGTCTACTTCAATGTGGCGTAAATCCGCTGCCCTTATTCCGATATTTTGTCTTTTTGCCTCCGGCATGGAAAGCAATTCTTCAGGTGTCCATTCTTCTTTTATGCTCCCGTTTTCCATGTAGAGGAAGCGGTCTGCAAGGCCAGTAAGATAATAAAGCCTGTGTTCAGCAACAATGATTGTGTGACCTTCTGATTTCAGCTCACGCATCAGATTTTTCAGCGCCTCAACAGAATACATATCCAGATTGGCCGATGGTTCGTCAAACACATAAATTTCCGGATTAACAGCGTTGACGGAGGCCACCGCTATTTTCTGTTTTTCACCGCTGGACATGGGATAAATTTCTTTCCCGCGTAGCATATCTCCGTTAATGCGTTTGATAGCATTTGAAACCCGCCCATCCAATTCCTCATAAGGAACGCCGTAATTCTCACAACCGAATGCAATTTCATCCTCTGTAATGCTGGCAAAAAACTGGCTCCGGGGATCTTGAAAAATCGAGCCTACTTTTTTCCCGATTTCATACAGAGGATATTCAGATATGCTCCGCCCCAACAATGTGATGCGCCCTTTCATCGTCCCTTCGTAAAATTGTTCAGCCAATCCGTTTATCAGCCGTGTCAGTGTTGTCTTTCCGCAGCCACTCCCGCCAGTCAGTACAAGAAACTCGCCTTCTTTTACATCAAGGTCAATATGATGGATACTTTCTGTCTCCGCTCCCGGATATTCAAAAGATACATCTTCAAACTGGATAACGGATCGTCTTGTCTTAAAATTTTCCATTACGCTACCGTCCTTTCCAGCACAAAATAGAGCACTGTTACGCAAACAGCAATCACACACATAATCCAATCCCGTTTTTGAAATTCTATCTTTCTGCGGCAGGTATGTTTCCCCGGATTAGATATTCCTCTGCTTTCGGCAGAAGCGGCAAGTTCTTCTGCTATTCTGGATGAACGGAAAATAACAGGTGTAACAATATACTCCATTGCATCCAGAGGGTGTTTCCATGACAGTAATTTTCGCAGCCGAAGAGAAGCAAAAACATCAGAAAACTCACTGCGGACGGTGGGAAAGAAACGCAGCATAAAGGTCACAGGTAAAGCAATTCCATCAGGAGCGTGTATTTTCTTGAAAACGGCCACTACTTCTCCTGGCGGCATACCAATCACAGGCTGTGCCGCCATAACCATCATCAAAATACGCAACACCATGAATAGAAACATTTCCGGCATAAGAATAGTAATGCCCTGTCCGCCTGAAATCAGCCGCAGCACAATAAAAACACCGCAGACAATCAGATATTTTATAGTCTGCCTGCCAAAGCCCTGAATAATCAGATACACACTTAAAACTCCCAAAAGCGTGTATATCAAAATGTCGCTTGTGAGCACCGCCACAAGCGACATAGTGAGAACTATGACAAGCAATTTGGTCCGAAAATCAAATTTTATGTTCATAGCTTATTTAATCGCGCCACTCTTTCTGAAGTGCTTCACAATCAGTTTGTTACTAATCATACAGCCGAGGACGGCGAGAATAGCAGTAACAACCAGGCTCAAAATGACATACTTCGGATCGGTGTAATACTGGGTCTGTACCTGAACCTGCTGCTCGCTGACACCAGTAGCGAGGAACGCATCTCTGAAAAACCAGATTTCTGACATACCATGTGCAGCACGAACCAGCGCCGTGATTACCCACGAAATAGACACACGCTTAATGTCATGGTAAGCATTCTTTCCGCACATGGAAAGCTCTGCAATAATACCGCCGCCTAAAAACCACGGGATCATAAACGGCCCCATCATCAGTCCGGCGACAATCGCCCACATGATATTGTAGACAAGGGCGGGGCCATGCTTACCGACTTTCATACACATGTAAACATAAAATGGCGCAAGAATAAGTGCTGCGCCAGCGGCATTAAAAATCATGGAGTAGAACAGAGAAGCACCGGTCAGAGTCGAGTAGACCATAAATACTACGAACATGACCGCGCAGAAGATACCGATGACAGCCGCATCTTTGACCGTATATTTGTTACCTGTCGATTTTTCATTTCCCATTTGGAAACCCTCCTTTGTCTTTTAGAAAGTTAGCACTATCTAACCGACTAATCAAAAAATAGGCCAGCTTCAAGCGCTCTTTCTGCTTTTATCTGACAAAGGATAGTTTAATATAGCTCAGACTTCTTCGCCACTCCATACGGACCGTTTCTATCCAAACGGACACTCTTTCTGTACTCTGTTGGAGAACTGCCATACATTTCCTTGAAGGCAGAGGTGAATTTGTTCGGATTTTCATATCCGATTTTGCTTGCAATCTCCGTCACTGAAAGCGCTGTCTCCAGCAGCAGCTTTTGAGCAACTTGAAGCCGGTAGGTACGGAGATAGGAATAAACGGAGGTTCCATAAACACCCCGGAAGCATTTTTTTAGCGCAGTTGTAGAAATCTTAAATTTTTGAGAAAGCTGCTCAATCGTGTGGTGTATCGTTAAATCCTCCGTGATATATGATGCTACTGCCTTAATCAATGCCACTTGATTTTGATTGTAATAATCCGTCTGCAAAACTTCTTCTGCTGTATTGAGGTCGCTTAAAAACAGGAGCAGTTCCAGCGTCTTAATTTTCATGTATCCCGGTTTTCTTTTTTCCCGGACATGATAGAGTTCTGAAAAAATATGTTCAATAGATGGGTTCGCCCGCATAATGCAGCAGCGGTTTCCTTCGCATATATATTTTTGTATGTAGTGAAGGTCAATATTTAGCAGCTCCATAATCCGTCGTACCTCCGGCAACAACTCATCCAGATTGATGATAATGGAAATGCCGTGATAGTGGTTCAGTGGAAAACACGGGTTTGACTTTTTCTTCATCATAGAACTGACAGACAAGTCGCCTTCCGCCATATAACAGCAGCTATTTTCGCCAAAACTACACTCAAAGCGCCCGGTTAAACAATGGTTAATCTCTATCATGTTTTTTGCAGTAGCCTGGTTTTGGCTGCAATATCCGATATGCATATCGTTATAGTAAAGCTCAATACCCGGAAAAACCTGATAAACAGTAACCCGTCCATACCCCGTTTCATTCGACAGCCTGAATATTTTACAGTCCTGACGCAATTCATCTTTGGCTTCCTCTGTGGTACCATATAGTTTTATTCCCTCAAAATTATCTGGCAATTCCGACTGTGATAATATCTCAAGCGCGCCGGAGAGTGTTTGTTTTTCATTGGCAAGCAATACTCACGCCCCCTTTCGGTTTGATACGGTTAACCAACTTCAGTATAGGCGCGATAACAAGCGATGTCAAATGTTTTCCAGACAAGAAGAAACAGAGGAGAAATCCTCTGTTTCCGAGTAGTATTAAATATAAATCAACTTTTAAAAGTAAAAACGCTGCCGGGACGGGGAATTAGGAACTAAGCGTCCTTGCGCCTCATCCATCCCCGGCTCTGCTGACGAACGGCCACAAAATTCCGGTATACGCCGTCCTCGGCCATTAATGTCTCATGGTTTCCCCGCTGGATGATGGTTCCGTCTGACACCACCAAAATCTGATCTGCCCCCCGTATGGTATTCAGGCGGTGTGCAATGACCAGGAGTGTTTTTCCACGGCAGAGTTCGCTGATAGCTTCCTGGATATAGCTTTCATTGTCCGCGTCCACGCTGGCCGTGGCCTCGTCCAGAATCACAATGGGAGCGTCCTTTAAGATACACCGGGCGATGGAAATCCGCTGCTTTTCCCCGCCGGACAGGCTTTCTCCCCCTTCACCGATGACGGTGTCGAATCCCTCAGGCAGCGCCATGATAAAGTCGTAGCACCTTGCTTTTTTCGCCGCCTCCATCACCTCTTCCCGGGTGGCCTCCGGCCGTCCCATGCTGATATTGTTGTAGATGGTGTCCTGAAACAGGTATACCCGCTGAAACACCATGGAAATGTGGTCCATCAAATCCGCCAGCTTTACCTTGCGGATATCTGTTCCACGAATCAGGATTTGGCCGGATTTTACATCCCAGAAGCGGGTTAAAAGGTTCGCGATGGTGGATTTTCCGCCGCCGGAAGGCCCCACCAGGGCCAGCATCTGGTTTTTCGGAAGGAGGAAGGAAAGGTCATGAAGCACCTCTTTTTCTTCGTAGCCGAAGCGGACATTCCGGAATTCCACCTCCGGGCCATGGCCTGCAGAGGGGATTTTCTCCAGACCGTCATCCGGCAGTTCCGGCTGGGAAAAAACTTCCTCGATCCGGTCCATGCAGCTGTTCATCACCGTAAGGCGGGTGGCCTGGGTATACAGGGCCTTGATGGGGCCGAACAGGTCGAAGACGAAGAGAAGGATGCCGATTAAATCCGGAATCGTCAGCATCCCCTGCCGCCAGAGAAGAAAGGAGAGGCCGGCAATGGCTGCAGAACCCAGGCCGTAGACAATATTCAGCCGCAGCTGCCAGGGAGAATGGTCCTCCTCGAATTTCAGGTTGGTTTCACAGCTTCTGCGGAAATTCTCCGACAGGGCTTTTGACTTTTCTCCCAGGAGATTATAGGTTTTGATGATGCCGATGCCTTCCACAAAGTCCAGGACCGCCTCGGTGAGATGTTCGTTCTGCTCCTGTCTGAGAACCGAGTCTTCCATGGCTTCCTTCTTCATCCCTTCTGCCACAAAAAGGATCACGCCGATGACAGCCAGAGCCATCAGTCCAATCCATGGGTTCAGCAGGAAGAGAAATACCACCATAATGATTTCCGCGAAGATGTAGCTCATCATATCGGCCAGGACCGTCATGCAGTTTTCCTCGATAAATATCATGTCGGAGGAGAGTACGGAACTGATTTTCCCGATATTGCCTTCCGTGAAATATCCCATGGGCATCCGCCTTAAATGGGCGCCCAGTTCCATCCGCATATCGGAAAATACCATAAACCCGGCGGCGGACTGAAGCCGGTCGGCGATATTCTGGAAAACAGCCTGAAAGGCCACGCACAAAGCCATGGCAAGGCCGAAAAGCAGGCAGCTGCGGGGGGAAATGCTTCCCTCATAAAAGCCGGTCAATACCAGGAAAGCCAGCATGATGGGCGCCTTGGAAAGCAGGGACTTTAAGAAAGAGAAAACAAACGCCAGCAAAATTCTTTTTTGATAAATTCCCGATACGGTTAAAATCCGTTTCATCAGACCGATCATAAGACCTCTCCTTCCTGAATCAGGGCATCAGGCTTCACCGCCCAGCGGGCGCTGTGCTCCGCGGCATGCCATAATTTCTGGTAAGCTTCACAGCGGTTCAGTAATTCCTCATGGGTTCCCATATCTGCCAGACGTCCCTGGTCCAGCACGCAGATCTGGTCCGCCCCGGTGATGGAATACAGACGGTGGGCAATGACGACCACCGTTTTTCCCTGAATCACTTCCCCGATGGCCTCATTCATCTTTTCTTCATTTTCCGGGTCCATGAATGCAGTAGCCTCATCCAGGACCACGATGGGAGCGTCCTTTAAGATGGCCCGGGCCAGGGAAATCCTCTGCCGTTCCCCGCCGGAAAGCTGCTTCCCCCCGTCTCCGGCCATGGTATGGATTCCTTCAGGGAGGCGGGAGAGGAATTCGCCGCACTGGGCTTTGACAGCGGCAGCCATCACTTCCTCATCGGAGGCTTCCGGTTTTCCCAGACGGATATTTTCCAGAAGACTCATGTTAAACAGAAACTGCTCCTGAGATACATAGGAAATCTGCTTGTTTAAGGATTCCACGCTCATGTCCGTAAGCCTCTGCCCGCCGATGCGGATGGATCCCCCGGTCACATCATAGTAATGAACCAGGAGTTTTGCCAGCGTGGATTTTCCTGAGCCGGATTCCCCCACCAGGGCCGTAAGGCTTCCTGGAGCCGCCTGAAAGGAAATGCCGTGAAGCACCTCTTTTTCCTGGTAGGCAAACCGCACGTCCTCAAAGGAAATGCTGTAATCGGCGCCGGAAAAGGAAGCGTCTGTCTGCTGAAGGGCCGGCGCATCCATCAGATGCTCCAATGCGTCGATTTTATATTTCAGCTGGGGCATGGTGGACATGAAGCTCAAGGAGCGCAGGAGAGGAGCGCCCACCCCGAAGGACATGCAGAGAACCAGGGCCAGGTCCGGAAGGGTGGAAAATCCCTTTAAAACCAGCCAGGCCCCCACCGGCAGGGTAAATAACGCCGTGCAGGGAAGAATGCTGTTGTAGAGGGCCATCCACGGCCAGCACACCTTATACCAGTCCAGGGTAAAATCACGGTAGCTTCTCACATCCTCCTCAAAGCGCCGATAGGAATCCCCGTCCCGGTTAAACACCTTGACCACTTCCATGCCGTTGATATATTCCACGATGGTATTGTTCATTTTCCGGGCTGCACCGTAGTAGGCGTCCATCTTGCTGATGCCGGCCTGATACATGGCTCCCATGGCCACGAAGCCCAGGGGGAGAGAGCACAGGGAGAGAAGGGCCAGCTTCCAGTCCACAAAAAACATGGCGATAAATACAAAAAGGGGAACCGCCAGGTTGGCCAGCCCTTCCGGCAGGGCGTGGGCCAGCAAAAGCTCGATGGAATCAACATCGTCAATGAACATCTTCTTTAAGGAACCGGTGCCCTTTTCCTGGATGACGCCCAGGGGCTGTCCTTCCAGCTTTCCCTGCAGGGAAATCCTTAAATTCTGCAGGGTATGGTAGGCGGCGTTGTGGGACAGGGACAGCCCCTTCACATACAAAAAAGCGTAGAGAACACCGCAGACGGCGATGGCCAGAACTCTGGCCAGGATGTACTCCGGGCCCACAGCCTCCCCGGTGAGAAGGGGGCGGAGCAGCTGATAGAGAAACAAAAAGGGGAGAACGTTCATGATGATGCCGGACAGCATCACGGCAATGGAAAGATAGGTGGTTTTCCTGTATTCTCCCGCGTAGTTCAATACCTGTTGAAACAAAATAAGTACCTCCTTTTAGATTAGTTTGGACTAACTTACGCCCGGAAGAAAAACCCTCAAAGAGAGGGCTCCTTCCTCTGGAGAAATCCCAGGGCGTCATGCCAGTGGAACAGGCGGCACACAATCCGGCAGTGATTTTCCATCTGCTCCCAGGTAAAGTGATGGATAAAGGGTTCATAAATGGTGGTCCAGAAAGCGGAGAGCAGGATGTGCAGTTCCTCCGGCTGGATATCATTCCGGCAGAGCCCCCGGGATTTTGCCTGCTCCAGAAAGGCGCTGGTGGCCTTCGTCAAAAGGGCTACCCAGTCGTGCTGGAAATTTGAGTAACGGGTGCCTTCTGAGCAGGCCAAAAGCAGATAAAAATCCTCCCGGCGCTCATAAAGATACTGGAACCACCACATCATATCGCTTCCTTCCATCTCCCAGGCGCGGATCAGCTGTTCATCGGTCATGGAAGCAGGATCCAGATTTCCCCGCCGTTTGGCCTCTGCGTAAAGATCCGCTACGGTCTGTTCCACTACCGCGCAGAACAGTTCTTCCTTCCCTTTATACCGTTTGTAAAGGGCCCCTGTGGTAACTCCGGCGCCGTCACAGATGGCTTTTAAGGATGATTTTTCAAACCCATGCTTCACGAATTCCGCCCGGGCGCTTTTAAGAATCCGCGGATCAATGGAATGATCGGCAACAGCCATAAAACTCCTCCTTTCATTGTGATAATTTAATTATCGATAATCTAATTATCAATCTAGCATGTTTAATTGATTTTGTCAATGGGAAATCTTGACGAGGATATGGATTAACTGTATTATAATATTGTTATATAACTTTGTTATTTGGAGACCTGCAGAATGGAAGAAACAACGGGTACAACTCTCGAAAATATTCAGCGAGCCGCTTTGACAGAATTTTTAGACAAGGGGTTCTTAGGCGTTTCTCTGCGGCAAATAGTAAAAAATGCAGGGGTTACCACGGGAGCGTTTTATGGTTATTTTTCCAGCAAAGAGGCGTTATTTAACTCGATTGTAGAGCCCCATGCCGTGGCCTTGATGGGACGTTTTATGGAGAGTCAGACGACCTTTGCTGACTTGCCCGAAGTTGACCAGCCCGCCCATATGGGTGTAGAATCTGCGGCATATGCACACTGGATGGTGGATTATATCTGCAGCCACTCAGAGCCGGTTAAGGTTCTTTTAACACGGGCTGAGGGCACCGGTTATGAAAATTTTATTCACAACATGGTAGAAATAGAAGTGGATGCCACCCTGCACTATATGGAGGTGCTGCGCCGCCTGGGACGCCAGGTTCCGGAACTTGACCGGGCGTTGTGCCATATCGCGGCCAGCGGAATGATGAACAGTATTTTTGAGGTTGTCATTCACGATATGTCCCGCGAAAAGGCTTTGTCTTATGTGGATCGGCTGCGAGAGTTTTATACAGCTGGATGGAAAAAATGGATGGAACCATAAACTTTCCTTGTCACAGACGGACGGTGCGCGAAAGCAGCTGCTGTCCGCCTGGAAACAGATTCAAACGGAAAGTTTTATTTTTTGATCATAAGTTAGCCAATTCTAACTTGCGTGTTCAATAGCTACAATTATTCACATTTGTAGGTTTGCAGTTATCAGATTGGGAGGGAGCAGAGTGGAAAAACAATATGTTGTATTGGTCTTCATAGGTATTCTTATCGTTTTCTTTGCTATACCATTAGGAGAGTTGTATGGGGGAGTCTATTTGCAAATCAGCGGTGGTATGGAAACAGAACGATTTCTGGTACTTACTCATAGCGCTGTTAATAGTTTTCAGATAATTGGCGGAATTCTCTCTATCCTTTCTGGAATAGCCTATATTTGTAAAAGAAATGACAAATAATCGGATTCCACTTGAAACGTGACGGTATCCTGGTTTATAGACCACAGGAAAAGGCACGGACGGATGAGACAGGCCTTCGGCTCAGGTGGGAAATCTATAATTCTCGTATGTATGAAAAGAGCGCTCGAACATGAAAGACTATTCGAGCGCCAAAAGTAAGATATTCAGACGTATTGCCATTTTCAATCAGGCGGAAAGCTTTTGTTCAGCGTTCCACATGGCTGCGTACTTTCCGCCTTTAGCCAGCAATTCATCGTGAGTACCAGCTTCAGCAATTTTCCCGTCAGATACCACAAGGATTTGATCTGCATTTTTGACGATGGAAAGGGTATGAGCAATCATTACCACAGTCTTTTTCTCTTTCAGCAGATTGGCGATGGCCTGCTTTACTGCCAGCTC
>NZ_NFLE01000039.1 GCF_002160755.1 Lachnoclostridium sp. An14
ATTTTATACCCTTTTGACGGGTTAATTGAGTGATGTTATGGCTGCATGGATCAATTTTCAGATTCATGGTACTGTTATCAATTCAGATACTGTTCCGTGAATAATTTAGGTTAAATATAATATATTTCATTATACAATAAAAAACAAAAGATTTCTATTTTAGATAAAAAATAACAAAATAATTATTAATTTTACAAATAGTACACAAAAAGATTCCATTATACAATAAAAAGCAAGAAATACGGAGTGCACGCCGGATCAGTTACAAATACGTGAAAGTAGGAGGTAGGAGTTTGTGGAGCTTTATATTGTATTAGGGATCATGGCGTTCATGATTTTTGGATTCTTTTTGAACAAGTGGCCGTTTGGAATTACTACGATGATCTGCTGTATTGCCCTGGTAGTGACGGGGGTATATGGCGTGAAAGACGCGTTTTCCGGCTTTTCCAGTCAGAATCTCATTTTGCTGGCGCCGATGTTTGCCATGAGCGCCGCTTTTGGAAAGACAAGCCTGCTGACCAAAATCCAGAACCGGATGATTGATCTGAAAGGAAAGAGCGGACTGGCCCTGTTGATTGCCATGTACGCCATTATCATTCTGCTGGCAGCGTTTCTTCCCACCACGGCGATGATGACGATTATGCTGATGTTTCTCATGGCTCTGGGGGATACGGGAGATATTACGCCGGCCAGAATGACGATCCCGATCCTGGCGATGATCAGCATTTGGGGAACTAAACTTCCCATCGGTATGGGAGCGACTTCCTATATTACTTTGAATGCCTTTTATGAGGGCATGGCGGCGGATGAGAGGCAGCTTCTCACCATTCTGGATCAGTTCAAGGTGTCGGTGATTCCCTGTACGGTATGTACGCTGTACTGTCTGTTTGCCTACAAGCTGATGCCAAATGACACTTATGACGCGACGAAACTGAAAAGCGTCAAGGAGAAGGAAGCGATTCCGAAACGGGATGAGACGATCATCTACGCCGCTTTCGCGGTGGTAATGGTATCCCTGTTTTTCAGCAAGGCCCTGGGAGACATCATGTATGTGATGCCGGCTATCGGAATTGTGGTGCTGCTGCTGACAAAAGCCATGTCGGTGAAAGAGGTTACCACTGCTATGACTCAGGACGCGGTGTGGATGATCGCCGGCGTGCTGGTGATGGCAGATGCCCTGGGAGACACAGGGGCGGGGGAAATGATCGGAAGTATGATTTTAAAGGTATTGGGCGGAAATCCCAGCGGTCTTACGGTGATGGTGGTGTTTGCCCTGGTGACGGTGTTAATGACCACCTTTATGTCCAATACAGCTACGAGAAACGTACTGGTGCCCATCGCGGCCAGCACTTGCCTGGCGGCTGGCTGGGACCCCAGAGGGGTAGTGCTGATTGTGGCCTTCTGCGCCAATGTGGCAATCGCGTTCCCGTCCGGATCTCCGGCCTGCGGAATCGCTTACGCGGCCGGCGGCTATAAGATTTCAAAGACCTTAAAGTTTACCCTGCCGTTTATCGTGCTGGCAATCGTTTCTGTCGTGCTCAGTGCCAGCCTGTTTTTCCCGATCACAGGTTAGACAGGCGGAGAGCGGGATGGATAAACACAGAAAGAGAGGAGACAAAAGATGTCAATGAGACCACAGATGCCTGTCCGCACAGCGGACCGGGACGAGACGCTTTCTTTTATCAGACAGATGGGAGTGGAAAATGTCAGTCTGATGCTAAAGCCGGAGGAGCTGACCTATGATCAGGTGGCAGCGCAGCAGGAGAGGCTGGCGAAATTCGGGCTGACGGTGTCAGACGCAGCCTGCAACGAGCTGCAGAAGAACAAGAGCATTCATTTAAACCTTCCTGACCGGGATCAGCAGATCGACCGTTTTAACCATATGCTCCGTGTGCTGGGAAAGGCGAAAATTCCCTTTACTTCCATAGCCTGGCAGCCCAATGGAATTTTAAGGACCAGCCATCAGGTGGGAAAGCACACCAGAGGAGGCATTTCCGCCTTCTGCGACCAGAATGAAATCCTGGCAAGGCCGGACGCGGAGGAGCGGAGCTACGGGGAAACGGAGATCTGGGATAATTTCCAGTATTTTCTGGACCGGGTGATTCCAGTGGCGGAGGAGACAGGGGTCCGGATGGCCCTGCATCCCAATGACCCGCCTTTAGCCTGTATGGCGGGAATTCCCAGCCTGATCTACAATTCGGAGTGCTACCGGAAAGCCTTTGCCATGGCCCACGGCAGCCGGGCTCTGGGGATGAAACTGTGCGTGGGCTGCTGGCTGGAGGCGGGAGATGCCTTTGGCGACCTGATGAAGGATATTGAGGAGTTTTGCGGGGACGATCGGATTCTCTGCGTCCATTTCCGGAACGTGGACAGCCCCCTGCCGGTCTTTGAGGAGACACTGGCGGAGGACGGCTACGGGGATATGTACGGCATTATGAAACAGCTGGTGGCCTGCGGATGCGACGCGGTGATCTCCATCGACCACGGGTTCCGGCCCATGGAGGGCTTTGGCGGCATGGCGGGCTCCTTCGCCTACCCCACCGGCTTTATGAAAGGGCTGATGTGGGCCGCTGAACGGGAGCTTGGCAAGCGTTAAGAAAAAGGGGTATGAGAATAAAAACGATCCGATAAAGGGGGACATTTTATGGAACTGTATATCACTGTGGCGATCCTCGCGTTTATGATCATTATGTTTGTGCTCCAGAAGGTGCCCATGGGAGTGACTACCATGACCTGCTGCACCCTGCTGGCGGCCTTCGGGATTCTGACTCCGTCAGAGGCCTTTTCCGGGTTCACCAACGAGAGCATTATCCTGGTAGCGCCCATGATGGCGTTAAGCTCGGCCATTACCAAAACCAGCATTATTCCCAGTGTGCGCCGGAAGGTGGACGAGCTGGGCTCCAAAACGGGAATGGCTCTGATCGTGTTCTTTTATATTATCGTCATCGCCTTCGTGCAGTTTATTCCGGCGACGGCTACCTTCTCGATTATGGTGGTATTCTTGGCTACCTTAAGTGACGAGGGAGAGGTGACACCCAGCCGCCTGCTGATGCCGATGTTGGGAATCAGCTGTATCTGGAAGGGATACATTCCCATCGGCATGGGAGCTACCAACTTCGCCACGGTCAACGCCCGCTATTCCAATATCATCACGGAGGAGGCATACCTGCTCCAGATGTTTGACAAGTTCAAGGTGGGGGCGCTGCCGGTAATCTGCCTGACCATCTACTGCCTTATCGCCTGGAAACTCCTTCCGAGGAAGGGAAACGTATCCACCAAGGGTTTAAAGGATGTAAAGGATACCCCCACTCTCCCGAAGGCTCAGGAAACGCTGGTCTACGTAGTGTTTGTAGCGGTGATGGCAGTGCTTGTGCTCAATAAGTGGACGGGAAAGCTGATGTACATAGCGCCTGCGGCCGGCGTTCTGGCCCTTATCTACGGCAAGGCCCTGAAGGTGCCGGAGGTGACGAAGGCAATGACGGCGGATATGATCTTTCTCATGGCCGGCGTTCTGGGCGTGGCCTCTGCCATGACCAAATCCGGGGCCGGAGATCTGATCGGAACGGCGATCTTAAACGTTCTGGGCGGACATCCCAGCTCCATGGCAGTCATGTTCCTGTTCTCGGCAGTGTGCATCGGAATGACCACCGTCATGTCCAACTCGGCGACCCAGAACATCCTTTACACCGTGGCAGCTACCGTCTGCCTGGCGGGAAACTGGGATCCCAGAGGCATTATGCTGATCATTTCCATCGCCAACGTGATTTCCCTGGGCTTTCCGTCGGGAGCCGCGGAGACGGCCCTCATTTACGCCGCCGGAAATTATAAAGTGTCCCAGGTGGCGAAGTTTACCATTCCTTATATTATAATTGCCGTGGTGACCATCGCGGTCTCCGCTAATTTCTTCTATCCTATTTACGGATGACTGCCGGAAAATTTATAATGATCCTAAAAACAGATAAAGAAATAGAAAGGAACGATTGATTATGGAAAAAATTTTTTATTACGCCCCCACCGGAGACCGCCTGAGCAATAAATCCATGGCCACCCATTGGGAACACGCCATTCCGGCGTACCGCAACGCCCCCCACGTCTGGAACGTGGGCGGGCAGGACAATGTGGCGGTGTTTCTTCTGGACACGGGAGACGGGCTGATTCTCTTTGATACCGGGTTAAATGAGGAAGTGTTTTACCTGGTGATCGACCGGATCTGGAGAGCGGGCTTTGATCCCATGGACATCAAGAAGATCTTTCTCACCCACTGGCATGGGGATCACTCCAGCTGTGCCCGCCTGCTCCACGAGATGACCGGCTGTGAAATCTGGCTGTCCAAGCGGGACGAGGTGGAGCACCAGCGGTTTGCGGATTCTGATTTTCCCATGCGGGTGCGGCCCTACACCGTCACCAATTTCTATGAGGACGAGAACCCCGTCCGCATGGGGAATTTTGAGATCAGAACCCGCCTGGTTCCGGGGCATACCCCTGGCTGTACCGCCTTTTTCTTCGAGGATACGGACGAGGAGACGGGAAAAACCTATAAGGTGGCCCTCCACGGCGGTCTGGGAGTCAATCCCATGATGAAACCGGAGCGTCTGGCCCAGGACGGTTATCCGGAGGAGCAGGCCCACACCTTCGTCCGCGACTGCTACGAGCTGGCGAAACTGCCGGTGGACATCGCCCTGGCCAGCCATTTAAACCAGGCGAATATCCTTCCCAACATTCCGAAAGACCCCAGAGATTACTCCGTGTTTGTGGCGGATTACGCCTGGGGGGATGTGCTCATCAACCGGGCCGACGCGGTGAAGGAGTTTTATCCGGAGGTTTACGGGAAATAATTCAGATGAAATCGAGGACGTAAAATAAGATAAACTGCCGCCCGGCGCGTTTTTAGTGAGAGCGCGCCGGGCGGCAGTTTGTTATATCTGGGAAACTGCGTTCCCCGTGAAAGGTTTCGCCAAAATGTTTCAGGAAAGCTCCGGTTCATGGGAGGCGTCATGGATCCATTTGCCGCTTAACAGGCGCCGGATGCACCATATGGATTTGATGGCGTAGTCCGCCCGCAGGCACAGCATGGTCAGCCAGGCGGGCCAGTGAAGGAGCAGGCCGCCCACAGCTCCCAGAGGGATGGAGACCAGCCACATAAACAGGATGTCGGCCCGCATGAGAAACCGGGTGTCGCCTCCGCCCCGCAGCACGCCTTTTGTCATAACAGACTGGACAGCCTGGAAAAACACGATGATCACGTAGGCGTGCATCAGCTGCCGGGTAACGGTGACGGTCTCTGGCTCCAGAGAGTAAATGGAAATGGTGGCCGGCCCGATAAAGTAAATCAGCAGGGCTGAGATCCCTCCGAAAATGAGGCTCAGAAGATAGAAGGTCTCTCCCTGAATCAGGGCCAGCTCTTTCTTTCCCGCCCCGATGGTGTTGCCGGTGATGATGCCGGAGGCGTTGGAGACGCCCTGGATCACCACCGTACAGAGCCGGTCGATCACCTGGCAGATGGCGTTTCCGGCTACCACGGCCGCTCCCATATGTCCCAGGACGATGCTGACGATGTTGCCGCCCAGGCCCAGCAGGGAATCGCTCACCAGGACAGGAGCGCCCAGCCGGAAATACTGGCGGTAAAAGGCTCTGGATGGGGATTTGAGCAGGTGCTTTAGCCGGAATTCCAGCCGTTTGTCCAGGACAAGGACGTACAGGAAGGTGGCGATAAACTCCGACAGTCTTGCGATCAGGGTCCCCAGGGCGGCCCCGGCGATTTCCATCCGGGGCGCTCCGAATTTGCCGAAGATAAAGACGTAGTTGGCAAACAGGTTGACCACAAAGGAGATGATGGAGACCACAAGCCCCAGCCGGGGCTGTCCCACGGAGCGCATGAGCTGCGCCGTCACCAGGCTGGTGCCGTGGATGATAAAAATAAAGGCGGTAATGCGCAGATACCTGGCGCCCTGGAAGATGACGTCCGCCTCCGGGGTGTAGATGGCCATAATCTGCGTGGGAAATAAAAGGGTCAGCACCGAGAAAACAATGGAAAGGACCAGGGACAGCCGGATGGCCATACTGAAGGTTTCCCGGACCCGGTCCCGGTCCCCGGCGCCCCAGTACTGGGCCGCCAGGACGCTGGAACCGCCGATGATTCCCATGCAGAATATGGTAAAAAAGTTGTAGTACTGGTTGGCCAGGCTGGAGGCGGATAGCTGGATTTCCCCGAAGGAGCCGAGCATCATGGTGTCCAGCATATTTACCCCCATATTGATGGCCTGCTGCAAGGCTACCGGCAGCATGATGGAAAGCACGGAGCAGTAGAACTGCCGGTCTTTTACAAAGGTGACCTTCCTCATGGTCACATAATGTGCGGGGCGCCGTCCATGGTGTACGCCCTGCTGGATTTTAAGTTGACGCGGCTCCAGACGACAGCTTCACAGGATTTTAAGAATTCGTAGTTTAAGTCCATGCCCCAGCCAGGCTTGTCATTGGGAGTGATAAAGCCGTCCCGGACGCGGAGCACCTCGGTGCACAGATCGGCGTCCATTCCCTCCTCTCTGGGCTCGTTTTCCAGATAGGTGGTGTTGTAGGTGCTCATGCAGAAGTGGACGTTGATGCAGTTGGCCAGGGAGCTTAAGGGGTTGTGGGGGCTGAGCAGCCGGAAACTGGGCTCTGCCATAGCCGCGATCTTCCTCATGCCGGTGATGCCGCCGCAGAGGAGAATATCTGGCTGCAAAATGTCCACAGCGTGGAGCTGAATCAGCTTTTCATAGGTATAAATGTCAAAAATCTGCTCTCCGGTGGCCAGGGGCACGTTTAAGCCCTGGGCCATTTCCGCCCAGTTGTCCAGGTTGTCGGGGCGGATCGGCTCCTCCACAAAGAAGGGGCGGTAGGGCTCCAAGAGCTGACAGACCCGTCTGCCCTGGGCCGGCTCGTAGATCTTGCTCTGCATATCAATTCCAATCTCAAAGTCATCGCCCAGCTCAGCGCGCATTCCCTCAAACATTTCCACTAATTCACGCTCGGAGGAGCCTACCGGGTAATAGCCCAGGCTCCCCACGGCGGTTTTGCAGGCCTTATAGCCGTAGGTTTCGATTTTGGGCATCAGGCTGTCCAGGGCCTCTCTGCTGTTTTTTCCCCGCGTGTGGCAGTAGACGGGCACCTTGTCCCGGACAGCTCCTAAGAGCTTATAGACCGGCAGGCCGGCGATTTTTCCCGCAATGTCCCAGAGGGCTAAGTCGATGGCGCTGGCCGCGGTGTAGAGGACGGAGCCGCCGTTGAAACGGGAGTAGTTGAGGATCCGTTTCTGGATCCGCTCTCGGTCCAGAGGGTCCATGCCCACCACCCATTCGGACACGTATTTGACCATTTCCATGACGGCCACGTCCGCGCCTACGCAGAACAGCTCGCCGACACCGTGAATGCCCTCGTCGGTGTCGATGCGGACGAAATTAAAATTTCTCCACTGGGTGGTGTGAACGGAATACGTGGTGATTTCTGTGATTTTCATATGCAATACCTCTCTTTCCTTTCAGATAACGCCGTTAGATGGGATACCGGATGTACGCCATTACAAGAACGGCGATTCCGTACAGCACCCACAGGGGCAGACACGCCAGAAATACAGTTTTGATCTTATAGCCGCCGGAACCGAAGGCAATGGCGATGGAGGGGGAGGACATGGGCGTGAGCATGGCTCCCGTAGTGCCGCAGGAGATGGCCAGAACCAGGGCGCGGGGGTCGAACCCTCTGCTTACCGCGGTCATGATGGCCAGGGGCACCAGCACGTTGTAGGTGGCGGTGTTGCTCATGATCTGGGTGAGGGACGCGCCTACAATATAGAAAGCGATCAGGACGGCCAGAGGAGACGGGTTTCCTCCCAGGATTCCCACAATGCCGTTTGCCACGATGTCGGCGGCTCCCGTTTTCTGCATGGCGGTGGACAGGCAGAGAAGGCCGGCTAACATCAGGATGGTGTCCACCTGGAGGGCTTTTTTCACATCCTTCATGTCAATGGCTCCCAGCGCTCCCAGGGCCAGGTCGGCGATAATGGGGATGATGTACATGGGGAAGGGCAGAAACTGGTTAAAGGCGATGGCGACCATGGTGAGGAGAAAGACGGTGAAAATGGTTTTCTCCGTTTTCGGATCGCAGCCGTTTTCTACTTTTGCCGTTTTCAGCTTGCTGGAATCAATGGTGTTGCTGGGAAACAGTTTCCAGCCGAAGAACGCCATATAAAAGAAGGCGATCAGGGCCGGGATGAACACCACCAGAGATTTATCAAACATGGATACCCGCTCGGCAGCGCCGTTGGCCTCCAGAAAGGCGTTGGCCTGGACGAAATAGGTGAGGCCGGCGCCCACAGGGAGCATACACTGGGAGGCGTGGGAGACCACGGCTCCGGGGTAGAGCAGGTTGGACGGCTGTACCGGGCTGTCGCTGTCTAAGGCAGCCGTCAGGGGGAGCAGCATACTGATAACTCCCAGGGGGCTGACCAGCTGGGTCAGCAGGATAGCGCCTAAAAGATACAGAAATACGATGGACTTTCCGCTGCTGCCGTGTCCCATGATCCATTCCCGAACCCGTTTGACCAGGCTGGTTTTGCTCAGGGAACCGGCCAGCACGAACATGGCTGCCACCATGACGACGTTGGAGCTGGCAAAATTGGCATAGGCCTCGTCAAAGGACAGCACGCCCGTAGCGCACAGAAAGGTGGCGCAGGCCATGCCGATAAAGCCGAAATTACATTTGCCGCTTAAAAACATGACTACTACGACGAGCAGAGTGCCTAATGTCAGAGTTAATTCCATACTCATTCTTATTACCTCCATTATTCATAATCATAACTCATACATTGTGCATTGTTTTTATTTTACCGGCAAAATTAATGTTATAATCAGTATAAAATACCAGGGCTAAATTGACAAACACTCTTTGTTTATGTAAATTATAAGTAATTTTTATGATTATTGGAGGGGATTATGGACATTACGCAGCAGCAGTACATCGTAGCGCTGGCGGAGGCGGGCTCTGTGACGGGGGCGGCGCGGATGCTGGGAGTGTCCCAGCCGGCCATCAGCAGCTGGCTGAAGACGATTGAGGAGCAGCTGGGGATCCAGTTGGTGGTCCGTTCGAAGAAAAAGGTGATTCTCACGCCGGCGGGAGAAATCTACCTGGAGGGGGCGCGCCGGATGATTGAGATTCGCAGCCAGACGTACCGCAAGATCACCAGACTCACAGGGGAGGGCGGGGGACAGATCCGCATTACCGGAACGCCAAACGGCGGAGCGCGGATCTTTTCCGCCCTTTTTCAAAAGTTCCGGGAACTGTATCCCACCGTTACCCTGCAATTTCTGGAGAGCTACAACAGCGGTTCCATCCGGATGGTGGAAACGGGAGAGGCGGACATCGGGATCGGCTCTGCCCTCAGCGTGGAGTCGGACACGCTGGAATACATCTGCACCGGAAAACGGGAGCTGGTTTTGATGGTTCCCGCCGGGTTTCCGCTGTCCTATGACGCCTCCGGGCTGAAAAAGGACGAGGAATTTCCCACCGCGGATTTAAGGGCGTTTCAGGAGGTGCCGTTTATCATGCCCGGCCCGGAAATGTCCTACTATGCCGGGGCGAAAGAGCTGTTTCGGGAGGCGGGATTTGAACCGCAGGTGATTTTTCAAAGCTCTAATGTGAATGTTATCTATGACATGGTGCGCAACGGAAATGGGGCCGGGATCCTTTCCCGAAAGCTGTTTTCTCCTCTGGATCCCGTATCCCCCTTTTCGTTTCAGCCGAAATTTTACCATTATTCCGCCTGTTTTTACCGGAAAGGGCGGGAGCTGACGGAGGCGGAAACGTATGTGGTGAATTTTATCCGGAATTTTGTTGTAGGGTCTGGCGCGTATTGACGGGAGGAGCGGAGTATGGATGTAAGGCTTTTGGAATATATGCTGGTATTGGAACGGCTGGGCAGCGTTTCCGCGGCCGCGGAGGAAATCCACATTTCCCAGTCGGCTTTGAGCCAGAGCCTGGCCCGGTTGGAAAAGAGTCTTCACACACAGCTGTTTGTCCGGGCAAACCGGAAACTGACTCCCACCCCGGCAGGAAAGGTGTATCTGGACGGAGCCAGGCAGATGCTGGCGGTAAAGAGGGAAACTTATGAAAAGCTGGAAAACCTGATCCGCATGGAACGCAATCAGGTTCGGATTGCCATCTGCGATCAGGTTTATGCCGTGTCGGGAGCCGGGATTTTAGCAGAGATGAAACGGCGGTTTCCCAGCGTCCATTTTCAGTTTCTGCCGGTGGACTCCGGGGTGATCCCGGAATATTTGGACAGCGAGCTGGTGGATTTTGCTGTCTTTTGCGAAAACGGGCCGCCGGCGGCCGCTCTGTGCTGCAGGCCGCTGTTTCGGGAGAGGCTGGCGTTAGCTGTGCCGGAGTCCGCGGCATGGGAGGGACGGGAGATCGACAGAAAGGCCCTTCTCTCCAATGCCTTTATCTATCCGGAGCGGGGAACGTTTCTGTATCGCCTTGTGCGTCAGGCTCTGAAAGGACAGGGGCTTATTTTCGGAGACGTTTACAACGCCGGGAATGTGTCGGAAATGAAAATGCTGGCAGGCCATGGGTACGGCGCGGCGCTTTTGCCGGAGCGGGCCACTACCCTTTTGGCGGAGTGCAGGATCTACCCATGGAAACCGGAGGTGTCTTACAATGTGGTGTACGCCGTTCCGGTTTCCCAGAAGGACAGCTCTCTGGCGGGAATGCTCTATGAAACCCTGCGTCAGTGTCTGGAGTCCCGGGAACGCCTGGAAAGAACAGAAAAATAAAAAATCCGCCCATCCCCTCTTGACATTCCCTCAATAAGTGCTAATATAAACATATGAACAGTCATTCATATGAAAAACAAACCAAAGGAGGCAAACCCATGGCGTACAGGATGAACGACCCGGAGATCGAGCAGTGTGATTTTATCCATGTCCACGAGGAGATTGTGAAACGGGTGACGAAGGCGATGCCGGACGAGGATCAGCTGATGGATCTGGCGGACTTTTTTAAGGTGTTCGCGGATTCCACCAGGATTAAGATTTTGTATGTGCTCAGCCAGGCGGAGATGTGCGTCTGCGACATCGCGAACCTGCTTCAGATGGGGCAGTCGGCGATTTCCCATCAGCTGCGGGTGTTAAAGCAGATGCGGCTGGTAAAGTACCGCAGGGACGGAAAGACCGTGTTTTATTCGCTGGCGGACAGCCATATTGAGACCATTTTAGCCCAGGGAATGGAGCACATTGAGGAATAGAAAGAGACGGAAAGGAGAAGTTTCAGTATGAAGAAGATCGTAAAATTGGAGGGACTCTGCTGCGCAAACTGCGCCGCGAAGATTGAGGACGGAGTGAAAAAGCTGCCGGGCGTGAAGGAGGCGACGTTGAGCTTTATGACTCAGAGGCTGGTGATGGAGGTCGAGGACGGCAGAGAGGACGAGGTGATCGCTGCGGCCAGAAAAGTGGCGGATAAGATCGAGCCGGAAGCAGAGTTTCGGGTGGTTCGCTGACGGAAAACAGGCAGTGAGATGGAAGGAGACAGCAGGTTATGACAAAAAAGCAGAAAAAAATGGTGTTCCGTCTGGCGGCCAGCGCGGTGTTTCTGGTGTGCGGAATCGCTTTGGAGGACAGGGGGAGCTGGGCCTGGATTCCCTTTATCCTGTCCTATCTGGCAGCGGGCTATGACATTCCCCTGAAGGCCCTGCGCAATATCAGCAAGGGCCAGGTGTTTGACGAGAATTTTCTGATGACGGTGGCCACCTTTGGGGCCATCGCGGTGGGGGCGCTGGAGGAGGCCGTGGCGGTTATGCTCTTTTATCAGCTGGGCGAGCTGTTTAACGACTACGCCGTAGGCCGGTCCCGCCAGTCCATCGCGGCCCTCATGGACATCAATCCGGAGTATGCCAACCTTCTGCGGGACGGCAAAGAGGAACAGGTGGATCCCTACGAGGTGGAGGTGGATGACATCATCCTCGTAAAGCCGGGGGAGAAGGTGCCCCTGGACGGAGTGGTTTCCAAAGGAAACTCCAGTCTGGACACGAAGGCCCTTACGGGAGAGTCCATGCCGGTGGACGTGAAGGAGGGGGACGCCATTGTCAGCGGCTCCATCAACCTCACCGGCGCGCTGGAGGTGCGGGTCACGAAACTGTTTGACGATTCCACCGTGGCCAAGATCCTGGAGCTGGTGGAAAATGCCAGCTCCCGCAAGGCCAGGGCGGAGAACTTCATCACCCGTTTCGCCAGGGTGTATACCCCCATTGTGGTGGTCCTGGCGGTGATTTTGGCGGTGGTGCCGCCGCTGTTTACGGGAAACTGGGGGGTGTGGATCTACCGGGCCTGCAGCTTTTTGGTGGTGTCCTGTCCCTGCGCCCTGGTGATCTCCGTGCCTTTGAGCTTTTTTGGCGGCCTGGGGGCGGCGTCCAGACAGGGTATCCTCTTAAAGGGCAGCAACTATCTGGAGGCGGTGTCCTACATGGATACGGTGGTCTTTGACAAGACAGGGACTCTTACCACAGGGAAATTCCAAGTGGCGGAGGTGGTTCCGGCGGACGGTTCCGCTGCCGGAAAAACGGTGGATATGGCTGGCGGAAATGGGGAAAGAGCGGCGGATTCCCAGGGGAACGGCGCGGATACCCCGGCGGCCCGCCTGCTGCGGGCGGCGGCCTTTGCGGAGCGCCATTCCAACCATCCCATCGCCGTCTCCCTGCGGGAGGCTTACGGCAGAGAGATCGACCAGTCCCAGGTAGCCGAGACGAGAGAACTGGCCGGAAAGGGAATCTGCTCCGCCATCATGGAAAACGGGGAGTGGAAAACGGTTTACGTGGGCAACCGGAAACTGATGGAGGAGCAGGGAATCTCCATTTCCAGCCAGCCCTCCAGGATGGGAACCACCCTTTATGTGGCGGAGGAAGGCCGGTATCTGGGATGCGTGGTGATTTCCGACACCATCCGCCAGGACACGAAGGCCGCGGTGGCCAGCCTGCGCCAGGCGGGTGTGCGCCGTATGGTCATGCTCACCGGCGACCGGGAGGAGACGGGAAAGGCTGTGGCGGCGGAAATCGGCCTGGACGAGGTTTACGGCGGCCTGCTCCCCGGGGACAAGGTGGATAAGGTGGAGGAGCTGTTAAAGACAAAGCGGGAGGGCACGACCCTGGGCTTTGTGGGAGACGGCATCAATGACGCCCCCGTTCTCTCTCGGGCAGATGTGGGCATCGCCATGGGCGGCATCGGCTCCGACGCGGCGGTGGAGGCGGCGGACATGGTGATTATGACCGACGAGCCCTCAAAGATCGTGGATGCCATCGCCATCGCCAGGAAGACGGTGGGGATCGTGAAACAGAACATCGTGTTCGCCATCGGCGTGAAGGTGCTGGTGCTGCTCCTTACGGCCGCCGGTTTCGCCACCATGTGGGCCGCTGTGTTCGGCGACGTGGGCGTATCTGTGCTGGCGATCTTAAACGCCATGCGCGCCCTGCAATACCGGAAATAGACGGAAAAAACGTGCCGGAAACTGAGGCAGGAACTGAAAAAGAAACAAAAAGGAAACGGGAAACCGCCTGCGGGGGAGAAAATTCTCTGCGGGCGGTTTTCGTCTCTGTTTCCGTTTTCCTAGGCCGGAAGGGGTGGAAACCGGCGGTATTTCCAGGCATTTCTAGGCTTTTCCGGTGGGGAGCGGCGATACGTTCTTTATTTACATTTAAAATCCGTTGTGTTAGAATGAGACATAATCGAGCCGGGAGACGGCAGCAGGCAGAGAAAGGAAGTAGCGATGAGCAGATACACGAAGGAAGATATTTTCCGCATAGTCGAGGAGGAGGACGTGGAATTCATACGCCTCCAGTTTACGGATATTTTCGGGATGATAAAGAATGTGGCGGTGACGGTCAGCCAGCTGGAGCGGGCGCTGAACAACCAGTGTATGTTCGACGGCTCCGCCATCGAGGGGTTTGTGCGGATCGAGGAGTCGGATATGTACCTGTATCCCGATCTGGATACCTTTGAAATTTTCCCCTGGAGGCCTCAGCAGGGCAAGGTGGCGCGTTTTATCTGCGACGTGCACTATCCTGGCGGTGAGCCTTTTGATGGGGATCCCCGGTATGTGTTAAAAAAGGTGATGAAGAAGGCGAAGGATATGGGCTACACCTTCCTGGCCGGCCCGGAGTGCGAATTCTTCCTTTTTCACACCGACGAGGAGGGAAATCCCACCACGGTGACCCATGAGAAAGCGGGGTATTTCGACGTGGGGCCACTGGATTTTGTGGAGAATGTGCGCAGGGATATTGTGCTCTGCCTGGAGGATATGGGCTTTGACGTGGAGGCGTCCCACCATGAGCTGGCCCCGGCCCAGCACGAGGTGGATCTTCAGTACCAGGAGGGGCTGCGGACGGCGGACGACGTGACCACCTTTAAGATGACGGTGAAAAACGTGGCCAAGCGTCACGGCCTTCACGCCACCTTTATGCCCAAGCCCCAGGAAGGCGTAAATGGCTCCGGAATGCACATCAATATGTCCCTGACGGACGGCATGGGAAGGAATCTGTTTGAGGATAAGGACGATCCGGCGGGCCTGAGCACCTTAGCGTACCAGTTTATGGCGGGGATTCTCTACCATATGAAGGAGATGGTGCTTTTGACGAACCCTCTGGTAAACTCCTATAAGCGGCTGATTCCGGGCTATGACGCCCCCAATTACATCGCCTGGTCCATCCACTCCAACCGCAGCGCCCTGATCCGCATTCCCAGCGCCAGGGGCTACAATACCAGGGTGGAGCTGCGCTGTCCCGACTCCTCCGCCAACCCCTATCTGGCCCTGGCCGCCTGTCTGGCTGCCGGTCTGGACGGGATTGAGAAACAGATGACGCCGCCCCCCAGCGTCAACCGGAACATCTACGCCATGAGCCGGGAGGAAAAAGAGGCGGCCGGCATCGAGGCCCTTCCGGAGACGTTAAAGGAGGCCATGAATTTCTTTGAGGCCAGCGACTTTATGAAAGAGGTGCTGGGCGAGCACATTTTCACCAAGTACCTGGAGGCGAAGGAACGGGAGTGGAAGGCCTTCCGCGCCCATGTGACAGACTGGGAAGTGGGAGAATACCTGTATAAATATTGATGGAAACGGTGGGGACGAGGCGGAGGTGACAGAGTGCCCAATGTGATTGTAGCCTTTTCCAAGCAGGAAAATGGGAAAAATATCAGAAATATCCTGGTGAAGAATGGGTTCCATGTGGTGGCGGTCTGTACCTCAGGGGCCCAGATTCTGGCCGCGGCCGGGGAGCTGGACCGCGGCATTGTGGTGGGCGGAGGAAAGTTCCAGGACATGGTGTACGGGGAGGTGTGCCGCCTTCTGCCGGAGGAATTTTCCATGCTGGTGGTAGCCCAGGCCGCCATGTTTGGGGACGACACCCCGGAAAATGCCATGCTCCTGCCCATGCCCCTGCGGGTCCACGAGCTGGTGAGCACTCTGGAAATGATGATTCAGACCCAGGAGCGGAGGCACCGGCGCCGCCGCCGGATGCCTAAGGCCAGGAGCCGGGAGGAGCTGGAGCTGATCGACCGGGCCAAGGAAATGCTTATGGACCGGAACCATATGACGGAGGATGAGGCCCACCGCTACATTCAGAAATGCAGCATGAGCAACGGCAGCAGCCTGGTGGAGACAGCGGAAATGATCATCAGCCTGATCGCGTAGGAGGACAGAACATGAAATTTACAAAAATGCACGGCATTGGAAACGACTATGTCTATGTAAACTGTTTTGAGGAGGAGGTTTCCGATCCTGAAAGGGCGGCGATTTTCGTCAGCGACCGGCATTTCGGCATCGGCTCTGACGGGCTGATCCTGATTCAGCCGTCGGAGACGGCGGACTGCCGGATGGATATGTACAACCTGGACGGTTCCAGGGGGATGATGTGCGGAAACGGCGTGCGCTGCGTGGGAAAATACGTCTACGACCACGGGCTGGTTCCGGCGGACCGGAGGCGGATTTCCGTGGAAACCCTTTCCGGGATCAAGTACCTGGATTTGCAGGTGGAGGACGGAAAGGTAAAGGAGCTTACGGTGGATATGGGAGAGCCGGAAGTGATCTCCCAGGTGCCGGAGCAGCTGTCCGCGGCGGGGATCCAGGTTCCCTTTATCGGAATTTCCATGGGCAATCCCCACGCGGTGGTGTTCCTGGAAGGCGAGACGGCAGAGCAGTTTGCTCCCTGGAGAAAGGCGGAGCGGACGGCAGTGCGTCGAAGCGGCTGTGAGACAGAAGGCTCCGGCCTGGATGTTCTGGATCTCTCCGCCTTTGGTCCGGCTTTCGAGAACCATAACCGTTTCCCGGACCGCACCAACACGGAGTTTGTGGAGGTAAAGGGGAAAAACCATCTGGTGATGCGGGTGTGGGAGCGGGGCTCCGGGGAGACCTTAGCCTGCGGGACGGGAGCCTGCGCCGTGGCGGTGGCGTCGGTGCTGGCGGGCTATGCGGAAAAGGATGCGGACGTGGCGGTGGACCTTTTGGGCGGCTGCCTGACCATCCGCTGGAGCAGCGCGGACAACCATGTGTATATGACGGGACCGGCCACGGAGGTGTTCTCCGGGGAAATCCGGATTCCCTAGGAAAGGAAGTCAACTTCGGTCTCCTTTCACATATCCTAGTAATAAGCAGGCTATGTGAAAGGAGACTTTCTTTTGTTTGAGACAAAGAGAGTGATTATAGATGCGGGTCACGGCGGTGAACGGGACCCCGGCGCGGTGTTTGAGGGAAGGCAGGAAAAGGATGACGCCCTGCGTCTGGCTCTGGCAGTGGGGCGGATTTTGGAGGAAAACGGGGTGGAGGTACTCTACACCCGCATCAATGACGTGTACGATTCTCCCCTGGAGAAGGCCCAGATCGCCAATGAGTCGGGGGCGGATTATCTCGTTTCCATTCACCGGAACGCCATGCCCATTCCCGGGACTGCCTCCGGGATCATGAGTCTGGTGTACCAGTACGGCGGCGTGGCGGAGCTTTTGGGGAGAAATATCAACCGGGAGCTTGCCAGGCTGGGATTTGCGGATCTGGGGGTGATCGAGCGGCCGGGGCTTGCGATTCTGCGGCGGTCGGAAATGCCGGCGGTGCTGGTGGAGGCGGGATTTATCGACAATCCCCAGGACAACGCCCTCTTTGATGCCATGTTTCCGGAGATCGCCCAGGCCATTGCCGACGGAATCCTGCAGACCATCAAGGAGGAGGACGAGGCCCGGCCGGAGTATTATCAGGTACAGGTGGGTGCCTACGCCAGCCAGCAGATCGCGGAGGAAATCACCAGGGAGCTGACGGAGCAGGGGTATCCTGCCTTTTATATTTATCAGGACGGATTTTATAAAGTGCGGGTGGGGGCCTTCTTAAACCTGGACAACGCCGTCAACATGGAAATGCGCCTGCGCAGAAACGGCTGGTCCACCATGCTGGTGCTGGAGCCGGCGGTGGATTAAGGGCGGCATTTCCCTGGCGGAACGGTTGTCAAACGGAAGGAAATCTGGTAGGATACAGGTTGCAGGGCTGCGGGCGGAAGGAAACCGCGTCCGCGGAGCGCGCCGCAGCCAAAAAAGGGAACAGATGAGGGACAGGGAATGATAAAAGCAGTCATTTTTGATATGGACGGGGTGATCATCGACAGCGAGCTGGTCTACCTGGAACAGATGTGGGAGTTTGGGAAAACGAGAAATCCGCAGATGAAACTGGAGGAGCTCTACCCCATGGTGGGGGCGTCCAAGGCGGATGCCTGGTCGGTGCTGGCGCGGGCCATGGGCCAGGGACAGACCTGGGAGGAGGCGCGGGCGGATTTGAAGGCTCACGTGGATCTGTACCGGGATGTGGATTACCGGAAGATTTTCCGGCCGGAGATCCGCCAGATTCTGGCGGAACTGAAGAAAAAAGGCTACAAGCTGGCGGTGGCGTCCTCCACCCAGCTGCCTTTAGTGGAGCGGGTGATGCGGGAAAACGGGATCATAGATCAGTTTGAGATCCTGGTGAGCGGAAATCAGTTTGAGAAAAGCAAACCGGATCCGGAGATTTATCTCTACACCGCCGCTAAGTTGGGGGTAAAGCCGGAGGAGTGTCTGGCGGTGGAGGATTCCACCTTCGGCGTGCTGGCGGGGCACCGGGCGGGAATGACGGTGGCGGCTTTAAAGGACGACCGGTTTCAGTTTGACCAGAGCCCGGCGGATTACCGGATGGACCGGCTGACGGAGGTACTGGAGATTCTGAAACGGATGGAAGGGTAATAAAATAGGATAAGAGCGTTTCAGGCGGTTATCCATGAATTATGTAAAAGAGCTGTTGAGGGGGCTACTGATTGGCGTCGCGGGCATTGTGCCGGGGGTCAGCGGGGGCACCCTCGCCGTGTCTATGGGGGTCTACGACAAGATTATCGGGGCAGTGAGCCGGCTGTTTCTGCACCCGGCGGAGAGCGTGCGGATTCTGTTTCCCTATGCTGTGGGCATGATGGCAGGAATCGGGGGGCTGGCGGTGGTGATCGAGGTGCTGTTTGCCCGTTTTCCCTTTGCCACCAGCATGGCATTTCTGGGGCTGATTCTGGGCGGGATTCCGGCCCTCCTAAAAAAAGCCTGTTTCCGGCGAAACGGGATGAAAAAGTATGTGGCCTTTATCCTGGTGTTCTGCGCCATGGCCCTGATCGCGATTTTGGAGGGCGGAGATGGGGAGGCGGCTGCGGAACTGGTTTTTGGCAGCGCGGGAGAGAGGCTGATCACCATGGTCTGCGTGGGTCTGGTGGCGTCGGTGACCATGGTGGTGCCGGGGGTGAGCGGCACCATGCTGCTTATGATGATGGGGTATTATCAGCCGGTGCTTCACGCCTTCAATCTGGTGCAGGCCGGCGCCCTGTCCGGAGACTGGCAGACGGTCCTCGCCCAGCAGGAGCTGCTGCTGCCCTTTACCATCGGGCTGACGGCAGGGATTTTTCTCTGCGCCAGGACGATGGAGGCCCTTTTGGGACGGTTTGAAGAACTGGTATACGCGGCGGTCACCGGGCTTGTGGTCTCCTCTCCCGTGGTGATCCTTTGGGGGATTCCCATGGGGGCCGTGGGGATGGCGCAGCGGCTGTGGGGAGTGGCTCTTTTGGCCGCAGGAATTGCCCTGGTGACCCGCTTGGGCGGTGAGGCTTAGGGAAAATCTGGCGGCGGCGAGCGTTTTCGCCAGGGCACGGCGGAGCCAGAGGCTGCGGCTCTTTGGGTAGTAGGAAACCGTGTTTCTTAGGGCATAAAGGCTCCCGGTGGGAGGCGTACTCCGCGCAGAGGGAGCGGGTTTCTGACACAGCCGCGCTCCGGCGCGAGTGTGCGCTGTAGCGAACGCGTTTATAGAGGAAACCGGCGTTTTGCCGGAGATCTTTGCGCCGCGGGAAAGGAATTTCATTTCCCATAAAAACGGTGCATAAAACTGGAAGGGGTGGGAATACTTGTCCATAGCAGAAGGGAGATGAACTATGGACAACAAAATACTGAACTACACAGCCCTCACCGTCACCATTATCGGGGCGGTGAACTGGGGACTGATCGGCTTTTTCAATTTCAATCTGGTGAGCTGGCTGTTCGGCAGCGGCTCCTGGCTGTCAAGGGTGATTTACGGCCTGGTAGGACTGTGCGGCCTTTATCTCATAACCCTGTATGGCCAGCTGTGCGCCCACGAAAGCGCCAGGTCATAACGGAAAAAAGATGATCAGAGAGGAGAACCGGAACCGGCGATGGAGGCTGGGGGAGGGTTCTCCTTTTTGCTATGAAAGCCCCGGATGGCGGGAACGCCGTAGGCGTGGAGCCATCTGGCTTTCCTAATTCGCGATGACCGCGTTAGCGGTCGTGTCCGTTTTGCGTGTAGTAGGAATTGGATCCCCCATGCCACAACCCCCACCGCCGGCAGCGCGCTCCGCGCCCGGGAAAATGACCGCTGACACATCCAAGTTTTCGTGCGGTAAGGGCGCTACAGCGCATATCTTTTATATCATAGCCCCCATCCTGTATCTCCTCCTTTCTTTCAACAGCACTTTCCCGCGCAGGCCAGCACGGCAGCCTGCGCGGAAAGCCCCCTGTTCTTAAAAATCCCGCCTAATCCAACTCCGCGATCCGCGTAATCCCCACATAAATATTAGAAATCCGGTTCCAGGTGGCGAAGTCGATGACGCCGGTCTGGGGCAGGCCGAAGATGGACTGGAAGGCCCGCACCGCCTCGGCGGTGCCGGGGCCGTAGATGCCGTCCTGGGCGATGCGGGGGATGGCAGAGTAGACGGTAGCGATGGTGTCCAGCTGCTCCTGGACGTGGCGGACCTTGTCGCCGGAGGTGCCGATGGTCAGCTCGTAGCCCGGCCAGGAAATGGGAATGCCGGAAATCTGCTCCGCCGTGTTGATGTAAATGCTTTCCCCGTAGAAGTACCGCAGGATTTCAATGGGGCTGTAGCCCTGTTCTCCCAGGGAACAGGAGCCCCACTGGGTCAGCCATATAGTTTATAGGTATACGGCCGGGAGCCGGAACGGAAAAACCGTCAGTCCAGCCGGAAAAAGAATTCCAGGCAGTGTTCCAGGCGGTGATAGACGGCGCGGCTCAGGACGCTTTTTACGGCGGCGTTTTTCGCGGCGGTGGAAATAGAGGGACAGGACAGGAGATTCTGAAAAACGGAAATAAGGGAATGGCCGGAGCCAGAGGAAAGAGAGAGGACGGCAGGCGGTTCTGCGGAGCGGTCAGGAATGGGTTTGGGTGTTTTTGCTCCGCCTCCGCGCGCCGTTTCCCACTCCCGGAGCTGCTGCTCCAGAAGGATCTTCTCCCGTTCCAGCTCTGCCTTTTTCCTTCCGTATTCCTCCACTCCGTCGATTCCGTCCAGGTAAGCGCGGGACAGCCGTTTCAGGCGGGTATCCGCCTGCTCCAGACCGGCCAGCAAAAGCTCCCGTTCTGCCGGATCTCTTTGGCCGCGGGAGGAGGAAGTCCGGGATCGAAACCGAAACTGGGGACCGCGGTCCTGGGAAAGAACCGGCGCCGTCACGCAGCAGAAGGCGGTAAAAAACGACGTTTCCGCTGCCTCGCCTGTCAGGTAGCAGTTCAGACCGCATTTTCCTTTTAAATAGCCGGAGCATTGAAAGGAAAAGGTGTCAGGCAGGGTTTTTCGTCGGCGGATGCAGGAGGCGAGGCTGCGGCCGCAGGCTGGACATTTGACCAGGCCGCTGAGCCAGTGATGGACGGGCTGCGGCGGCTTGGGGGAGCTTTTGCCGTCTCTGGAAGGGGTTTCCGCGGCCAGCCGTCTCTGGACGCGGTCAAAGAGGGCGGGAGAGACGATGGGAAGGTGGTTTCCCGGCCCGGTGATCCACTGTTCCCGCGGCTTGGGGCGGGAGGAATTTCCCGGGGCGCGGTTCCAGCGGATCTGTCCCGCGTAGAAGGGATTTTCCAGGATGTAGCGCACGGCCCGCGGTTCAAAGCGGTTTCCGCGGGCCGTGCGCAGGCCGGCGGAGTTTAAAAGGCGGGTGAGCTCTCCAAGGCTCAGAGTTCCGTTTCCGTAGGCGTGAAAGATGAGAGCGACGGTTTTTGCCTCCTCCGGAACCGGTTCCGGGACGGCGCCGGGGCCTGGGATGCGGTAGCCGAGAGGCGGCCGGCACTGGTAGCCGCCCCGCAGGGCCTTTTCTGCCATGCCGCGGAACACGTCGCCGGAGAGGCGGATGGAATAAAATTCATCCATCCACTCGATGATGCGCTCAATCAGGCTGCCGAAGGGCCCGTCTGCCAGCGGTTCGGAGATGCTGACCACCTCCACAGAGCAGGTTTTTTGCAGCATGGATTTGTATACGATACTTTCCTCCTGGTTCCGGGCAAAGCGGGAAAATTTCCATACCAGGATCAGGTCGAAAGGGTGTTCCGGGGCTTTGGCGGCGGCGATCATCCGCTGAAACTGAGGACGGCGGTCGGCACGGCGGCCGGAAATGCCGTTTTCCAGGTAAATGTGGACGGGATCCACGGAAATATCGTGGGCGCGGGCGTAGTCTAAGAGCAGGCGTTTCTGGGAATCCGGGGAAAGCTCCTCCTGGCTGTGGGTGCTCACCCGGATGTAGAGCGCGGCCCTCAAAGGACAGGGCGGCAGTGAATTGGAACGAAGCAAGTGGGATCACCTCCTGATGGAGTATACGGAGGGCGGGGATGTCCTATGCGAAAAACAAAAAGGCGTCTTTGTGGGAGGAAAGGGCGGATGCCCGGAAATGGGGAACCGCCGGGACCGCGTATATGCCAGGCCCGGCGGGAATTTGAATATCTGAGTGCTCTGACCACTGCTTCAAGATCTTCATATGTTCATAATAGAGGAAATTTGTGACGCCGTTGTGGACAAATCCTAACATTTTTATAAAGAATACAGGCGGCACCCCTGCCGGAACCGAATCCCGCCTCTGCCGGGATGTTTCCTGTTATCAAAAGGGTTCTCCTGACAGGAAAAAGAAAATGCCGAAGTCCTGAAGGCTTCGGCAGCGGCAAAAGAAATGGAGACAACAGGACTCGAACCTGCGACCCTCTACACGTCAAGCAGATGCTCTCCCAGCTGAGCTATGTCTCCGAAAACTATTATCATTATATCATAGTTGGGGGATTTGGCAAGCGAAAAATGGGGAGAGGACAGCCGCAGGCGCCCGCGCCGCGTTTTGCTATATATTTTTGTGTGGCGGAACATTTCTCCGCCCTCGGCCAAACACAAAACCGGCAGCTCACTGGCTGCCGGAAATAAAGGGGGAGTAATATGAAAAAGTATTATGAAAAAAGGAATACTTACCTTTTACGATTATAGAATACCGTTCATATGTGTCAAAATTGTGTTGTGTTTATGAAGGTTTTGTGAAAGAAAAGGAAAGAAACTATGTATAACCGCCGCGACCTGGCCATCCATCCCGGGCACTGCACCCGGCGGCCGTCGCAGTACTGGGTGAGAATGGGCTGGCGCACCCCGGGGCGGGACAGGTAGTTGTCCAGGATTTCGTCCACCACCAGGGAGATGGATTCATAGATGTTTCGGCCGTAAATCCATTTGTGGTCAAAGGCGGTGGAGGAGGTGATGGTGAAATCATACCCCTGGCCGCGGTACCATTCGGTGTAGACCCGGTTTAAGGTAAAGGACATGATGGCCAGCACGTTTGCCACGATAGAGGCTTGGGGCCAGGTGGCGTAGATTTCGCTGGAGGCCACATTTTTGATGTAATCCCGGTAGGGGACGTAGTAGTTTGGGGCGGAGGCGTTGGTGGGGACGCCGTCATGGACCACGACGATCTCCGGGACCACCACGCGGGAGAGCACGATTTCCCCGGTGTCTGCCGTGGGCTTTACTTCATTTTCCGCGATTTTCGGCGGATATTCCCCGTAAAGGGTGTGGTCGGGAATCACAATATCGTTTTCAATGGGCGCGGTATCGCCCACAGGCTCCATTCTCACGTTCTGAATGGAGGTGGCGTCCGCCAGGATTTCTGATCCGGAAATGTCCACCGGCTTAAAACCAGGCGCCTCCACGTGCACCCGGTATTCGGAATAGGGACGGACGTCCCCCGGCTCCAGGCTGTAAGCCAGCGGCGGAGCCGCTAACGCCAGGTTTTCTGTCTGCCCGGAGGAGTCGGTGGTGAGCTGTTCAATGGGAGAGTCGGGCGCCGCCTCCGGAGAGATGGTCACCACCGCATCCTGGATGGGAAAATTATTCTGGGAGGAAACTACGTCCACCTGGAGAAAGCCGGTGGAATCCCCGGCGGCCGCAGCGGAAAGGATAAATGGCATGAAAATACCCCCGTCTTGCCTGTTACTGTTAGTATAGGCGGAAACGGGAAAAAGTGTGCGGGCTGTTACACAATGGCGCTGATGTCCTCTATATCGGCCCGCAGGATGTGAACGGCCATGGGGATATTCTGCTGTTTCAGGTAGTCCAGAATGGCAAAATGCAGGCTGGACGGATCGGAAAAGACGTTGGAATGCCACTTGCGGGTGCGGTCCTGGGCGTAAAAACGGGTCTGGCTGATCATGGCCTCTCTCAGTTTTTCGTAGGCGAAGGGATTGTTGTAATTGGAGAACAGCATTAGGTGGAAATGGATGTTGTTCTGCCAGTGCTCCAGGGCGGTCAGAGAGTGGTTGACGTGGCGGATGTGGTCCAGAAACTCCTCCAGTTTCCGGATCGCGCTGTCGTCGATGCAGCTGGAATACTGCTGAAGGAAGGTGCACTCCAGGGCCAGGCGGAAATAGACGATGTTGTGCATATCCTCCAGGCTCAGGGCGGTGACCATATATCCTTTTTTGGGGATCGCCACCAGCATCCGCTCACTGCAGAGCTGAACCAGGGCCTCCCGGATGGGAGCGCGGCTCACATCGTACTTCGCCATCAGCTTTTTTTCGTGGAGAATGGTCTCCGGCTCATAAACGCCGGTGATAATATCGTTTAAAATGGAATCGTGAATCTGTTCCTTCAAATTTAAATTCGTGTTGATCATATCAGAAACCCTTTCTGGGAAATGACTTGTATTTTCCACTGTTCATTTTCTTTTAATTATAAAAAAGAAATGGGAAAAAAGCAAAGAGTTTTTGGAACGGGAGAAGGATCTGCGGCTTTTTTGCAATTCTAATCATACTAAGTAATGTAGAAATGGCAATAAAAATATGCAATATGTATAAAAATAAAACAATATATTGTAATATAATAACAAAAATTGATAAAATATATTGACATATAAAAGATAAACTGATATGATCAGAATACAAAAACAAACAGGATATGGCACAAAAAGACCATACAGAAAGGGGTTTCAACATGGGAGAAGTAAACAGACCAACGATCAATGACGAGAAGGCAAATATCAATCGGGCGGCGATTGAGCACCGCGCCACCTGGATGGGCCTCATCTATGACGAGCTGAAAAAAGATGGAATTGATCCGGAGCCGGCATTCCGCAGGGCCATCAAACGCTGCGGCCTGATTCACGGAGCCGGATTTAAGGCCAGCTGCAGTGATCCGGAAGACTGCCGCAGTTTCGCTGAAGTATTTTTTAACGATCTGGGAAGAAAGACCTTTGAGCAGGAGGTGCACGGGGCTACTGCTACAGAAACATCTGTGGATTTCCACTACTGCGCCCTGTTAAGCGCCTGGAAGAAACTGGGCTTTGACGATGAGACCTGCGCGAAACTCTGCGACATTGCCATGGACGGAGACAGAGGAATCGCCGAGGCCATGGGCCTGACCCTGGATCTGACGGATACGATCGCGAAGGGGTGTGCGACCTGTAAGCTGTGTTTCCATAAATAACGGGAAAAGGAAGATCACTGGAGGAGTGTACCGAAGATAATACGAGTGGGGAAAACAATCAATGATGGGAGGGTTTTCATGAGAAGGAACCGATTATGGGCACTGACAATGTGCGGAGTGGCAGCGTTTTCTCTGGTTGCCTGTTCCGGAGGGACAGGAGCGGGAACTGCGGGAGACGGAGGGAATAAGGTCATTAAGCTGGGAGGTCTGGCTCCGCTGACAGGAAACTACGCGGAGTACGGAAAAGGGTTCCAGATAGGCTGGGATATGGCCATTGAGGAGATCAACGGCGCCGGCGGAGTCAATGGCTATACCTTTGAAATCGAAGTAAAGGATACTCAGGGTGATGCGGTGGTTTCCTCCAACATGGCCACAAACTTCGCGGAGGATGAAGACGTCATGGCGATTCTGGGGGATTTTACCTCCGGCGCCTGCAAGGCCAACGCGGAGATCGTGGACCGGTACGGGATCGTGCAGTTAAGTCCCTCGGCCTCTGCCCCCGACTATGCCAGCATGAGCAAATACTGTTTCAGTATCATGGGACGTCAGGACAGTGAGGCCCCCTATCTGGCCAGATACATTCTGGATAAGTACCTGGGAGCGAAGAAGATCGCGGTGATCCGTGTGGACAGCGACTGGGGACTTTCCTGCTATGACAATTTTATCCAGGAGGCAGACGCCCTGGGACTGGACGTAACCGTGGAGAAATATGCGTCTGGTGAGAAGGATTTCAGCTCTCTCATAACAAAAATGAGATCCATTGACCCGGATGTGCTGGTGGTGATGGACCAGGGAGATTCTGTGGCCGCGATTTTCAACCAGGCAGATGCCGCCGGATGGGACATCCAGCACGTCGCCTTAGGCCCGGGAACATCGGAACAGCTGATCAACCAGCTGACCGATCCAGATAACCTGATTGTAACCTCTCCGTTTTTCTTTGACGAGAATGATGAGGTGCTCGCCTCCTGGGCCAAGACCTTTGAGGAGCGGGCGGGCTTTGCACCCACGATTCATCCGGCGGAGGCCTATGATACTGTGTATCTGATCGCCAATGCGGTGGAACGGATCGGCGACGGGGAAATCACCCGTGAGGCGATTCAGCAGCAGCTGGATCAGAGCGAAAATACGGGAATCACAGGAGAATTGAATTTCACAGAGGATGGCGACATCATCCGCAATTACATGATCTGCGGCGTACAGAACGGAGAATGGGTCGTTCTGGAAGGGTTTGATTATGTAAACGAATAACGCGGGATGAAGCGCAAAAGGGGGCGGAGGGAATCGACGCCCCCTTTTGCTGGATTTCAAGCAGTGATCCGCGGGGGGAAATCCCCGCAGTTTGGGAGGGAACAATTCTATGGAATACTTTTTAAACCAGCTTGTCAATGGGCTGTGTCAGGGGGCAATCTATGCCCTGATGGCCATTGGCTACTCTGTGATTGTGGGTGTAGTGGGGATGGTGACCTTTACTTACGGGGAAATTATGATGATCGGGGCATTTTCCGCTTACTACATTTTTCAGGCACTGGGCAATAATCTTCCCCTGGCGATTCTGGCGGCGTTCGCAGGGGCTTTTCTTATCGGGGTGATCGTGTATAAACTGTGCTACGAAAAATTTTTCAATGCGCCCAGGCACATTTCCCTGCTGTGTACCATCGGCATCAGTATGCTGATCAAAAACCTGGCGCAGATCGTGTTTGGGCCGGAGACGAAACCGGTACTGGATGTGATTGAAAACAGAACCTTTACCGTTATGCTTGGGGGAATCCGCCTGGATATAAAACTGCTGCAGATCGTGGTGATTGTGCTGGTGATCGTGCTGGCGGGAACGCTGACCTTATTTTTCAATAAAACAAAATGGGGCATCGCCCTGCGGGCGGTCAGCCAGAATAAGGATGCCGCGTATCTGATGGGAATTAATGTGAAAAGGACGGCTCTCATTGGAAACTGCATCGGTTCCGGACTTGGAGGGATCGCCGGAATTTTGCTCAGCATCTATTACTATTCGGTGTCAGCCACCATGGGCGGGGCCTACAGCATGAAGGCGTTTGCCGCCAGTGTGCTGGGAGGCCTGGTAGACATCCGGTTTTCCGCCCTTGGAGGACTTTGCATTGGCATTATCGAAAATCTGGGGATCGCTGTCTCCGCGGCCACCTTCCGGGATGTCTTTGCCTTTGGATTTTTGATTCTCGTGCTGCTGATCCGGCCGCAGGGCTTTGTGAGCAAGAAAGGGGTGAGAGTGTGATGGAGGCGATCAGACAATATTATGAAAAGTACAAGCTGGCTGTGTATCTGATTCTGTTTCTGATTTCGGTGATCGTTCCCTTCGCCGTGGAGCAGGCACTGATTTTGAGATATATCTGTACCATCATGATGTATGCCACTCTGGCCGGTTCCCTGAATGTGATCAATGGCTACAGCGGGCAGACCTGTCTGGGACAGGCGGGCTTTTTCTGTATTGGGGCTTATACCTGCGCGGCTTTGACGAAAAATGTGGGGTTAAGTTTCTGGATAGTCCTTCCGCTGGCAGGAATCCTTGCGGCGGCGGTAGGGCTGTTAGTCAGTCTTCCCACCCTGAAACTCTCCGGCATTTATCTATCCATTGTAACTTTGGGGGCCTCAGAGATCATCCGGATCATTGCCCAGACCTGGACGCCGGTGACGGGAGGCGCTCTGGGAATCAAGCAGATTCCCTATCCCAACCTGTTTGGCCTGGAGCTGTTCCGCCCGAAATACTACTATTTTATTTTTCTGGCGATCGGGATCCTGTTTTTGTTTGTAACGGGCCGGGTGCTGCGGTCCCGGGTCGGCCGGGCGTGGATGGCTATTCGGGAGGATCAGGTGGCGGCAAAATCCCTGGGCGTGGAGACCAGCCGCTGCAAATGCACCAATTTCATGTACGGGGCATTCTGGGCTGGCATTATCGGCGCCGCCTACGCGCCGTTTGTCAATTACATTGAGTCCTCCCAGTTTACGACGGACACCGGTTTTAATGTGCTGGCCATGGTGGTAATCGGCGGACAGGGCACTCTTTTGGGGCCGATCCTGGGAGCTGCCATTGTGACAGTTTTGACGGAAACCCTTCGTTTCCTGGAAAACTGGCGCTATGTGATCTATGCCATCATTATCATTCTGATGATGTGGGTACGTCCTCAGGGCCTTCTGGGCGCCTCGGATTCCATTCTGGCCGGCGGAAAGATCCGGCGAAAACAGGACAGACAGGAGGGAAAGCGGAAATGATAGATCTGTCTAACATTGATAAAAATGTCCCGATGCTGGAGTCCAAAGGGCTTTGCAAATATTTCGGCGGCTTAAAAGCAGTGGAGAATGTGGATATGAAGATTATGCCGGGGGATATTTTCGGAATCATCGGTCCCAATGGGGCGGGAAAGACCACGTTCTTTAATATGTGTACGGGGATGTATACGCCCACCAAGGGAAACGTGTACCTGATGGGGGAGGATGTGACAGGATTTTCCCCGGAGCGGGTGGCCAGAAAACGGATGGCCAGGACCTTCCAGAACCTGCAGCTGTTTAAATTCATGAGCGTCCTGGACAACGTGAAGATCGGCTGCCATATCAGCACGAAAACGGGAATGTGGGACGCCATTTTTCACACGAAACGGTATAAAGAGGACGAGGAGTACGTGATTTACAAGAGCGAGGAAGTTCTAAAGGCCATAGGGCTCTATCAATACCGGGACACCATGGCGGGAAACTTAGCTTATGGAATGCAGCGCAAAGTGGAAATTGCTAGGGCGCTGGCTCTGGAGCCGTATATTCTGCTGCTGGATGAACCGGCGGCCGGCATGAATCCCCAGGAAAAAGAGGCTCTGATGGACTTTATCAAAATGCTCAATGACGGCGGCTATACCATCGCGGTGATTGAGCACGACATGAAATTCGTGATGAATTCCTGCAATCGGATTCTGGTGTTAAACTTCGGGGAGAAAATATGCGAGGGCACGCCGGATCAGGTAAAAAGTGACCGGAAGGTACACGAGGCCTATTTTGGAAAGGGAATCATAGCGGGGGAGGCGGTGAAAGTGCATGGCTGACAAGCATACCGTATTAAAAGTGGAAAATCTGTCGGTAAACTACGGATACATATCGGCGCTGGAGGGAATCAGCCTTCATGTGGACCAGGGGGAGATCATTACTCTGATCGGTTCCAATGGGGCGGGAAAGACCACGACCCTGATGTCCATATCCGGACTGGCGGCAAAAGCGGAGGGAACCGTCTGGTTTAAAGGGGAAAACATTACGAAAATGGCCCCGGACCGGATTGTGAAAATGGGGATGTGCCACGTGCCGGAGGGCAGAAAGATTTTTCCGGCGCTTTCGGTGTATGAAAACCTGATTGCCGGTTCTCTGGGAAACCCGTCCTTGACAAAAAACAGGATTCAGGAGCTGATTGAGGAGCAGTACCGGCTGTTCCCCAGGCTGAAAGAGCGGATTGGCCAGGCGGGAGGAAGTCTTTCCGGAGGAGAACAGCAGATGCTGGCGATTTCCAGGGGCCTGATGATGGATCCGGACATCGTCATGCTGGATGAGCCGTCTCTGGGACTGGCCCCCATCATTGTGGAGGACATTTTTGAACTGATTTTAAAAATCAGGGATATGGGAAAAACCATCCTGCTGATCGAGCAGAATGCCTCTATGGCGCTGTCCATCGCCGACCGGGGCTATGTGCTGGAGAACGGAAGAATCATTATGGAAGGAAAAGGCAGGGAGCTGCTGGCGGATCCCAAGGTGAAAGCGGCTTACCTGGGAGCGTAACAAAATAGGAGGTATGGAGACATGAAGAAATTGATGAACAGGGCAGAGGATTTTGTCCGGGAGACCATGGAGGGAATCATCTGCGCGTATGGGGATAAAGTCAAGCTGTTAAATGGGGATGAGCGGATCCTGCTTTCCGGTTATCCGGTGCCCGATGGAAAAGTGGGGATCGTGACGGCCGGCGGCAGCGGTCATCTGCCGGTATTCTTAGGCTATGTGGGCCAGGGAATGCTGGATGGCTGCGCGGTGGGAAACGTCTTTGCGTCCCCGTCTGCCCAGAAAATGGCGGATATGATCAAGGCCTGCGACCGGGGAAACGGTGTTCTGTGTCTGTACGGCAATTACGGCGGAGACAATATGAATTTTGATATGGCCTGCGAGATGGTGGAAATGGATGACATTGAGACCAGGACCGTGCGGGTAAAGGACGATGTGGCCAGCAGTCCAGCAGAGACCAGGGAGAAACGCCGGGGAGTGGCTGGTATGGTCTATGCGTTTAAAGTGGCGGGAGCCGCCGCGGAGCGGATGATGTCCTTAGATGAGGTGGCAGCGGCAGCCCAGAAGGCACTGGATAATATCCGTACCATGGGAGTGGCCCTTACCCCCTGCATCGTTCCCCAGGTGGGCCAGCCCACATTTCAGATCGCTGATGATGAAATGGAGGTGGGAATGGGAATCCACGGAGAAAAGGGAATTGAGGTGCGGAAAATGATGACGGCGGACGAGACGGCAGAGGTGTTGGTGGGCCGTATTTTAGAAGATATGCCGCTGGAACCGGGGGACGAGGTGTCTGTGATGGTAAACGGGCTGGGTGCCACACCTATGGAAGAACAGCTCATCGTATACCGCCGGGTGCATCAGCTGCTGACGGAAAAAGGGGTAAAGATTGTCATGCCTCATGTAGGGGAGTACGCCACATCCATGGAGATGGCCGGGCTTTCTGTCACGTTGTTTAAACTGGACGAACAGCTGAAGGAACTGCTCCTTGCTCCTGCCCAAACCCCGTTTTACACAAATCTGAACAAATAGGAGGAGGAACGCTATGAACGCAGAGTCGATGAGAGAGGGATTGCGGAAGATCAGCCGCAGAATGGATGAGAACAGAGAGTATTTGATTCAGCTGGACCAGCAGAACGGAGACGGGGATCTGGGAGTATCCATGAGCGAGGGATTTCGGGCGGCAGCAGCGTGCATGGAGGAAACGGGAGAGACGGATCTGGGAAAGCTGCTTATGAAGGCCGGCAGCGCGTTTAATGAGGCGGCGCCTTCCAGCCTGGGGACGATCCTGTCCTTTGGCTTTATGGGGATGGCAAAGGCGTTAAAAGGAAAAGAGGAGGCAGACGCGAAACAGTTCGCGGCAGCGTTAAAGGCCGGCGTAGAGAAAATCATGGACAAAGCCGGTTCCAAGCCGGGAGAAAAGACGATCCTGGACGCCCTTTGCCCGGCTGTGGACGCGTTCGCGGCTGCGGAGGACTTTCCGGAGGCGCTGAGGCTGGCGGCCAAAGCCGCGGCAGACGGTTCGGAGGCGACCAGGCAGATGCGGTCCGTACATGGCCGGGCGGCGTATTACGGAGAGCAGTCCATTGGCCTGCTGGACGGAGGCTCTGTGGTAGGACGGCTGATTTTTGAGGCTCTTGCCCAATAGAAAGATAAAGCGCGGCGGCGGACGCCGCGGGAGGAGAATCCTGCTTAGGCGGGATTCTTTTTGCGTATTTTGACCATCTCCACTCTCCCTCTGACTTTCCATTGAATTTCCCCCCGCCATCTGCTAAAATAATGTAAGAAAGTAGTTGAAATTTGTCGCCGTATCGTTTATAATCTTTACAATTTGGGCTTTTGTCAGGGAGAGAGGACGAAACGACGTTTTCCATGGCATTTTCATGGGGCCGAAACGGCATCCCGGCGGCAGCCCAATGGCCGGAGAACATAAAAGCAACAGCAATATTTTCAGTTTTTACGGCACCAAATAACCATATTTTATTATAAAGAAAGGAAGTACCCCCACATGAAAGCATTTTTGATACTGGAAGACGGAACTGTGTTTCAGGGAACCAGCATCGGCTCAACCCGCGAGGTAGTCAGTGAGATCGTGTTTAACACGTCCATGACCGGTTACCTGGAAGTACTGACGGATCCGTCCTACGCAGGACAGGCGGTTGTCATGACTTATCCTTTGATTGGAAATTACGGTATCTGTCACGAGGACATGGAGTCTGTAAAGCCATGGCCTGACGCTTATATTGTCAGAGAATTATCCCGCATCCCCAGTAATTTCAGAAGTGAGGATACGATTCAGCATTTCTTAGAGTCTAATGATATTCCCGGTATCAGCGGTATTGATACAAGAGCCCTTACGAAAATCCTAAGAGAAAAGGGAACCATGAACGGCATGATTACCACCAACGAGCACTACGACTTAGACGAGGCCATCGCCCGCATGAAGGCGTACACCGTGACCGGCGTGGTAGCGGCTACCACTACGAAGGAAAAATATGTACTGCCGGGAGATGGAAAGAAAGTGGCCCTGCTGGATCTGGGAGCGAAAAAGAACATCGCCCGCTCCTTAAATAAACGGGGCTGTGAAGTGACGGTTTATCCGGCGGATACCACGGCGGAGGAGATTCTGGCGGCAAAGCCCGACGGCATTATGTTAAGCAACGGCCCTGGAGATCCCAAGGAGAACGTGGAGATCATCAAAGAGATCCGCAAGATTTACGACTCTGGCGTGCCGGTGTTTGCCATCTGTCTGGGACATCAGCTCATGGCCCTGGCCACGGGAGCGGACACCTACAAATTAAAATACGGCCACCGCGGCGGCAACCATCCGGTGAAGGACCTGGAGACGGGACGGGTATACATTTCCTCCCAGAACCACGGCTACGCGGTGGACACGGACAGCCTGGACCCGGCTGTGGCGGTTCCGGCGTTCGTAAATGTCAACGACGGCACCAACGAGGGCTTAAAATACACGGGCAAGAACATTTTCACCGTGCAGTACCATCCGGAGGCCTGCCCTGGTCCCCAGGACTCCAGCTACCTGTTTGACCGTTTCATTAAAATGATGGAGGGAAATGAATAATGCCAAAGAATCCTGATATTAAAAAAGTACTGGTCATCGGTTCCGGTCCCATTATCATCGGCCAGGCGGCGGAGTTTGACTACGCCGGAACCCAGGCCTGCCGCTCTTTAAAAGAGGAAGGCATCGAGGTGGTGCTCTTAAACTCCAACCCGGCCACCATCATGACGGACAAGGACATCGCGGATAAGGTATACATCGAGCCCCTCACCGTAGAGGTGGTGGAGCAGCTCATCTTAAAGGAGAAACCGGACAGCGTGCTGCCCACCCTGGGCGGACAGGCCGGTCTGAACCTGGCCATGGAGCTGGAGGAGGCAGGTTTCTTAAAGGAGCACAACGTGCGTCTCATCGGAACCACGGCCCTGACCATCAAAAAGGCCGAGGACCGGGAGATGTTTAAGGAGACCATGGAAAAGATCGGCGAGCCGGTGGCGCCCTCTGAGATCGTAGAGGATCTGCAGACGGGACTGGAGGTAGCGGAGCGCATCGGCTATCCCGTAGTGCTGCGCCCGGCCTACACCCTGGGCGGTTCCGGCGGCGGCATTGCGGAAAACCGTGAGCAGTGCGCTGAGATCCTGGAGAACGGACTCCGCCTTTCCCGGGTGGGACAGGTACTGGTGGAGCGCTGCATCGCCGGCTGGAAGGAGATCGAGTACGAAGTGATGCGGGACGGCGCCGGAAACGTGATCACCGTCTGCAATATGGAAAATATTGACCCGGTAGGCGTGCACACAGGAGACAGCATCGTAGTGGCCCCGTCCCAGACCCTGGGGGACAAGGAGTACCAGATGCTCCGTACCTCCGCCCTCAACATCATCACCGAGCTTGGCATCACCGGCGGCTGCAACGTGCAGTACGCCCTGCACCCGGAAAGCTTTGAGTACTGCGTGATCGAGGTAAATCCCCGTGTAAGCCGTTCTTCTGCCTTGGCCTCCAAGGCCACCGGCTACCCCATCGCGAAGGTGGCGGCAAAGATCGCCCTGGGCTACACTCTGGATGAGATCAAGAACGCGGTGACGAAAAAGACCTACGCCAGCTTTGAGCCCATGCTGGACTACTGCGTGGTGAAAATGCCCAGACTGCCCTTTGATAAATTCATCAGCGCCAAGAGAACCCTGGGCACCCAGATGAAGGCCACCGGCGAGGTCATGAGTATCTGCACCAACTTCGAGGGAGCCTTGATGAAGGCCATCCGTTCCCTGGAGCAGCACGTGGACTGCCTGATGTCCTATGATTTCACCCACTTAAACGATGAGGAGCTTATGGAAATGCTCCACAAGGTGGACGACAGGCGGATCTGGGTAATCGCCGAGGCTCTGCGGAGAAACGTCTCCTACGAGACCATCCACGACATCACCAAGATCGACATTTGGTTCATCGACAAGCTGGCCATCCTGGTGGAGATGGAGAACGCCTTAAAGGCGGCGGGAACCTCCATGGACGCGGAGCTTTTAAGAGAGGCGAAACGCATCGAGTTCCCGGACAACGTGATTTCCCGCTTGACAGGCATTTCCCAGGAGGATGTAAAGGCCATGCGCCACGAAAACGGCATCCGGGCCGCCTACAAGATCGTGGACACCTGCGCGGCGGAGTTCGCGGCGGAGACGCCTTACTACTACTCCTGCTACGGCAGTGAGAACGAGGTGGAAAAGACGGGAGACCGCAAGAAGGTGCTGGTGTTAGGTTCCGGCCCCATCCGCATCGGCCAGGGAATCGAGTTTGACTTCTGCTCCGTGCACAGCACCTGGGCATTTGAGAAGGAAGGCTACGAGACCATTATTATCAACAACAACCCGGAGACCGTAAGTACAGACTTCGACATCGCCGACAAGCTGTTCTTTGAGCCCCTCACCCCGGAGGACGTGGAGAGCATTGTGGACATTGAGAAACCGGACGGAGCCGTGGTGCAGTTCGGCGGACAGACGGCCATCAAGCTGACGGAGGCCCTGATGAAGATGGGCGTGCCGATTCTGGGAACGGCCGCGGAGGATGTGGACGCCGCGGAGGACAGGGAGCTGTTTGACGCCATTCTGGAAAAATGCGGCATCCCCAGACCGAAGGGACAGACCGTGTTCACCGCCGAGGAGGCGAAAAAGGCAGCTGCGGAGCTGGGCTATCCGGTGTTAGTGCGCCCCTCCTACGTGCTGGGCGGCCAGGGAATGCAGATTGCCATAAACGACCAGGACATCGACGAATTCATCGGCATCATCAACCAGATTGCTCAGGAGCATCCCATCCTGGTTGACAAATACATCATGGGCAAGGAGATCGAGGTGGACGCCATCTGCGACGGCCAGGACATCCTCATCCCCGGCATCATGGAGCACATTGAGAGAACGGGAATCCATTCCGGAGACAGTATCTCCGTTTACCCGGCCCAGAGCATCACGGAGGGCAACAAGCGGACCATCGTGGACTACACGGAAAAGCTGGCCAGAGCCCTGCACGTAAAGGGAATGATCAATATCCAGTTCATTGTGGACGGAGAGGATGTTTATATCATCGAGGTGAACCCCCGTTCCTCCAGAACGGTTCCCTACATCAGCAAGGTGACGGGAATCCCCATCGTGCCCCTGGCCACCAGAATCATCTGCGGCCACACCATCCGCGAGCTGGGCTACGAGCCGGGACTGCAGAAGGAGGCGGACTACATCGCCATCAAGATGCCCGTATTCTCCTTCGAGAAGATCCGCGGCGCGGACATCAGCCTTGGACCGGAGATGAAGTCCACCGGCGAGTGCCTGGGCATCGCGAAGACCTTTAACGAGGCTCTTTACAAGGCGTTCCAGGGCGCCGGCATCAAGCTGCCGAAGTACAAAAACATGATCATTACCGTGCGGGATGAGGACAAGGAGGAGGCTGCCGCCGTGGCGAAACGGTTCGAGGAGCTGGGCTACCGGATCTTTGCCACCAGAGGAACGGCCAAATACCTCCACGACCACGGCGTCCGTGTGCTTTCCGTGCCGAAACTGGAGCAGGAATCCCCCAACATCCTGGACTTGGTGCTGGGCCACGAGATCGACCTGGTGATCGACATCCCGTCCCAGGGTGCGGAGCGGAGCCGCGACGGCTTTATCATCCGTAGAAACGCCATCGAGACCGGCGTGACCGTGCTCACCGCCATCGACACCGCCGCGGCCCTGGCCACCAGCCTGGAAAACCGTGCAAAAGAGCTGACGCTTATCGACATCGCTACGGTGGAGAACGTGTAAAAATAAAAATGCGGAACAAATAAGGAAATCCATATGGCCGGAAGTTTGAAAGTATCATCCGGCGAATGAGACGCCCCCGGAGGCTGCTAAAAGCGGCCCTGGGGGCGTCTTTGCAGCTGTGCTGTATGGAATATTTGCGTTCATCCTTTGGGGAAAAACTTTTTGGGGGAAAACTTCTAATCCTTTGGGAAAAGCCGGAAAAGATAATGAAAAGTGCCGGCGGCCACGCCGCCGGCAGAAAGGGGGGATAGTATGAAAAAGAATCTATGTAAAAAGGAATGTCTCCTTGTTTGTGATTCTAGGATACCTGGTATATGTGACAAAAATGTGTTCAGTTTCTAAAAGCTTTGTAAAGAGAGTTTAAAAAATTTCTTTCCACAGCCGTTTCCTCTGTGGTATCATAGAGACACTGTACAGGACGCCGGGATTGTGGGCGGCCGGGAGATCTGGCCGGGAGGCGTTCTGGGAAAGAGGGGATGTTCGCTTATGACGAAAGAGGAGCTGGCGCTCGCCGTGGTGGAGCGCTTAAAACAGGAGTACCCGGACGCGGGCTGCACCTTAGACTACAACGAGGCCTGGAAACTGCTGGTGAGCGTGCGCCTGGCCGCCCAGTGCACCGACGCCAGGGTAAACGTGGTAGTGGAAAAGCTGTACGAAAAGTTTCCCGACGTGGACGCCTTGGCGGCCGCCGGGCCGGAGGAGATCGAGGAGATCGTAAAGCCCTGTGGACTGGGGCGCAGCAAGGCCAGGGACATCAGCGCCTGCATGAGGATTTTAAGGGATCAGTACGGCGGAAAGGTGCCGGAGGATTTTGACGCCCTCCTAAAGCTGCCGGGAGTGGGGAGAAAAAGCGCCAACCTGATTATGGGGGACGTGTTCGGCAAGCCGGCCATTGTCACCGACACCCACTGCATCCGCCTGGTAAACCGCATCGGCCTGGTGGACGGTGTCAAGGAGCCGAAAAAGGTGGAAATGGCCCTGTGGAAACTGATTCCGCCGGAGGAAGGGAGCGATTTCTGCCACCGCCTGGTCTACCACGGCCGGGACGTGTGCACCGCCAGGACAAAGCCCCACTGCGACCGCTGCTGTTTGGAGGAGCTGTGCGGGAAGAATGGGGTCTAGGCGGGGACGAGCGGCCTGTATTTGCTGACTTTTCTGAAAATGGGAGAAAACAAGCGAAGACATGGGCAGGAACGGCGTGAATTGAAAAAGTAAAGTCTGTATGTAAGACTTAATGCAATATATATGAAAAATTCCGTATAAAACAGGAACTTTTTGTGGATGAATCGCTATCCTTGTGGTAAACTAATACCAAA
>NZ_NFLE01000004.1 GCF_002160755.1 Lachnoclostridium sp. An14
CACGTATACCGGAATGCGGACGGAACCGAAGAAGTGGTGCCGGATGCCCTGAGTGGAGAGAAGGTATATGATACGTTGATCCAGACAGGAAAGAAAGACCGGGAAGGATACGCATTTGCTAACCAGATCACCTATGAGGCAAACGATCAGGAAGAAATGGTTACGTTTACGGATCAGGATGGCCTGACATTCCGTATGCCAACTGGAAATGTGAAGGTAACGTATTATTACGACATCGAGTCCTATCAGCTGGACGTGGAGCACGTATACCGGAATGCGGATGGAACCGAAGAAGTAGTGCCGGATGCCCTGAGTGGAGAGAAGGCATACAATACGTTGATCCAGACAGAAAAGAGAGATCAGGAAGGATATGCGTTTGCAAATCTGATTACCTATGAAGTGGATGATCAGGAAAAGACGGTGACGTATACCGATCAGGATGCTTTAATGTTCCGTATGCCAACTGGAAATGTGAAGGTTACATATTACTACGATACGGATGAAAATGGAGACGACGTTCCTGATAAGTACCAAACCACCGTAGTCTTCGCCGCCGTCAACGGAACCGTAGACGGCGCCACCCAGGTAGAAAAAGTGGTCACCCTGACCGACAGCGACGGCAACTGGTCCGAGACCGGCAGCTACACCTTGACCGAGGAGGACATCCCGAAGGCCGTAGCCGCCACGGGATACGCCCAGAGCACCAAGGAGTGGGATGTAAATCCGGTTGGAGCTGTGATTGATACCGATAAGGATACAAAAGTCACCTTCGTAGTAACCTTCAGCCCGGCAGACCAGACCTACATCGTGCAGTACATCGACGAGGACACCAACGAGGGCCTGAAAGAACAGGATACCTTCGGCGCGAAATTCGGCGATTACATCAACGGTGCGGATCACGCGATTGCCTTTGAGGGCTACGCCTTCACCCACGCCACCGAGCTTTGGGTAACCGACGACAATCAGACCAACTACGTATTCGTATACTACAGCAAGGACGAAAAAGGCGAGGACGGCCCGGATGACATTCCGGACAAATACCAGCTGGTATTCACCTACCAGTCAGCCGATCCCAACACCGGCGAGGTGACGGGAAAGACGGTGGAGGTTTACAATTTCATTGACACTCCCATCGAGCCTACCTACCCGGCGGCTAACGTCACCGCGGCTCCTGCCGCCAACTACGCCTTCGACTACTGGGTAGTGGAAGGCAAAGAGGACGACCCGGATTACACCAGGGATATGACGTTCTTAAAGCAGACAGCGTACGACACGGATACCACATTTGTGGCCTACTTTGATACCGACGAGATCGGAAAAGAAGATCCGGAGAAACCGGATGGAGTTCCGGATAAGTATCAGATCAAATTCACCTACGAGACGGAGGATTCCACCCATGGAACCATTGACGGCGCAAGCGCGGCAGTGGAGGTGGTTGACCGGCCGAGAAACAGCGACGGCAGCTACGACATGGAAAAGGGAGTCAGCCCCAGCGTGAATGTGACCGTTGATGCTTTAGGCAGATACCGTTTTGAGAACTGGACCGACGAGGCAGGAAATACCTATTCCACCTCCCAGCTCCAGGCAGCAACCTTTACAGCAGACGCCACCTTCACCGCTCATTTCCGTTATGTCAGCGGTAATGGAAATGGAAGCGGCGGAGGAAGTTCCAGCGGATCCGGCGGGAACCCATACAATCCCGACGCACCGGGACCTGGAACGGTGATGATTGATGATGACAATGTACCCTTAGCGCCGCTGCCACAGCAGGAAGGCGAAAGCTTTGTCATCGACGAGGACAGCGTGCCCTTAGCGCCGCTGCCGAAAACCGGACAGCAATCCTCAAGGATTCCGGTAACCATGCTTTTGACCGGCATTTTCTTAGCTCTTGCGTCTCTCACGAGACGGCGGGAGGAAGAATCCTAATTGCCGTGTCTGAGGAAATGGGGCCGTTGCGAAAGCAGCGGCTCCTTTTTCTTATGTAGTAGGAAACTTTTTTATCCGTTCCCATCCCCCGTCATGCGTCCCCCATCCGCCTCATAAAAATACGGTAAAGGCAAAACCCAACGAAAGGAGACACACCATTGAACAGCCAAAAACTGGAAAATATGCTGAATCTGGCTCTGGATGCGGGGACTGGGGAGCGGGAGCGTTCCCCGTCGCTGAGCACCGGGTATCTGCCGGAGGAAAGGCGCTGGGAGCTGATTGTGAAACATTTTGGAGACATCCGCAGGCTGGAGAGCGAGGAAATCTCCGTGGAGCCTCTGCTGGGGGGCTACGCCATTGTCACGGCGCCGGAGCGGCTGATTTCCTACATCGCCGGACAGCCGGAGGTGGAGTACGTGGAAAAGCCCAACCGGCTGTTTTTCTCCGTCAGCCAGGGGCGGGCGGCCTCCTGCGTCACGGCTCTGCAGCCGGGAGGCGGCCGGGGGCTTACCGGCCGGGGAGTGGCGGTGGCGGTGATTGATTCCGGGATCGACTTCACCCACCCGGACTTCTGCAACGAGGACGGGAGCAGCCGCATTCTGGAGCTGTGGGACCAGAGCCTGGGGCAGGTGTTTACAAAGGAGGAGCTGGACGCGGCCCTGGCGTCGGAGACAGAGCGGAGGCGGATCGTCCCTTCCGTGGATGTGAGCGGCCACGGCACCGCGGTGGCAGGGATCGCGGCGGGAAACGGGCGGGCCTCCGGAGGGCGTTACCGGGGTGTGGCCTACGAAAGCTCCATTCTGGCGGTGAAACTGGGGGAACGGGGCGAGGGCTCCTTTCCCTGGACCACAGAGCTGATGCGGGCCCTGGACTTTGTGGTGCGGCGGGCCCAGAGCTACGGGATGCCCCTGGCGGTAAATTTAAGCTTTGGCAATACCTACGGTTCTCACGACGGCACCAGCCTGGTGGAGACGTATGTCAACACCGTTTCCGGCTACGGCCGGACCTCCATCATCGTGGGCACGGGAAACGAGGGGGTGGGAAACGGCCATGCCTCCGGGACGGCGGCGGACGGGCGGACGGAGGCGGTGGAGCTGGCGGTGGGAGTCTACGAGACCGGGTTCGGCCTTCAGTTCTGGAAGTCCTATGTGGACGGGATGACCGTGGGGCTTATGGCCCCCTCCGGGGAGATTGTGGGCTGGGTAAAGGAACAGATGGGAACCCAGAGACTGCGGTACCGGAATACCTCCATTCTCGTCTACCACGGCTTTCCCAGCCCCTACAGCCAGGCCCAGGAGATCTATTTTGACTTTATTCCCACGGAGGACTACGTGGACAGCGGGATCTGGCAGGTGCTGGTGCGGGGGGAGCGGATCGTCACCGGGCGGTACGATCTGTGGCTGCCTCCCGTTTCCACGGTAAATGTGTCCACCCGTTTTCTGGAGCCGGACCCGGAGATCACCCTGACTATTCCCTCCACCTCCGCCCTGGCCATTTCCGCCGGGGCCTACGACAGCGCCTACCGGGCCTACGCCGATTTTTCCGGCCGAGGCTATACCCGCCTGACCAACCAGGTGAAACCGGACCTGGCCGCCCCCGGAGTGGACATTACGGCGCCGCGGGCGGGAGGGGGCTACGGGAGTTTTACGGGAACCTCCTTTGCGGCCCCCTTTGTCACCGGGGCGGCGGCCCTTTTGATGCAGTGGGGGATCGTGCTGGGAAACGATCCTTATCTCTACGGGGAAAAGATGAAAGCCTACCTGCGCCGGGGCGCCGGCCGTCTGCCGGGAGAACCTCTGTGGCCCAATGAGAAACTGGGCTACGGAACCCTGTGCGTCCGGGACAGTCTGCCGCTGTAGCTCAGTCGCCTGACCTGGCCCGGCGGCCTGCCTTCAAACCACAGAACATCCAGCAATCAGATTCCCCTGGGCAACTTTACCTATCCCACAAAAAAAAGCTGTGAAAATCACAAAAGTGTGATACAATAATCATAACTGTTGTCCAATCGTCATATAATAAAGAGAGGATTTCTGTGAATACGAAGGAGGATATGGATTGAATATCAGGGAAACCGCGGAGCTTTGGGAAGAACAGGTTTTAAGTCCCTATGCTTCCCTGAGCAAACATACAAAGGGACGGGACAGGAAAGAGACACTCTGTGACATCCGGCCGGAGTACCAGAGGGACCGGGACCGGATCCTGCACAGCAAGTCCTTCCGCAGGCTGAAACACAAGACCCAGGTCTTTCTGGCCCCGGAGGGGGATCACTACCGGACCCGCCTGACCCACACCCTGGAGGTGGCTCAGATCGCCAGGACCGTGGCGCGGGCGCTGCGGCTGAACGAGAACCTGACGGAGGCCATCGCCCTGGGCCATGATCTGGGCCACACGCCCTTCGGCCACTCCGGAGAGCGGGTGTTAAACCAGATTTGCCAGGATGGCTTTGCCCACTATAAGCAGAGCGTGCGGGTGGTGGAGGTGCTGGAAAAAGAGGGCCGGGGGCTGAACCTGACCTGGGAGGTGCGGGACGGCATTTTAAATCACCGCACCAGCGGCCATCCTTCCACTTTAGAGGGCTGCGTGGTCCGTCTCTCGGACAAGATCGCCTACATCAATCACGACATTGACGACGCCATCCGGGCAAAGCTCCTGACAGAGGAGGAGTTGCCGGGGGAGTACACAAACGTGCTGGGACACAGCGTGCGGGAGCGGCTGAACACCATGATCCACGACCTGATTTTAAACAGTCTGGAAAAGCCTCAGGTCACCATGTCGCCGGGGATGGAGGAGGCCATGCAGGGCCTGCGGGCCTGGATGTTCGCCCACGTGTACACCAACCCCGTGGCCAAGGCGGAGGACGGCCGGGTGGCGAAGCTGATCACCAGCTTGTACGATTACTACTATATACATATCAAGGAGCTGCCGCCGGAATACCAGCGTCTCATGGACCGGGGGCAGAAACGGGAGCGGGTGGTCTGTGACTACATCGCGGGAATGAGCGATATTTATGCCATTGACACGTTTGAGAGGCTGTTTGTGCCCAAGGCGTGGAAGGTTTAGGAGGTTTGAAATGTACTATCCGGATGAAATCGTGGAGGAGGTACGGTCCCGGAACGACATCGTGGACATTATTTCCGGCTATGTCCGGCTGCAGAAAAAGGGGAGCAACTATTTCGGGCTCTGCCCCTTTCACAATGAGAAGTCCCCGTCCTTTTCCGTGTCCCCGGGAAAGCAGATGTATTACTGCTTTGGCTGCGGGGCCGGCGGGAACGTGATCACCTTCCTGATGGAATATGAAAACTACACCTTCGCGGAGGCCTTAAAGGTGCTGGCGGACCGGTCAGGAGTGACCCTGCCTCAGGAGGACACCTCCCGGGAGGCGAAGGCCAGGGAGGAGCTGCGGACCATTTTGCTGCGGATCAATAAGCAGGCGGCCAATTATTTTTACTGGCAGCTCCATCAGCCCCAGGGAGAGATCGGCTACCGGTATTTTAAAAACCGGGCGTTGACGGATGAGACCATGAAACGGTTCGGCCTGGGATTTGCGGGAAAGAGCGGCGGCCTGTACCAGTATCTAAAGGGACAGGGCTACGACGACGGCATTTTAAAGGAGACAGGCCTTTTTACCATTGAGGAGCGGGGAGCCAGGGACAAGTTCTGGAACCGGGTCATGTTTCCCATCATGGACGTGAACAACCGGGTGATCGGGTTCGGCGGCCGGGTGATGGGGGACGGGACGCCCAAGTATTTAAACTCCCCGGAGACGAAGATCTTTGACAAGAGCCGCAATCTCTACGGCTTAAACTACGCCAGGACCGCCAGGGAGGGGTATCTGCTGGTGTGCGAGGGGTATATGGATGTGATCGCCCTCCATCAGGCGGGGTTCACCAACTCGGTGGCGTCCCTGGGGACGGCCCTCACCAGCCAGCACGCCAACCTCTTAAAGCGCTATACGGAAAAGGTGGTGCTCACCTACGACAGCGACGGGGCGGGCGTGAAGGCGGCGCTGCGGGCGATCCCCATTTTGAAGGAGGCGGGGATCTCCACCAGGGTGCTCAATATGGAGCCCTACAAGGATCCGGACGAGTTTATCAAGAATCTGGGGGCGGAGGAGTTCCGCAAACGGATCGAGGGGGCGAGAAACAGCTTTCTCTTTGAGATTGACGTGCTGAAACGGAACTACAGTATGCAGGATCCGGAGCAGAAAACGGAGTTTCACAACCAGGTGGCGAAAAAGCTCCTGGAATTCCCGGAGGCCCTGGAGCGGGACAACTATATGCAGGCGGTAGCCGCGGAATATTTTATCAATTATGAGGATTTGAGGCGCCTGGTGAACGGCATGGGGAACCGCCTGGGGGCGGTTTCCGGGGGGATGAGCAGCCGGGAACGGAATGAGGAGCGCCAGAAACAGAAACGGGAGAAGGAAGACGGGATCCGCAGATCCCAGAGGCTTTTGCTCACGTGGCTCATTGAGAATGAAAGCTTATTTGACAAAATCGAGGGCGTGATCACGGCGGAGGACTTTATTGAGCCGCTGTATCATCAGGTGGCAGAGCTGGTGTTTGAGGGCCATAAAAACGGCACCTTAAATCCGGCGGCCATCTTAAACCGCTTTATCGACGACGGGGACCAGTACCGGGAGGCGGCGGCGCTTTTCAACGCCTCCTTAAGCGAATCCCTGAACAATGAGGAACAAAAGAAGGCATTTTCAGAGACAGTGGTCAAGGTGAAGAAAAACAGCCTGGACGAGCAGAGCCGCCGCGTGACGGATGTGGCGCAGCTGCAGAGGCTCATTCAGGAACAGGCGGCTCTCAGGAGCCTGCATATTTCCCTGGACTGAAGGACACACTAAAGGTATGCTGCGGAGGGTGGAAAGACATGGTAGAAAAAAACACGGAGCTGGATAAGAAGCAGGGCGAAGACGGACGGGAATTTGCGGCGAAGCTGCAGAAACTTCTGGAGGAGGCCAGGAAAAAGAAGAACGTGCTGGAAGACCGGGAGATCCTGGATTTTTTCAAGGGCGAGCAGCTGGACGCCGAAAAGATGGACGAGATCTACGATTTCCTGGAGGACAATAAGGTCGATGTGCTGAACTTAGAGGACAATGGGGATATGGATCCCGAGCTGTTCCTGGAGGAAGGGATAGAGGACGGGGACATTGATATGGAGCATATCGACCTCTCCGTTCCCGAGGGGGTCAACATGGAGGACCCGGTCCGGATGTATTTAAAGGAGATCGGAAAGGTGCCCCTGTTGTCCATGGAGGATGAGATCGAGCTGGCCAAGCGGATTGAGCTGGGGGACGAGGCGGCCAAGCAGCAGCTGGCGGAGGCCAATCTGCGGCTGGTGGTGAGCATCGCCAAGCGGTATGTGGGCCGCGGGATGCAGTTTCTGGACCTGATCCAGGAGGGGAATCTGGGCCTGATCAAGGCCGTGGAAAAGTTCGACTACAAGAAGGGCTACAAATTCAGTACCTACGCCACCTGGTGGATCCGCCAGGCCATCACCCGGGCCATCGCGGACCAGGCCAGGACCATCCGCATTCCGGTGCACATGGTGGAGACCATCAACCGGCTGATTCGGGTTTCCAGGCAGCTCCTCCAGGAGCTGGGGCGGGAGCCTACGGCGGAGGAGATTTCCGCCAAGATGGAGCTGCCGGTGGAACGGGTGCGGGAGATCATGAAGATTTCCCAGGAGCCGGTTTCCCTGGAGACGCCCATCGGCGAGGAGGAGGACAGCCACTTAGGCGACTTTATCCAGGACGACCACGTGGCGGTGCCGGCGGACGCGGCGGCCTTTACCCTTCTTCATGAGCAGCTCATGGAGGTGCTGGACACCCTGACAGAGCGGGAGCAGAAGGTGTTAAAGCTCCGGTTCGGCCTGGTGGACGGAAGGCCCAGGACGCTGGAGGAAGTGGGCAAGGAGTTTAACGTCACCAGGGAGCGGATCCGCCAGATCGAGGCCAAGGCCCTGCGCAAGCTCCGCCATCCCAGCCGCAGCAAGAAATTAAAGGACTATCTGGATTAAGGTTGGAGAATATATGAAATTATCATACCGGTTGGAGACAGTTGCTTCCTTTGTGACCAAAGGAAGCATTGTTGCCGATGTTGGAACGGACCATGGATACATACCCATTTTTCTGGTGGAGGAGGGGATCGCCCCCTCAGCCATTGCCATGGATTTGCGAAAAGGGCCCCTGGAGCGTGCCAGGGAGCACGTGAGAGAGCGGGGCCTGGAAGGAAAAATCGAGACCAGGCTGGGAGACGGCCTGGAAAATCTGGCGCCAGGCGAGGCGGACACGGTGGTGATCGCCGGCATGGGCGGGGAGCTGATCTGCCGCATTCTGGAGGGAGGCAGGCGCCTCTGGGACCAGGTGGGAGAATGGGTGCTCTCCCCCCAGTCGGAGCTTTCCGCCGTGCGCCTGTTTCTGTGGGAAAACGGGTTTTCCCTGGAGGACGAGGCCATGGTGCTGGAGGATGGAAAATACTACACCGTGATGCGCTGCGGGAGAAAAGGGCAGCAGACAGAGGAGAGGCCCAGCCCCGCACAGTTAAAATACGGCCCCGTGCTTTTGAAACGGAAGGATCCCGTTTTACGGGAATTTCTGGCAGAGGAGAGGCAAAAGCTGGAGGCGATTGCGGACACTCTGAGAGAGTCGGGGACAGAGAAGGCGGCAGCCCGTTTCCGGGAGGTGGAGGCGGAGTTAGCCCTGGCAAAGGAGGCATATGATGAAGTGCAGGGAAGTGATACAGGTTCTGGAGGAGCTGGCGCCTAAGGCCTACGCCTGTGAGTGGGACAATCCGGGGCTTTTAGCCGGCCGGGGGGACAAGGAAGTGAAGACCATCCTTATCGCCGTGGACGCCACCGACCAGGTGGTGAATCTGGCGGCGGAACGGGGAGCCGATCTGCTCCTCACCCACCATCCCCTGATTTTCCGGGCGATCAAGCAGATCAACGACGGGGATTTTATCGGCAGGCGGCTGCTGACCCTTATGGGAAAGGACATTTCCTATTACGCCATGCACACCAATTTTGACATTGCCCCCGGCTGTATGGCGGATCTGGCGGCAAAGCGGCTGGGGCTTTCGGAAAAACGGCCCCTGGAGGTCACCGGCGTGAGTTTCCAGGACGGGATGACGCCGGTGGGCATCGGCGCGGTGGGGCGGCTAAAGGAGGCCATGACGGCGGCCCAGGTGGGGGAGCTGGTAAAGGAGCGGTTCGGACTGCCCTTTGTGACAGGTTACGGCCTCTCGGAGGTCACCGGGAAAACGGAGGAGATCGCCATTTCCCCCGGCTCCGGCGGCAGCATGATCCAGGCGGCCGTGGCGGCCGGGGTGAAGATTTTGGTCACCGGGGACATCGGCCACCACGAGGGCATCGACGCGGCCGCCTGCGGCCTGGCGGTGATCGACGCGGGCCACTACGGGCTGGAGCATCTGTTTATGGAGTTTATGGCCGGGTATCTGCGGGAACGGCTGGGGGAGGAAATCCAGGTGGAGACGGCCCCGGTGGAGTTCCCGGAGGCGGTGATTTAGGCGCTGATGGAAAGGCAGACAGGAGGGACAGGCATGATCACAGTGACGGTAGACGGAAAGAGGAGAGAATATCCCGACGGCACCTCCTTAAGAACCCTGGCGGAGGAGGTGCAGGGAGCGTACGGAGAGCGGATCCTTCTGGCAGTGATGAACGGAAAGCTGCGGGAGCTGTTTAAACGGGCAAAGAACGGGGCGGAGATCACCTTCCTCACTGGGAGGGACAAGCCCGGCATCCAGACGTACCAGAGGGGCGTCACCTTCCTGTTTATGAAGGCTTTGCGGGATGTGGCGGGACTGGAGGCAGCCGGAAGGGCCTCGGTGGAATTTTCCCTGGGAAAAGGCCTCTTTATCCGCTTAAAAGGCGGGCCGGCGCCCACGGCGGAGCTGGCGGCCCGGGTGGAGGCCAGGATGCGGGCACTGGCGGAGGACGCCGTCCCCATCGAAAAGCGCAGCGTCCACACGGAGGAGGCAGTGGAGCTGTTTCGCAAAAGCGGCATGACCGACAAGGAAAAGCTCTTTTACTACCGCCGGGTGTCCAGGGTGAACATTTACCGGCTGGACGACTACGAGGATTATTACTACGGCTACATGGTGCCGGATACCGGCTACCTGAAGGTTTTCCGGCTGCTGGCCTATGAAAACGGGTTTGTGCTGGTGCTCCCCGACGAGACGGCGCCGGAGACGGTCCCGGAGTTCGCGGCGGACCGGAAAAAGCTGTTCCGTGTGATGGAGGAGTCCGACGAGTGGGGCAAACGGCTCCACGCCGGCTGTGTGGGCGAGCTCAACGCGCAGATCGCCGCGGGAAAGTGCGGGGACCTGATCCTGATTCAGGAGGCCTTGCAGGAGAAAAAGATCGGCGAGATCGCCGAGGCCATCGTGGCGGCGGGCAACAAAAAGTTTGTCATGATCGCCGGCCCGTCCTCCTCCGGAAAGACCACCTTTGCCAGACGGCTTTCCATCCAGCTGAGGGCCCAGGGCATGACGCCCCACCCCATCAGCGTGGACGACTATTTTGTGGACCGGGAGCTCACCCCCAGGGACGAGGAGGGAAACTACAATTTCGAGGCCCTGGAGTGCATTGATTTAGAGCAGTTCAACCGGGATATGACAGCCCTTCTGGCGGGAGAGACGGTGGAGCTGCCACGGTTCAACTTTAAGACCGGAAAGCGGGAGTACAAGGGAGATTTCCTCACCGTAGGGGAAAACGACATCCTGGTCATCGAAGGCATCCACTGCCTGAATGATAAGATGTCAGAGCACCTCCCCAAGGAGAATAAATTTAAAATCTACATCAGCGCCCTGACCCAGCTAAATGTGGACGAACACAACCGGATCCCCACCACCGACGGGCGCCTGATCCGCCGTATGGTGCGGGACGCCAGGACCAGGGGGAACACGGCCCAGGAGACCATCCGGATGTGGCCGTCGGTACGCCGCGGGGAGGAGAAAAACATTTTCCCCTTCCAGGAGGAGGCGGACGTGATGTTTAATTCCTCTTTGGTTTACGAGCTGGCGGTGCTAAAGCAGTACGCCGAGCCCATTCTGTTCTCCGTGCCCAGAGACAGCGGAGAGTATGTGGAGGCGAAACGGCTGTTAAAATTCCTGGATTATTTCCTGGGAGTGGACAGCACCCAGGTGCCGGGAAATTCCCTGATCCGGGAATTTATTGGCGGGAGCTGTTTTCATGTGTAGACAGATGGGAAAAAGTATGGTAAAATGATGAAGTTTTGAGTAAGACAGATGGTCGCTGCTGCAGAGACGAAAGGCTGCAGGAGAGGAAAGTCCGGGCTTCACAGGGCAGGATGCCAGATAACGTCTGGTGGAGGCGACTCCAAGGACAGTGCAACAGAAATAAACCGCAGGGACATTCCCTGTAAGGGTGGAAAGGCAGTGTAAGAGACTACCGCCTTCCTGGTAACAGGAAGGGCATATGTAAACCCCATCCGAAGCAAGGCCGAACAGGAAGCACAGGCGGCCCGTCCGCTTCCGGGTAGGCCGCTGGAGCCTGGCGGTGACGCCAGGCCTAGATAGATGACCATCCAACGACATAACCCGGCTTATCGTCTTGCTCATGCCAATGATAACGCTCTCTGAAGGGAACTTTGGGGGCGTTTTTCTTATTTAACAGGAAAATGCGTTTCCTGTTAAACAAGAATACTCCCCAAGGAGGCGCACTTTTTTATAAGTCCGTTTCTTAAATTTTTCTGAAATTTCTCCCATAAACAGGGGAAATGATATACTTTTTGAGACGCCTGTGATATGATATTCCATACGTAGTTTAAAAAAGATAAATTTCTGAATACAATGGAAGGAGAGAGGAAATGAACAGTCATTTTCAGTTTTCCGGCTTTTCCCGGAAACGCTGGCGGGAGGTGCCGCCGGAAGGCCAGGAGGGGCAGGAGGGAAATGGAAGAAGACCGTCAGGCGGTGGAAAGAAGGCCCTGAAAGGTACGGGGGCTGTGCTGTTGTTGCTGTTTCTGGGGTTTTCCGCGGTGAACAGCTTTTATACCCTGAATGAAAATACCATGGCGGTGGTGACTACCTTCGGGATTCCCAAGGCGGTGAGCGAGGCGGGGCCGCATTTTAAGCTGCCCTATATCCAGCAGGTCCACAAGATTTCCAAAAACATCGTGGGTATGGCCATCGGTTACAACCCGGAGTACGATTCGGCAGACTACGCTGGCGGCGAGGACAGCCCCATTTCCGTGAAGTCAGAGTCGGAGATGATCACCAAGGACTTCAACTTTGTGGATGTGGATTTTTATATTGAGTACCAGGTGGTGGATCCCATCCGCTACTACGTGAACCGGGACACGGCCACGGAGATTTTAAAGAACCTGGCCCAGTCCTACATCCGTGACACCGTAGGCGTCTACAATGTGGACGACGTGATCACCACGGGAAAGGCGGAGATCCAGGCCAAGGTCAAGGAGCAGCTCTCTAACCGGGTGATGGCGGAGGACATCGGCATCGGCATCTACAACGTGACCATCCAGGACGCCCAGCCGCCCACAGACGAGGTAAACAACGCCTTCAAGGCGGTGGAGGACGCCAAACAGGGCATGGACACGGCGGTGAACGAGGCGAAAAAATACCAGTCGGAGCAGATCCCCACGGCCAACGCCAGGGCAGACAAGGTAAAGCAGGACGCGAAAGCCTACAAGCAGCAGCGCATCAGCGAGGCGGAAGGCCAGGTAGCCCGTTTCAACGAGATGTACGCCGAGTACCAGAAATACCCCCTGATCACGAAAAAGCGGATGTTTTACGAGACCATGGAGGAGCTGCTGCCGGAGTTAAAGGTGATCATCGACTCTGGGGACGGGACGCAGAAACTGCTGCCGTTGGAGCCCTTTTCCATGAGCGTCACCCAGAGCGGGTCAGCCGCCCAGGGAAATGGGGAGACCAGCCAGTCCGGCGGGGCCGGACAGTAAGGAGGGATGGACATGAACGGATTTTCAAAAGCAGCAGGCCGGACGGCAAAGATTGTGGTCATCGCGGCCATTCTTCTGGTAGTGGGACTGAACGCGGTGGTGACCACCTCCGCCAGGGAGTACAAGCTGATCACCCAGTTCGGCCAGGTGGTGCGGATTCAGGACCAGCCGGGGCCGTCGATCAAGATCCCCTTTATTCAGACGACGTTAAGCATTCCGAAATATAAGATGATTTCCGACTTATACCCCAGCGACGTGACCACCAAGGACAAAAAGGTCATGACCGTGGACAGCTTTGTGATCTGGGAGATCAGCGACCCGGTGAAGTATCTGTCCTCTCTAAACGCCAGCAAGGAAAACGCCGAGGTGCGTCTGGGGAACGTGGTCTATAACTCCATCAAGACGGTGATGTCCGCCACCGACCAGCAGGACATCATATCCGGGCGGAACGGAGAGCTGGCCCAGGCCATCACCGACAACATCGGGGGAGCCATGGATTCCTACGGCATCCGTATCCTCAGCGTGGAGACGAAAAAGCTGGATCTTCCGGATTCCAACAAGGAGGCGGTCTACCAGCGCATGATCTCCGAGCGGAACAACATCGCCGCCGGCTACAAGGCGGACGGCGAGTACCAGTCCAATCTGATCAAGAACGAGACGGACCGCACGGTAAAGGAGACGGTGGCCAAGGCGGAGGCGGAGGCAGAGCAGATCAAGGCCGCCGGCGAGGCCCAGTATATGCAGATTTTAAGCGACGCCTACAACGATGCGTCGAAGGCGGATTTCTATAATTATGTCCGTTCCCTGGATGCTTTAAAGGCATCTTTAAAGGGAGGCGACAAGACGGTGATCCTGGACGGGGACAGCGAGCTTGCCAGGCTCTTAGAAGGGAATTGGTGAAAGGAAGTGGAAACATGAGCACAGCGCTTGTGCTGGAAGGCGGAGGAATGCGGGGGATGTACACCTCCGGCGTGCTGGATGTGATGCTGGAGCGGGAGATCCCCGTGGACGGCATCCTGGGGGTGTCGGCGGGAGCCCTCTTTGGCGTCAACTATTTTTCCGGCCAGCGGGGGCGGGCCATCCGCTACAATTTAAAATACGCCGGGGATAAGCGGTACATGGGAGTCCGTTCCTTAATCCGCACCGGCAACCTGATCGGCCGGGAGTTTGCCTTCTACGAGGTGCCCTTTACCCTGGACGTGTTCGACGAGGAGGCCTTTGAGCGCTCCGGCGGGGCGTTCTACGCGGTGATCACCAATGTCCGCACCGGACAGGCGGAATACGTAAAAATTGACAATGTGTTTGAGCAGATGGAGGTCCTGCGGGCCACTTCCGCCATGCCCTTTGTGTCCAAGCCGGTGAGATACGGGAAAGAGTATTATCTGGACGGCGGCATCGCCGACAGCATCCCGGTAAAAAAATGCCTGGATATGGGCTATGACAAGGTGGCGGTGGTGCTCACCAGGCCCCTGGAATACCGGAAAAAGCCCTTCGGGCCGGCGGCGGAAAAGGCCATTCGCCGGAAATACGGCCATCTGGAGGAGCTGACGGAGAGCATCCTGTCCCGCTATCGGGTCTATAATGAGACGGTAGAGGAGCTGTCCCGCCTGGAAAAGGAGGGCCGGATCCTGGTGATCCGCCCATCCCGGACGGTGAAGATCAGCCGGGTGGAGAAACGGCGGGAAAAGCTGATGGAAATGTACCGCCTGGGCGAGTCCGACGGGCGGGAGGCCATGGAGCGGCTGGAGGCGTATCTGAAAGCCTAGAAAATGGGTAACCGTTCAGCCATGCAGAAACATATGGCGAAATACTGCGTGGGAGCTTGCTCACTAAGCAGTGTTTTGCCATATGTTTCTATAGGGCGGACGCCCGGCATGAATCATTTGACGGCTAATAATATTTAACGTTAGTCAATTTTGTAGAATCCGTCAAATTATGAATGGCATGGCTGAACGGTTACGAAAATGGCGGAGAGAAAAGGATGAAAAAAGAAAACGGCTCTGCGCCTGGGAAGATTCCCGGGGGGCAGAGCCGTTTTGGAGATTATGGGAACAGTCAGTCCCGTTTAGCCGCCTTTGCGGAGCAGCCGCGTTTACACATAAGCACAGCTGAAATTGATCACAAGAAGGAGGAAGATGGCAATGCCCCACACCCAAACCCGTGCTTTTTTTGATAATGTCATATGGAGTACAGCGATCCCGGCCAGGATCATAACCATACCGGCAATCGCCGGGTAATGGGTGCCCTCTGTCCCGTTAGACCAAATGGGAAATCCAAGGGCGGAAAATACCCTGTCTCCAAAACAAAACCCTGTGCGTTTCCAGGTGCCTCCCAACAGGATGCCCAGAAACAGGAGGGCTACGGCAAGGATTCTTTTTGTCAGCTGTTTATGGTTCTCCTGTTTCAGCAAATTTACCACCTCGATTTCAGTCCCGCAGTCCCTTTTATTTCTTTATCTTCCCATACTTCTCCTCGCAGTACAGGCAGCGGTACACCTTTTTCTCCTCGTCCGCCAGCTTGAACACGTGGGGCAGCTCCTGCTCGATGGAGGTGATGCACCGGGGGTTCTTGCAGCGAATGACGTTGACGATTTTTTTCGGCAGCTTCAGGGCCTTTTTCTCCACGATGGAGCCGTCGGCGATGATGTTTACGGTGATGTTGTGGTCAATGTAGCCTAACACGTCCAGATCCAGGTTGTCTAAGTTCCCGGCGATTTTGATGATGTCCTTGCGGCCCATCTTATTGCTTCTGGCGTTCTTGATGATGGCCACCTCGCAGTCTAACTGATCCAGGCCAAGGTGATAGTAGATGTCCAGGCTTTTGCCTGCCGCAATGTGATCCAGCACGATGCCGTCCTTGATTCCGCTGATATTTAACATGGTTTTTCCACCTCCAGTAAAGTCATAATAAGAGCCATTCTCACGTACACCCCAAACTGCGCCTGCTTAAAATAGGCCGCTCTGGGATCCTTGTCCACCTCCACGGAGATCTCGTTGACCCGGGGAAGGGGATGGAGGACGAACATATCCTTCTTGGCCAGTTTCATCTTCTGGCGGTCCAGGATGTAGGAATCCTTCAGGCGGATGTAATCCTCCTCGTTGAAGAAACGCTCTTTCTGTACCCTGGTCATGTAGAGGATGTCTAACTCCGGCATGGCCTCGTCTAAGTTGTCCACCTCTTTGTACTCCACCTGCTTTTTGTCCAGCACGTCGGTGCGGATGTAGTCGGGGATGCGCAGCTCCTGGGGGGAGATGAGCACGAACCGGATGCCGGTGTAGCGCACCAGGGCCTCAATGAGGGAGTGGACGGTGCGTCCGAATTTCAGATCGCCGCAGAGGCCCACGGTCAGGTTGTCCAGCCGTCCCTTCAGGTTGCGGATGGTGAGCAGGTCCGTCAGGGTCTGGGTGGGATGCTGATGGCCGCCGTCACCGGCGTTGATCACCGGGATGGAGGAAAACTGAGACGCCACCAGAGGCGCGCCCTCCTTGGGGTGGCGCATGGCGCAGATGTCGGCGTAGCAGGAGATGATGCGGATGGTATCTGCCACGCTCTCTCCTTTGGCGGCGGAGCTGGAGTCGGCGGAGGCAAAGCCCAGCACGTTTCCTCCCAGGTTTAACATAGCGGCCTCAAAGCTTAACCGTGTCCGGGTGCTGGGCTCGTAGAACAGGGTCGCCAGCTTTTTGCCGTCGCATACGTGAGCATATTTCGGAAGATTGTGTTCGATGTCGCTTGCCAGATCCAAAAGCTGGCTGATTTCTTCCACGGAAAAATCCAGTGGATTCAGTAAATGTCTCATAAATTCCTCCTTATTTGGTAACCGTTTGACCATGCGAAAACATGGGGGAAACGCTGCGGGAGCTTGGGCGCCAAGCAGCGCTGCCATGCGTTTCTGCGGGGCAGACGCCCGGTGGAAATCATTTGACGGCTGACCGGCATTTCCAGTCAGCGGATTATGTAGCATCTGTCAAATGGTGAATGGCATAGCCGGACGGTTACAGTATTGGTGCTTTCAGCTGGAAATCCCCGCCGCTGCAAAAAAAAACCACCACACCCATTGATGAGAGAGAAATCTACACTCGTCAGTGAGCTGTGATGGAAATATGGACAACCGATGTAAAACCAGACCCGGCAAAATCCCGTCTTAGCAGCATGGGGAAACCTCCTGAAATTTTTTCCATTATATAACAGGCGGAGAAAGATTTCCAGTCTTTTTTAAAATACATCGAAAAAATTTTTTTGTTTTTCTCGATTTCCCATTTTTTATGTGCTCCTCAGGGAAAGGGGAAATGGATTCCGTTTCCGGAAAATGGGCGTTTGCCGTAAAGGAGAAGGGAGGCTGGGCGGTTTCCAGGGGTTTTTGCGCCGGATAGAAAGGTGTAAGGAAATAGTAAGTATTTTCTATCAAATTATTAAAGACATTTTTTCGGAATCATAGTATGATAGGGGTACAGCGACAGGAGGTAGGAGACGTGGCGGAAATAACGGAAACGACAGAGAAAAAAAAAGAACCCCCCATCATCCGGGTGAAGAATCTTTACAAGGTGTACCGGGTGGGGGAGTCAAAGGTATTTGCCTTAAACGGAGTGGATTTTTCCTTAAACCGGGGGGAATTCTGCGCCGTGGTCGGCCCGTCCGGCTCCGGAAAATCCACCCTGTTAAATATGATGGCTGGTCTGGAAAAGCCCTCCAAGGGAGAAATCATCATCGCCGGCACCCACATCGAGCGGATGACGGAGAAGGAGCTGGTCACCTTCCGGCGGGAGAACGTGGGCTTTATTTTCCAGTCCTACAACCTGTTAAAGACCATGAACGCGGTGGAGAATGTGGCTCTCCCCCTGTCCTTTCGCGGCATTCCCAAAAAGATTCGCCTGGAAAAGGCCAGGAAATACCTGAAATTAGTGGGGCTGGAAAAGCAGATGAACCACATGGCAAACGAGATGTCCGGCGGACAGCAGCAGCGGGTGGGCATCGCCAGGGCGCTGGTGGTAAATCCCAGGATCATTTTCGCGGACGAGCCCACGGGAAACCTGGACTCCAAGACCACAAAGGAGGTCCTAAAGCTCATGCGCCGGATCGTCAGGGAGCAGAAGCAGACCCTGATCATGGTCACCCATGACAACTATCTGGCGGGGTTCGCGGACAAGCAAATCCACATTGTGGACGGGAAAATACTGAAAATCGAGGAGCAGCATCATGAGGATGAGGAGGAACTGTAAGTGAAAAAGTGGAAACGATGGATGATCGGCTGTATGGCCGGGCTGGCGGCGCTGGGGAGCGTGCCGGTCACGGGCGCCAGGGAAACCTGGGCGGCCTATAAAAATATGAATGACAACGAGTTTATCTCCGTGGAGAAGATCACCGCCGCCAAGACGGGAAAAACGGCCAATATCACCTTCAAATTTACCAATACCAGCGACTACGACCTGGAGAACGTGAAGATCGGTTTTTCCGACTACGACGTGGATTTTCTGGACGACAGCGAGACCCTGGAGAGCAATTTCCAGTTCCCCTTCGAGATCACCAAGGGGATGTTTGAAGAAGAAAACATGAAAAAGCTGGGCACGGTGAAGGCGGGAAAGTCCAAAAACGTCACCCTTTCCGCCAAGGTGCGCCGGGATATTGAGGAAGGGTACTACTGTTTCCCCGTCAAGGCCTTCGGAGACAATTTTGATATGACGGACGAATACGTCAATATCTGGGTCAGCGTGGCCACCAGCTCTGACGAGGACGATGACGAGGATACGGGAGATCTGGATATGGTGCTGGGAGAGGGGCAGAACACGCCGGACGGCACCTACCCCAACGTGATGAATTTTGCTGTCAACATGAGAAACGCCAGCACCTTCACCGCCTACGATGTGGTGGTGAGCCTGGAGATGAGCGAGGACGATACCAAATACCCCTTCGAGATCAACGATGGCAACTATGACCGGCGGTTTGAGAAGGTGGAGGCCGGGGAGACGGTGCAGCTGGGCTACAGCATGGCGATCCGGGAGGACACCTACAGCGGCTATTATCCCATCAAGGCCATCATCCAGTACCGGGACAATTCCACCCACACCGGGGACTATTTAAAGATCGAGCGCACCTTCTACGTGCGCATCCACAATAAAGACAAGGAGGACGATCTGGGAGATTTCAACGAAAACGACAGAACCCAGGCCAGACTCATTGTAGACAGCTTTGAGACGATTCCGGCGGATATTATCGCGGGGCAGGAGTTTGAGCTGGTGCTGCGGATGAAGAACGCTTCCTCCGACATTCCCGCCAGCAATATCCTGTTTTCCCTGGAGTCGGAGAAGGTGTCGGACAGCGCCGTGTTTACCACGGAGAGCGGTTCCTCCTCCTTTACGGTGAACCGGATGGGCGCCGGGGAGGTGACGGAGCTGCGGATTATGATGAAATCCAGGGCCGGCGTGGACCAGCGCTCCTACGCCCTGACCATCAATGAGACCTACGACAGCCCGGAGTTTAAAAACGCCACCAATAAGGTGGTGGTGGACATCCCCGTGCGGCAGATTCCCAGGCTCAGCACCGGCACCATCGACGTGATGCCGGACAGCATCACCGTGGGCTCCGAGAGCAACGTCATGTTCCCCATCAACAACACCGGCCGTGTCACCCTCTACAATGTAAACGCCAAGTTTGAGGGCGACTCCATCGTCACCACGGAGAGCTACGTGGGAAACATCAAGCCGGGAGAGACGGGAAACGTGGATGCCATGGTAAAGGGCGCCGCTCCCACCATGGACGATGGAAAAATCAAGATCACCGTGTCCTACGAGGATGAGGACGGGGTGGTTTCCACCATGGAAAAGGAGATGACCCTCTTTGTCACGGAGGAGGTGCCCATGGATTTTGACTCCATCGACGTGGGAAACATGGTGGAGGTAGAGCCGGAGCAGGGCTTTTTCGCCCGCCATAAGGTGGCAGTGATCGCCGCGGCCGTATTGGCGGCCGGCGGCATCGCGGGCTTTACGGTGTGGAGAAAACAGAGGCGCAAAAAGAGACTGCAGGCAGAGGCGGAGGAGATAGACGATGAGATTTCTTGACCTTCTGGTCATGAGCGTCAATAATTTGAGGCGCAGAAAGCTGCGGACGGCGCTGACGGTCCTGGGAGTGATCGTGGGCACGGCCTCCATCGTGGTGATGATGTCCCTGGGAATCGGCATGAGCGAGATGCAGATGGAGATCCTGGAATCCTACGGGAGTATGACGGCCATCAATGTGTACAGCGATGCCTACTACCAGCAGGACGGCAGTTCCGATCCCAACTATATGACGGACGATGTCATCGAGCAGTTTAGACGGCTGGGGCACGTGACCGGGGTGTCTCCTCTGCTGAACTACTCTGTGATGATGCGCCAAGGGCAGTATACCGCCTCTTACGTGAACCTGATCGGGGTTACCAGGGACTATATGGAACAGATCAGCGTGGGAGAGGGGACGTATCCCAAGATGGACGGCAGCGAGGTGGAGCTGCTGTTTGGAAACATGGTAATCCAGAACTTTTCCAATGGAAAGCGGGGCGGCAGCTACTATGAGACGGGAGAGCTGCCGGATGTGGATCTCATGGGACAGCCCATTTTCGTGGTTTACGACATGGATGCCTATTACCAGTCCATGAACGGCGGAACCAATGCCGACGGCACGTCGGTGAAACCGCCGAAGAAGTATCTGGTTCCCGTGGCGGGAATCGTGGAGGGCGGCCCCACGGACTACAATATGTACAGCTGGGATGTGTACACTGACTTAGAGGCTTTAAAGACGCAGTTGAGAAAGGTGTTTAAGAAGAATCCCATCCCCGGACAGCCCACCAACAAAAAGGGAAAGCCCTACAACTACTTCATATACAGCAGCGCCGTGGTCTACGTGGACGAGATCGACAACGTAAAGGATGTGCAGACCGTCATCAGCGACATGGGATTCCAGGCCAGCAGCAACTCCGAGTGGATGGAACAGAGCAAAAAACAGTCCCAGATCACCCAGATGGTCCTGGGAGGCATCGGGGCGGTGTCCCTGTTCGTGGCGGCCATCGGCATCGCCAACACCATGATGATGTCCATTTACGAGAGGACGAAGGAGATCGGCGTCATGAAGGTGCTGGGCTGCGATATGGGAAATATCCGCAATATGTTTCTCATGGAATCCGGTTTTATTGGCCTCATGGGAGGCATGGTGGGGCTGATCCTGAGCTACAGCCTGTCCTACGTCATGAACCATTTGCCGGCGGTGAGCCAGGTGATGGGAATGATGGGGACGGAGGGAAACATTTCCCGGATCCCTCTGTGGCTGGCGGGGATGGCCCTGGTGTTTGCCATTGTGGTGGGCATGGTGGCCGGTTTCTTCCCGGCGGTGCGGGCCATGAAATTAAGCCCCCTGGCGGCGATCCGGAATGAGTAGGACGTTTTGAGGATGGAGAAAGAAGGTTTGACATGAGCAGAATGGGAAAAATGCGGGGAATCGCCCTGGCGGGGGCGGCTCTTTTGGGAGCGGTGCTGTGTCCGGAACCGGCTCTGGCCAGGATGGCCGGGGCGATGGACGGAAGCTACTGGTGGGTGAACGCCGTGGGAGAATGGGGCTACTGCGCCGGTGGAGAAAACGTCCGGGAAGGCTGGTACTGGATCGACGGAAATCACGACGGCACGGCGGAGTGCTACCTCTTTGGAGGAGATTTCGGCTATGAGCTGATCGCGGGAGGGACGACGCCGGACGGCTGGGAGGTGAACGAGGACGGCCAGTGGACCGTGGACGGGGTGGTACAGACCCGGCCGTCGGAGGAGCTGGAGGCCAAGTACATTTCCTGGTACGGCTACGACTACGGGCAGGCGTCCCCCATATACGGGGCGCTGGAGAACGGGGAGAGAAACCTGGTCCCCCTCATCGACGGAGGACAGCCGTCGGACAAGAGCGCCGGAGCTTATGACCTGGATTCCGGCCGTCTGGGCTGGACCGCGGACGGAAACCGGTATCTCCTCAGAAACGGCACCATCTACCGCGGGGAATGGGTCTGGATCGGCGGGGCCTGCTACTATTTTGACGACAGCGGCCTGCTGGCGAGAAACACGGTCACCCCGGACGGCTGGGAGGTGAACGAGGACGGCCAGTGGATCGTGGACGGGGCGGTACAGACCCGGGAGACGGAGTAGGACGGAGGCCGAAAGGATGTCTTAAGAAAAATACTTGCAATTTTTCCCGCTTTCGGCTAAGATAAGGTCAGGACGTGCGACTGACGGATCAGTGGGGAACCACAGGGAGCACGTGGAAGCAGAATTGTCGACCGTCTGGGCAGCACTATGGAAGGACCATAGGCTGTCCGGGCGGTTTTTGTGTTCTTGGCACAAAACCGCCCGGCGGGACGCGCGCTCTGCCAGCCATTTCACCACTCACACAAGAACCAGGAGGAAGATTCATGGAAATCGTATCAATGGAGCAGGAACTGAAGTCAAATGCCTATCCGGGACGGGGAATCGTGATCGGAAAGACCGGCGACGGGAAAAAGGCGGTGACCGCCTATTTTATCATGGGACGGAGCGAGAACAGCCGCAACCGGGTATTCGTGGAGGACGGCGAGGGCATCCGCACCCAGGCCTTCGACCCGGCCAAGCTGACGGATCCCAGCCTGATCATCTATGCCCCGGTGCGGGTGCTGGGAAACAAGACCATTGTGACAAACGGAGACCAGACCGACACCATTTATGAGGGAATGGACCGCCAGCTCACCTTTGAGCAGTCCCTTCGGAGCCGGGAGTTTGAGCCGGACGGCCCCAACTACACTCCCAGGATCTCCGGAATCCTGCACATCGAAAACGGCAGATACAACTACGCCATGTCCATCTTAAAGAGCAACAACGGGGATCCGAATAGCTGCTGCCGGTTCACCTACGCCTACGAGAACCCGGCAAACGGCGAGGGACGGTTCATCCACACCTATATGCACGACGGAAATCCCCTGCCCAGCTTTGAGGGCGAGCCGAAACGGGTGGAGATCGCAGGAGACATCGACAGCTTTACCGCCCTTCTGTGGGAGAGCTTAAACGAGGAGAACAAGGTATCCCTCTTTGTCCGCTACATCGACATCGAGACGGGAGCCTATGAGACCAGGATTGTGAATAAGAATCAGTGAGGAGGAGTTCAATTATGAAGGAATTGGAATTAAAGTACGGCTGCAACCCCAATCAGAAACCTTCCAGGATCTACATGGAGGGAGAGGGAGAACTTCCCATCCAGGTACTCAGCGGAAGACCGGGCTACATCAATTTCCTGGACGCCTTCAACGGCTGGCAGCTGGTGAAGGAGCTGAAAGAGGCCACCGGACTTCCGGCCGCCACCTCCTTTAAGCACGTGTCTCCGGCGGGAGCGGCTGTGGGCCTGCCCTTAGATGACACCCTGCGCAAAATCTACTGGGTGGACGATATGGGAGAGCTTTCTCCCCTGGCCAGCGCCTACGCCCGCGCCAGAGGAGCGGATCGGATGTCCTCCTTCGGGGATTTCATCGCCCTCTCCGACGTCTGCGACGCGGACACCGCAAAGCTCATCAAGAGAGAGGTGTCTGACGGCGTCATCGCTCCCGGCTACGAGCCGGAGGCCCTGGAGATCCTGCGCTCCAAGAAAAACGGCAACTACAACGTGATCCAGATCGACTCGGCCTACCGCCCCGATCCCATCGAGCGCAAGCAGGTCTTTGGCATCACCTTCGAGCAAGGCAGAAATGAGCTGGCCATCAACCGGGAGCTGCTCTCCAACGTGGTGACGGAGAACAAGGACATCCCGGATTCCGCCAAAATCGACCTGATGATCGCCCTGATCACCTTAAAATACACCCAGTCCAACTCCGTCTGCTACGTAAAGGGCGGCCAGGCCATCGGCATCGGCGCCGGACAGCAGTCCCGGGTGCACTGCACCAGGCTGGCGGGCCAGAAGGCAGACAACTGGTTCCTGCGCCAGGCGCCCCAGGTGCTGAACCTTCAGTTTGTGGACGGCATCAAGCGGGCTGACCGGGACAACGCCATCGACGTCTACATCGGCGAGGAGTACATGGACGTGCTGGCGGACGGCCGCTGGGAGCAGACGTTTAAGGTGAAACCGCCTGTGTTTACCAGGGAGGAGAAACGGGCATGGCTGGATCAGATGACCGGCGTGGCCCTGGGCTCTGACGCCTTCTTCCCCTTCGGGGACAACATCGACCGGGCCTACAAGAGCGGTGTGAAGTACATCGCCGAGCCGGGCGGCTCCGTGCGGGACGACAACGTGATCGAGACTTGCAACCAGTACGGGATGGCCATGGCGTTTACGGGAATCCGCCTGTTCCATCACTAAGGGGAAACGGGGCGGGAGACGGACGCTTTGGGGTGTCCGTGGACGGCGCTGTGTATATTAAGAAGAATTAAGACAAGGGAGGGATGCCTCATGAGAGGCCCCTCCCTTGTTTCCTATGACAGGAAAGCCTCTGACGGATGCGCGCGGCGCACCAGCAAAACGGCGCCGGTGAGAAACAGGATGGCGGCACCGGAGAGGAAAAACCAGGAGGAGACGCCCAGCGCCTCGGCGATGGGGCTGCTAAAGAGCAGGCCTACTGGCATGGTGACGGAGGAGATCAGGGTCAGCATGGAGAAGGCGCGGCCCATTTTCTCCGGCTCCACTGTCTCCTGGATATAGGCGGTGAGAGGGATAGAATGGACGTTTCCAAAGGCCCCCAGCCCTACGCAGACAGCGGCAAACAGAAGCCAGCCGGAAAAAGTGGGCGGCAGCATTCCGCCTAGGGCGGACATGAGACCGATACCGGCCAGGCCCAGGTAGGAGGCGCGCAGTTTCCGTTTCACTGTCATAACGCTGGAAAAGAGCAGAGAGGATAAAAGCATCCCCACGGCGAAGGACAGTTCCACGGCACTTCCGTGCATGGCTGACAGGCAGAAATAGCTGCTGGTCATAAGGGGATAAAAGGAGGAGAGGGGTGCGTAGAAAAACATACACAGTGCCTCCGCGATCACCAGGAAGAACAATTCCCGGTCCTTCCGGAATACTTCCAGGCCCTCCCGCACCTGGGCGGTTATGGGAAGGGGGCGCTCCTCCTTCTTTTTCAGCTCCGGCACCGGCACCACCGCCAGCATGGCACTGGCAAACACCGCCCCGGCCACGTCGCTTAAGAGGACTGCGGACAGGGGAAGGGCCGCGTAGAGGGCGGCGCCGATGACTGGCCCTAAGAGGAAAGAGCCGGCGTTTAAAAGCTGCATCCAACCATTGGTTTTTACCAGTTGGTCGGCTGGGGCCAGCTGGGGGATGATGGACTGGATGGCTGGCTGCTGGAAGGTATTTCCGGCTCCTCTGGCCCCCAGCATCAGGAGCACGGTCCACGCCGGCAGGTCAAAGAAGGCCAGGCAAAGGGCGTAAGCCGCCGCCATGAGGCCCATGGCCATATCGGAGACGATGCAGACCCACTTCCGGTTCAGCCGGTCGGCGGCGACTCCCGCCAGAGGGCTGAAAAGGCTCATGGGCAGATAGGCCACCAAACCAGAAAGTCCCAGCATGAAGGGGGAGGAGGTCTGTTCCGCCAGCCACCAGATCAAGGCAAACTGGACGCCGTGACTGCCCAGCATGGAGACGGCCTGTCCCAATGCCACCATAAAAAATTTCAGTTTCCAATTTTGTTTCTCAAACATAGTTCTGATCCTTTCTACTGCTGTTTTTGCTCAAATTCCAACTATGGAGACAATAAAAAAGTGTGCGCCTCCTTGCGGAGCATTTTTATTTAACGGGAAACGCAGTTTCCTGTTAAGTCAAGACCACCGGCTTAGCCGGTGGCTTGCACTGCCCCTATAAGGGGCTTTTACCTGCCTGCGCCCGGAAGGCGCACTGACGGTCTGCCTACTGCACCACATTCTCAGCTGGCCCTTAAGGGCCTTTCTCAGTGCTCCCTTCCTCCGGCGCAGCCCCATATGGGGCTTGCTGGTTTGCTTTGACTTCCTACTACCACTCCAAGTGGTTTATTTCTTGTGTTTCCTTACCGGCTCTCCCGTAAACGGGTCTATGTACTCTACTATCGACATCTGGTCATATTCTAGATCTTCTTTCAGCTGATTTTGGATATACGCCTTTATCGCTGACACATTCTTTCCCACTGTATCTACGAAATACCCACGGCACCAGAAATGTCGATTCCCATACTTATATTTCAAATTTGCGTGTTTTTCGAAGATCATTAGGCTCGATTTCCCTTTCAAATACCCTACGATTTCTGATACTGAGTATTTGGGGGGAATCCTTACCAGCATATGCACATGATCTGGCATACACTCTGCCTCTATGATCTCTATTCCTTTCCTTCTGCATAACGTTCCCAGTATCTGCCCTACATCTGCTCGAATTTCTTTATATATTACCTGTCTACGATATTTCGGTGCAAATACAATGTGATACTTGCATTCCCATTTTGTATGCGCTAAACTATTTTTGTCCATATTGGACCTCCTGTGCTTTTATATTTGTGGTTGGCAGACCTACTTTTATTCTAGCACAGGAGTTACTTTTATCTAAAGATCTTCCCTCCCCCTGCATAGCAGGGGGTTTATTTTTTCTGTGACACAATAAAAAGCAGGCAGCGTCCCAGATGGGCCGTCTGCCTGCCTGTTCTCCCTCGCGCCAGGGAGCACGGATCATTTCACGCAAAGCTGCCAGGCGCGCAAAAACGCCTGGATATGAGGGTGATTCATGGCTCTGTCCGCAAAATAAGTACGACAAAAACAGCCCATCCATATATGATGGGGCGAAACCTTTCGCTTGTTTTATTGTCCCGTATTTAGCGAACAGACGACATCAAGCCACCTCCCTTTCTTTTATGCTTTTCCGAGCATAGCACAGAATTGGCGGAATGTCAAATCCAATGAAAAAGGAGAACGGATGGAAAAATAGGAGAAAATCGAGCTGTCCGCGGATTGTTCTGGAAAAAAAGTGAGAAAATGGTTGACATGGGGCGATGGATATTTTATAATGTTACCATATTAGCAGACTAAAGTGATGGACGAAACAGGGAGGATATGGTATGAAAAGAAGATTGGGAAATAGATGGGGACTGGCGGCAGTGGTGATGGCAGGGCTGATGATGAGCGGCTGTTCCGCTCTGGGAACGGTGGAGACTCCGCCGGCAGGAACCGGCGAAGTGCTGGCGACCACCCAGGAGAGCGCGGAGGAGACGGCGGCGGCCAGCGGAAACCGGCTGGAGCAGATCAAGGAGAGAGGATACCTGGAGGTAGCCACGGAGCCCTATTTCGCTCCCAATGAGTTCATTGATCCTACCAGACAGGGAGACGATAAGTACGTGGGAGCGGACATCGAGCTGGCCCGTTACATCGCCGATTCCCTGGGTGTGGAGTGCCGGATCGTACCTCTGGAATTCACCGCAGTGCTCAGCAGCGTGACGGAGGGAAAATACGACATGGCCATTTCCGCTCTGGCCTACACCCCCACGAGGGCGGAGGCTATGGAGCTTTCTGATGGATATTACTACGACGCGGACGCCACCTGGTACGGCCTTCTGGTACGGGAGGAGGACCTGGATGAGATCAAAAGCGCCGACGACTTAGGCGATAAGACCGTAGTGGTGCAGAGCGGTTCCCTGCAGGAGCTGTTCCTCCAGCAGCAGGTTCCGGCCTGCAAGGAGGAGAAACGGGTTTCCGCCACCACCGACGGGTTCCTGATGGTTCAGGAGGAGAAAGCGGACGCCTGCATCACGGCAGCCACCACCGCCCAGCTGTTTTTAGACGCCAATCCCGACTGCGGGATGGCCCTGGTAGACGGATTCCGGTTTGTGGTGGATGAGACTACCCAGGGAACGAGAATCGGCATGAAAAAGGGCGAGACGGAGCTGGCGGCGGAAGTAAACCGCATCATCGCCGAGGTGACGGAAAAGGGTCTTTACAAGGAATGGTATCAGGAGTATTCAGAATATGCCACGAGCCTGGGCATCAATTAATAGGGAGGAAACACCATGCTGGAGACGATCATCAAAATTTTAAATAAATATGGCTTTGTGTATGTCCAGGGCCTGGCGGGGACCCTCTGCCTGGCAGGGATCACCATTGTGGCTGGAACGGCCCTGGGAACGGCCCTGGCCCTGATGCGGATGACGAAGATCCGCCCCCTGGAGCTTTTCGTAAAGGGGTATATCTGGATTTTAAGGGGGACGCCCATCCTGCTGCAGCTGTATTTCTTCTGGATCCTGCTGCCGAAGGTGGTGCCGTTTAAGATTTCTGACGTGGCCAGCATCATCATTGCCCTGATCGTCAATTCCGGCGCTTACGTGGCGGAGATTATCCGGGCCGGAATCCAGGCAGTGGATTCCGGGCAGATGGAGGCCGCCAGAAGCCTGGGGCTTACGGGAACCCAGGCCATGCGCAAGGTGGTCCTGCCTCAGGCGGTGAGAAACATTCTTCCGGCCCTGGGAAATGAATTTGTGAACATGATCAAGCAGGTGTCCCTGGCGTCTGTGTTCTTTATCAATGAGCTGACCACTTCCTATAAGACGGTGCAGGCGGCCACCTACATTCCCATCGAGCCCATCATTATCGCGGGCCTGATCTATCTGCTGGTGACTACGGTGCTGTCCCAGGCAGTGGGCGTGATGGAGTATAAGATCCGTCTGAGCGAGGGCTGACCGCGTTTCGGAAACAGCTGTTTGAACAGACATACAGGGGCCAAATCCCTGAAAACAGGACAGAAAGGGGAACATTTCCATGAACGACAGAGCGTGGATCGAGGAGTTTATAGAAAAAAACCAGGACCAGTTTGTAAAGGCCAACGATGACATCTGGTCCTACGCGGAGCTGGCCTTTAAGGAGGAGAAATCCGCCGCCCGGCTGGAGTCCATGTTAAAGGACTGGGGCTTTGAGGTGGAGACGGGAGTGGCAGGGATTCCCACCTGCTTTACCGGCACCTACCGCCAGGGGAGCGGAAAGCCGGTGATGGGAATTTTGGGAGAGTACGACGCCCTGGCGGGACTGAGCCAGGAGGCGGGAGTCACGGAAAAACGGGAGAGAGAGCCGGGTGGGGCCGGTCATGGCTGCGGCCACTGCGCCCTGGGAACCGGCTCTCTGGCTGCGGCTGTGGCGGTGAAGGAGTACCTGCGGGAGACGGGAAAGAACGGCACGGTGATCTACTTTGGCTGCCCCGCGGAGGAAGGGGCCGGCTCCAAGCAGTTTATGGCCAGAGCGGGAGCCTTTGATGGGGTAGACTTCGTTTACACCTGGCATCCGGCCACGGTGAACCAGGTGGAGGCGGTTCACTCCAACGCCATCATGGGAGCCAATTTCCGGTTTAAGGGAGTGTCCTCCCACGCCGGTTCCACGCCCTTCCTGGGCAGAAGTGCCCTGGACGCCTGTGAGCTCATGGGCGTGGGCTGCAACTATCTGCGGGAGCACGTGATCCCGGAGGCGCGGATCCACTACGCCTACATCGACACCGGCGGAACGGCCCCCAACGTGGTGCAGGATCACGCCTGTGTCCGCTACGAGGTGCGGGCCCCCTACGTGTATCAGGTGAAGGAGCTGTTTGAGCGGGTGAAGGAGGTGGCCAGAGGCGCCGCTATCATGACGGGAACCACCATGGAGTGCGAGCTGGCCATGGCGTTTACGGAGTACCTGCCAAACAACGCCCTGGCGTCGGTGGCGGACGCCTGCATGAGGGAGATTGGAGCTCCCAAGTGGAGTGAGGAGGATTACCGGCTGGCCAAGGCGTATCTGGACACCTACAACGAGGAGACGAAGGCCAGGATCAGACGGAGCGCCGAGGAGCTTTACGGGGAGCGGGCGGAGGAAGTGCTGGCCCGTCCTCTGGACAGCGAGGTGCACCCCTTTGACCCGGCGAAGATCCGGCTCCAGGCCGGCTCCACGGATGTGGGGGACGTGGGCTACGCCGTTCCCACCCTGAATCTGCAGGTGGCTACCGCCTGCGTGGGAAATGTGGGCCACACCTGGCAGATGACGGCCCAGTCCTGCAGCCCCCTGGCCCACAAGGGCCTGCTGACGGCAGCCAAGGCCATCGCCTTGAGCTGCGTCCGCACCATGGAGCAGCCGGAGGTGATGGAGAAGGCCAAGGCCGAGGTGGCCAGACGAAACGGCGGAAAATATGAGTGTCCCCTGCCGGATTCTGTGCAGCCTCCGTTGGATACGTATTAATATGTACCTGCCTGGGTGCAGGCAGGAAAGAATGTCAAGAACAGAAAAATAGACAGTGCGTGGAAACAAAACAGAGAGCTGGGATCCATTCCGAGGATTCCGGCTCTCTGTTTTGTGTTTGGTTTCTGGTTTCTGATTGAAAATGTTTCCTTACATTCCCCTACTGTTCCAGGATGTTGCGGATGTCCCCGTCGGGCACATCCATGGGGTAATGGCCGTCAAAGCAGGCTTTGCACAGGGGCAGGCCGCCGGCCATGGTGTCCAAGTCCTCCAGCCGCAGGTAGCCCAGGGAGTCGGCTCCGATGAGGGAGCGGACGGCCTCCAGGGAGTGGGAGGAGGCGATGAGCTGACGGTTGGAGGGGACATCGGTGCCAAAGTAGCAGGGGTGGAGGAAGGGCGGGGAGGAAATCCGCACATGAACCTCCGCCGCCCCCGCCTGGCGGAGCATTTTCACCAGCACGGACATGGTGGTGCCCCGCACCAGGGAGTCGTCCACCAGCACCAGCCGTTTTCCCCGCACCACTGGCTCCAGAATGCCGAATTTCATCCGCACGGCACTCTGGCGGTCCTGGTCGGTGGGGCGGATGAAGGTGCGGCCCACATAACTGTTTTTGGTGAAGGCCAGGGCAAAGGGGATGCCGGATTCTTTGGCAAAACCGGCGGCGGCCGTCAGGCCGGAGTCGGGGACGCCCACCACCAGGTCTGCCTGGGCGGGGCAGGAGCGGGCCAGACACTCCCCGCTCTTTAGCCGGGCGCTGTAGACGGGGACGCCGTCAATGGCGCTGTCTAAGCGGGCAAAGTAAATGTATTCAAAGACGCAGCGGGCCGTCCGCTCCGGGACGGAGGGGAGAAAGCGGGAGGAAAGGCCCTGTTCCGTGATGGTGAGGATCTCCCCTGGAAGGAGGTCCCGGACAAATTCCATGCCCAGGGCGGTTAAGGCGCAGCTTTCTGAGGAGAGGCCGTAGGCGTCTCCCCGTTTTCCCAGGCAGAGGGGTTTTAAGCCGTGGGGATCGCGGACGCCGATGAGCTTTCGGGGGCTGGCGATGGCTAAGGCGTAGCCGCCCTGGAGGCGTTTCGCCGTTTTTTCCACCGCCGTCTCCACAGAGTCGGAGTGGATCCGCTCCCTGGCAATGCCGTAGGCGATCACCTCGGAGTCGATGGTGGTGCGGAAGATGGCGCCGCCGTACTCCTGTTCCCGGCGAAGTTCGGCGGCGTTTACCAGGCTGCCGTTGTGGGCCAGGGCCAGGGTGCCCTTGATGTAGTTTAAGACCAGGGGCTGGGCGTTTTCCAGGGAGGTGGAGCCGGAGGTCGAGTAGCGTACGTGGCCCACGCCCAGGTTTCCCTTAAGGGAGGAGAGGGTGGCGCTGTCAAAGACCTCGCTCACCAGGCCCAGCCCTTTGTGAAAGCAGATGTTTTTCGGCGGGCCGGAGGTGGAGGAGACGGCGATGCCGCAAGATTCCTGGCCCCGGTGCTGGAGGGCGGAGAGGCCCAGGCAGATGTGGGCGGCCACGTCCTGGCCGGAAGGGTCAAAGAGGGCAAAGACGCCGCATTCCTCCCGCAGGCCGGTGATGGGGGCGGCGGACTCACTGCAGGATGGGGAAGGGAACTGGTTGTGATTTTGATGGTTCATAAGGAAAACCTCCTGGAATGAATGAAATAAGGGGGAAACGGAGTGTGTACTTGGCGCACTCCGCGCAAAGGAAAATGGCTGCTGGCGCAGCCGCGCTCCGGCGCGAGTGTGCGCCAAGCGCACACTTTTTAAAACGCCAATGGCACAGGGCGCCGGGAGATCCGGCGCCCTGTACTGGCGTTTTCATATGATTTATACGGAAAACAGCAGCTGGTCGTAGGTGGGGTAGGGAAGGAGCCGGTCGGGGATCAGCGCCTCTGCCCGGTCCGCGAAGGAGCGGATGGTTTCCAGGTTCGCCAGAATGGAGTCGTGGCAGAACCGGGCGGTTTCCAGCACATCGGTGATGGAGGATACGGCAGCCAGGTTGGCGGTCAGAGCCTTCGTGTTTACCGTGATGGACTCGTAGAGGGAGGAGAGCTCCTGCAAAAGCTCTTTGTCGCAGCCGGTGGAGAGTCCCATGGCCTGTTTTGCGCCCACGGCGGTGGCAGTGGCCCCGGTGTGGGTGAGGAGGGCGGGAAGAAGGTCCTTCTCCATCATTTCCACCATGGTGCGGCCCTCCAGCTGCAGGGCCTTGCTGTAGTTCTCCAGCATGATCTCGTAGCGGGCGTGGATCTCCTCCGAGCTGAAAATGTGGTGTCTGGTGAACAGCTCCACGTTCTTTTCATCTAGGAAGTGGGGGATGGCGTCGGGGGTGGAAACGAGATTCCACAGGCCGCGGCGCTCTGCCTCCTCCACCCACTCGTCGGTGTAGCCGTTTCCGTTAAAGAGAATCCGTTTGTGGGCCTCTACGGTGCGGCGCACCAGGTCTTTGGCGGCGGAATGCAGTTTCTCCGGGGCGACGGTGGACAGCTCCTCAGAAAACCGGCGCAGCTCCTCGGCCACGGCAGTGTTTAAAATCACGTTGGGGCCGGCGGCGGAGAGAGAGGAGCCGGGCATCCGGAACTCAAACTTGTTGCCGGTGAAGGCGAAGGGGGAGGTGCGGTTCCGGTCCGTGTTGTCCTTCATAAAGTGGGGCAGGACGCGGGCTCCGGTCTCCATCTGCACCGCCTCCGGCTCGGCAAAATCCGTGCCTTTCTCGATGGAGGTGAGCAGCTTGGTGAGCTCATCTCCTAAGAAAATGGAGACGATGGCCGGCGGGGCCTCGTTTGCTCCCAGACGGTGGTCATTGCTGGCGCTGGCCACGGAGATCCGCATTAAGTCGGCGTATTCGTCCACTGCCTGGATGGTGGCGGCCAAAAACAGGAGGAAGGGGATGTTTTCTGCCGGGTTTTTGCCGGGATTTAACAGGTTTTCCCCTGTGTCGGTGGTCAGGGACCAGTTGTTGTGCTTGCCGCTGCCGTTGATGCCTTCAAAGGGCTTTTCGTGGATGAGGCAGGCCAGGCCGTGCTTGTCGGCTACCTTTTTCATCATTTCCATGGTGAGCTGGTTGTGGTCCACGGCGATGTTGGCAGTGTCGTAGACGGTGGCCAGCTCGTGCTGGGCCGGGGCCACCTCGTTGTGCTTGGTCTTGGCGGGGACGCCCAGTTTCCACAGCTCCTCATCCAGCTCGTGCATATAGGCGGCCACTCTCGGGCGGAGTACGCCGAAGTAGTGATCCTCCATCTCCTGGCCCTTGGGGGCGGCGGCGCCAAAGAGGGTGCGGCCGCAGAACACCAGGTCTTTGCGGCGGCGGTACAGCTCCTTGTCAATGAGGAAATACTCCTGCTCCGGGCCTACGGTGGTGGAGACGCGGGAGATGTCCTCTCTGCCTAACAGGTGGAGAAGGCGGACCGCCTCCCGGTTTAAGGTCTCCATGGAACGGAGCAGGGGCGTCTTTTTGTCCAGGGCCTCCCCGGTGTAGGAGCAGAAGGCGGTGGGGATGTAGAGGGTGCCGTCCTTGATGAAGGCGGGGGAGGTGGGATCCCAGGCGGTGTAGCCGCGGGCCTCAAAGGTAGCGCGGAGTCCGCCGGAGGGGAAACTGGAGGCGTCCGGCTCTCCCTTTACCAGCTCTTTCCCGGAAAATTCCATGATCACTTCTCCCGTGGCTACGGGGGAAATGAAACTGTCGTGCTTTTCCGCGGTGATGCCGGTCATGGGCTGGAACCAGTGGGTGAAGTGGGTGGCTCCGTTTTCCACCGCCCACTCCTTCATGGCCACGGCCACGGCGTTGGCTACGTCCAGCTCCAGATGGGTGCCGTTCTGGATGGTCTTTTTCAGCGCTTTGTATACATCTTTGGGAAGTTTGGCCCGCATGACGCGGTCGTTGAACACTAAACTGCCGTATAATTCTGGGATTTGTCTCATCATAATAGGAATCCTCTCCTTTCCGTCTGCCTGTATGCAGGCAGGGGCGCTTTCATGATTGATTGTCGCGTATCTTCCGGAAAACGAAACAAAAAAAGAGGGTGCTTGGCCGTCATTGACCAAAGCACCCTTGCTTTATGTGGTGTAGTATACTCGAAATTTTTCGATTGTCAAGAGTTTTTTTGAAATTTAAAAGGAGAAAAAAGATGGAAAAAAAGATGGGACGGATTTTCCGCCTTTTGCTACAAATATTAAAAAAATGAATAAATTGGGGCTTTACAAATCGGACAAATTGGAATATGATATTCGCTTATAAAAGAGCATTTGGAGACAAGGGCGTCTTAAAACCGGACGGCCGGGCATACCGGCGGTTCTGGGGTTAAGGCCCCTTTTTTCGTAACGGGAAACGGTGTTTCCCGTTACGAAAGGCCTCCGGCAGGAGGCGCACTCCGCGCAAAGGAAGATGGCTGCTAATGCAGCCGCGCTCCGGCGCGAGTGTGCGCAATAGCGCACACTTTTTGTAGGATACAAAGGTTCCAAAGTCGAATATTCGTTGCAAGCTTGCTTGCGAACGGGTGGTTGACCTTGGAACCTGCCGGAACCATGAATAAGGAGCCGTTTTTCGCAGAAAAACGAGCGGATTATGAATGGTTCCGGCGGGATTGCGGGAGTGCGGAGCACGGAGCAATCCCGTATCCGTAGCCATGGGAACCTGCGTTTCCCGTTACGAAAAGCCTCCGGCGGGAGGCTCCGTTTCCAAATGTTCCCATCCAAACGCTTACAACAGCCGGAAACGTCCGGCGGCGCGGCAGGCCCGCGGACGGAGGTTCCGTTTTTATGACTGCCGGCAGAAAGGAGATCAGGTCAATGTCAGTAAAATATGTATTTGTCACAGGAGGAGTGGTATCCGGATTGGGAAAGGGGATCACGGCAGCGTCCCTGGGCCGGCTCTTAAAGGCCAGGGGCTACCGGGTGACCATGCAGAAACTGGATCCCTATATCAATGTGGATCCGGGAACCATGAACCCCATCCAGCACGGGGAGGTGTTCGTGACGGAGGACGGGACGGAGACGGACCTGGATCTGGGCCATTACGAGCGGTTTATCGACGAGAACCTGGGCGTCCATTCCAACGTGACCACAGGAAAAATCTACTGGTCCGTCCTCCACAAGGAGCGTCGGGGAGATTACGGCGGCCGGACGGTGCAGGTGATCCCCCACATCACCAACGAGATCAAGAGCCGTTTCTACCGCTCGGACAAGGAGGACTGCATCGCCATCATCGAGGTGGGCGGCACCGTGGGCGACATTGAAAGCCAGCCCTTTTTAGAGGCCATCCGTCAGTTTCAGATGGAGGTGGGGCGGGAGAACGCCATTTTGATCCACGTGACCCTGATCCCCTACCTGCGGGCGTCCGGGGAACTGAAAACAAAGCCCACCCAGGCCAGCGTGAAACAGCTCCAGGGCATGGGCATCCAGCCGGACATCCTGGTCTGCCGCTCGGAGGTGGAGCTGGGAACGGATGTAAAGGAAAAAATCGCCTTATTCTGCAACGTGCCCGTGGATCACGTGCTCCAGAACCTGGACGTGGAATACCTTTACGAGGCTCCTCTGGCCATGGAAAAGGAGCATCTGGCGGAGGTGGTCTGCCGCAGCTTAAACCTTCCCTGCGGGACGCCGGATCTGGAGGGCTGGAAAGAGATGGTGTGGCGGCTGCGCCACCCGGAGCGGTCTGTCACCATCGCCCTGGTGGGAAAATACGTCCAACTCCACGACGCCTACTTAAGCGTGGCGGAGGCCTTAAAGCACGGGGGCATCGAGAACCGGTGCAGCGTGAACATCCGCTGGGTGGACTCAGAGCAGGTGACGGAGGCCACGGCGGAGGCCCTCTTAGGAGGGGCCGACGGCATCCTGGTGCCCGGCGGCTTTGGAAACCGGGGCATTGAGGGAAAGATCCAGGCCGTCCGCTACGCCAGGACGAAGGGCATCCCCTATCTTGGTATCTGCCTGGGGATGCAGCTGGCGGTGATCGAGTTTGCCAGGGACGTGATCGGCTTTGCCGATGCGGACAGCACCGAGTTAAACCCGCAGACCTCCCACCCGGTAATCGCCCTTTTGCCGGAGCAGAACGGCGTCACAGACCTGGGAGGCACCCTGCGTCTGGGCTCCTACCCCTGCGTGCTGGAGGAAGGCTCTTTGGCGGAGCAGCTCTACGGCACCAGGGAGATCACGGAGCGCCACCGTCACCGCTATGAGTTTAACAATGAGTACCGGGACATCCTGAAGTCCCACGGCCTGCGCCTTTCCGGCTTGTCCCCCGACGGGCGGATCGTGGAAATGGTGGAGCTGCCGGAGCACCCGTATTTTATCGCCACCCAGGGCCACCCGGAGTTTAAATCCCGGCCGAACCATGCCCATCCCCTGTTTGTGGGGCTGGTGCAGGCCGCCCTGCGGGAGAATAAACGGAAAGAGGATGAGAAAAAAGGAGGAGACGCGTAATGGGGCAGAGTATGGAACGAGAGGGCCTTTACCGGCCACAGTTTGAGCATGACAACTGCGGCATCGGTGCCGTGGTGGACCGGAAGGGAAGAAAGAGCCGGGAGATCGTGGAACGGGCGTTAAAGATCGTGGAGAATCTGGAGCACCGGGCCGGAAAGGACGCGGAAGGGGAGACCGGAGACGGAGTAGGCATCCTTTTGCAGATTTCCCACCGCTTTTTCTCCAAGGCCTGCAAAGCGGCAGGCATTTCCCTGGGAGGAGAGCGGGATTACGGCATTGGAATGTTCTTCTTCCCGCAGAATGAGCTGAAACGGAACCAGGCAAAGAAGATGTTTGAGGTGATTGTGGAAAAGGAAGGGATGGAATTCCTCGGCTGGCGGCCGGTGCCGGTGGCGGAGGAGGTGCTGGGGCACAAGGCCAGAGAGTGTATGCCTGCCATCGAGCAGGGCTTTGTGAAACGGCCGGAGGGCGTAAACCGGGGGCTGGATTTTGACCGCCGTCTGTACGTGGTGCGCCGGGTGTTTGAGCAGAGCAACGACGGCACCTACGTGGCCTCCCTCTCCAGCCGCACCGTGGTGTATAAGGGGATGTTTCTGGTGGGACAGCTGCGGACCTTTTACCGGGATCTGCAGTCGGAGGACTATGACTCCGCCATCGCCATGGTCCATTCCCGTTTCAGCACCAACACGGAGCCCAGCTGGGAGCGTGCCCATCCCAACCGCCTGATCGTCCACAACGGGGAGATCAACACCATTCGGGGAAACGCCGACAAGATGCTGGCCAGGGAGGAGACCATGGAGTCCCCCTGCCTCCACGGGGAGCTGCACAAGATCCTTCCCGTGGTGAGCGCCAAAGGCTCTGACTCCGCCATGTTAGACAACACCCTGGAATTTCTCATGATGAACGGCATGGACTTACCCCTAGCGGTGATGGTGACCATCCCGGAGCCCTGGGAGAACCACAGGGCCATGGCGGAGCGGAAACGGGAGCTCTACCAGTATTACGCCACCATGATGGAGCCCTGGGACGGCCCGGCCTCCATCGTGTTCTCCGACGGGGACGTGATGGGAGCGGTATTGGACCGCAACGGGCTGCGCCCCTCCCGCTATTACGTGCTGAAAGACGGGACGGTGATCCTGGCTTCGGAGGTGGGCGTCCTGCCGGTGCCGGAGGAGGAGATCGTCATGAAGGAACGGCTCCACCCGGGAAAAATGCTCCTGGTGGACACCAGGGCGGGAAAGATTTTCCACGACGAGGAGATCAAGGGCCACTACGCGGCGGCCAGACCCTACGGGGAGTGGTTAAGCGGCGGCCTGGTGCGCCTGGAGGACTTAAAAATCCCCAACAAAAAGGTGCCCGTCCACACCGCCGCCCAGCGGGCCAGGCTCCAGAAGGCCTTCGGCTATACGTATGAGGAGTACCGCACCTCCATCCGGGAGATGGCCCTAAAGGGGGCGGAGGGGATCCGTTCCATGGGGGCGGACACGCCCTTAGCCGCCCTTTCCGGGGAGCGGCAGCCCCTGTTTTCCTACTTTAAACAGCTCTTTGCCCAGGTGACCAATCCCCCCATCGACTCCATCCGGGAGGAGATCGTCACCAGCACGGCGGTGTACGTGGGGCGGGACGGAAACCTGTTAGAGGACCGGCCGGAGAACTGCCAGGTATTAAAGATCAGCCAGCCCATTCTCAGCAGCACCGATATGCTGAAACTGAAGGAGCTGAAGGAGGGGCGGCTGAAAACGGCGGTAGTGCCCATTTTATACTACAAGAGCGCCCCCCTGGAGCGGGCCATGGAACAGCTGTTCGTGGAGGTGGACAAGGCCTACCGGGACGGGGCGGCCATTTTAATCCTCACCGACCGGGGCGTAGATGAAAACCACGTGGCCATTCCCTCCCTCCTGGCGGTGTCCGCTGTCCATCAGCACCTGGTGCAGACGAAACGGCGCACGGCCATGTCCGTGATCCTGGAGTCTGGGGAGCCCAGGGAGGTGCACCATTTCGCTACCCTTTTAGGCTACGGCGCCAGCGCCGTAAACCCCTACCTGGCCCTGGAGACCGTGGACCAGCTGGTGGAGGAAGGGATGCTTGGGAAGGAGCGGGAGGCGGCGGAGGCGGACTACCGGAGCGCCGTGCTCCACGGGATCGTGAAAATCGCCTCAAAGATGGGCATTTCCACCATCCAGTCCTACCAGGGAGCGAAGATTTTTGAGGCTGTGGGCGTGTCCGGGGAGGTGATCGACCGGTATTTTACCGGGACGGTGAGCCGCATCGGCGGCATCACCCTGGAGGACATCGAACGGGAGGCGGACGAACTCCACTCCAGGGCCTTCGATCCCCTGGGACTGTGGACGGATCTGACTTTTGACAGCGTGGGAGACCACAAGATGAGGAGCCAGGGGGAGACCCACCGCTACAATCCCCAGACCATCCATCTGCTGCAGCAGGCGGTGCGCACCGGGGACTACGGCCTCTTTAAGCAGTATACGGAGGCGGCGGACCGGGAATGCTATGGCAATATCCGAAACCTGTTAGAGCTGGTGCCGGCGGACCATCCTGTGCCCTTGGAGGAAGTGGAGCCGGTGGAGAGCATTGTGAAACGGTTTAAAACGGGAGCCATGTCCTACGGTTCCATCTCCCAGGAGGCTCACGAGGCCCTGGCAGTGGCCATGAACCGGCTGGGAGGAAAGTCCAACACGGGAGAGGGCGGAGAGAGCGAGGAGCGCCTGGATTCCGCCGGGACGGAAAACGACCGCTGTTCCGCCATCAAGCAGGTGGCCTCCGGACGGTTCGGAGTCACCAGCCGCTACCTGGTGAGCGCCAAGGAGATCCAGATCAAAATGGCCCAGGGGGCAAAGCCCGGCGAGGGCGGCCACCTGCCGGGGGGAAAGGTCTATCCCTGGGTGGCGAAAACCCGCCATTCCACCCCCGGCGTGAGCCTGATTTCCCCGCCGCCCCACCACGACATCTACTCCATCGAGGATCTGGCCCAGCTGATTTTTGACCTGAAAAATGCCAACCGGGACGCCAGGATTTCTGTAAAGCTGGTGAGTGAGGCGGGAGTGGGAACGGTGGCCGCCGGCGTGGCGAAGGCCGGGGCCCAGGTGGTGCTCATCTCCGGCAGCGACGGAGGAACGGGGGCCGCTCCCGGCAGCTCCATCCACAACGCGGGACTGCCCTGGGAGCTGGGCGTGGCGGAGACCCACCAGACCCTGTTAAAGAACGGCCTGCGGGAGCGGGTGGCCATCGAGGCGGACGGAAAGCTGATGACCGGCCGGGATGTGGCGGTGGCCGCCATGCTGGGGGCGGAGGAGTTTGGATTCGCCACGGCGCCCCTGGTGGCCTTAGGCTGCGTGATGATGCGGGTCTGCAACCTGGACACCTGCCCCATGGGCATTGCCACCCAGAATCCCCAGCTGCGGAAACGGTTTGCGGGAAAGCCGGAGCACGTGGAGAATTTCATGCGGTTCATCGCCATGGAGCTGCGGGAGTATCTGGCCCTTTTAGGCGTGCGCACTGTGGAGGAGTTGGTGGGCCGGACGGACCGGCTGAGAAAGAAAGCCTTCCCGGAGGGGAGCCGTCAGGGAAAGGTGGATGTGAGCGGCATCCTGGTCTCCGGGACAGAGGGCCGGGAGGGGAAAACAGAAGGAACTGCCCCATCCCATTCCGGCTCCGGAAAGGAAGTTTCCTCCGAAAGACGCCCCGTTTTCCATCCGGAAAAGGCCTACAATTTCCACCTGGAGCAGTCTTTGGACTGCCGGGTGCTGCTGCCGGCCTTCCGGAAATCCCTGGAGCGGGGGGAAAGGGCTGTGGTCTCCGTGGAGGTTTCCAACACAGACCGGGCCTTCGGCACCATCTTAGGCTCGGAGATCACCAAATACCATAAAAACGGCCTGCCGGAGGACACCTGCACCGTCCTCTGCCGGGGAGCCGGGGGACAGAGCTTTGGGGCCTTTATCCCGAAAGGACTGACCCTGTCCTTAACAGGAGACAGCAACGACTACTTCGGCAAGGGCTTATCCGGCGGCATTCTGGCGGTGACCCCGCCGGAGGGTGCGGCCTACCAGCCGGACAAAAACATCATCGTGGGCAACGTGGCCCTCTACGGAGCCACGGGAGGAGCCGCCTACATTAACGGCGTGGCCGGGGAGCGGTTCTGCGTGAGAAACTCCGGGGCATACGCGGTGGTGGAGGGCGTGGGCGACCACGGCTGTGAGTATATGACCGGCGGCCGGGTGGTGGTCCTTGGCCGCACCGGGGAGAATTTCGCCGCCGGCATGAGCGGAGGCATCGCCTACGTGCTGGACGAGAAAAATGAGCTGTACCGCCATTTAAACCGGGAGATGGTCTCCATGGAGCCGGTGGAAAACCGCTATGACAGGCAGGAGTTAAAATCCCTGATCCAGGCCCACGTGGAGCGCACCGGGTCGGAGAAGGGCAGAGAGGTGCTGGAGCATTTCCGGGAATACCTGCCGAAATTTAAAAAGATCATCCCCAACGACTACCGGAAGGTGATGCTGCTCTGCGCCAGACTGGAGGAGCAGGGCCTTTCCGGGGAACAGGCGCAGATCGAGGCGTTTTATGAGAGCACAGGAAATAAGAGGGAGGCGTGAGCGATGGGACAACCAACGGGATTTTTAGATTACAGGAGAGAGACCGGCAGCGTCCGCCCGCCGGAGGAGAGAATCAAGGATTTTAAGGAGTTTCACAGAGCCCTGCCCAGGGAGCGGCAGCAGCTCCAGGGAGCCAGGTGCATGGCCTGTGGCGTGCCCTTCTGCCAGTCGGCGGCGGAGCTGGGCGGCATGGTCTCCGGCTGCCCTTTGCGGAACCTGGTGCCGGAGTTTAACGACCTGGTCTGCACGGGAAACTGGGAGCAGGCGTACCGGCGGCTGGCAAAGACCAACTGCTTTCCGGAATTTACAGGGCGGGTCTGCCCCGCCCTCTGCGAGGCGGCCTGCACCTGCGGGCTTTACGGGGAACCGGTGTCCACGAAGGAAAATGAGCTTCAGATCATTGAGAGGGCCTTTGACTCCGGTCAGGTCCGCCCGGAGCCTCCCGCGGTGCGCACGGGAAAACGGGTGGCTGTCATCGGCAGCGGTCCCGCTGGACTGGCCGCCGCCTTTCTCTTAAACCGGCGTGGCCATCAGGTGACGGTGTTTGAGAAAAGCGACCGCCCCGGCGGCCTGCTGATGTACGGGATCCCCAACATGAAACTGGATAAGTCCATTGTGGAGCGGAGAATCCGCCTCATGGAGGCGGAGGGCGTGACCTTCGTTACGGGAGCGGACGTGGGCCGCACGGTGGCGGCGGAGGACATCCGGAAGGAATTTGACCGGGTGGTGCTCTGCTGCGGAGCGGGACGGCCCCGGGATATTGAGGCCCCCGGCAGAGAGGCGAAGGGGATCTGGTTCGCGGTGGATTTCCTCTCCGCGGTGACAAAGAGCCTGCTGGACACGGGAACGCCGGGCAAGGGCTGTCCGACGGTGAAGGGAAAACGGGTGGTGGTCATCGGCGGCGGTGACACGGGAAATGACTGTGTGGGAACCGCCGTCCGCCTGGGGGCGAAATCCGTGGTTCAGCTGGAGCTGATGCCGGAGCCTCCCGCCTCCCGGACAGAGGAAAATCCCTGGCCGGAGTGGCCCAGGGTGAAAAAGACGGATTACGGCCAGGAGGAGGCTGCCTGGGCCTACGGCGCCGACCCCAGACGGTTCTGTACCACCGTAGCCGCGTTTTTAGCCGGAAAGGACGGGAATGTGGCAAAGGTGAGGACGGTGGAGCTGGAGGAGGAGCGGACCGCGGAAGGCTCTGAGACAGCCAGAGCCGCGAAGATTGACGGGACGGCAAAAACGGCCGGAACTACAACGGTTGACGAGGCGGTAAAAAACGCCGGGGCCGCAAAAGCTGACGTGACGGCAGAAACCGCCGATACCGCAACGGCTGACAAACCGGCAGAAACCGTCGTTCCCGCCCCCAAACCGGCAAAACCGGCATCCCGCCCCCGCATGGTGCCAAAGCCAGGCTCGGAGCAGGAGATTCCCGCCGATCTGGTGCTGATCGCCGCCGGGTTTACGGGAGCGGAGGAGTACGCCGCCGCGGCCTTTGGCATTTCCTTAGACGGCAGGGGACGGATCCCCTGCGGCGAAGACAGCCACCGCACCGCCGACCCGGCCATATTTGCCGCCGGGGACATGAGGCGTGGCCAGTCCCTGGTGGTCTGGGCTATCCGGGAAGGGCTGGAAGCGGCCGCCCAGGTGGACGAGTCCCTCATGGGATATTCCAATCTGGAGACAATGGGAAGGAGGAGAAAGCATGGAAGATAGAGCGCTGGCCCAGGTGCTGGAGCAGATGGAGGACGAGGAGGTGGAGGCTGTCCGCCTCCAGTTTACAGACATCAACGGCACCTTAAAGAGTGTGGCCGTCACCCCCGCCCGCCTGCGGAGCCTGGGGGAGGAACCCCTGTTTGTGGACGGCAGTTTCCTGGCCGGGCGGGACGGGGAGGAAGGGGTGGAGCTGCTCCTAAAGCCGGACCTTTCCACCTGTTCCATCCTTCCCTGGAAGGGGTACACGGGCAAGGTGGCCCGCCTCTACTGCAGCCTGTGCCAGGAGGACGGGACTCCCTTCCCGGAGGATTCCCGGGCTGTGCTGGCGGAGGCGGAGCGGCGGGCGGAGGCGGAAGGCTACCGCCTGTCCGTCCGCCCGGAATGCGAGTTTTTCCTCTTTCACACCGACGATGACGGCCAGCCCACCGTGCTGACCCATGAGCGTGCCGGATACCTGGAGGCCAGTCCGGTGGACCTGGGAGAGAGCGCCAGACGGGAGATGGTCCACACCCTGGAGGAAATGGGAGTGACGGTGGAGGCGTCCCGCCATGAGATTTCCCCGGGCCAGCACGGCATTGACCTGGGGCGGATGGGACTTTTGGAGGCGGCGGACGGGATCGCCACCTTCCGGTTTGTGGTGCGCACCGTGGCAAAGCGCCACGGCCTTCACGCCACCTTCATGCCAAAGCCTTTGAGCGACGCGGAGGGCTCCGGCGTGCATCTCCATTTCACCCTTTGCCGGGACGGAAAAAACGTGTTCTCCGGCGATAAAGAGGGAGGATTTTCCAGGGAGGCCGTGTGGTTTGCCTGCGGGCTGCTGGATCACATGGAGGCCATGACGGCGGTGGCCAACCCTCTGGTGAATTCTTACAAGCGCCTGGTGCCGGGGACGAAGGCTCCCACGGATCTGCTCTGGTCCTCCCGCCGGGAAAACGCCCTGCTGCGGATCCCGCCTGTACGCGGTATGCGGACACGCGTGGAGTACCGCGGGGCCGACGGCTCCTCCAATCCCTACCTTCTTTTAGCCCTCTGTCTGGAAGCGGGCCTGGACGGAATCCGAAACCACAGGGAAATTCCGGAGGGACAGTCTGGCGGACGGCTGCCGGGGAGCCTTTTGGCTGCCATGGAACATTTTAACCGGGATTCCTTTGTGAAGGATACCCTGGGTGAGGCGCTCTGCCGCCGCTACAGCGCCTGCAGGGAGGAGGAATGGCGGCGTTACGAAAGGCAGGTGACCGGTTGGGAGCTTTTGGAGTATCTATACCGGTATTGATTCTGCCGGGATGGGAGGAGAAGGATGAAGGGCATCATCATCGCGTTTTCCAGGTTGGAGGACGGAAGGAATATCAGACGGGCGCTGGAGCGAAACGGCTTTGAGGACATGGTCCTCTGCCAGACCGGGGCTCAGGCCCTCCGGGAGGCGGCCTTTCTGGAACGTGGGCTTTTAATCTGCGGCGTCCGGCTGAAGGATATGCACTGTACTCAGTTGCGGGAGTACCTCCCTCCGGGGGTGGAGCTTTTGGTGGTGGGCACAGAGGCCAGGCTGGCGGACTGCCCGCCGGATTTGATGGCGGTGACGGCGCCGGTGCGGGTGTACGAGCTGGCCAACACGGTGGGGATGATGCTGGGGCGGAATGTTCCGGAAAAACGGAAAAAACAGGAGGGCCGGGCCGGCTCTGTCCCGGGAAAGCCGGGCGGAGGTTCTTCGGAGAGTGTCCGTCATACAAAGACATCTGAAAGCAGTTCTTATTTCGAGCCGAATGTCCGTCCCACAAAGACACGCAGCGAGGCGGACCAGAGGGCCATCCGCCAGGCCAAGGAGCTCCTCATGGAGCGGAACCGGCTGACGGAGGAGGGGGCCCACCGCTACCTGCAGAAACGGAGCATGGAGACGGGCAGAACCATGGCGGAATCCGCCCGGATGGTGCTGATGCTATTTGAAAATGACTAGGAGGAGATGACATGATCAACCACAATTACGAGAAACTACAGGGGAGCTATCTGTTCTCCGAAACGGCAAAGCGGGCGGCGGCCTTCCAGCAGGCCCACCCGGACCGCAGGCTCATCCGCCTGGGGATCGGCGACGTGACCCTGCCTCTGGCACCGGCGGTGACGGACGCCATGCACCGGGCAGTGGACGAGATGGGCCGGGAAAAGACCTTCCGCGGCTACGCCCCGGAGCAGGGCTATGAATTTTTACGTTCCGTGATCGCCGAGAAGGATTACCGGGCGCGGGGCTGCCACATCAGCGCCGATGAAATCTTTATCTCCGATGGAGCCAAATGCGACTGCGGAAACATCCAGGAGATCTTCTCCGGCGACGTGACCGTAGCCGTCTGCGACCCGGTCTACCCCGTATATCTGGACACCAACGTGATGGCGGGACGGACGGGGGACTACTCCCCGGAGACGGGGCGCTACGGCGGCGTCACCTATATGCCCTGCACCCTGGAAAACGGCTTTCTGCCCCGGATTCCGGAAAAAATGCCGGAGCTGGTCTACCTCTGTTTCCCCAACAACCCCACCGGTGCCGCCATCTCTAAGGGAGAGCTGCAGAAGTGGGTGGACGCTGCCAATGAAAGCGGCTCCATTCTCCTCTATGACGCCGCCTACGAGGCCTACATCACCGAGGAGGGCATTCCCCACAGCATCTACGAGTGTGAGGGGGCGAAAACCTGCGCCATCGAGTTCCGCAGCTTTTCCAAAAACGCCGGCTTTACCGGCGTCCGCTTAGGATTTACGGTGGTGCCGGAGGAGCTGGTGCGGGAGGGCGTGAGCCTGCGGCAGCTGTGGTTCCGCAGACAGGGGACAAAGTACAACGGAACTCCCTACATCGTCCAGCGGGCCGGGGAGGCAGTGTACACCCCAGACGGACAGCGGCAGATCCGCGCCCAGATCGGCTACTATATGGAGAACGCGGCGGTGATCCGGGAGGGACTGCTGGCCTGCGGCTATGAGGCCTCCGGCGGCGTCAATTCCCCCTACATCTGGATGAAGACGCCGGACGGCCTCACCTCCTGGGAATTTTTCGACCGCCTGTTAAACGAGGCGGGAGTCATCGGCACCCCCGGCTCCGGGTTCGGCCCGTCGGGAGAGGGGTATTTCCGGCTGACGGCCTTTGGAAACCGGGAAAACACCCTGGAAGCGGTGGAGCGGATCCGGAAAATGTGAGGCGGCGGGAGAAACGGTCCGGCGATGGGGCCCGGTGACCGGATCCGTGGGATCCATTTTGGGATTTTCAAAGTTTCGGTCAAAATTTCCAGAAGAAAATTCAAAAAATCCACTTGACAATCGGGAAATTCCTCACTATAATACGGAGCCATAAAGAAAATCAAACAAAACCAAAGGCAGAGAAGGAGACTCGCCCTTGGAGCGCCGACAGGAAGCGGACGTCACCGACTGAGAGCGTCTGCAGGAAGGAAAAGGGAAGGGAACACTCCGGAGCCGGCCGTCTGAACGGGAAGTAGGGCGGCACGTGTACTGCGCGTTAAGCGGGAAAGCGTTTCGGGTGTTGGCCCGGCAGCAGGCAAAGAGGTCTGATAAACGATGGGGAAACTGTCGTTTTCGGCCGGTGCGCGTGCGGCGCTTTCATGAGAGGTCTGAAAACGCTGACCCGTTTAGAACTGCCAGGAGATCGAAACGGCAGGGAAAAGGGGAGCGGCAGACAATGCGGGTGGCACCGCGGGAACGACAAATCAGAATTCCCGTCCCGGAAGATTCATTGAAAAATGGATGTTCCGGGACTTTTTTTGTTTCACAAGAAACTCTGTTTCCTGCAACACAAAAGCCTCCCATCGAGGCGTACCAGCCCGGAACGAGAAAAGGAGGAACCACAATGAAGGAAATTACAGGAATGACAGAAAAAACCACCAGAAGGATTTCAGAGCTGACCGCCCCGGAGCTTGTGGGGACGGCGGTGGAGGCGGAGGGAGCCGTCCACCGGGTCCGGAACTTAGGCGAGGTGGTGTTTGTGGTGCTGCGCCAGGCGGAAGGGCTTTTGCAGGCCGTGTTTGACCGGGAGACCTTTGAGAAGGCCGGGGAGATCCGGGAAGGGGCCGCTCTCCAGGTGACAGGTACCCTGCGGGAGGAGCCGCGGGCGCCTCACGGCATCGAGATTGCCGTTAAAGAGGCCGTTTTGTTATCCTCCCCCGCGTCCCCCCTGCCCCTTCCCGTGGACCGTCTGGTGTTAAAGGCGTCCCTGGAGGCCAGGCTGGACCACCGGGCCATTTCCCTGCGAAACGTGAGGGAGCGGGCGAAGTTCCGCGTCCAGGAGGGGATCGTCCGGGGATTCCGGGATTTCCTCTACAGCCAGGGCTTTACAGAGATCCACACCCCCAAAATCGGCGCCAAGGGAGCAGAGGGCGGAGCCAACATTTTCAAGCTCAGCTATTTCCACAAACCGGCGGTGCTGGCCCAGAGCCCGCAGTTTTACAAGCAGATGATGGTGGGAGTGTTTGACCGGGTGTTTGAGACGGGGCCGGTGTTCCGGGCGGAAAAGCACAACACCAGGAGGCATTTAAACGAGTACACCAGCCTGGACTTTGAGATGGGCTACATCCGGGGCATGGAGGATGTGATGGGCATGGAGACGGAGATGCTGCGGTACGTGATGGAGCTGCTGCGCCGGGAGTACGGCAGGGAGCTGTCCCTGCTTGGCTGCGAGCCGCCGGAGATTTCCTCCATCCCGGCCCTGCGGTTTGACGAGGCCAAGGAGCTGGCGGCAAAGACCTACGGCCGCCCCGCCAGAGCCCCCTACGACTTAGAGCCGGAGGAGGAGAGCCTGATCGGCCGGTACGCCAAAGAGCATTTGGGCAGCGACTTCGTGTTTATCACCCACTACCCGGCGAAAAAACGGCCCTTTTACGCCATGGACGACCCGGAGGACGGCCGCTACACCCTGAGCTTTGACCTGCTCTACAAGGGGCTGGAGATCACCACCGGCGGCCAGAGAATCCACGATTACCACAGCCTGATGGCAAAGCTGGAGTCCAGGGGCATGACCGGCGAGGGCATGGAGGAATACCTGGAGGCGTTCCGGTGCGGGATGCCGCCCCACGGGGGCCTGGGGATCGGCCTGGAGCGGCTGACCACCCAGCTGTTGGGAGAGGACAATGTGAGAGAGGGCTGCCTGTTCCCCAGAGATATGGGCAGGCTGACCCCTTAGGAGGAGGAAAAAATGGCAGAGAAAATGGACAGAGCCGTGCTGGAAAATGTGCTGATCCTGGCAAAGCTGGAGCTTTCCGAGGAGGAGAAGGACCAGGCGGAGATGGAAATGAAGCGGATGCTGGACTACGTGGAAAAATTAAATGAGCTGGACACCTCCGGGGTGGAGCCCATGGTTCATCCCTACGAGATTGAAACGGCGCTCCGGGAGGATAAGGTGACAAATCCCGACCGGAGGGAGGCCCTGCTTGCGGGGGCGCCGGAGGAAAAGGACGGCCAGTACGTGGTGCCGAAGACGGTGGAATAGGAGGCGGAACGATGGAAATATGGGAAATGACAGCATTGGCCCTGGGGCAGAGTATCCGGGCCGGCAAGATCAGCAGCGAGGAGGCCGTAAAGGCCTGCCTGGAGCGGGCAAAGCAGGTGGAAACAGACGTTCACGCCTTCGTCCATCTGGACGGGGAGAGGGCCATCCAGGCGGCGAGAGCGGCGGACCGGGGTATCCGGGAAGGGCGGTATGACAGCCCTCTGGCGGGGGTTCCGGTGGCGGTGAAGGACAATCTCTGTACGGAAGGGATGCCCACCACCTGCTGCTCCCGCATTTTAGAGCAGTTTGTGCCTCCTTACACAGCGGAGGCGGTGAAACGGCTGACAGACGCCGGAGCGGTAATCCTGGGAAAGACCAACATGGACGAGTTTGCCATGGGCAGTACCACAGAGACCTCCTGCTTTGGCCCCACGAAAAACCCCTGGGATGTTAGCCGGGCGCCGGGCGGTTCCTCCGGCGGCTCCTGCGCCGCGGTTGCTGCGGGAGAATGCGCCGCGGCCCTGGGCTCAGACACCGGCGGTTCCATCCGCCAGCCGGCCTCCTGGTGCGGCGTCACCGGCATCAAGCCCACTTACGGCGCCGTTTCCCGGTACGGGCTCATCGCCTACGGTTCCTCCCTGGATCAGGTGGGGCCCATCGGGCGGGATACGGCGGACTGCGCCGCCCTTTTAGGGCTGCTGGTGGGACGGGATCCGAAGGACGCTACCAGCGCGGTTCCAGGAGCGCACCAGAGCATGGATTCCTTTTTAAAATATGCCCCCACATCTTCGGAAACCGGGGAGGCAGGCGGGGAAGTGGCGGCCCGCGGCCTGCGGGTGGGCATCCCGGAGGCCTTCCTGGGAGAGGGGACAGAGCCTGGGGTGCAGGCAGCCATCCGGGAAGCGGCAGAGCGGTTAAAAGCTATGGGAGCCACGGTGGAGCCCTGTTCCCTGGGGCTGGAGGAGTATGTGATCCCCGCCTACTACGTCATCGCCTCAGCGGAGGCCAGCTCCAACCTGGAGCGGTTTGACGGGGTAAAATACGGATTCCGGGCGGATCAGGAGGAGAGCGATCTCCACGGAATGTACAAGCGGAGCCGTTCCCAAGGCTTTGGCCCGGAGGTGAAACGGCGGATCCTCTTAGGCACCTTCGTGCTCAGCGCCGGCTACTACGATGCCTACTATTTAAAGGCGTTAAAGGTGCGGGCCCTGGTGCGGCAGGCCTTTGACCGGGTTTTTGAGCGCTACGACGTGCTGTTAGCCCCAGCGGCTCCCTCCACGGCGGTGCCTTTGGGGGAGAGCCTGGCAGATCCCTTAAAAATGTACCTGGGAGACATTGACACCGTGGCGGTGAACCTGGCGGGGCTGCCGGGACTGTCCCTGCCCTGGGGCTTAGACGGACAGGGCCTGCCGGTGGGCCTGCAGCTCATGGGAAACCGATTCCGGGAGGATCTGGTGTTCCGGGCGGCTTTTGCCTGCGAGGCGGCCAGAGGGCCCTGGAAGGAAGTCTGGAAAAGAGAGGGAGGAATCAGCGATGGCAAAACAGTATGAGACGGTGATCGGCCTGGAGGTCCATGTGGAGCTGGCCACCAGGACGAAGATTTTCTGCGGCTGCTCCACCCGGTTTGGCGCAAAACCCAACACCCAGACCTGCCCGGTGTGCGCCGGTTTCCCCGGTGCCCTGCCGGTGTTAAATAAGAAGGTGCTGGAGTACGCCCTGTCCGCCGGCCTGGCCTTAAACTGTGAGGTGAACCGCTACAGCCGCTTTGACCGGAAAAACTATTTCTACCCGGACAACCCGCAGAACTACCAGATTTCCCAGCTCTACCTCCCCATCTGCCACGACGGCTGGGTGGAGATCGACACGGGGGCGGGAAAGAAAAAGATCCGCATCCACGAGATCCACATGGAGGAGGACGCGGGAAAGCTGATTCACGACGAGTGGGGGGAGTGCTCCCTGGTGGACTTTAACCGCAGCGGCGTCCCCCTCATCGAGATCGTGTCGGAGCCGGACATGAGGAGTGCCGACGAGGTGATCGCCTATCTGGAGAAACTGCGGGACATTCTCCAGTATCTGAAGGTGTCCGACTGTAAGCTCCAGGAGGGCTCCATGCGGGCGGATGTGAACTTATCTGTGCGGGAGGTGGGCTCTGAGACCTTCGGCGTCCGCACGGAGATGAAAAACTTAAACTCCTTCAAGGCCATCGCCCATGCGGTGGAAGGGGAGAGAGAGCGGCAGATCGAGCTTTTAGAGGAGGGAAAGGCCGTCCTCCAGGAGACCAGGCGCTGGGACGAGAACAAAGAGTCCTCCCGCCCCATGCGCTCTAAGGAGGACGCCAAGGACTACCGCTATTTCCCGGATCCCGACCTGCCCCCGGTGACGGTGAGCGAGGAGTGGTTAAACAAGCTGCGGGAGAGCCGCCCCATGCTCCGGGAGGAGCGGAAACAGGTGTTTGCGGAGCAATACGGCCTGACGGAGTACGACGCCTCCGTCCTCACCGCCTCCGTCCATATGGCGGCTCTGTTTGAGGAGACGGCGAAACGGTGCGGAAACGGCAGACGGGCCGCCGCCTGGCTCATGGGAGAGGCCATGCGTCTGATGAAGGAGGACGGGCTGGAGCCATCGGAGCTTTCCCTGTCCCCGGAGAACCTGGCCCGGCTCATCCGCCTGGAGGAGGAAGGGCGGATCACGCCTCATTCCGCAAAACGGGTGTTTGCCGCCATGGTGCGGGAGGGGGCTGACCCTGATCATTATATAGAAGAAAACGGCCTGGCTGTGGTGCGGGACGAGGCCGCCTTAGAGGAGGCGGTGCGCCAGGTCCTGGCCGCCAACCCAGGCTCCGTGGAGGAGTTTCGCGGCGGCAAGGAGAAGGTATTTTCCTTCCTCATGGGCCAGGTGATGCGCCAGATGAAGGGCAAGGCGGACGCCGGACAGGTGCGGGAAATGCTGCAGGCCCATCTGGGACAGACGGAAAAAAAGTTGTAAAAGCACTAAGGAAGCCGTCCCGGCATAGACTAAAATAAACAGCTTTTCAGGCGGCTTCCTTTGAAAACTTTTCCAAAACCATTGACTGCCAGCGAGGAGAGAGAATATCTGGGACGTTTGAGGGATGGCGACCAGGGGGCCAGGGACGTGCTGATCGAGCGGAATATGCGCCTGGTGGCCCATGTGGTAAAAAAATACCAGGGCACGGACTACGACACGGAGGACCTGCTTTCGGTGGGCACCATCGGCTTGATAAAAGCAGTGAATACGTTTAAAATGGAGAAAGGGTCCCGATTGGCCACCTACGCGGCGAAATGCGTGGAGAATGAGATTCTCATGCTCCTGCGGGCCAGCCGGAAGTTTTCCAGGGAGGTGTCCCTCTTTGAACCCATCGGGGTGGATAAGGACGGGGAGGCGGTGAACCTGGTGGATGTGATTGAGGTGGAAGGCCGGGAGGTGCTGGAAACCATCATTTTAAGCCAGGACGTGACGGAGCTGTATGAGGCCTACGAGGCCTGCTTAAAGGACAATGAAAAGCAGGTGATCAGCCTCCGCTACGGGCTGTTTGGAAAGCGTGAGCACACCCAGCGGGAGATCGCGGAGGTGCTTGGAATCTCCCGGTCTTACGTGAGCCGGATCGAAAAGAGGGCCATCGAGAAACTGAGAACGGAATTCGAGAGAGGAAATACGTCATGATTGTGAGCGCCAGCAGAAGAACGGATATTCCCGCTTTTTACAGTGAATGGCTGATGAAACGGCTGGAGGAAGGCTTTGTATACGTGAGAAATCCCATGAACCGGAGGCAGGTGAGCCGCATCCCCTTAAACCGGGAGACGGTGGACTGCATGGTGTTCTGGACGAAACATCCAGGCCCCATGCAGCCCCGTCTTCCAGCCCTGGACGCCATGGGATTTCCCTATTATTTCCAGTTTACCCTCACTCCCTACGGGAGGGATCTGGAGCCGGGGCTGCCGGAAAAGGACAGGCTTTTGGAGCAGTTTTTGGCCCTATCGGACAGGCTGGGGCCGGAGCGCACCGTGTGGCGCTACGACCCCATTTTCCTGTCGGGAGAGTGGGGGATTTCCCGTCATCTGGCGGAGTTTGAGCGGTTTTGCGCCCGGCTGGAGGGAAAGACGGAAACCTGCGTGGTGAGCTTTCTGGACGGCTACCGAAAAATAGCAAAAACCTTAGAGCGGCTGAACCTGCGTCCGCCGGACCATGAGGAACGGCTCCGGCTCATGGCGGAGTTTGGCCCCATGGCGGCGGCCAGGGGGATTTCGGTGCAGACCTGCGCGGAGGAGCAGGACTTTTTGGCTTTTGGGGTAAAACAGGGGGCCTGCATCGACCCGGAGCTCATTCAGCGGATCACCGGGCGGCCGGTGACGGCCGGAAAGGATCCGGGGCAGCGGCCTGGCTGCGGATGTGCGCGCAGCGTGGACATCGGCACTTACGACACCTGCGCCCATTTTTGCGCCTACTGCTACGCCAACCTGGGGCGGGAGGCGGTGGAGGGGGCCAGAAGGCGGTATCAGGCGGATTCCCCCTTCCTCTGCGACCGGCTGGAGGGGGACGAGCGGGTGACGGAACGGAAAATGCCCTCCGTCCTGGGAAAGGGGGACGGAGGGCAGATGAGTTTGTTTGAATAGTGAGACGCTGGAGAGGGGTTCTCTCCGGCGTCCGTTTTTTTGTCTGGCTGTTATATTCTTTTCTGGCCTTTCAGATTTTCCAGGTTTTCAGACAGGCCGTTTTTAAACCGGCAGAGAGTAGATCACCGCGCCCGCCACGCCGCTGACGGCCATGACCAGAATGGGGTTCCAGCGGAATTTCCGCAGGAGAAACAGGGAGACGGCAAAGAGCGCCGCCGCGATCCCGTTTACAGGAAGGGTCACAGAGCCGAGGACGGTGGTGCCAGCTAAGGCCATGGTGAGAATGGTGCCGGCGGAGGCGGCGATCAGTCCAATGGAGGCGGCCCGCAGCCCTTTGAGCACAGTAAATACCGGCCCCGCGTTCCGGTATTTGGAGAAGAACCGGTAGAGGCAGAGGCAGATCACAAAGCCGGAGATCACGCAGCCAAAGGTGGTGAGAACGGCTCCAAATAGCCCCAGAATGCGGATCCCGGTGAAGGTGGAGGTGTTCACCGCCAGAGGGCCTGGGGTCATCTGGGAAATGGTGATAATGTCTGTAAATTCTTGCATGGACAGCCAGTGGTATTTATCCACTACCTGCTCCTGGATCAGGGGAATGGTGGCGTATCCGCCGCCGATGCTGAAAAATCCAATCTGTAAAAAGCTGAGGAGCAATGTGAGCCAGGTCATACGGAACCTCCTTTCCGGTCCTTGCGGGCGCGGCGGGAGTGTCCGCCAGATACGGACATTCCCGAAACGCTGTTGTTGGATGGGTGATAGTCGGAATGCTCTGCCCGCACCGGCGCGGGAACGGGGCGTTTAAATGGGCGGTCTGCCTTCGCGGCCGCCGGTTTGAGACCGCGGGTGCGGTTTGCGGCATAGTAGTATACCAGGCAGGCGCCGGTGCACAGCAGAAGGAGCACCATCACATTGATGCCAAAGAGGAAACTGCCCGCGAAGGCCGCCGGCATCAGGCAGGCGAAGAAGGGCTTTTTCTCCTTTAAAACGGCGGCTCCCATGTCCGCCACGATGTCCACGATCAAAGCGCCCACAGCCGCCTCCATACCCTTTAAAACGGCTGCCACAATGGGTAGATCCCGGAAGACCTGGTAGCAGGAGGAGATGACCGAGAGAATGAGGAAGGGGGGCGTCACGGAGGAGATGCCGCTGACCACGGCCCCGGAAAAACCGGCCGTCCGGTAACCGGCCAGCACTGCCAGATTGATGGCGATGGCGCCGGGGGAGGACTGGGCGATGGCCGCCATGTCCATGAGCTCATCCTCGGAAAACAGATGCTTTTCCGTCACAAAATACTTCCGGATCATGGGAATTACCACGTATCCGCCGCCGAAGGTGAAGGCGCTGATGAAGAAGTTGACCTTGAACAGCCAGAGATAGAGGCTGAGAGATTTCTTTTCCATATCTTATTTCCTTTCGTTCGTCTTTTTTCTGTCCAGGACAGTATAACCCTTGAAAGATAATAAGTAAAATGTTATTATTTTATATAATTCATTACTAAAAAATAATGAAAAGTAGAGGACGGGGAGATTTCTCTTTCCGGGGTTCTTTCTTAGGTTTGGGTAATTCAGCGATTCTCAATTTTGCACTACTAAGCCGATTTAATAGTTGTAGCAAATACTGAGACTATGCGGATACCCAAAGTGCAGAAAGAACCCTTTCCGGCGAGGTTTTCTTTGTAATTTTCTTGTTTGCTTGTTTTTGGCAGATTTTGGGAGAATGGGATCTGTTTTTTTATTTTTTTATTTGCTTTGTTTTGTTTGTAAATGTTTGTGAATGCTGTAAATGATAATGGTCAGCGATAAGGAGGAAGGATATGAACATCCGACAGCTGGAAATTTTCCGCACCCTGTGCCGGGAGGGGAGCGTCACCAAAGCGGCGAAGGCTCTCTATATGACGCAGCCGGCCGTCACCCACGTGATCAACGCCCTGGAGGAGGAGGCGGGCTGCCCCCTCTTTGACCGGATCTCCAGGAGGCTGTATTTAAACGCCTCCGGGAGGAGGTTTCTGGAGAAGTCAGAGCAGATTTTAGAGCTGTTTGACGAGCTGTCCCTGCACTTCTCCGACTCCGAGGAGCAAAATCCCATCTCCCTGGGGGCCAACATCACCATCGCCAATTACTGGCTGCCCCAGGTGTGGGCGGAGTTTTCCTGCCTGTATCCCCACACTCCGGTGCAGGTCACCGTGGACAGCGCCTCCCGGATCGAGGAGCTGCTCTTAGGCCACCGGCTGGATTTTGGCCTGCTGGAGGGAAATATCCACTCCGGCCTGCTGGAGAGCTGTGAGTTTGGCTCCTACCGGGTGGGGGTGTTCGTGTCGCCGGATTATCCTCTGGGAAAACCAGGAACCTGCGGGCCGGAGGAGCTTTTGGGCCACCGGCTTTTGCTGCGGGAGGCGGGGAGCGCCGTGCGGGACGTGTTCGACCATGCCCTTTACGGCCTGGGCCTGACGGCGGAACCAGCCTGCATCAGCGTCAATTCCCAGGCTCTGGTGCGGATGGCGGAGAAGGGACTGGGAGCGGCCGTCCTGCCGGTGCCGGTGGCGGAACCGGCTTTACAGGCGGGAACGCTGCGGGAGGTGGCGGTGACGGGGCTTTCCATGGAGAACCGGATGAAGGCGGCCTGGATCCGGGAGAAGTCCATGAGCCCTCAGATGGGGCGGCTGTTGGAATTGTTGAAAAAGTGTGAGGGGTAGCGGGCATTTAAGACAAATCCGTCTGATGCCGGTATATCTGTGCGCGAGCGCGCCCATCTATACCGCCGCCATCCGGGGGTTTCACAGAAAAAGGAACATAAGTTCGAAAAAATGCTTGCATATTCCGTTTCTCTGTGGTAGAATACGAATCAAGAACAAATGTTCGATATTCTGCAAGCACAGACGGGAGGCGGAGAGGAATGCTGATACAGGAACATCTCACACTGAGGGAAAAGCTGGAGATTCTCACGGACGCGGCCAAGTACGACGTGGCCTGCACGTCCAGCGGTGCGGATCGGAAGGGGAAAAAGGGAACCATGGGGAGCGCGGTCCCGGCGGGGATCTGTCACAGCTTTTCCGCGGACGGACGCTGCATTTCCCTGCTGAAGATTCTCTTTACCAACGAGTGTATCTACGACTGCCGCTACTGTGTGAACCGCCGCTCCAATGACGTGGTACGCACCTCCTTCACGCCGGAGGAGGTCTGCACTCTCACCATGGAGTTTTACCGGAGGAATTATATCGAAGGACTGTTTTTGAGCTCCGGGATCCTCCACAGCCCCGACTATACTATGGAGCTGATCTGCCGGACTCTGTGGAAACTGCGCCATGAGCACCATTTCCGGGGCTATATCCACGTAAAAGCCATACCGGGGGCAGACCCTGCCCTGATTGAGCAGGCCGGGTTTCTGGCAGACCGTATGAGTGTCAATCTGGAGCTGCCCACGGCGGAAGGGCTGCGCACTCTGGCGCCGGGAAAGACGCGGGAGAAGATTCTCTTGCCCATGCGGCAGATTCAGCGGGGGATAGAGGCCGGGAAACAGGAGCTGATCCCTTACCGCCGGGACAGTGCCTTTGTGCCGGCGGGACAGAGCACTCAGATGATTGTGGGAGCTACGCCGGAGAGCGATTACCAGATGCTGTCGGTGGCGGAGGCCCTGTACCAGAGCTATGGACTGAAACGAGTTTTTTACTCCGCCTTCGTCCGGGTCAATGATGACAGTCTGCTGCCGGCCCTGCCCGGCGGCCCGCCTCTGCTGCGGGAACACCGTCTGTATCAGGCGGACTGGCTGCTGCGCTATTACGGGTTTCAGGCGGGAGAGCTGCTGTCGGAAGACCGCCCGAATTTCAATGTGCTGTTAGACCCGAAGTGCGACTGGGCTGTGCGCCATTTGGAGCAGTTTCCGGTGGAGGTGAACCGGGCGGATTACTATACCCTTCTGCGGGTGCCGGGGATGGGGGTGAAGTCCGCCAGGCGGATTGTGGAGGCCAGGCGCCACGCTGCCCTGGATTTCCCCGATTTGAAACGGTTCGGGGTGGTGCTAAAGCGGGCCATGTACTTTATCACTTGCAGCGGCAGGGTGATGATGCCCTTCCGCCAGGATCAGGATGCCATCGCCGCCAGCCTGGCGGGGGAGGAGAGGCGGAGGGCCTGGGAGATCGGGGAGGGAAATGCCTACCGGCAGATGTCCCTGTTTGACGATTTTCACATCACCGTCCCGCCCACGGCGGAGGATGTGAGCGGAGCGGTATGGGGGGTGATGTGATGGATGTCTATGTGTGTGAGGACGATTTCTGCTCCATCCTGTCCGGGATCTATGACGCCGGGACCAGCGGGCGGCCCAGCAGGGAGCAGAGGCTGGAGCTAAAGGGACAGCGGGAGCCGGAGCTGTTCTGCCGGTATCTGGAGGTGCAGCCGGAGAAACGGAAAGCGGAGTCGGTGATGGGCACTGTGCGGGAGCGGATTTCCGGGGAGGCCTGCCGCCTGCTGTGGACGGCTTCCTTATCTGGAGACGGAGAGAAGGCGGACTGGATGTACCGCTTTCTGGTGGACGGGTTCCGCCAGGGGCCGAAGATCGTGCATATGCTGAGTCTTCCGTCGGTGTTTCAGATGGTGGAGTATGATCGGGCGGTGGGGAATGAGGCCCATCTGCTCACGGGATTTGTGCGGTTTGCCAGGCTGCCGGAGGGGATCCTGGCGGGGAGCATTGGCCCGAAGAACGACGTGCTGGCCATAGTGGCGGAGCATTTTGAGGACCGGCTGTCCGGGGAAAACTGGATGCTCTGGGATGAAAAGCGGGACAAGGCGGCAGTTCACCAGGCAAACCGGGAGACTGTCCTCCTCCGGGGCATTCCGGAGGACATCCGGAGACGGATCAAGGCGGCCGGCACCCAGGATCCTTACGGGGATCTCTGGCGGGTATTTGTCCATACCATCTCCATCAAAGAGCGGGAGAACCGGAAATGCCAGATGACCCATCTGCCCCTGCGGTTCCGGGAATATATGACAGAATGGCAGAAAACGCCTTGTCCTCCGGGGATGGATATGGTATGATGACGAGGAAAATACGAATCATGCTCGCATGAATTCGCATTTGACGAGAAGTGCCATCGAGACGGGAGTCGAGAGGGTATGATGACGAGGAAAATACGAATCATGTTTGCATGAATTTGTGTTTGACGAGAAGTGCCATCGAGACGGGAGTCGAGAGGGAAGGATGACGAAGGAGAATATGGTTCATGCTTGTATGAATCCGTCTTTAGAGACAAACACTATCAGGACGGACGCCGAGATGGCGTGATGACAAGGGAAAAATGACAGGAAATGGATCCGGCTGGGCCGGAGGAAAGGCGGGATGCAGATGCGGATGACAGAGGAGCGTTTCATCCCCTCCAGCGACGGTGTGTCCAGACTTCACGTGATGCACTGGAGACCGGAGGGAGAGGCGGTGGCCGTGCTCCAGTTGGTTCACGGCATGACGGAGCACATCAGGCGGTACGATGAGTTTGCCAGATTCCTGGCTGCCCAGGGGATCGCCGTGGTTGGCCACGACCAGCTGGGTCACGGAGAGACTGCGGGGGCAGTGGAACGCCTGGGATATTTTGCAAAAGAAAAAGGAGAGGTCTATCTGATCCAGGACATCCGCCGGGTACACCATCTGACAGAGAAATGGTATCCCGGAGTACCGAACCTTTTGATGGGACACAGTATGGGTTCCTTTATGGTTCGGAGGTATCTGACAAGATACAGGGCGGAGACGGACGGGGTGATCCTTATGGGAACGGGAAACCAGTCAGAATTTCTACTTCTCCTGGGAATGGCAGTTGTGCGGCTCACCGGTCTGTTGCACGGCGGCTGGTACCGCAGCCCCCTGCTCCACAAGCTGGTTCTTGGCAATTACAACCGCAAAATCCGAAAAGCGGAGACGGACAGCGACTGGCTCTCCAGGGACCGGGAGCGGGTGCGGCAGTTTGAGGACGATCCCTACTGCCATTTCCGGTTTACCTGCTCCGCCTACGAAGATTTCTTCCAGGTGATGCTGGATTTAAAGCATCGGAAGTGGCTGCGGAAAATGCCCAAGGATCTTCCTGTTTTTCTCGTATCCGGGAAAGAGGATCCGGTGGGCGGCTATGGACGGGGCGTGGGCAGCTTATATCGCCTTTACCGCAGACTGGGGATGGAGGACGTGGAGCTCAAGCTGTATGACGGCTGCCGCCATGAGCTGGTCAATGAGATCGGCAGGGAGCAGGTCTTTGAGGATCTGTCCTCCTGGTGCCTGAAACACAGCCTGCGCCGGCAGAGGTAAAGAGGAGAGCCTGCGTACCCCTGGGCTGGAAGGAGGCGGTGCCCGGAGCCATATTTGGAATCCGCGCGCATCAGGGACGGCATCCTTGGACAAAGGAGACGAGGATGCCGGAAAAATGGCGAAACGTGTCTGAAACGGCGGACGCGGAATCGTTTCATGTATGTTTTTATCTATTTGATTCATTTCCGGCCGGAGATTCCTCCGGCCGGGGAACACCGATCGAGGGCGTTTTTTGATTCGCCCGTTTAAACGGCCATTCGGCCTAGAAATTCCATATTGCATTGCAGAAAAATGAAAGATAAGCGCAGTAATAAAAGCAAGGCCGGATGCGGGGGCCGGAGAAAGGTTCTGGAGTTCCCTCTTTTTGCAGCCATCCGGCAGAGAGGAGGAGCGTATGTTTTGCAGAGTAAACGGCATCGGAATCGCAGGGATGGAAGGGTATCTGGTGCGGGTGGAGGCGGATGTGAGCAGCGGACTGCCGGGATTTTCCATGGTGGGCTATTTAGGGAGCGAGGTGAAGGAGGCCAGGGACCGGGTGCTGACAGCCCTTAAGAACTCCGGCTTTCAATGTCCGCCCCGGAAGATCACCGTCAATCTCTCCCCGGCGGACATCCGGAAAGACGGCACGGCCTTTGATTTGCCCATCGCGGTGGCTGTTTTAGGGGCTTATGGACTGATTCCCACGGATCACCTGGAAAGGATTGCCATTGCGGGAGAATTAGGCTTAAGCGGGGACGTGAGAGGCATCCGGGGGGCCCTTTCCATCGCCGGGACGGCAGGAGAGCTGGGGATGGACTGGTGTTTTCTGCCGGAACGGAACCGCCGGGAAGGACAGGCGGCAGGAAATGTGCCAGTATCAGGCGTTTGCACCTTAAGAGAGATGGCGGAGTGTCTGGAAAAAGGGCCGGAGGCCTGGGTACAGGAGGAGTCGAAGGCAGAGTGGGAGGAGGAGAAAGAGGAGGATGGATTGGACTTTCGGGATGTGGTGGGACAGCCCCTTTTAAAACGGGCGGCAGAGATCGCCGCGGCCGGGATGCACAACCTTCTTCTCATGGGCCCGGCAGGGACGGGAAAGAGTATGACGGCCCGGCGGATTCCTACGATTATGCCGCCTCTCACCGTGGACGAGAGGCGGGAGATTTCCAGGATCTACAGCATCTGCGGGCTGCTGCCGGAACATCAGCCGCTGATCCAGTCCAGGCCGTTTCGGACCCCTCACCACACGGCCACCGTCCAGGCCATCGCCGGAGGCGGGCGGGGGCCGCGGCCGGGAGAGGTGTCCCTGGCCACAGGAGGAGTGCTGTTTTTAGATGAGCTGCCGGAATTTCCCCGCGGGGTGATCGAGCTGCTTCGACAGCCCTTAGAAGACCGTTCCATCGTTGTGGCGCGGGTGAATGGGGCGTACCGGTTTCCGGCGGATTTTATGCTGGTGGCAGCCAGCAATCCCTGCCCCTGCGGATTTTATCCCGACCGGAGCCGCTGCCGCTGCTCGGAGAAACAGGTCAGGACGTATCTGAGCCGGATCTCCAGGCCGATTCTGGACCGGATGGATCTGATCGCGGAGGCGGGGCAGATTCCCTATGAGGCCCTGGTTTCCAAACGGGACGCGGCGCAAGAGGAGAGCTCCCAAAAGATGCGGAACCGGGTGGAGGCCGCCTGGAATCTTCAGAGGGAGCGGTTTCGGGAAACCGGGATCCGGTTTAATAGCCGAATGGGGAGACAGGAGCTGGAGACGTTTTGCGCCTTGGGAGAGGCGGAGGAGCGGCTGATGAGGCAGCTCTATGAGCGGGAGGAGATGAGCGGCCGGGGAAGGGACCGGCTGCTGAAGGTGGCCAGGACCATCGCGGACCTGGACGGCGGAGGACGGATCCGCAGGGAGCACTTGATGGAGGCCGCCGGATACCGGAGCGGAATCCGGGCATATTGGGGAGGTGAAGGCAGTTGACGGGACAGGAACGGGAATATCTTTATCTGCTTTGCCGGATGAAAGGGCTGGGCGCGGTGACCATCCGCAAGCTGTGGGAGGAGCTTGGCAGTTTTCAGGCGGCATATTATATAGAAGAAACGGCGAAGGGAGAAGACCTGCCGGCTTTAAAACGGGTGGAACGGCTGATCAGAAAGGGGCGGGAGGACAGGGAAAAAATCCTGGAACAGTATCATAGACTTCCGGAGCGGGGAATACAGTTTATTACTCCATGGGATCCAGGCTATCCCAAAAAGCTGAAGGAGATCTACGACCATCCCATGGGGTTCTGCGTAAAAGGCCGTCTTCCGGAGCTGGATGCCCCAGTGGTGGCCCTGGTGGGAGCCAGGGAGAATACGGAGTACGGACGGGCCATGGCCGAGTGGTTTGGAAAGGAGCTGGCAAAAGCCGGTGTGTGGGTGGTGAGCGGACTGGCCAGAGGGACGGACGGCGCTGCTCACCGGGGTGCCCTCATGGGCGGCGGGCTGACTGCGGCAGTTCTGGGGAGCGGAGTTGAGATTTGCTATCCCAGGGAAAATTTCCGCCTGTATGAGGAGATTGGCAGGAAAGGGGGCCTGATTTCCGAATTTGGCCCCTGGGACCATCCCTCCCCCGGCAATTTCCCTATGCGAAACCGGATTATCAGCGGAATGTCGGACGCTGTGGTAGTGGTGGAGGCCAGAGAAAAGAGCGGTTCCCTGATCACCGCCTCCCTGGCGTTGGATCAGGGGAGAGAGGTATTCGCGGTTCCCGGACGGCGTACAGACCCCTTAAGCGCCGGCTGCAACCGCCTGATCAAAAGCGGGGCCCAGCTGGCGGACAGCCCGGAAGATGTGCTGGAAATCTTTCGCCTGAAAAAAGGGGAAATCTTAACACTTCATGAAAAAAATGGAAAGGGACTTGCCAAGACAGAAAAAATGGTGTATAGTTGCCTCGATTTACAGCCAAAATTTCTGGATGAGATTATACAGCAGTCCGGACTGTCCGTAGGAGAGTGCATGGGAGCGCTCATGGAATTGGAATGGAAAGGATATGTGGTCCGGACTGCGAACCAATATTATGGAAAGAAACTATAGGTGAGGTTGAAATGGCAAGTTATTTAGTGATTGTGGAGTCTCCGGCAAAGGTAAAAACCATCAAAAAATTCCTGGGCGCCAACTATGTGGTGGACGCGTCCAACGGACACGTAAGGGATATGCCAAAGAGCCAGATGGGGTTTGATGTGGAAAATGATTATGAGCCCAAATATATTACCATCCGAGGGAAAGGGGATATTCTTGCCAAGCTCCGCAAGGAGGTAAAAAAGGCAGATAAGATCTACCTCGCGACGGACCCGGACCGGGAGGGAGAGGCGATCTCCTGGCACCTGGTAAAGGCTCTCAAGCTGGACGAGTTAAAGGACAAGAAGGTATACCGCATCAGTTTCAACGAGATCACGAAGAACGCGGTCAAAGCATCCTTAAAATCCCCCAGACAGATTGATATGAACCTGGTGGACGCTCAGCAGGCCCGCCGCGTTCTGGACCGGATGGTGGGCTACGGCATCAGCCCCCTTCTGTGGGAAAAGGTGAAACGGGGCCTCAGTGCCGGCCGTGTACAGTCGGTGGCCCTGCGGATGATCTGTGACCGGGAGGACGAGATCAATGCCTTTATTCCGGAGGAATACTGGAGCCTGGATGCCAAGCTGGCCTGCGAGGGGAGAAAGACCCCTCTGGTGGCGAAATTCCACGGCACAAAGACGGAGAAACTGACCATTCACAATCAGGGAGAGCTGGAGGAGATCTTAAAGAACCTGGAAGGAGCCAAGTACCAGGTGGAGGAGGTAAAACAGGGAGAGCGCACCAAGAAAGCCCCCATCCCCTTTACGACCAGTACCCTCCAGCAGGAGGCGTCCAAGACCCTCAATTTCTCCACGCAGAAGACCATGCGCCTGGCCCAGCAGCTCTACGAGGGCGTAGATGTGAAAGGCCGGGGAACGGTGGGTCTGATCACCTACCTTCGTACCGATTCTACCCGCGTGGCGGAGGAGGCGGACGCGGCCGCAAAACAGTTTATCGGGGAGCACTACGGAAGTCAGTACGTAGCCGGTGAGGAAAAGGCGAAAAAAGCCTCCGGAAAGATTCAGGATGCCCACGAGGCGATCCGTCCCACGGATGTCACTCTTACCCCCGTGCTGGTGAAGGATTCCCTGTCCAGGGATCTGTTCCGTTTGTATCAGCTGATCTGGAAACGGTTCACCGCCAGCCGCATGAAACCGGCAGTGTATGAGACCACCGCTGTCAAGATTGACGCCGCCGGCTATCTCTTTAACCTGACGGCCTCCAAGCTGGCCTTCGACGGCTTTATGTCGGTGTACGTTCAGGAGGATGAGAAGGAGGAGAATAACGTCCTCTTAAACAGCCTGGAGAAGGGAGATATTCTTCCCTTAAAAGAGCTGGAGCACAGCCAGCACTTCACCCAGCCGCCGGCCCACTACACGGAGGCATCTCTGGTGAAGGCTCTGGAGGAGCAGGGAATCGGCCGTCCCAGTACCTACGCGCCCACCATTACCACGATTATTGCCAGAAGGTATGTGGCGAAGGAGAACAAAAACCTCTATGTCACCGAACTGGGAGAGATCGTAAACCGGATCATGAAAAAATGTTTCCCCAGCATCGTAGATCCCACCTTTACGGCCAACTTAGAGTATCTGCTGGATAAGGTAGGAGACGGAGAACTGCCGTGGAAATCGGTGGTGCGCAATTTCTATCCCGACCTGATGGACGCGGTGAAGACCGCCGAGAGCGAGCTGGAGACGGTGACCATCGCCGACGAGGTGAGCGACGAGGTGTGCGAGCTGTGCGGCCGCCATATGGTGATCAAGTACGGCCCCCACGGAAAGTTCCTGGCCTGTCCCGGATTCCCGGAGTGCAAGAACACAAAGCCCTACTTCGAGAAAGTGGGAGTGACCTGTCCCCTGTGCGGCGGAGACGTGGTCATCAAAAAGACGAAGAAGGGCCGCAAATATTACGGCTGTTCCAATAATCCGGAGTGTGAGTTCATGTCCTGGCAGAAACCGACGGAGATCAAATGCCCGGAATGTGGTTCCTACATGGTGGAAAAGGGCAGCAAGCTGCTCTGTTCCAACGAGCACTGCGGGCACAGCATGGCGAAGGAAAAATAGTGAGAAGAATTGTTTAAAAAATTGAAAAATTCAGAAAAAACACTTGTTATTCGTTTAAAATCATGATATGCTTTAAATAAGTTAAAGTTTTGCCGGGTTTTAAAAGAAAAGCAAGGAGGTTTTATAAATGGGAGTACAGTTGTTAGACAAAACCAGGAAAATTAACAAACTTCTTCACAACAATAATTCGCACAAATTTGTGTTTAACGACATCTGCAAAGTATTGAGTGAGATCCTGTTGTCTAATATCCTGGTCATCAGCAGAAAGGGAAAGGTTCTCGGCGTCAGTGCCTGGGAAGGCGTGGATGAGATTGAGGAGCTGATTGCCGATCAGGTGGGAGGATTTGTGGATCCCATGCTCAATGAACGGCTGCTCAGCATTCTGTCCACAAAGGAAAATGTAAATCTGGTCACTTTGGGATTTACGGAGGACAAGGTAAAAGATTATCAGGCGATCATCACTCCCATTGACATCGCCGGAGAGCGTCTGGGCACCCTGTTTATTTACAAATCCAATTCCCAGTATGACATTGACGACATCATCCTGAGCGAGTACGGCACCACCGTGGTAGGGCTGGAGATGATGCGCTCCGTCAACGAGGAGAACGCCGAGGAGACCAGAAAGATCCAGATCGTGAAATCCGCCATCAGCACCTTATCCTTCTCTGAGCTGGAGGCGATCACTCACATTTTTGAGGAGCTGGACGGCAATGAGGGAATTCTGGTAGCCAGCAAGATCGCTGACCGGGTAGGGATCACCCGCTCCGTCATCGTCAACGCCCTCAGAAAGTTTGAGAGCGCCGGCGTCATCGAGTCCAGATCCTCCGGAATGAAGGGCACGTACATCAAGGTGCTCAACGACGTGATCTTCGACGAGCTGAAAAATATTAAGGCTGCCAATGGGAAGTAGAAAGGCAGCAAAATCCCAACGATTTCTCGTAAAAGAATCCAAGCAGGATGCCAGTCAATGCGTACGGCACCCTGCTTTTATTATGCGCACATGGGAAACGGCGCGCCTTATGACAAAAAGCCTCCGGCGAGACGCGAGACCGCGCGCCGCCGCCCATATTTTTTGCATTCGTAAAAAAATTAGTAAAAATTCTGCAAAATCCAGCGGATTTCCCGCAAAAAACCCTTGCGCGCCGGACATTCCTATGCTATATTAGTAGGGCTGATAAAAAACACGTCTGCCGATTCCTGGAAACGGTGCCTGTCTGTCAGGTCTTTCCGGAAACATGAGACGCAGGCGGAAGAACAACCAAATGGAGGGAAAAACATGAGCGTTATTTCTATGAAACAGCTGTTAGAAGCTGGCGTGCACTTTGGTCACCAGACGAGAAGATGGAACCCCAAAATGGCTCCGTACATCTACACCGAGAGAAACGGCATCTACATCATCGACTTACAGAAGTCTGTAGTAAAGGTAGATGAGGCTTACAAGGCCATTTCCGACATCGCTGCAGAGGGCGGAAACATTCTGTTCGTAGGAACGAAGAAACAGGCTCAGGATGCCATCAAGACCGAGGCAGAGCGCTGCGGAATGTTCTACGTAAATGAGAGATGGTTAGGCGGAATGCTGACCAACTTCAAGACCATCCAGTCCAGAATCGCAAGACTGAAAGAGATCGAGACCATGGCTGAGGACGGAACCTTTGACGTTCTGCCGAAGAAAGAGGTTATCGCACTCAAGAAGGAGTGGGAGAAGTTAGAGAAGAACTTAGGCGGCATCAAGGAGATGAAGAGACTTCCCGATGCAATCTTCGTTGTAGATCCGAAGAAGGAGAGAATCTGCGTGCAGGAGGCTCACACCCTTGGAATCCCGCTGATCGGTATTGCCGACACCAACTGCGATCCGGAGGAGCTGGATTACGTAATTCCGGGTAACGACGACGCAATCAGAGCCGTGAAACTGATCGTTGCGAAGATGGCTGACGCTGTGATCGAGGCGAACCAGGGTGAGGCTACGGTTGACGGTGAGCTTGAGGCTGGCGAGGAAGTATTTGAGGCAGAGGCAGCTGTAGAGGAGTAATTTGACGAAGGAGTGCTTCAGCCTGATACAGGTTGGAGCACTTTTTATAAGAAACCATACCAAATCAAAATGGAGGAAAAAGAAATGGCAGCAGTTACCGCAGCAATGGTAAAAGAGTTAAGAGAGATGACAGGCGCCGGAATGATGGACTGCAAGAAGGCTCTTGCAGCAACCGAGGGCGATATGGATAAGGCGGTGGAGTTCCTGAGAGAGAAGGGACTTGCCGGCGCAGCAAAGAAGGCTGGCCGTATTGCGGCTGAGGGTATCGTTTACACCGATCTGGCCGCTGACGAGAAGAAGGCAGTTGTGGTAGAGGTAAACGCAGAGACCGACTTCGTAGCGAAGAACGAGAAGTTCAGAGCCTACGTTGCTGACGTTGCCGCTCAGGCTTTAAAGACCAGCGCTCAGGATATGGACAGCTTTATGGCTGAGCAGTGGGAGAAGGATCCGTCCATGACCGTGAAGGAGGCTCTGTCCTCTCAGATTTCCATCATCGGCGAGAACATGAACATCAGAAGATTCCAGCAGGTAGAGGAGCAGAACGGTTTCGTTGCCTCCTATATCCATGCAGGCGGAAAGATCGGCGTTCTGGTTGACGTTGAGACTGACGTTGTGAACGACGCGATCAAGGAGATGGCAAAGAACGTAGCCATGCAGGCTGCCGCTTTAAAGCCCCTCTACACCAGCGAGGCTGAGGTAGATGCCGACTACATCGAGAAGGAGAAAGAGATCCTGACCGTAGCCGCTAAGAACGAGAAACCGGATGCCAACGACAAGATCATCAACGGCATGGTAATGGGCCGGATTAAGAAAGAGCTGAAGGAGATCTGCCTGTTAGATCAGGTATACGTAAAGGCTGAGGACGGCAAGCAGAGCGTAGCCGCTTACGTTGCGTCCGTAGCGAAGGCTAACAACGCCAACATCACCATCAAGAAGTTCGTTCGTTTCGAGACCGGCGAGGGCCTGGAGAAGAAAGAGGAGAACTTCGCTGAGGAAGTTGCAAAGCAGATGGGAATGTAATTCTGCAATTTTATAAAGTAGATAAAATGTGAATGGAAACGCTGGGGTCTGTGGGGGCTCCGGCGTTTTTCAACATTATGGTATTAAATGTTGAATATATGGGCTGTTTTGACATAAAGTAGGATTTGTTTCGCCATGGGATGGCGAATGAATGTCTACAAATGATAAAAATAGACTTTGACAACAGCGTCATTTTGGATGATGTCCCTGAAGTGGAAAAAGGACGGTTCTATTAGCCGCAAGAGAAGAAAGGTATTGAGAGGGAAGGGGCGTTAAATGAAGGAAAGAATCGCCTTTGTCGGCATAATTATAACCGTGTTTTTGCTTGCGTGCTCTGGATGTTTAAGCGGAAAACGGGAAAATGGATATGAAATCATTGAAAAAGCTAAAGGAGATGTGAAATATCCCCAAGTCAATTTTCTGAATGAAAAGGATGCAGAGAAAGAGGAACGGATCAATACTTTGATAGGGAGTAATTTATACGGACCTTATCGCTTTTTGTCTGATGCGGAGGTAGCAGCATCCATTGCTTACGAGATTACCTATCAGGATGAAAATTATTTAAGTATTTGTTACCACGGCACTTATACAGATCAATCAGGTTCCACAGGAGACGTTGGTTATGCGGTAACCATGGATTTAGGCACGCAAACGGTAGTCGGATTAGAGGATATTATTGGAAATGAGGGAAGATATGAAATCGTAATGAACATAGAGAGTGGAGCATTTGAAACAGAATATGGTATGATTACGCCCGATAATAAATATATAGATGTTCTTTCTGTCATGCAGAACCAGCCTATTGGAAACCCTGATAAAAGTAAAAGCGAATACGCATATTTTTTGCGGGATAAAAAAGTAGGAATCATCATTACCGGCCTTCCGAGGTACGGAGGGAATTTTTCTGTTATCAGTGTCAATTACTTATGGAAATCAGAAACATTTGAAACAAACAGATCGGAACCTTATTGACAAAAAGAAAAAGGAGGATCAACGCTTATGAAAAGAGCAATCGCCTGCCTCATTGATTCTGCAATCATTGAAACCATATTTAAGCTGATTGTGTCAGGAATCGTCACGCATAATACGCCATATACGGGGGTGCTGTTAAGTATTTCCCTGCTGGTGTTTCATGTGGGATATTTTTTCCTTGCTGACTGGGGATGGGATGGATGCAGCATTGGGAAGAAACTGACAAGGATCCGCACGATTGTCCCGCCGGATAAACGGAACTTATACCTGGCGACCCATGGGACGCTGAAAACGATTTTTCTCGCGTTTTTTCCGATTACCATGATCTACTACATAATCAAAAAGCGTTTGCCCTACGATGCCTGGTACGGCATAACCGTTGTGAAAAAATAGCAATAGGGCAAAGGGATGATGGAACAGAATCTGTAAACAGAAACGTCCCGGCGAAAGTGCAACCGTGTGAAACTTTTTCTGTAAATAGCTATTAGATATAGATCTTCTATGTGGTGAAAACAGGTGAGGAAAACCTGCCTGTACTTAACATACCCAGTATGTGCTGTTATATATAAACCAAGGGCTGAAAGCTCTCAGATTCGCTTTCAGCCCAGAAATTATCATAGAAAATTTGTATTTACAGAAATTTTTTCACAGGCGCGGATAGTATGAGTCACACAGATCCCTTATTTTTTCAGTTAATAAAATTTACATGAATAAAAGGTCATAGTTATCAACTAATGTTTTTAAAACATTCTGCATATGCGTTCTCATCAGTTCCTCTAAAGGGGTGACATCACGATTACATAAAGCATCATAAATGGCAGTGTGTTTTTTAAGGATTGGATTCACGTTCAGGAACTAAAATTTATCAACATTGATTTTGTGATAGTTTTTCTCATAACATCCTGTTTATCAAAAATTTATTGCAATTCCGGCGGCACGAGCCAGATTCAGTGTTCGTACAGCTCCATCATAAAAGGCGATATCTACCATTTTTCCATCCACGGTAAAGACGCCGATTCCCTTTTCTTTTTGTTCGTTGATTGCGCGAATCAGTTTTTTTGCATAGATAATTTCTTTTTCCGAAGGAGTAAAGATCTCATGCACCACGGCTATTTGTTTCGGGTTGATAATGGATTTACCGTCAAAGCCCATCCTGTGAATCATTTCTACATCTTTCCGGAACCCCTCCATATCGTCTAGATTCGTATAAACCGTATCGAAACACTGAATTTTAGCGGCCCTGGCAGCCAGTATCATATGCTGTCTGGCACCAGCTAGCTCCACTCCGGTGCCTGTGATGGTGGTTTGTATATCCTTTGTGAAATCGCCCCCACTGAGGGCGATACCAAACAGTCGATCGGAGGAGTTGCAGATTTCCAGCGCGTTTAAAACGCCTTTTGCGGATTCTAGAGCGGCCATAAGAAGTGTGCTTCCAACAGGCCGGTTAAATTCTTGTTCGGCAGAGAGGACAGCTGTTTCTACAGCCTTTACGTCCTCCCTCGTTTCTGTCTTGGCGATTCGGATGGCGTCTGCACCACCGGCAACGCAGACACGGATATCTTCTTTCCAGTAAGGCGTGTCCAGCCCATTGATGCGCACGATGCGTTCTACTCCACGGTAGTCGAGGTCTTTTAAAGCATGATAGAGAGAGTACCTGGCGGAATCCTTCTGGTTTGCTGCAACCGCATCCTCTAGGTCGAGAATAATGGAGTCTGCACCGTAAATATAAGGATCACGGATCAGTCCTGGTTTCTGGCAGTTCAAAAACATCATGGTCCTTCTTAGTCTGTTTTTATTTTTGTTCATCGAATCGCACCTCCCCATGGCAATTGCTCCATAATATGGTTGGAGCGAAAAATAGCGCATTCCACCCGCGCTTTTAATGTGCAGTCCAGAGCTCCCTTATCAATTACACGTAATTTCGCATTTTTCACTTCCAAACGTTCCAGCGTTTCCATGATTACTGTCCGGATCTGTTTTCCATACTGGTTGATAACGGTGCTTTCAAGTTCAATTTCAATTCCTTCGGTTGCTGGTTCCACTATTACCTGAACATCGCTAGATTCCAGGGTACCGGCTATGGCAGTATTTATAATCTCCATAATAACCTCCTCATACTGTATTTACTTGCGATTATACTAAAAAGTATTTCAAAATGCCAATAGCAAGATCAAATATCAGATATTAGAAAAACTGATAGGGTGGGTGTGGGAATCTATATTGTTCATTTTGAAAATTATCTGATAAAATAAAACCATCAAAAAGGGCGGAATCGATAGAGAGCGTCCAGTAAAAAATCAAAAGCAAGGAGGAGTAACTATGAGAAAAAGAATGATGGCATTAACAATGGCAGTAATGATGGCAGCTACGTCTACGGGATGCAGCTCGGATGGAGCCAAGGGAACGGATGCAGATTTAAAAGTCAAAGTGGCTTCGGAAGATGGTGGCAAGGAGGAAGGCGGGGAGAGTACTTGGCCTCAGGGAGAGACCCTGACGATAGTCGTTCCATTTAAGGCGGGAGGAAGTGCCGATTTGATGGTAAGAGGAATTCTACCTTACTGGGAGGAAACAGCGGGGTGTACCTTTGTCGTTGAAAACAGGGAGGGAGCATCTACTATGGTTGGCTCCGTATACTACCAAACACTTCCGGCGGACGGTACGAATATCTACTGTGGAACCCAGACATACTTGAGCGGGAATCAGGTTTTACAGGGTGCGACCTATGATATCTCAGATTTTGATTTGATTAATATGCAGCAGATCGATCCAACCACGATTACGGTGCTCGACACTTCACCTTATAATACAATCGAAGATTTGGTCAAGGCCATTCAGGACAACCCTGGAAAAATGAAAGTGGGACTCACGGCGGGCGGAGCCGGTTCTATTTTGCTCGGTATCCTGACCGAGGCCTTCAATCTGGATTATAAGACGATTTATTACGACAGCGGTAATGATTTCCGTACAGCTTTAATGGGCGGCCATGTGGATTTTATCACAGGTTCTGCCAATGGTGATATGGGTTTAGGAGATCAGGCAAAAGTGCTTGCTGTTTGTGGTTCTGATAGAAATGCCATCTGGCCTGACACTCCAAGCTTTGACGAAGTGTATCCAGATCTGAAGATTCCAGGCTCTCTTGGTTCCTGCCGTCTTTTTGCGGTTCAGAAAGGGGTAAAAGAGAACTATCCCGATCGTTACCAGACATTGGTGGATACCTATAAAGAGGCGTTCGAAAATCCAGAGTATCAGAAATTCTTGGAGTCCAGCGGAGAGCTTGCTGTGTCAGCATTCCGGGGACCGGAAGAAAGCAATGAACTGAATCTTCAGCTTCATGAGCTCGTCGTACAGTATCAAGACTGGCTGAAAGAAGAATAAATCAGAACGTATAGAAAAATATTTCATGTGACTGTAAAACAAGAAAACTGCTGTCCGGTATCCAGTGTCTTCGGATATCGGACAGAACAAACAGAGAAGGACTAAGGCCTCAGAAGGAAAATGTGGGCTGCCGGTCTGCCACAGTACGGAAGGAGGACAAAAAATGGGTTCCCTTATAAAAAGACTAGCCATTCCGGCTATTGTATTACTCTGGTCGGCAACTTATTTTTTAGAAGTCGCAGAATACAGTAAAAAGAATCAGTATTTGATTAAACCAGTTTTTATCGTGATGGTTATTTTGTTTGCGGTAAATACGTTTACCGATATCAGAGAATGGAAGATGGAACGGAAAAAAAATAAAGGGGCACTGCAAATATCGCAGGAAGAGAAACAAGTTCTGTTCAAATCACTTCTCGTAGTGGTGTCTATGACGGTTTACGTGATCGTTGTACCTTATTTTGGATTTATCATTACCACCGTTGTATTGATGGCAGTTTTGTTACTGATTATGCAGGTCAAAAAATCGATGTCTTACATTTTACTGCCACTTGTCGTCACTGGAATTTTGTATGCGGTATTTAAAATTGGACTGCGTATTCCGTTGCCAGTGGGATTTCTGGGATTTTAAGAGAGGAGGAACAGAATGCAACATTTTATAGAAGGATTTTCGGTTATTTTCCAAATGGAGTACATCTTCTATATGTTTGGAGGGGTAACGATCGGACTGGTGCTCGGCTGCCTTCCAGGTCTGACAGGAAGTATGGGGATTGCGCTGATGCTGCCCTTTACATACAAGATGCCTCCGCTGACTGCCCTTGTTTTTTTGCTTTCCATCTACACTGGAGGATTATTCGGTGGGGCGGTTACGGCCGTTATGATTAACACACCGGGTTCAACGGCTAATATGGTGACTATGTTGGATGGTTATCCTATGAATCAAAGAGGAGAAGGTGGAAAAGCGTTAGGAATTGCGTTAATGAGTTCCGTAATCGGAGGGCTGATCGGCTGCGTTTTTCTGTTGTTCGCTACAAAACCTTTGGCTACGTTATCCTTGAAATTTGGTCCCGCGGAGATGTTTATGGTCGCGATTTTCGGATTAAGTTGTGTGGGAAGTCTTGCAAAAAATACGCTGAAAAGTGTGTATGCGGGCCTGTTCGGAATCCTTTTAGGAACAATAGGGATGAGTTCCCTTGGGACGATAAGGGGAACTTACGGAAATATGTTCTTAATGGATGGCATTCCGATGGTTCCAGCCTTAATTGGCTTTCTGGCAATGCCGGAGATCATTAATCTGGCAGGAAAGAAGATGATGACGGACGAGAACGGTAACCATTCTACCGGATTTAGGGCTGTTCTCTCAGGCTTTAAAGAGGTTCTGAAACGTCCCTTGCAGACGGTGCTTTGTTCACTGCTCGGCGTGATTATAGGGGTTATGCCAGCGGCAGGAGCAGCTGTAGCTGGAATGATGGGATACAATCAGTCGAAACAGTGGTGCAAACGGGGGGATCAGTTCGGAACAGGAATTCCGGAAGGTATAATCGCCTGTGAGACAGCTAATAATGCGTCTGAAGGCGGGGCACTTGCCACTTTGTTTGTACTTGGTATTCCGGGCTCGGCCTCTACAGCGATGATGCTTGGAGCGCTAGTGCTACAGGGGTGGAATCCGGGTCCCAAACTTTTTATTGATCACGAGGATGTCATTTATATGGCGTTTTCTTCCTTGTTTATCCAACAGTTCGTCATGCTGATTCTAGGACTGGTGCTTTGTGCTTTTGCTGCGTACATTGTAAAAGTACCGACAAAATATCTGGTTCCCTGTATTCTGGTGTTGACGCTGCTGGGGGCATTTTCTAATAGAAATACTATGTTTGACGCTGGGCTGATGCTGCTGTTCGGAGTGATTGGGTGGGCAATGAAAAAAGCAGAATTTCCCATTATGCCTCTGATACTGGGACTTCTGCTTGGAAAGACCGCTGACAATGAACTGCTTCGGACCATTGAATCCTACGACAGTTTTTGGGAGATATTTACAAGACCGATCGTATTGGTACTGGCGATAGCCAGCATTGCTTGTGTCTTCGGCCCCATGCTTGCGAAAAAAAGGAAAGCCTGAACATAAGTGTATTGATTCCCATTTAAACGAATGAGACAAAATACGGGCAGTGCGGTTCTAGGAAAAATTGTTTCCGGGAGCCAGCAACCTGGAAACCATTTCCACAAAAGCCATCGTTGCTTTGGAACGATAGGTGTTGGGCGGGAACGCAAAGACAAGTTTGCGGTGAACTCCCTCCTTGCCGATGGATAGATAAGAGAGTTTATAATTGCCATTGTAAATGGGGTGGATATAGGAACCCGCCATAAATGTCAGTCCAAGACCCTGTTCGGCCAGACGGATGCTGGTTTCTGGATTCTGGGTCTTCTGGATGACATGAGGTTTGCAACCATATTTATCAAACTGGCTTTCTGCCAGGGTGTAAAGCCGCTGACCTTTTGAAAGAAGAATGAACGGTTCGTGCATAACTTCCTCAAACTCCACATAGGTGCGCCCAGTCTCCATATCGTATTTTGCCAGTTTCAGGACATGAGAATCCCGGTTAACCGCCAAATATACCTCCTCCTCATAAGCGTCTTCGGTAGGAAGTTTTTTGTTGATGAGAGGATAGGTCAACAGGGCCACATCGATAATGCCGCGTAGAAGATGATCCTCCAGCGTCTGGGTGTTGGCCTCCACTGTATGAATTGTAATCTGTGGATACTTAGCATAAAAAGCCGGAAGAATATCGGGCAGCACAAAGGAACCGCGGAATGGTGTAAGGCCGAGAGTCACTTTACCGGTAGAAAGGTGGGCAATGTCCCAGAGCTCATTCTGTAGATTGTTACCGATGGCAACAATCTGGTGAGCGGCTTCCAAAACGCGCTCGCCGGCTTCAGTGGGACGCATTCCTGTGGAGGTGCGGACAAAAAGGGAACAGCCAATGGAGGCTTCATAGCTTTTAAGAAATTGGCTTAATGAGGATTGGCTTACAAAAAGTTTTTCGGCGGCTTTCGACAAACTGCCTTCCTCAGCGATTGTTAAAATGTTAGTTAGTTCCCGGAATTCCATATGAATTCGGCCTCCTTACTATTAAAAAGAGATTAGTCAATATGAACAAAATATGTAATAAGATGTCAAAAAATATATAAATAAATCATATAGTGTTTGACTCTGCAAGTCAAGAATAAAAAAATAGAAATAAATGGAAGGAAATAGACAGCCATGATCAATCGAGTGGGAAGAGAAATCCCGGATGAAATATTAAAAAGATATGGTAAAGAAGGGTATCAAGGACCCGATTACCGCAACGGAGCTGGATATAAAAAAGCTGCTCCAGTAGTTAGAAGTAATATGGGGGGAGGAAGTAAGCTGCTTCCTTCTCTTGAGGATGCTCTTAGAAAATGTGGCATCAGAGACGGCATGGTTCTTTCTTTCCATCATCATTTTCGTGATGGAGATTACGTGGTTAACATGGTTATGGAGACTGTGGCAGCTATGGGAATAAAAGATTTGACCATCTGCGCGAGTTCCCTGGGGGCGGCCCATGACCCGGTTGCAAAACTGATTGAGGATGGCGTGGTGATTGGCATTCAGTCCTCTGGAGTGAGAGGAAAAATCGGGGAGGCCATCTCAGGAGGCAAACTGAAGACTCCCGCTATTATTCGTTCCCATGGAGGAAGAGTGAGGGCAATTGAAGAGGGAGATGTTCATATCGATATTGCATTTATTGGTGCTTCCACCAGTGACGAATATGGAAATGCAAGAGGGGTGGGAGGAAAGAGCAACTGTGGTGTCCTTTCTTACTCCATGGTGGATGCGAAGTATGCGGATCATGTGGTAGTTGTCACGGATTATCTTGTTGGATTTCCGAATCTTCCAGCCAGTATTTCACAAGTAGATGTGGACTACGTGGTACAAGTAGAGGAGATTGGAAATCCGAATAAGATCGTTAGCAATGTGGTGAGGATGACAAGTGATGTTAGAGAACTGAAAATGGCAGAGTATTGTGCGAAAGTAATTGCCGCCGCGCCATTTTTTAAAGATGGATTTTCGTTTCAGACCGGAGGGGGAGGAGCGGCACTCGCGGTAAATAGGATGCTGAAACCTTATTTGGAAGAAAAAAATATTAAAATGGGTTTTGCCATAGGCGGAATTACACAGCCCATGTGTGAACTGTTGAAAGAAGGATTTGTACGGACTATTGTGGATGCCCAGTGTTTTGACGCTGTTTCGGTCGAATCCGTTGAAAAGGATCCGCGCCATTTTGAGATTTCCACATCCGAATATGCCAATCCGATGAATAAGGGGGCCTACGTAAACAGGCTGGACTATGTGGTGTTGGGGGCGCTGGAGATCGACCTCGACTTTAATGTCAATGTGGTGACGGGTTCAGATGGAATCGTCAGGGGAGCGCCAGGCGGTCATCCTGATACGGCAGCCGGTTCTAACTGTTCGATCATTGTTGCTCCCCTTTTGCGTAGCCGCATCCCCACTGTTTGCGACCGAGTGGTAACGGTAACAACTCCAGGTGAGGTCATTGATGTACTTGTGACGGATTATGGAATCGCTGTTAATCCTCGCAGGCAAGATTTGCTGAACGCTCTAAAAGAGACAGGGCTGCCTTTGAAAACAATTGAAGAACTTCGTGATATCGCTTACTCAATTGTTGGAAAGCCAGAGGAACTGGAATTTGAAGAACGGATAGTAGGAATTGTGGAGAGCCGTGACGGAACGATTCTAGATGTAATCAGGCAGACGAAAAGAGAAAGACTATAGTTTGAATGAAACGCGAAAAGAATGGAATCGTTGTGATTAGTGACAACAAGGTGGAATTTACAATGAGAAAAGAATATGACGGTGTCTATCTGGTAGACGGTGAAAAAATTGTATGTGATAAAGATAGTGAATTCCTGACCGCTGGAGGTCGGTTTTCAAAACAGGAACTTGAAATGGCAGTTCAGGGAACCATGGCGTGGTCCATACTGAAAGCGCATAATACGTCTTCCGATATGGAAAACCTGAAACTTAAATTTGATGCTTTGGTCAGTCACGATATGACGTATATGGGAGTACTACAGACGGCGATCGCCTGCGGTGTGGAAGAATTTTCCATTCCCTTTGTTCTGACCAATTGTCATAACAGTTTGTGCACAATGGGTGGGACCCTAAATGAAGATGATCATCTTTTTGGGATGGGGGCAGTGAAAAAGTACGGTGGAATTATGGTTCCGGCCCATCAGGCCGTTCTTCATCAGTATATCAGGGAGCAGCTGGCCGGGGGCGGAAAGATGATTCTGGGAGCGGACAGTCATACCAGATACGGAGCTCTCGGAACAATGGCCATTGGAGAAGGAGCGGGAGAGCTTGTAAAACAGCTTTTGCTGAAAACTTATGATATCATACGGCCGCCGGTTGTTCTCGTGTATATGAAGGGAGCGCCAGTGACAGGAGTAGGACCACAGGATGTAGCTCTCGACATTATTAGAAATGTGTTTAAAGATGGTTTTGTGAAAAACAGGATCATGGAATTTGCAGGCCCGGGAATTGCAAACCTCAGCGTAGATTTTAGAAATGGAATAGATGTAATGACAACGGAATCTTCCTGCGTTTCTACAATTTGGCAGACGGACGACGATGTCAGGGAGTGGCTCAGAATCCACGGACGCGAAAGGGATTACAAACTAATCAGGCCTGCGAGGTTGGCTCATTACGATTATCTTCTGGAAGTAGATCTGGGAAAAATCAGACCGATGATCGCTCTTCCTTTTCATCCAAGTAATGCTTATACGATCGAGGAGCTGAATGAAAATACAGATGATATTCTGAATCTGACAGAGAAAAGATGCAGCGAGCAGATGAAAGAATTTGGCTTGAAAATGGATTTGAGAAGCAAGATAGAGAATGGCCGTCTGAGAGTCGATCAGGGAGTGATTGCAGGCTGTGCAGGAGGAATTTTCGAAAATATCAGCAAGGCGGCGGATATTCTCAAAGGAAAGTCTATAGGAAATGATGTGTTTCAATTAAATATTTATCCAGCCAGTCAGCCTGTGTTCCAGGAAGTGGTGGAGAAAGGGATTGCTTCAAAGCTTCTGGAGGCAGGGGCAAACTTACGTTCCGCTTTCTGCGGGCCTTGTTTCGGAGCGGGTGATGTACCGTTTAATGGGGGATTTTCCATACGTCACACGACCAGGAACTTTTCAAACCGTGAGGGATCCAGACCGAAGAACGGACAACTGGCGTCAGTCGCCTTGATGGATGCGCTGAGTATCGCGGCAACCGCTGGAAACAAAGGATTCTTGACACCAGCGACAGACTGGGACGGAGCATATACAAAGTACCGTTATTATTTTAATCCGAAATTGTATGAGAACCGGGTACTCAACTGTTTTGGTAAGGCAGACGGGAGCGTGGAGCTGATAAAAGGTCCCAATATTAAGGATATTCCGGAGATTCCGGCGTTGAATGATGACTTGCTTTTAAAGGTTTCAGCTGTTCTTGACGATCCGGTGACAACGACCGATGAATTGATTCCGGGAGGGGAGAGTTCCTCTTATCGTTCAAATCTTTTGAAATTGGCGGAGTATACCCTTTCTGCCAGGGAACCACAGTATGTGAGTCGTTGCAAAGCGGTAAAAAAATGGGAAGACGCACGACTAGTAGGAACGAATCCATTTGAAACGGATGGGGTACTGAAAGAGGTTGGGGCTTGTCTGACTGCATATGGTCTGCCGTTTAAGGCAGAAAAGACCTGCATCGGAAGCGTCCTCTGTTCTCAAAAGCCGGGAGATGGTTCGGCCAGAGAATATGCGGCAACCTGTCAGCGTGTGATTGGAGGCTGGGCTAACATCTGCCGTGAATATGCCACAAAGAGATACCGCTCTAATCTGATTAACTGGGGTATCCTGCCTTTCACGAATGTGGATGGAGCAGAGTTTGAGACGGAAAGTTTTATCTGGATTCCCGGCATCCGGCGGCTGCTTGAGTCAGAGGAAAGCGAAATAGAAGCTTATGTGCTCCCTAAAAACGGGGAACAAAGTCCGCATAAAGTTATGCTGTCTTTAGGGTATTTAAATAGAATGGAAAGGAAGATTCTGCGTGAGGGATGCTTAATTAATTTTTACAGACGGGAAAAATGTGAAGGATAGTAAGGTTTTGAAACATAATGATACTGGTAAGCAGAAAATGGTCAGGTGTTGTACTAGTATCTGAAAGTTTTTGTGTTGTGTGTATAAATCTGTTTGCTTGTTCTGAATCACTAACTAGAAAATTAAAAAAGCCAAAATGCTCAAACGGAAACGTCCCGGCGAAAGCGTAGATCAGGAAAACCATCCACCCTTTCACCGGGACCCTTTTCCATTTTACAACTCTACAATTTTATTTTTTAACAGTTCGTCTATCCCCCTCTCCCTGCATTCCCCCAAAAACTCCCCCAAAACGCTATTCCTCCCACTCCCAGCGCCGCCCCCTGGGCTGCGGCCACGGCGCCCGGCAGGGAAAACCCCGGATCCAGGGATCCCAATGTCAGAGGATATTCCGCGAAAAAGCTGCCGTTCCAGATCCCTAAGGCAGAGGGCAGAGGAAGGGCCATCCACAGAAAGGGAAGGGCCATCCACAGAACCACCAGCCAGGGCCGCAGGCGGCCGAGGAACCAGCCTCCGCCCAGGGCGAGGGCCAGGACAGGCGGGAGGACGGTGAGGGCGGGGGCCAGCAGGGTTTCCCAGTGTCCCCAGTGAACATACCGGCCGTAGAAGAAGGCGGCCTCTCCCAGGCAGGCCAGTGTCAAAAGGCCCGCGCCTGTCAGGACGGCAGCGCAGCGGGCCAGACCGTAGCGGCGGGGATCAGCCGGGGACGCGTCGGTGAGCACAGCGGCGCGGCGGGCCTTTCTGGAGGTGAAAAAGGTGAGGAAAAGCAGGGTACCGGCCCAGAGAAAGGGCGCCATCCGGCTCAAATAGCTGCCAAAGCTCCAGGGGGAGAAGGGGGCAGTGCCGGCCACCCCCGGCAGAACCTCATGTTTTAACACCTGCCAGCCGTAAAACAGGAAAATTCCCAGGAATCCGAAGAAAAACCGGTTCCAGATCAACCGTCTGCACTCATATTTCACAATTCGTTTCAAAGTCTAATTCCTCCTTTTCCAGCCCGCAGGCATCTAAAAATTCCTCATAAGTCAGATAGGGATAGGCCCAGTCCAATTCCCGCTGAAACAGTCCCCGCAAAATGCCGTCCATGGCCGCCTCCCCGCCCACCAGCGTCTCCGCCTTTCGGATTTTTAAGGGCATTTCACAGTATTGGCGCAGTTCTGCCAGGCGGTTCGTGATCTGCAGTCGCTCCTCCTCCGGGAGGATGGACAGGTACTGAGGGTTGCGCACGTAGAAATTCCGGTGGTAGTCCTCCACCGCCTGTTTCCACGGATTGACATAGTGCTCCGCGGCGTAATCCTCCCCGTACAGCTCTTTTGCGATCCGGTAGGTGGTGTAGCAGGTCAGGCCCTCGGCGGACCAGGGGTCCTTAGGATCTCCAGGGGCAAACATATTGGCCAGTCCCCACCACTGGTGCACCAGCTCGTGGATCATCACCTCCCCGGGGGCAGTTCCTTTATTTTGGTCGTTTAGGTTGGCGGCGGTAAAATCCGCCTCGTCCAGCAGGCTGGCCCCGTTTGTGGCGTAGCCGCCGCCGGAGACACGGCTCTGAATCAGTTTCAGGGAGCCGTCCGCGCCGAAGGAGAGGGGGCCGTAGTGCTCCGTGCAGTAGTCCACCACCGCCTGTATGGCTTCGGCGGCCCCGGCGGCCTCCATCACCGCCTGATGCTTGCGGCCGTAGTAGAACTGGATGGAAAGCCCTCCCGCAAAAATGTCCTCCCGGAGGTAATCCCCGGCGTAGAGGATGCCCCCGGATCCGGTGTACTCGTAGCTCCAGGTGGAGGTGCCGTCGCTGTGGACGGCTGTCACGGCGGCCTCGCTGGCGCAGAAGGGGATCACAGTCATGTGGCTTGGCAGGATGATTTCCACGGAAGTGGGGTACCGCTCCTCACCCTCCGGGGATACGTTCAGCAGCCGGGGAATCAGGGCGCTGTTTTCCAGGCAGAGGTATTGGCCGCTGATCTCCAGCCGTCCCTGCATGGTGGACATGGAACGGCTCTCCTGAGGAAACCCGCCGTATTCCACCTCCAGTTCGATCTGCGGATCCGCCGGGAGGGTCACTTCCGCCATGGCCTCGTTGTACTCCTCGTAGTCCCCTGGAGAAAAGGGGACGGGTGTCCCATTGGCCAGGACGGAGGAGATGGAGTATCCAGGATTGACTGCCAGGGCCGCGGTCTGGGGGCTGCCGGACCGGTTCTGGAGCTGGTAGACGGCTTTCCCGGACACCGTACCGGCATGGGTGTCCGGAAATACCTGGGCGCTGCGCCGGGAACAGGTGACGCCTTCCAGCATGGACAAGGCGTCAAAGGTCATAACCGTCAGATCCGGGTTGCTGTGATCCACCAGAGGCTGGGCGGCCCAGGCGGAAACGGAGCCGGCGAGAAGACAGAGGGCAAGGAGTGGCCCCAGAGGCCTTCGGATACCGCAGAGAAAGGAGGCCAGGGGCCCTTTCCCCCACTGCCGGACAAAAAGCCAGGAAATCACCCACACTCCCTCCAAGGCTCCCAGCCAGGTCAGGCGTATATAGGCCACGGAGCGGAAGATGCGGAGGTTGGAAAAATCATCGGACAGAGCCCACACGCTGGGGTTCAGCCAGCAAAGCTGCCAGTCCCCGGCCCAGACTGTCAGGCTCAGCCCGGAAAAGGCGGCGACGAGAGCCAGGGACAGATCGGTCCGCCTGGTAAACTGGTAGGCGGAGGAGGCGGCCAGGATGGACAGCGGCAAGGCTAGGCCCATGAAAAGCCCGTAAGCGAGAACGTAGTCGCCGGTGTCAAAGACGGAGCCGATGAGCCTTCGGCTGGCGGGGAACCAGAGCGCCGCCGTGACGCCAAAGCATAAGGCCGCCGCCGCGATGAGGGCCAGGAGGCGCAAGAGAGCCAGGTGCCTGGGAGGGACGGCGGCATCCGCCAGCACTTCCACCCGGCTGCGGCTGGCCCGGTCCAGCTCCTCCAGGGTGAGGAGGGCAAAGAAAATCCCGCCGCAGACGCCCCCGGCCAGAGCGGGGTTAGCCAGAAACTGGGTGGCCATGGTGCCGGCCTGTGCCGGCTGGTAGAACAGGAGGCCGGCCAGGGGCGAGAGGGCTGTGGCCAGGGCGGTGAGCCAGGTAAAAGGGCTTTGCAGGAGCCGGAAAAACTCCAGAAGGAACAGGCGGACAAATTTCATCGGGCCACCTCCCTGGAAATCAGATAAAGGTAAGCGTCCTCCAGGGTAGGCTCCTCCGGCCGGGCGTAGGAGGGGAGCACGCCGGCCACCCCGCGGCAGCGCACCCCGCAGGCCGTATGGACCCTGGCAGTGACGGAGATTTCCCCATTTTCAGGGGCATCTTGCTCCCAGAAGACTCCCACGTGGCCGGCGGCGGCCTGGATCAGCCGCTCCGGCGCGCCGGAAAAGAGGATGGTTCCGCGGTGCAGCACGATCAGATGGTCACACACAGACTGTACATCCTCGATGATGTGGGTGGAAAGGAGCACCAGGCGGTTTTGAGCCGTCCTGGAAAACAGATTCCGGAAGTGGATCCGCTCCTCCGGGTCAAGGCCCACCGTGGGCTCGTCTAAAATCAAGAGCTCCGGATCCCCGAGGAGGGCCTGGGCGATCCCCACCCGCTGGCGCTGGCCGCCGGAAAGGGTGCGGATTCTGGCTTTCGCCTGTTCCTCCAGGCGCACGTCCTGGAGAACCTGCCGGATGGCAGCCCTGGAATCCCGGATTCCCTTCAGGGCCGCCATATAGTCTAAAAACTGCCACACTGTGAGCTCGTCAAACAGGCCAAACTCCTGGGGCAGGTAGCCTAAGCGGGATTTTAGCTCCATCTCCCTGTCTTTTAAGGGCGCCCCGTCCAGCTGGATGACGCCGGAGGAGGGCATCAGGGCTGCGGACAGCAGCCGGATTAAAGTGGATTTTCCCGCCCCGTTAGGGCCCAGCAGGCCGGTGAGGCTGGGGGAGCCGAGGCGGAGGGAGAGGCCTCCAAGGGCCTGCTTTCCGTTGGGATACGTCATAGTCACGTCCTGGATGTGAAATTCCATATGGTTGGTCTCCTTTCGATTTGAGCTTGGATGTTCAGGATACCAGAGCCATATGGAGGAAAATAGAAGATTTTGTGTGATTTGTGTGGAGAAAGGAAAAGAGAGCCTTCCGGCGGGGAGAGCAGCCGGAAGGCGGTTTGTCCCGCCAGAGGGCAGAGTGGAAAAATAGACTTCCAGGAGAGGAGAAATGGCCGGCAGGCGCTTGGTGTTTCCGGGAGAGGAAATAAGTGTGCGCTTGGCGCACATTCGCGCCGGAGCGCGGCTGCGTAAACAGCCATATTCCTTCCCGCGGAGTGCGTCTTCTTGCAGAGCATTTTTATTTAACAGGGAACACAGTTTCCTGTTAAATAAAAAACGCCTAGTCCGGTAAAGGGGGAGAGCCGGAGAGAACGTCCGGTCCCGGGGGAAACATCACCGTGGCCCGGACGCCGTCCGCGGTGTTTTCCAGGGCGCAGGAGGCGCCGTGGCGTTCCAGAATCATGTTGGTGAGGTAGAGCCCCAGGCCGCTGCCTCCGGTGCTGCGGTTTCGGGAGGTTTCCTCCCGGTAAAAGGGCTCAAACAGGTGAGGCAGGGCCGTTTCGCCGATGTGGGCCCCGGCGTTTTCCACCGTGAAGGCAGGCCGGTGTTCCAGAAGGCCGCACCAGACGGAGACGGAGTTTCCCTCCGGGGAGTAGAGGGCGGCGTTGGAGAGCAAATTTCCCAGGGCCAGACGTAAGAGGGAGGGATCCCCGTTTACGAAAACGCCTGGGGTCAGCCGGGAGGTCAGGGACTGCCCCCGCTGAAAGAACAGCTCGGCGTCCAGGGACAGCTGGCGCTCTAAGAGGGCGGAAAGCTCCAGGGACTCCGGGCGGAAGGCCGCCGCTCCCGTTTCCATGCGGGAGATGGTGAGCATTTCCTGAATCAGCTTTTCCATGCGGCCGGTGACCTGAAGGGAGCGAAACAGGTATTTTTCCCGGTCCCGGTACACCCCGACCCCTTCCAACATCCCGGAGAGCTGCCCTTTTAAGATGGTAATGGGAGTTTTTAACTCGTGGGAGGCGGCGGAAAAGAAGGCCATCCGCTGGCGGTCCAGCTCCCGCTCCTTTTCCACCTCCTTTTGCAGAGCCTGGTTGGCGGTTTCCAGTTCCCCCAGGGCGGCGGAGAGCCGTCTGGCCAGCCGGTTCAGGCTGCGGCCCAGCGCTCCGATTTCATCCGCCCGCCCCTCGGCGCACCCCCAGTCAAAGTCCAGCTCCGCCATGTTTCCTGCAATGTCCGTCAGCCGGACGATGGGACGGGTGATATAGCGGGAGTACATCAGGGCGCAGGTCAGGGAAAAGGCAAGGAGGGCAGCCAGAATCCAGGGAGCCATCCGGTGAAAGGCCTGTACTGCCAGGTTTTCCGCCTGGATGCGGGGGATCACGCAGAGGTAAAAGGGTTGGGTGTGCCCGGCAAACCGCACCTCGGTCACGAGGGTGTTTTCCCCCGACATGGTCACCGTCACCATCCCGTTTTCCCCGCGATCCGCCGGCCAGGTGAGAGCCGGAGCGGTGACGTCCCCCTGGAGGAGTTCCGGGCTGTCTGGCATTCCGCTTGATTGTTCCGGGATTTTGGCGGAAACGCCGGACTGGGGCGTCAGAGCGAGCCGGGAGCCGGTGTCCACAACGGCGCCGCCGGCGTCCAGCAAAAAGGCGTCCGCCCCGGAGGAACGGATAAAATCGTCCAGAACCGACCCGCAGTCGTTCACCCCCACGTCCGCCAGCCGGGCCGCCAGGCCGTCCGTCTGCCGCACCAGATCCCTGTTGATAATGGCGGTGTAGGTGAGAGGCGTGGCCCAGGCGATTAACCCGAAGGTGACGGCCCCGGCGCAGAGGAGCATCAGGGCCGTCATGAGAAAAATGCGGGCGGTCAGGCTCTCACGTAGTTTTTTTCGCGGCACGGTAGCCCACCCCCCTTACGGTTTCAATATAGTCTTTCCCCAGCTTGTGCCGGAGGTTTTTGATATGGCTGTCCACCACCCGCTCATCCCCGTAGAAATCGTAGCCCCACAGCTTTGCCAGCAGCATTTCCCTGGTAAAGACCCGGCCGGGGGAGGCGAGGAAGGTGGCGAGAAGGTCAAACTCCCGGACCGTCAGCTCCAGGGGATGGCCGTCAAGGAAGGCCTCCCTGGCAGTCCGGTTGAGGAGCAGGTCTCCGCGGCGCAGGCAGTCCTCCTCCTCACCTCCGGCCCGGCGGCGGAGGATGACCCGGATTTTTTCCAGCAGGACGGGCATGGAAAAGGGCTTGGTCACATAGTCGTCGATGTCTAAGCCGAAACCGCGCAGCTGCTCCGCCTCCCCGTCTAAGGCGGTGAGCATGAGGATGGGAACCTGGGACTGGCTGCGGATCACCTCGCACACGCCGAATCCGTCTATTTTCGGCAGCATAATGTCCAGCAAAACCAGGTCAAAGGGCTGTGCCTGGAACAGAGCCAGGGCCTCCACCCCGTCCCCGGCCGCCGCCGTGCCGTATCCGGCGTCAGCCAGGTAGGCGCAGAGAAACTCCTGGATGTCCGGCTCGTCCTCCACAATCAGAATTCGTTTCATAAGCAATCACCTGATGGCAGTATAGCACGGAATTATGAATTTATGATGGAGATTGGGATGAAAAAAGAACTTTCGTTTCCTAATTTCACCAGGTCTCATCCCATTCTTTTCACTTCTGCCCGGATCGCCGTCGCCTTCGTTTCCCGCCCCGTTTTCGTTTCCGGAAGCTGTCCGTCCGCCCCCTGTCTGCGGACAACAGCAAAATTCCCCCGGTGACTATCCCCACTGCCGCCAGACTCCCCAGAGCCAGCCAGAAATTCGGATCCTCTTTCGCCCCGTTAAATTCCGCCATGGAAAATCCGGACAGAACCAGCGCCGCGGAAAACGGGTAGGCGGAGAGCAGGAACCCGTCCTTAAAAAAGAGGATGCAGTAGCCCATGAGAAATGCCAGAATGGAGCCGCCAAGATAGGCCCTGGGCAGCTGCCCGAATAGTAATATGAGGGGCATACACGCCACCCAGGTGGCAAGGGCCGCCGCCGTCAGCCGCCCGGTCTGGTCAAGGATCATTTCCGGGGAACCGCCTGGCAGGCCCGCCAAAATCCCGGTGAAAAGGGTGGAAACGGCACTGCAAAGCCCAAAGAGCAGGGCCAGCATCCCGGCCGCCGCCAGCTTTCCCATAAGGAGCCTGGGGTAGGAGACCGGCAGGGTGAGCAGGTTCTTCTCCGTGTCGTTTCCCCGCTCCCGGTCGATCATCCACCCGCCGGTCATCACCAGGGAGATGGGAAGAAAGATCTGGGTATTGCCCCAGATCACGCTGGCAAACAGCTGGGAAAAGCCGTAGTCCGGCGTCTGAAATTCCGGGGCGACCATCTGCTGCGAGCCGTACTGCACCGCCGGGCACAGGCTCATGGCCGCGATGCCCACCAGAAGGATGGGACAGCGCCGCAGTTTCAGCCATTCACATCGAATCAGATCCCACATTCCGTTTCCCTCCTTTCCGTGCCCTGACGCCGGTAAACCAGGGCAATCAGGGAGAAACAGACCGCCGCCTCCGCCCCGGCCACCAGAAAGGCCTGTCCGGTGGTCAGAAAATAGGGGCTGATCCGCTCCAAAAGCTCCGCCATCTCCCCTGACGGGGAGGTGAGATCCAGATACTGGAAATACCAGCGGAACGCCAGGGGGCCGGGCATCAGCGTTCCCGGATTCAGGCCGAAGGGCTGGGTGAGAAAGCGGTCGTTTATGCTGAAAATATAGTTGACAGTGGTGTAGGCGAAGGTGAGGATCACGGAGAGAATGGAGCTGCGGTTGAGAGCCACCACCAGCAGAATACAGGGCAAAGCCCCGGCCCATAAAAGGATCCCCTGGCCGGTTCCCACGAAAAACAGCCGCCAAAAGCCCGCAGGCTCCCAGCCGAAGGCCAGCAAAATGGCCAGGTTTATCAGGCCGCCGGCCGCCATGAAGGTCACGGAAAATAAAAACAGGACCGCCAGTTTCGCGAACGCCAGCGCCGGTTTCGTCACCGGCACGGTCAGGAGGTTTTTCAAGGTGTCCGATTCCTCCTCCTGGAAAAACAGGACGGAGCCAAGCACCCCCAGGGCCGGCAGGAGCAGAAGGCTGGCGCTCAGCTGAAACAGGGCGGACATCACCGCCTCCACCGCCTCCGCCCCGTCAGAAATATTCCGAAAATCCGGCAGAAGCAGGGCGCAGCCCAAAGGGATCAGCCCGGAAATGGCCGCCGCCAGGAAAAAGAGAGGGCGCCGCCGCAGCTTGGCGCACTCACAGAGCAGAAGATTAAGCAATTCCCTCACCTCCCGTAATCCGGCGGAAATAGTCCTCCAGGCTGTCCTCATAAAGGTGGACGTCCCTCACGGAAATCCCCGCCTCCACCAAAAGACGCACCGCCTCCCCGGTGTCAAATTCCGGTTCCCTCACAGAAAGGGCACCGCCGTCCTCCAGGGTGAGGGTTTCGACTCCCAGACGGTTCCTAAGAAGGGCGGCGGCAGCCTTTCCATCGGAGAGGGAGAGACGGAGACAGCGACCGTTTTTCGCCTCCAGGTCCGCCATGGTTTCCTCCTCCAGCAAAACGCCGTGGTGGAGGATGCCGATGTCATCGGCCAGCAAGGCGATTTCTGAGAGAATGTGGCTGGAAAGGAGAATGGTCTTGCCCCGTTCCTGGCAAAGCGTCTGGATGAAGGAGCGCATTTCGGCGATGCCGATGGGATCCAGGCCGTTGATGGGCTCGTCCAGGATCAAAAGCTCTGGGTCGTGCATCACCGCCAGGGCGATGGCCAGACGCTGCTTCATGCCCAGGGAATACTGGGAGAACCGTTTCTTGTCCCGGTATGGGAGGCCCACCAGTTCCAGGGCCTCTTTGACGGGTTTCACCCCCTTCAGCCCCCGGAGCCTGGCAAAGATCGCCAGGTTTTCCGTGCCGGTCAGGTTGGGATAAAAGCCGGGGGACTCAATCAGGCTGCCGATGCGTGGCAGGAGCCGTTTTTCATTTCCCTGTAAAGGGCAGCCAAAGAGGGAAACGGTGCCGGATGTAGGCTTGGCAAGTCCCAAAAGCAGTTTCATAGTGGTGGTTTTTCCGGCTCCGTTTCGACCCAACAGGCCGTAGATCCGTCCCTGTTTCACGTGGAGACAAAGGCCGGATACGCTGACCTGCTCCCCGTACCGTTTCGTCAGAGCCTGGGTTTTGATCATATAGTCGCTCATAAAGCGGGCACCTCCTTTTTTTCATGAAGACAGCATACCACCGGCACCTTGAGAGAAATGGGAGACAACTTTGAGGAATCTCTGAAATTGTAGGGATGGAATAGGCAGGGCGGCGGTTCGGCAGTATAATAGGCAGAGAGAGGTGAATGATCATGAAGGAAAAACTGATTTTGCTGGTGGACGATGACCGGGAGCTTTTGGAGCTGCTGCGCTCCGTTTTTGAGCGGGCCGGGTATCGCCGCCTTTTGACGGCAGTTTCCGGCCGGGAGGCCCTGGAGCTCTGGCGGGAGAAAAAGCCGGACCTGATCGTCTTAGATGTGATGATGCCGGGGATGGACGGGTTTTCTGTGCTGCGGGAGATCCGCCGCGGCAGCCGTGTTCCCGTTTTGATGCTGTCTGCCCGCAGCGAGGCGGAGGACCGGATCGCCGGGCTGGAATGCGGGGCGGACGACTACCTCCCCAAGCCCTTTCTGCCAAAAGAGCTGCTTCTGCGGGTGGGGGCCATCCTGTGGCGGGCTTACCCGGAGAGACACCGGACGGCAAAGCTGGCCGCCGCCACCGTGGATCTGGAGCGGGCGGAGGTGAGGCGGGGAGAGGAGCGGCTGCCCCTGACGGCCAGGGAGCTGCTCCTCTTTGAAAAACTGTATGAAAACGCCGGCCGGATCGTCACCACCGGCATTCTGTGTGAGACCGTCTGCGGGGAATTCTGGCAGGGGTATGAGACCACCCTTTCCACCCACATCCGCCATCTGCGGGAAAAAATTGAGGAGCACCCCTCAAAGCCCGTTTCCCTGGTGACCGTCAAGGGGCTGGGATACCGCCTGAATCTGAAGGAGGAAGGGCTGTGAACGGGGCCCGCCGGTTTTTCCGGCGATACATTGTCTCCACCGTAGGGATCCTGGCTCTGTTTTTGGCCGTAAACGGTCTGCTGATCCTGTGGGTGTTCGCCGCCGGAAGCAGAGAAAGGATCGCCGAAACCTTCTCCATAAAAGAACTGTCCAGCCATATTTCCTGTGAAAACGGAGTCTGGGCCGCCGATGGCGCGGTGTCCGATCTGCTGGAACAGCAGGATGCCTGGGCCATGATCCTGGATGAAACGGGGGCCGTCGTCTGGGAACGGAATCTTCCAGAAAATCTGCCGAGACGGTATACGGCGGCGGAGGTAGCCTCCTTCAGCCGCTGGTATCTGGAGGACTATCCGGTGAAGGTCTGGGGGCGGGAGGACGGATGTCTCACGGTGGCCGGGTTTCCTCCTGGCACCTGGGTGAAGTATTATTACGCGGTGGACCGGATTTACCTGGACCGCCTTTTGCTGGGGGTCCGTCTCCTCTTTTTCGTAAATCTGGGGATGTTTCTGTTCTTCCTCCTTCGGAATACCAGGCGGGTGGAAAAGGCGGTGACACCGGTTCTTTGGGGGATCCAGGAGCTGGCGGCCGGCCGGTTCTGCCGCCTGGAGGAGCGGGGAGAGTTAGGGGAGGTCAAGGCGGGGCTGAACCGGGCGGCGGACTGCTTAAAAAAGAAGGACAACACGCGGGCGGAGTGGATCCGCGGGGTTTCCCACGACATCCGCACCCCCCTGTCCATGGTGCTAGGCTACGCCAGCGAGCTGGAGGAAAATGAGGCCCTGCCTCCCGGAGCCAGGAAACAGGCGGGGATCATCCGTTTCCAGGGGGAACGGATGCGGTCTCTGGTGGACAGCTTAAATCTCACAACCAGACTGGAGTACGCCCTGTATCCCCTTCGGCTGGAGCGGCTGGATCCGGTGGAGCTGGGCCGTCAGGCGGTGAGCGGCCTGTTAAACGGCGGACTGCCGGAGCGGTATAAGGTGGAATTTTCCTGGCTCTGTCCCGGGGAAACAGCCGGTTTCACCGGGGACCGGGACCTGCTTTTGCGGATGCTGGAAAACCTGCTTGGAAACTGTGTGGCCCACAATCCTCAGGGCTGCCGCATTGTTCTTTCCGTGGGGCTGGAAAAGGGACGCTGGGTTTTTCTTCTTTCCGACGACGGAACCGGCATGAGCCGGGAGCGCCTGCAGGCACAGAACCGGGGAGAGGATGGTTTCGTTTCCCGAGAAGGCGGCGGGGGAGAGCACGGCCTGGGGTTAAAGATCGTGAGGCAGATCGCCAGGGCCCACGGGGGAACGGTGCGGCTGGAACCGGCAGATCCCCATGGCCTTACGGTCCGTGTGGAGCTGCCGGCAGAGGGGGAGAGCCGCTGACCTCTTTCCCTTCCCTTTTTCCCTGCCATCTGCTATAATTTAAAAAGATACGGTTACAAAAAGCCCGCCCGCCGCTCCGGAGAAATCCGCCTGGCGGGCGCGGAAGGAAAAGGGAGGAGACAGTATGAGACAGTTAAAAAAGCTGGGACTGGTCATGGCAGCCTGCGTCTGCCTGTCCACATCCGTGATGACGGTGACGGAGTGCACGGAGATCGTAGCGGAGGCCCATTCCGGACGCACAGACAGCCACGGAGGCCACCGGGACAATAAAAACAAGAGCGGCCTGGGGAGCTACCACTACCACTGCGGCGGATACCCGGCCCATCTTCACGAAAACGGCGTATGCCCCTACCGGAGCACCGGAAGCTCCTCCGGCGGGGATCAGACGGCCCCTGAGGAAACCCCGAAGGCTGACCGGGACATGATGAAAAACTACAGCGAGGTGTTTGACCCGTCCTATTACTACAGTCAGTACGAGGATCTTCAGAAAAACATCGGAAATGACGACCTGAAACTGTTTGAGCATTTCTTAAGCTGCGGAATGAAAGAGGGCCGCGTGGGATGCGAGGGATTTGACGTAAACGCCTACCGGAAGAACAATCCGGACCTGGAGGAGGCATACGGGGATGACCTGCCCCAGTATTACAGCCATTACATCAGCCATGGCTGCCACGAGGGACGCGCCTGCCGCTGATTTCTCGTGCCAATGGGCCGGAAACGGCAGATAGAAACGGATGGAGGAGAGGGAATGGAATTTCGGGTTCTGTATTATTTTCTCACAGTAGCCAGGGAGGGAAATATCACGAAGGCGGCGAAGATCCTTCACATCACCCAGCCTACCCTGTCCCGGCAGATGATGCAGCTGGAGTATGAGCTGGGGGTGAAACTGTTTGCCCGCAGCAACCACAGCGTGTCCCTGACGGAGGAAGGGATGTTCCTCAAGCGCCGGGCCCAGGAGCTGGTTTCCCTGGCGGAGCGGACGAGGCAGGAGTTTCAGAGCCGCGCGGAGGACATCAGTGGGGAAATCGTGATCGGCAGCGGAGAATTTCTCAGCAATTCTCTCTTTGCCCAGGTGATGTCCCGGTTTCACCAGCGTCATCCCCTGGTCCGCTACCGGATTTACAGCGGAAACGCGGACAATATCCGGGATCAGATCGAACAGGGGCTCATCGACTTCGGCATTGTGCTGGAGCCAGTGGACATCCGCAAATACGATTTTTTAACCCTTCCTGTCACGGAGGAATGGGGGATTTTAGTGCGGGAGGATTCCCGCCTGGCAGAAAAAGAGGTAATTTGCCCTCAGGATCTGGCGGGAGAGCCTTTGGTCGCCGGGGCGGGGGAGGAGGCCCGCAGCCGGTTCCGCCAGTGGATGGGGGAGTGCTACGATCCGGAGCAGATCCTGGTCACCGGAAACCTCCTCTATAACGAAGCGATGATGGTGGAGAGCGGCATGGGTTCCGCCTTTGCCATGAGGCTCAACTGCGACTACCGGGGACTGCGCCTGATCCCCCTTCAGCCCGCCATGGAGAGCCGCACCGTCCTGATCTGGAAGAAAGACCAGGTGTTTTCCCAGGCGGTGGGGGAGTTTCTGCGGTTTGTGAGGGAAGATCTGGCGGAGAAACGGGAGTTTCCTTAGACGCGGGAAACGGAGAGAGGAGAGCAGGCAGCGGACATCTGAAAACCTGCCATGCAGAAAACGCATTCCTGGCTGCGGAATTTAAGTATTTTACATTTTTTCCCGTCAGGGTTACACTATAGGAAACGGAGAAAGAGGAGGAAGGAAACATGGAATTTTCAGAAGTAGTAAAAAACAGGTATTCCTGTAAAAAATTTGACGGCCGTCCCGTGGAGCCGGCCAAACTGGAGGCCATCCTGCAGGCGGGGCGCCTGGCGCCTACGGCCAAAAACCTTCAGGAGCAGCGGATCTACGTGGTGCAGTCGGAGGAGGGCCTCGCGAAGCTGGATCAGGCTACGCCCTGCCGCTACGGGGCGTCCACCGTGCTGGTGGTGGCCTTTGACAAAACCAACGTGTTCACCTATCCCGGCGGAAAGCGGGATTCCGGCGTGGAGGACGCCACCATTGTGGCCACCCATCTGATGTTAGCCGCCGCGGACGCCGGTGTGGACAGCTGCTGGATCAATTTCTTCAACCCGGAGGAGCTGGCAGGGAGCCTTGGCCTGCCGGAAAATGAGGAAATTCTGATGCTTTTGGATCTGGGCTACGCCGCGGAGGGCACCGGCCCCCTGGCGCCTCACAGCCAGAGAAAAGACCTTTCCCAGACTGTAGCCTGGATGTAAGGGAGTAAGGGCGCCGTGGGCTGTTAAGGCGAGACGGTGGGACAGACAGGCAGAGAAAGAAAAATCCTGGAAAATCATAGGGGCTGGGGCCCTGGCATTGGCAGCGGTTGCCATGCCGGGCACCAGCCCTTTTCTGGTGCCATAGAAAACTGGGGTTTCTATGACACAAACGCCTCCTGCGGGAGGCACACTCCGCGCAGCGGAAGATGGCTGCTGGCGCAGCCGCGCTCCGGCGCGGGTATTCGCTACACGCACACTTTTTCATTTATAAGAATGCTTCGCAAGGAGGCACACTCCGCGCAAAGGAAGATGGCCGTTGACGCAGCCGCGCTCCGGCGCGGGTGTACGCTTGGCGCACACTTTTTAAATTTAGCAACCATATAGATAATGGAAGAAATCCGCGGAAAGTTCGGGTGATTACTGATCCCCCACGGACCACACGTGCTCCTCCTTCGCGGCTGCCGCCGTATTCTGGGCCATGACGCCTACCAGGCGGTGGGGGAGGTAAGGCTCCTCCAGCCACGCCAGCTCCTCATGGGTCAGGGAGAGATCCACCGCCTTTGCCGCCCCCTCGATGTGGTGGGATTTTGTGGCGCCTACCACCGGCGAAGTGGTCTTAGCCAGCAGCCACGCCAGGGAGATCTCCGTCATGGACACCTCGTGGCGGTCCGCCAGCTCTGCCACCCGGCGGATGATCACGCCGTCCTGGCTGGCGGTGGCGTCGTATTTGAATCTGGCGTAATCGTCCTCCTGCAGCCGCTTGGAGGTTTCCTCCGGATGGCGGGAGAGACGGCCGCCGGCCAGGGCGCTGTAAGGCGTCAGGGCGATGCGCTCCTCCCGGCAGTAGGGAACCATTTCCCGCTCCTCCTCCCGGAAAATCAGGTTGTAGTGCCCCTGTACAGAGACGAATTTCGCGAAACCCTCCCGCTCCGCCAGAGCGTTGGCCTTGCAGAGCTGCCAGGCGTAGCAGTTGGAAATGCCGATGTAGCGGGTTTTTCCCGCCTTCACCATCCGGTTTAACCCGTCCATGATCTCGTAGAGGGGCGTCTCATAGTCCCACATATGGTAGATGTAGAGATCCACATGATCCATGCCCAGATTTTTCAGGCTCTTGTCCAGCATTCTTTCGATGTGCCGCTGGCCGCTGATTCCGGCCTGGATGTCCTCCGGCGTGCGGGGCAGGAATTTAGTGGCCACCACCACCTCGTCCCGGCTTGCGAAGTCCTTTAAAGCCCGGCCCAGATACTGCTCGCTGGTGCCGCTCTGGTAGGCGATGGCCGTGTCGAAAAAGTTCACGCCCAGCTCCAGGCCCCGCCGGATGATCCGCCGGGAGTTCTCCTCATCCAGGGTCCAGCTGTGCTGTCCGCGGGCGGGATCCCCGAATCCCATGCAGCCCATGCAGACACGGGACACCTTCAGATCCGAGGTTCCAAGGGTTGTGTATTTCATTTTGTAAATGCCTCCTTTCACAGTCTTCCGGCTTATGACAGCGAACGGCCAAAGGCGTAGGCCTTCCTGGGAAACTCGCTCTCCTCCGTCATGGAGACGGTGCCGCAGCCCGTTCCCAGGATCGTTCCCATGTCCTGGAAATTCAGATAGCGGCAGAGGGTTTCGTAGTGGAACTTCAAAGCCTCCATGGTCCAGTCATTGCTGTCCCAGGCGGCGGCGATGAGGGCGGCCTTCATGCCCTTGGAGGACAGCTGGCCGTTAAAGCTGTAGAACCGGTCAATGACGGTTTTTAACTGGGCGGACATCCCGAAATAGTAGAGAGGGGTCACGAAAACCACCATGTCTGCCGCCAGAATCTCCCTTCGCACCGTCTCCATATCGTCCTTCTGGCAGCAGGAGCGGGACATTCCGCAGGCGTCACAGGCGACGCAGGGGTGAAGGCTGGCCCGGGCGGCGTCAAACACCGTCACCGTATGTCCCGCCTCCCTGGCTCCGCGGATGAAATGCTCCGCCAGCAGGTTGGACGAGCCGTGTTTGTGGGGGCTGCTTTCTATTACCAGTAAATTCATAGTTGTTCCTCCTTTTTCCCTTCATGATACCTCCATTGTACCGTGAGAGGGCCATTCTGTCCAATGCCTGCCGCGGATTTCCGTCCATGCCCGGAGGGCATGGGGCCTGCCCGGCCAGCGGCTGGAGGAAATACAAAGGAAACGCCGCCGGCAAAACAAAAGGGCGCCGGACACTCTCCAGGCGGAGCGGAGCGAGAATCCGGTTGCGGGCCGCCCTGTCTGTGGTATACTGGGATCAGGGAAAGGGCGCGTTTCCTTTTGACCGTCTGTGGCGGAACGCGGCGGCAGTTAGGATGCCGGATCGGAAACAGATGCCGCCGCGGGGAGGAAAATGGCTGCGGACGCAGCCGCGCTCCGGCGCGAGTGTGAGCTGTTGCGCGCACTTTTTAAGAAAGGAGGAGGCTTATGCAGAGCAGAACTGTGAAAAAATGTCTGAAGGAAATCGTCAGCCCGTCTCTTTCGGAGCTGGGATTTCAGCTGAGGGAGCAGGTGACCGTGGAGCGGGAACGGATATGGTGCTACTGGAAGGTGATCAACGGGGAGAAGTGCGAGATCATTTTCCGGGTGTCCATTTTAAACGCTATCACCGTGGATCTGATCATCCCGCCCATGATTCAGGTTTCCCTGGTGGATGTGGATCCCCAGGCATCCTTTGACAAAACGGACATGACCGCTAACGCGGTCATCACGAATCATGAAAGCCAGATGGCTCCACGCCTACGGCGTTCCCGCCATCTGCCGACGGTATTCGAAATCCGGGCTACCGCCCTCCTTTCTCATACCGTCTTGCCCGTCTGATGCCGATATATCTGTGCGCGCGAGCACGCCCATCTATACCGGCGCCATCCGGGGCTTTCATAGTAAAATGTGGGGGTATCGGTTTGACTCCGAGGAACGGTTCCGGGAGCAGTTAAAAGCGTTGACAGGCTTGCTCCTGGAAAAGGGAGTCCCCAGGCTGGAGCAGATGGCAAACAGGGGAAAACCGGGGCCTTATGCCTAAAAGGCATTTCTGGAAATAACACACAGGTATTAGACAGGAGAAGGCGGAGGGATTAAAATAAAAGCAGTAAAAAAGGGCGCACTCCGCGCAAAGGAATATGGCTGCTGACGCAGCCGCGCGGCGGCGCGAATGTTCGCCAAGCGCACACTTTTTATCCGGGCGGAGCTCGCCTCCCGCCGGAACCTGCTTTGTCCTGACGCCTTCTTTGGCCTTTTTCGGCCGGAGGAAGGGGCTTTGATGGCCGGAGGGAAGACCTTGGAGAGGGTCGGTAAACACTACTACTCTAAAAATAAGAGAGGTATGGCATATGGCAGTAAAACAGACGGCAGGAAGAAGGGACCTGGGGGAGTTTGCCCCGAAGTTTGCCCAGTTAAACGATGACGTATTATTTGGAGAGGTGTGGAGCAGGGAAGGCCTTTTGTCCCTGCGGGACCGCTCCCTGGTGACGGTGGTTTCCCTTATGGCTCAGGGTCTGGTGGATTCCTCCTTCCAGTATCACCTGATGACGGCGAAACAGAACGGCATCACAAGGACGGAGATCGCCGAGATTCTCACCCACGCGGCATTTTACGCCGGCTGGCCCAAAGCCTGGGCGGCATTTCGCATGGCCAAAGAGGTCTGGGCTGATGAGGACGACGGGAAAAAGGGCGGAATGTTCGGCCTGGGACAGCCCAACGACGCCTATGCCCAGTATTTTATCGGTCAGAGCTACTTAAATCTCCTGACCACAGAGGGCGTGGTCCTCTCCAACGTGACCTTTGAGCCGGGCTGCCGCAACAACTGGCACATCCACCACGCGGACAAAGGCGGCGGACAGCTCCTTTTATGCACCGACGGCCGCGGCTGGTATCAGGAGTGGGGCAAAGAGGCCAGGGCCCTGAACCCGGGCGATGTGGTGCTGATCCCCGCGGGAGTCAAGCACTGGCACGGAGCCGCCTCCGACAGCTGGTTCTCCCACCTGGCCATGGAGGTGCCGGGAGAAAATCCCTCCAACGAATGGCTGGAGCCGGTGAACGACGAGGAGTACGGAAAGCTGGGATAAGGTAGATTATTTCCGGCTTTGGTGGTAAACTATCCTTAAATACAGAGAGGGCCGGGAAAACGGTCCGCCTCCAGGATAAAGGAGCCAAAGCCGTGAATATACCCACCAAGCGCCGTGTATTTGAAATTCTCCAGACAGGCAGGGACCAGGACCGGGTCAGCATTGCCTTCGACTTTTTCATCGCGTTTATCGTATTTCTCAATTTATTTGCCACATTGTTTGAAACCTTCGACCAGTCGCGGCCCTATCTGCCCTATCTGCGGGGGATCGAACTTGTGACGTCCTGTATTTTCGCGGCCGAGTACATTCTCAGGCTCTGGACCGCGGAATATCTCTATCCCCGAAAGGGAAAGCTGCGGGCGAAACTGTCTTTTGCCGGCTCCTTTTTCGGCGTGATCGACCTTCTTTCCTTTTTGCCCTATTTTCTTCCGGTGGTGTTTCCCATGGGGATTGTCACCTTCCGGATGTTCCGGGTGGTGCGCATTTTCCGCCTGTTCCGCATCAATACCTATTACGACGCCTTCAACGTGATCACCGACGTCCTCCGGGACAAGAGGGATCAGATCTTTTCCTCCGTCTGCATCCTACTGATCCTGATTGTGGCCGCTTCTTTGGTGATGTACAGCCTGGAGCACCAGGTTCAGCCTGACAAGTTCCAGAACGCCTTCTCCGGCATCTGGTGGGCGGTTTCCACCCTTCTGACCGTGGGCTACGGCGACATTTACCCGGTGACCAACGCGGGACAGCTGGTGGGAATCGTCATCGCCTTTCTCGGGGTGGGGACGGTGGCCATCCCCACCGGTATTATTTCCGCCGGTTTTGTGGAACAGTACACCCGTTTAAAATCTATGGCGGACTACTCCGGGGAGACGGACATCCGCTTTATCAGCCTGATGGTGGGAGAGGGCCATCCCTGGGAGAATCTGCAGGTCAGGGATCTGCCTTTGCCGCCGGGCATGATCCTGGCGGTGATCCGCCGGGGGAAACAGACCATTGTCCCCAGGGGAAATATCCGTCTTATGACAGGCGACCGCATGGTCTTCGGGGCGGAGGGCGTGGCCGGAGAGGAAGGAATCACGTTAAAGGAGCTGCGGCTGAGGGAGAGCCATCCCTGGGTGGGGAAGGGCATCCGGGATTTAGATATTTCCCGCCAGACCTTGATTGTGCTGGTGCGGCGGGAGCAGAAACTGCTGATCCCCAACGGCTCCTCTGTGCTCCGCGCCGGGGACGAGCTGGTGCTCTACACCAAACGGGACGTGCGGGACAGCGTGGAAATTGAGGTTTAGGAGAGAGGAGGACGGAATATGAAAAAGAAATGGGCCGCGCTGGCGGCTGTAGGCGCTGGATTGCTGGTACTGCACACTGTGCAGCACTTCTGGCTGGCCGGGGATATGAGCCGGATGCGGGAGGAGATTGACCGTCTGGCGGGGAATGTGCGGGACAACGGTGTCCAGATTCAAAATGCCGTCTCCGGCATCCAGGCTCTGGAGGAGGAGCTGCGGCAGTCCCAGAGCCTGTTTCTGGAAACGGAGGCCTCCGTGAGCTATGAGGATGGCCGTCTGGTGGTGGCCATGAAGGGGGTGCCCAAAACGGCGGAGGCAGGTGCCAGGCTGATCGCCGGCGTCCAGGCGGGGGAGGAGGAATACCGCCAGGAGACGGATGAAAACGGCTGCGCCACCCTGTCCATCGAGCCTTCCGCCGCCTCCCTTCGCCCCTTCTTCCTCATAGAGACGGAAAAAGAGAGCCGGCGGGAATTTTTAGACTCCTTATGGGTAAACGAGGAGCTGAAACTGTCCTTCAACGCCCACTGGGACGAGGAGGATCTGACTCAGATGTCCGTAAAGGTGCTGCTGCCGGGAGAGGATTCGTGGCTGAAAGGGGAGGATGTGACCGGCGGAACCTTTATTCTGGTGAAAAACGGGGAGTATGGGAAGACGAGTCAGGAAACGAACGAGAGCGCCGGCAGCGCCATGGGCTACGCGGCCCGTCCAGGGACGGACGCGGCCGTGCCGGACGGTATCCGGCTCCCGGCCAGGAGAACCACCGCCGGTGAGACGGCCGTCATCTCTTTCTGGGGAGATTTCGGGGAGTACGCGAAACAGAAGGACGGCGTGGAGTATGATGTTTATTTTGTCATGGAGACGGCCCAGGGGCTGACCTTTGTGTCCGCCCCGGATCCTCTGGGAGAATTCTGTTACGGGGAAGATTCCAGCAGCGTGGGGACGTCCGGCGGCGGGCTGTATCCCGTATTTTAGGGTTCAGCCTTCCCCGCCCAGCTCATTTACCAGGGTAAAGCCTAAGATCATGGCCCCGCCCACTGCCTGCCAGAGGGTCATGGCCTCCCCCAGGAGCGCCACGGATACCAGGGCGGCCACCAGCGGGTCAATGTAGCTTAAAATGGCGGCCTCCTGGCCGCTTAAGTCCCGGAGGGCCGTAAAATACATACAGTAGGTGATCCCGGTGTGAATCAGGCCCACCACCAGCAGGCAGCCAAAGCCAAGGGCGCTTAAGGAGCCCAGGCTGGAGCCGCCGGTGAGGGCCACGTAGGGCAGCAGGATCACTGCCGCTGCCACCAGCTGAAGGAAGGTGCGGTGGATGCCGGCCACCTGGCGGATCCGTTTATTCAGCAGGATCACCGCGGCGTAAAAGACTGCCGCCCCCAGGCCGAACAGGATGCCGGTGAGATCCGTCCCGCTGCCGCCCGTTTCCCCGGCGCCGATGATGAGCACCAGCCCGGCGGTGGACAGCAGGAAACAGAGGAGCTGCTTTTTCGTCATCCGTTCCCGAAACAGCACCGGGCTGACGGCGGTGACGATCACCGGGGCAAAGTAGTAGCTTAAGGTGGCCATGGAAATGGTGGTGTAGCGGTAGGCCTGAAACAGCAGGATCCAGTTGATGCCCATGGCCACCCCGGAGAGCAGCAGTAGGGGCAGTTCGCCGCGGATCTGCGCCAGCCGGATGGGCTGTCTGGCCGCCAGAAGGTATAAGGCGATCAGGACGGCGGCCAGAATGGCCCGGTACAGGGCCAGCTCCCCGGAGCTGACGGTAATATTTCTCGTAAACAGGCCCAGCGTCCCGAAGATGGCCATGGAGGCCGTCATCAGGAGCCGGGCTTTTCCGTGATGGTTCATAGGCGAAAGCCCTCCTTATCCGATGTACATTTCTATTTTCCTATTATACACGGAGGTGGGTAAAATTCAATGGCGGGCCGGAAGTTTGGGGAGCGGGAGAAACCCGGCAGAATCCGGAGAAGTTTCCTCTTGTTTCGGGATCATAGCCCAGAAATCCCCCGGAACCGTCAAAAATAGGTAAATGTCAAGAGTAAATGCGAAAAAAGTCAAAAATATTTTATAAGGCCCCACTGAGGGCCTTTATTTCTGCCTGAAATACTTCCTCCGGGGTGTGCCAGTTGAACATTTTCCGGGGGTAGTCGTTCATCCAGCCTTCTATATAGTCGGCTCTCTCGTCCGTCATGTCCTCGAAGCTTGATCCCTTCGGAGCATGGCGGCGCACGAGCTTGTTCTGGTTTTCGTTGCTGCCGCGCTCGTATGCACTATACGGGTGACAGTAGTATAACTTCGTCCTTTTCTCGCCTTCGCGGAGGCTGCTCCGTTCCATTCCTTCACAGTTTGCAAACTCCGATCCGTTGTCTACCGTTATGCTTTTGAAGATCAGAGGGAAAAGCTCGCCGTATCTCTTTTCCAGCGCGTCCAGCTCGGCCACGACATTCTCCGCTTTCTTTGCTTCCATTCTCCGTGTGATTTCCCGGCGGCTGAGCCGCTCGGTTAATACGAGCAGCGTTGTGGTGCAGCCCTTGGCGCTTTCCACGCAGTCCATTTCCCAGTGCCCGAAGGTCGTGCGCGTGTCGACGATCTCCGGCCGCTTTTCTATGCTCTTGCCGGCCGGCTTGCGGGGGATGCTGCCCTCGGGCCGCTCGGGCTTCCGGCGGCGCTTGCCGTGCTGCGGCAGCATTTCCACGGTGAGATCATCGCCGAAGATCTCGGCCCGGATGTAGTTGTAGGCCGTGCTCGCGCAGATATGCACCCGGAAGGGCCAGCCCATGACCTCGGCCTCTCCGATGGCTGCCTCGGGGCTGTACTTCTCGTCCCGGATCTTGCCGATCAGGTAGTCGGCGAGCTCGTAGTCGTTGCCGATCTTCAGCTCCGGGCCCTTCGCCCGCAGGTTGGCCTCATACCGAGCTTGCGCCCCGTCGGGGTTGTATCGGATCTCGGTCGTGTAGTCGCTGTTCAGGTGTTCATAGGTGCACCGCTTGAGCTCCCGGTAGATGGTGGTGTAATGGACGCCGACCTCCTTGGCGATGTCCACGACCTTCATGCCGGCGCGCCTGAAGGCGTCGATCTGCGTGCGCTGCGTTGGTGTCAGGTGGCTGAAGTGTTTCCCCATGGTGATCCCTCCGTGAAATAGAAAAAAGGGCGGCCGGCTGGCCGCCCTTCGTTGTCATCGCCTGTTGTATGACGCGATCAGCGCCAGCGTCTCGTCGTCTGTGACGATGTCCTCGAGCCGGCACTCCAGAGCGACGCAGACCTTGAGGAGCGTTTTCAGCTTCGCCCCCGCGATGTCTCGGTCGTCTTGCTCGTAGGTCTGGAGCACTCGGCTGTTGATGTCGGCCTTCTTGGCGAGCTGCGACTGAGACAGGCCGCGATCCTCTCGCAGCGCCTTCAGGCGTTTCCCGGTGGTGATCGTTTCCATGTTGAGTGCCTCCCCTTTTGTTTTGTGTGTCTTTACTATACAACATTTGTTGTATAAAGTCAAGAGGGGAGACAAGAGAAAAGCAGCGCGGCCGCTCTGGCTGCGCTGCTTTCATTCTTTTCCGAGCAGGTAGTAGATGGTCACGCCGAGAGCGTCGGCGAGGTACTCGAGCTCATAGTCGGCGACAATGCGGTCGCCGGTCTCGATCCTGCTGATGGCCTTCTGCGTGATGTCGAGCCCCGCGATCTGGATCTTGTACGCGAGGCGCTCCTGCGAGATGCCGGCCCGCTCTCTGGCTGCGCGGACGCGCTCGCCTGAGATATTGCACCGGCCTTCTGGCCTGTATATTTTCAAATACGCGCCGCCTCCTTTTCTGCCACTTATGCCAAAGATGGGTAGTGCAAGTTGACAATAACACGCCGCCCGTGATAATATTATCCCAAAGGTGACTAAATACTAAAAAACGCAATAGGACAGACGAAAAGGAGGTTTTTTCAATGGGTTTACGTTTCCGGCGCAGTATTAAGATCGCTCCCGGCATCCGTGTGAACTTGAATAAAAAGAGCGCGAGCGTCACCTTCGGCCCGAAGGGTCTGAAGCACACAGTCAGCACGACCGGGAAAAGCCACACGACCGTCGGAGTGCCCGGCACGGGCCTGTCGTACACGACCAGTGGCGGCCGGCCGGCCAGCGTGCCGGCAGCACAGCGCCCCACCTCACCGAAAAGCAAAGCGGTCGTCCTGCCGTTGTGCATTTTCCTCGGGGTGCTCGGTGTGCACCGCTACTATGTGGGGAAGATTGGCACCGGGGTCATCTGGACGCTGACGGCCGGCTTCTTCGGGATCGGTTGGATCGTGGACATCTTCACGGTCGCCCTCGGCGGCTTCTATGATGTCAACGGCTATGTCGTCCGCTTCCACCCGACTGAGGCCGAGCTGGCCGCTGCTGAGGCGGCGCAGAGCGATGGCGGCGAGGATCCAGCGGAGAACGACGCCACAGAGGAATGAGTGCATAAACAGAAAAAGCCCGCCCGGGATCACTCCCGAGCGGGCTCTTTTTGTGTGTTCTGACGGTTTCAGAGCTTCTGGCCGGCGCCGATCCGCGCCGCGCCGGTGGCAAGTTGCACAATTAGACCTTCTTGGCGTAGTCCAGCGAGATCCAGCCGGCCCCGCTCTTGAGCTTGCCCCACTTGGAGGCCCCGGGCCCGTCGCTCTCGGCGACGATGGTGTAGACGCCCTTGTCGCGGATGTCCCCGTTGGTGCCGTAGTTGGTGCCGGGGCCCTTTCGGATGTTCAGCACATCGGTCGTCACCTTCACGAGGTACGAGGTGTCCGTGGCGGCCGCGCTGGTCTTGATGTCGGCCGCGTCCGTCCATCCGTAGACGGTGGAGCCGCCGCCGGAGACGGCGATCAGGTGGTAGGGGTGCGCCTTGCCCTTGGCGAGGGCCGTGACCTTGGCCTTGCCGGGCTTGCAGCTCGACGCGGTCTTGGCCGTGGAGCTGACATAGTGCTTGGTGCCGGTGAACTCCACCACGTCGCCGATCTTGATGTCGGCCGTGCTGCCGGTGGTCTCCCCGGTGGAGGGGGTGCTGCTGCCGGATCCGAGCCGGCGGTTGACCTCGGCTGCGATCTCCCCGTGGCGGTTGTAGAGCCAGTCGCCCGGGCAGGCTTTGTTCGCATAGTCCCGGTGCACGGTCATGTTGCAGCCGTTCAGGTGGTTCATGCGCTCGTTTTTGTTGGTCGACCAGACGAGCTTCTTGATCTCGTTGCGCTTGCAGATGTCGGTCACGAGATCCAGCAGCGCGTCGTATGCCTTGCTGTTCACCGCATAGGGGTGAGTGGCGTCGCTGGCGACCTCGATGGTGACGGCGCGCTGGTCGTTGGCGTTGGACGATGTGCACCACGAGCGGTTGCCCTCGTCCACATAGAGGGCGATGCGGCCGTCGTTGCCGATGCCGTAGTTGCTGGACGCCTGCCGGCTGCTCTGAGCGAACAGGGCGCCGCAGCTCTCGACGGAGAGCTGGCCGGCCATACAGTGGATCGTGATGGTGTCGATCTTCTTGGTGCGCTTGCCCGAGTGGTTGGGGCTGAGCTTGGTGTAGGAGATCAGGGCGCTGTTACTCATGGTCGTCGTCCCCCTTCCCGTTGCTGAGCTCGTCGAGGGTCTCCTCGGTCAGCTCCTCGCCCGGCTTCAGGGCGATGCCGTCGATGTCCTTGGTGTTGGTCATGATGTGTTCCTCCTTCTTGCAGAATAAAGGGCGGGCCAGCCGGCCCGCCCTCTGCGTTGATTATTCCAGCGGCAGGTTGCCGCCGTTGAGCTGGTTGACTGCTGCCTCGATAGCCGCGTTGATGGCCTCCTCGTCCACGGTGAAGCCCATGGACGCGAGGAACTCGAGGACGTACTTCTTCTTTTCCTCGCCGCGGCCCTGCCCCTTGTAAAGCTGCTCGGCAGCGGCGACGCCGATCTTCACCCACTCGAGCAGCTCCTTGCGCTGCGCGTCGGTGGTCTTGCTCTTGATCCACGGGATCAGGAACACGCTGACGCCTGCGGCGAGCAGCGCGATGACGGCGTTAATGACGGGGGTGATGTCGATCATGTTCATCCTTTTGCCTCCTTGTCTGATGTGGTTGTGGTGGTGTACTCTCCGACGCCGGCCCCGCTGATGGGGTTGCCATCAGCGTCGAGGCCGTGCCGGTTTCGGCTGATCTTCTCGGTGGCCGACTTGGCCGCATAGCTCACGAGGTAGCCGATGCAAGCCGTGAAGATGGTGGTCGTGACATCGCTGGCGGTCTGCTGATCGCGGAAGGCCAGCACATAGGACGCCACGGCCGCGGCAGTTGCGACGAGGACGGCCCACGCCGCCAGCTTCTTCGAGAACTCCCACGGCCTGCGTCGGGCCTTGGCCTCCCGCTTGCGCCGGTATCTTCCCATGGGTGTCACCTCCCTCAGTAGATCGCGTGGATGCCCTGCTCGGTGAGGAAGTCCTTCTGCTCGTGTTTGATCTTCTGCGCATACTGGAGGGCCGCCTCGGTCTCTCCGTTGGCGTGGCCGTTCTTCAGGGCGGTGGCCGTGGCCTCGCCGAGCGCGATGGCGGCCCCCACGCTGCGCACGAGCAGCACCTCGTTTCTCTCCCGGGCGGCGTCGCGCCGGTCGAGCTCTGCGTCCCTCTTGGAGAGCTGCCTCTGGATCATCCAGAAGCACAGGCCCGTGATGGCCGACGGGATCCCCATGAGGGCCACGAGCTGCCCGATGTCAAGCTGGATCATGCTGCACCTCCATCCTCGACCTCGACGACCTCCCAGCCCTGCGGGTAGGCTTCCGGGCTGTATGCGTTGGCTGTCTCCATGATGGAGCGGTAGACCTTGCCATCTGTCCTGATGCAGACCTCGCCCTTCTGGTAGCTGTCCTCGGCCATGGTCGGCTGAATGAAGGGCTTTGCCTTCTTCGGGTCGGTGGTGTGGTAGGGCACCCACTGTGCGGGGCTCTTGCCCGGCTCGATGTCCGGGTTGTTGTTGGTGTTGTGGGCTTGGCAGCAGCGCCAGCTCTGCCCGTCGTGGGTGCAGGCTTCGCCGACCTCGTGGCTGCCGTCCCCCTTGGGGCCGGCCTTCGTCCACGCCGGCAGCAGATCCTCGCAGGCGATGATCTCGGTGCCGGTGCGGTCGCCGGCGTTGGCCTCGCTCACGAAGGTCATGCGGGCGCTGCGCAGGGCGGCCTCGAGGCCGCTGTACTTGTCGCTCATGTGGTCAGCCCCCTTTCAATGGCGCCGGACAGATCCTCGAGCTCGTCCTCGAGCTTGGTGATCCGCTCCTTGTCCTCGGGAGAGGTGCCGCCCCCGCCGCCGGCGGCGGCCTGCTCCTTCTCGTGGATGGCTTTGATGCTGTGTTCCATGAAGTAGACCATGCTGCTCCTCCTTTCTGGTCTTGGGGTGTTGGTTTATGCGAAGTTGCCGCCGACCGACTGGATGTAGCAGTCGCCCTCGGCCGAGCCGCGCAGGAGCTTGACCTTGATCTTCACGCCCCAGCTTGCGGCGGTCTTGGTCTGGTTGGTGAAAAAGTGCTTCTGGCTGGTCAGGGCCTTGGTGGTGATGTCCTCCCATGTGGGCTCGGCGTCGTTGCCGTTGTTGCAGATCCAGACCTGAAGGGTGCTGCCGGTCGGGAAGCTGCCCTGAATATTGACGAGGGCCTTGGTCGGCATATCATCGGCCGCCATCGCCACGGTCTGCTCGAACTCGACCGAGTGCATGGCCTTGTCGAAGGACAGGGTGCGCACGGTGCTCTCGTTCTTGGCGTCGGTGGCGGTGATGGTCAGGGCGTGGTCGCCGTTCAGCAGCTTGAGCCACTGGTCGGCCGTGATCTCGAGCTCGTTGGTGTCGCCGAGGGTGGCCGTGTAGGTGCGCAGCGTGGTGGTGTCCAGCTTCTCCACGACCGTGACCTGATGGCCGTCGGCGTCGGTGACGGTGTACTCGTAGGAGGGCGGCGTGGTGGTGAAGCTGCCGAGGTCGGTGTCGCTGCCGCTGATGACGGGCGGCCGGTTGTTGGTGACGGTGCGCACGGCGCTGGTGGTGTAGGCGCTCTCGGCCCCGGCGGTGTCGTATGCCTTGACGCGGTACTGCACGCTCGTCCATCCGTAGGTGATGGAGTCCGTGTAGCTCCGGGAGCTGCCGCTGTAAATCTGCGCCCATGTGCCGTCGTCCACCTTGCGCTCCAGCTTGTAGCCGGCGAGGTTGCCGTCGGGATCGGTCGACTGTCCCCACGAGATGCTCAGGTTTTCGCCGCCGATGACCTCGCTCGGGACAGTGATGGTGCCGGGGGCCGTGGGCGGCTGGTTGTAGACGATTGTGTAGCAGCCGTCCGAGTCGGTGGTGTCGGAGACCAGGAGATCAGAGGACAGATTACAAGCGGGGCGCAGGCCGAAGTCGCCGCTGCAGGCGCGGCCCCAGCGCAGCGCGCCGTCGGAAACGACGTAGCGGGCGTCGCGGGCCGACCAGGCATAGGCGTCCCGCAGCCAGTAGTACCACGCCTGATTGGCGTCGACATCATAGTTGGAGTTGGCAGCGGCCGAGGCCGAGACGGTAGCGATGCGGCTGGAGTTGTCGCTGAAGATCGCCAGCTTGCTGCCGCACACATGGTCGCCCGAGAGGTTGACCTCGGTGCAGGACAGGGGGAAAACCTTGTCCACGCAGGTTTCCGTCCCGCCGCCGTCCGTGGAGCTCTTGCCGACGGTGATAGTGGTGGCAAGCAGGGCGGCCCGCTCATTGGCCGTGAAGCCGTTGAGGAAGCCGGCGATGGTGTTGTAGGGGTTGTAGCCGTCCCATACGTTGCCCGAGCTCGGAGGTGCGTCTGCGCTGTGCTGCGCGGTGTACCACTGGCCTGCGGCGGCGTCGCTGTTGAGCCACTGGCGCAGGTTGGAGTAGATGTAGCGGTTGTTGCCGTAGTTTCGGCGGTCGCTGTTGCCGTTGGCACTCTCCTTTGCGTCGAAGCACAGCAGCTTGATGATCTGGTTGGTCACGAGGGTGGTGCTGTTAGCAGGGTAGCCGGCGTGGTTTTTGTCTGCCTTGATCCAGATGATCGGCGCGCCGTAGAGGCTGCCGAACTTGATTTTTGCCTTGTTGGCAAGGCTTCCGAGGGTTTGAGGCATGAGTCTTGTCTCCTTTCGGTAGGTTTTAGCTCCGGGAAGTATGCGAAGAAATAGGCGTCCATGTTCTGCCGCAGGTGGTAGGTGTTGCCGTGCGAGATGTGGCCCGTCCAGCTTGCGTAGGATTGGCTCACGCTCTCGAGCGTCATCTTGCCCCTGTCCACGAGGCCGCGGAACTTGCGGATCTTCCGCTTCATGTTGTCGATGCTCTTGGCCCTCACCTTCCTGACCACCTTGCCGGTGCTCGTGAGGTAGGTGTGAAAGCCGAGGAAGTCGATGCCATTCTTGAGCGGGAAGATCTGCGTCTTGCCGTTCAGGCGCAGGCCCAGCGGCTTGATGTACTCCTCGATCCGCTTGAGGATCTCCCGGAGCAGCAGCTTGTCGCTGCTGATGATGTAGAAGTCGTCCATGTAACGGCCATAGACGAGGCCGAGGTCGTCCCGCAGCCAGTGGTCGAAGTCGTCCAGATAGAGCAGGGCGAGCAGTTGGCTCGACTGGTTGCCGATGGGGATCCCGGGGTCTGGCGTGCTGTCGATGACGATCCAGAGCAGCCACTCGACGAAGTCGATCAGCTCCTCGTCAGACAGGAAGGCCAGAGCCTTGCGGGCCTTCTCGAAGCAGACGGCGTGCAGCAGGGTGTAAAAGAACTTGGAAAAGTCACCTTTCAGCACCCAGCCCTCGGCGTAGTCCCACTCCTCCATCGGCCGGTATGGCAGGCCGGCGGCCCGCCGGGCCTCCTCGTCTGCTGCCTTCCGGCTGAAAAAGTAGTGGCGCATGGCACCGGCCAGACGGTCGAGGCCGTCGTGGGTGCCTTTGCCGATTTGCCCGGCATAGTTATCCCGGATGAAGCGCCGGGAGAACACGGGCTCGAGGACGTTGTCGCAGAGCGAGTGCTGGACGACTTTGCCCTCGAAGTCTATGGCAAGGACGAGCCGCTCCTTCGGCTCGTACACCTTGAAGGGATAGTAGGGCCCGAAGGTGTACTCGCGCCGCTGGAGGCGGTCAGAGAGGTCGGCCGTGCGCTCGATGGCCTCCATGCGGTAGCGCATGGCCGTTGGGTTGTCCCGCTTCCCGCAGCGGGTCTTGCGGTATGCTTTGTATAGCGAGTTGAAGCTGTTGACGATGTTCTCCATGCGAAAAAATCTCTGCCGTCGGCAGCTCCGGCCACGCTTTGAGTGCGCCGCCGGGAGCATCGGCAGTCCTGTGTTTACCCATGGCCGGGCCGGTCATACGGCGCCGGGTGCGGGAGGGATACGCCTTCCTTGGATGATGGTGCACAGTGTTCGCCGGCCGTCTCCGGCCGGTTAATAAGTCGGGCTATCCATCGAAGCGGGGCGCAGGCCGTTGTTGCCGTCGACGGCGTTGTTCCAGTTCAGCGTGCCATCGCTCCAGACGAGGCGGGCGTTGTTGGCCGACCCGGCACGAAAAAACAAGGCGTACCCCACGGGCTGCCTATTGATGACGCGCTTGCGCGTCCATCTTGGCGGCCCTTTCTTTATCGGATTTGTACCATTTGGCGGTCTGGTTTTTGACACCGGCCGCCATCCGCGACCAGTGTGCAAAGGCGTCGTCGCCGAGCCCGCTGAGGATCTCGTGGGCGAGCTCGATGTGGTGGATCAGCTTCCGGCAGTTGCGCAGGGCCGAGCGTTGCGCCCGGTAGCGCAGCTCCCGCTCCTGCGGGTCGGTCAGGAGCAGGTCGTTGGCTTCCATCAGGTCGGCGACGAGGTCGCTGGCCTCGTTCATCATCCGTTGCGCCAGCCCGAGCCGTTCCTTCTTGGGGAAGATGTTCGGGTTGCGCGTCTTGATGTAGGTGTGCTTTTCGAGCTCCTTGGCGTCGCTGATGACCTGCATTTCCGGCAGCTTTTCACGGCCGAATGGCGGGCGGCCTACATTGGCCCGCTCGTATGGCCGCGAGTGTCCGTTGCTTGCCGTAGTATCTCACCTCCTCGCCTTTGATGGTGATCCTCGCGCCGGTGCCGTCGTAGGCGGTGCCCTGTATGACGATCACGCCGTCCTCGCGCTTGCAGCACGAGCAGGGCAGGGCCAGCTCGACAAACAGGTGCGCGATGACGCAGGACGCCTCCTCGGGCGGGATCGGCGTGTAGTTGTAGCCGTCCACGGCTTAGCACTCGAGGCGCTGAAGCGTAGCGTTCCAGACGCCAGAGGTGAGGGTGATGCCGTCCAGATTTGCGAAGGTGATCTGGAAGGGGTTGGTCGTGATGTCGCCGAATACGGCGCCCCACAGGGTCGTGATCTTGCTGGTGTTCTGCTGGACGGCGTTGCTCAGGTCGACCACAGAGGCGGCCGCCTGCTGCGCGATCTCGACGGCCTGCTGCGCGAGGGCGATGGCCTGATTGGCCGTGGCCTGCGCCGCGAGGGCGATGGCCTTGTAGTTTTCGTAGTCCTCCTTGGTGGCGTAGGCGTCCGCGGGGATGTAGGCGGTCACGTTGGTGGCCGTGCCGATGGCGGTGACGATGTCGATGGTTTTCTCGACGATGGTGGCACCGCCGGTCGGCGGGATCCACTCAGCGAGGTCGCCGCAGTTGCCGTAGCAGTACAGCACCTCGCCCACGTCCTCGTCGGGATCGTCCGCATAAAGGCCGAGCTCGCGGTAGTAAAAGCCGTCGTTGGTCTGGTTGTTGGTGAACACGCCGCCCACGGTGACGGTGCCGTCGCCGTTCACGACGCATTTGGTGATGTCGATGGTCGCCTTCGGGCTGACCACGCCGGTGAGGGAGCGGGGCGTCTGGCCCTCCTCGAGGTAGCCGTCGCCGAGGACGATCTTGGTGTAGTTGATCTGCTGGCCCGCCACGCCCTTCGCCAGAACGAGAAGGCCCGCGGCGGTGATGTCGTTGTTGATAAATGCGGCCATGTCTTTCTCCTTTCCTTAGTCTGAAGCGAGGACGCTGGTGCCGATGGTGACGGTCTCCCGGTTGTTGTCGTGGACGACGGCCCCGTGGTAGAGGTGGATCTCGTCCGTCCCCATGACGTGCCGCTCCTCGCCGTGCTCTCGCACGGCCATCCCGGCATAAAGGAACATCTCGCCGGTCAGGCAGATCAGGATCGCGTCGAGCCATGCGCTGCGCCGCTTCACGGTGCGCAGCAGCGAGAGGAACAGGTCGAGGTTTTCGTTGACGAGTCCCGGGTTGTCGCTCAGCACTTTGAAGTGGTAGGGCTTGCCGCCGTACTGATACCACTCCCTGACCTCGCCGGTGCCGAAGTAGTCGGCGATGATCTGCGCCACGGCGTAGGGGGTGCCGAGCTTGGCATAGACGCGGTCGCTGTTGCGGATGACGGCCCGCTTGGTCTCGATGGGCGCGGTGCTGTCATACCACTGGATGTTCAGCTCCCACGCCATCTCGTCCAGCTCGGCCTCGCTGAGCTGGTCGATCTTGTCCCACCTGCTCAGCAGCTTCAGACGGGCGAAGGCGTCCCGGGATAGGGTGTCGCAGCCGGCGGCCAGCCCGCGGTCGGCACCGTCCTGTGCCATCCACGAGGGCAGGAGCTTGATCATCTCGACTTCGCTGAGTCGCATTTAGACCACCTCGCTATCTGTCTTATGGCTGACAGTCAGGTGCCCGCTGAACTTGGCGACCTGTGTGTCGCTGACGGGGGTGTAGACCGGCTTTGTCACGTCCACGCGGAAGGCGCCGGTCAGGTTTTCGCCCCACGACGGGCAGAGGATCCGCTTTCGGAGCTGGTCGGGGTTGATGTCCCGGCCCAGCGCGCCCACCTGCCACTCGTTGTAGCGGTCGATGGCGCCGCCGGTGCCTTCCACATTGGCGACGACCTCGGCCTCCGTCTCGGGGGTGGTGTAGTAGACGATCTCGATGTCGTAGGTGATGACCTCGGGCGCCACGGCCGTGACCACGTCGGTGAGCGGCCGGATGTCCGAGGCGTTGCACGCCTCCAGCACCTTCTCGAGGATGCTCTCGTCGGGGACGGCGCCGCCCTCCAGCAGGGGGACGATCTTGACGCAGCCCTCGAGGGTGCGGGTGATGGTGATGTCGAGGCTCGTGGCGTCCGCGAGGGCGCCCTTGAGCTCGATGGTCAGCAGGTCGTCGGTGTAGTCCACAGTGTAGTCGGTGTCCTCCACTCCGGCCGTGCTCTCCCCGTGTTCCTTGACGATCATGGTGTCCGGCAGCAGCCGACCGCCGCCGATGAAGGCGTGGCCGTCGTAGACCGTGAGGGTGCGGCTGATGGTTTCCGTCTCGCTGACGGCCCGGGCGTCGATGATGGAGCTGTCGGCCGTCATGGCCCAGTAGATGTAAGCCTGTTCCGGCCCGGCCGTAGACCGGGACGCCGGCGCCAGTCGGATGCGCTCGCGCAGCCGGTTGTCGCCTTCCTCGGTGTAGGGCTCGCCGTCGTCGCCGCCGGCCGTCGCCGTGATGTTGGTGACGCTCTCGATGTAGGGGATCAGGTCGACGAGGGTGGTGATGGTGCCCGGGGCGTACCCGTTGTACTCGGTGCCGTTGCTGACGGCCGAGGTCGGGATCTCCACGGAGTAGGCGCCGGCCTGAAGGACGGCGATCTCGTCGGTGGCAAAGTAGTGGTCGCTATCCGGCGTCACCTTCGTCCACTTCGGGATGATGATGTTGTTTGGCTGCGGCGTGCTCACGGAGAAGCGCATGGTCGTCTTTGCCGGGGATCCTTCCAGCCGGTGGACATCCAGCCGCTCGCCGATAGCGTCCAGCACCTCGCCCCGCGCATAGCGGAGAAGGGTCTGCCGCCCGGTGTCGTCGAGGCTGTTGTAGAGGGCGACGAACACGGCCACGAGCCCCTCGCCGAAGATCCGGCGCTCGTCGCCGGGGTACAGAGGCTCGCCGGCGCCCTTTTCGAGCGCAGCGATCAGGGTGTTGTAGATGGTCGTCGCGTCGGTGGTGGTGAGGTGGATGTCGTCGCCGTAGGTGTTGGTCTCGTCGCTCATGCTGTTCACCTCCTTCAGAGTGTGTTGTTGTCAATGCTGGCCCGCAGCTCGAAGTCGCCGGTCTGCGCGACCAGAGCGACCAGATCGGACGAGCTCAGGCGCACGCGGGGCTCGTAGGTTTCCACGACGAACTCCACGTCGGCGGCCAGATCGTTGGCAGCCGTCCCGCTCGGCTTGTCGATCAGGGTGCGGTCGATCCCCTTGATGCGCTCGTATGGCACCTCGCCGCGGATGGTCTTTAGGAGGTTTTGCACGCAGGTCTCGGGCGCTGCGTTGCCGCTTGCTTTCATGGGATCACCTCGCTTTAGGTCAGTTGGGTGTTGTTGGGTTTCTTTGCAGCTTTGTCGCTGCTGGATGCGCCGACGGTGATGGCGCTCAGACGCGGGCCGACGCCGGTGGAGACTCCGGCCGGGGACGAGCTGCCCCCGTTGGAGCTGCCGGCGGTCGCCTTCTTGCTGCTGGCCTCCTCGGCGTACTCGGTCAAGTTGATGGTGATCTTGCCCTTGAGGATCCGGCCGAAGTTGTCGACCGTGGTGTCGCCGAGGCTCACGCCAGTGAGCTGAAGGTTGGCCGGGCCGAAGCGCGTGCCGCCGAGGTAGAAGGGGGCGTACTGGCCCACCAGCGCCGTCCACGACTCGTACTCGCCGCGGACATCGCAGCCCACGGCGACGCCGAGATCGAAGTCGAAGCTCATGCTCTGGAGCTTGAGCGCCTTGGTCTTGGTGGCCGGGGATCCCGCCTTGTCGTCGCTGTTCTCGGTGTCCAGCTCCACGCTGGCCGAGACGCCATTCAGGGCGGCGATCCGCTCGGGGGAGACGCCCCATGTCTTGCCGTTCCACGATGCCATGACGGACATGATACTCGGCCTCCTTTCTTAGTGCGGGCCGGTTGTCTCTCCGTGCGGTGCGGTGTGGGTGTGGCTGTTCAGGCTGATGCCGCTGGCCGTGACATCGGCCGACGGTACGCTGACGCCCTTGTCCTGCACGGTGAGCGCGCCCTTCTTGATGGTGATGTCGCCGGGGACGATGCCGGGCCACTCCCCGTCCATGCGGGAGAGGATCAGGCCGGTGCCGTCCTCGAACATAGCGTAGGCGACTTCGACGCCGGGGCTCAGGTTTCCCATGTCCCCGCGCAGATACCACGGGATCGTCAGCGGCCTCGTGACGAGGCTGTCGGCGGTGCTCGGGAGCACCCGGGCCGTGGTCTTGTCGCCGTTTCTGTCGGGCTCGCCCTCGATGCTCGAGATCTTGCCCTTTTGGATCATTTGGGTGTTGCTGTTTGGCATGGTCAATATCCCTCCAGAGGCTTGCGCAGATAGAGCTTGCTCCGGGTCTTGACGTAGTCGTGCCGGATCCGGCTCACGAAGGCCGTGCCGTCCCACGAGGCGACACCCTCGGTGGAGAGCGTCACCACGGAGCCCGCCGCGTACTCGCGCAGCAGCGTCCCCGTCCAGAGCGTTGCGACGGTCGCCTCTTTGTTGGCGTCCCGGAGCAGGCCCTTGGCGAAGCGGTCGGCCTCTGCTTGGTCAGTCATGCGGAAGGGGAGGATCTTGCGCAGCACCTTGTCGCCCCCGGCCGGCGCCGAGAAGGTGCCGGTCAGGCCGCCGTTGACGGCCTCGGCCGAGCCGTAGGCGTAGGCGCCCTCGTCCCGGTACTCGAAGTCGTTGGCCGGCGTGATGGTGATGGTGTCGACGGGCTGCTGGCCCTCCATGTATGCCTCGTCGTAGACGACCAGCTTGCCGTCATAGACTAAAAAAGCCGCGCCCTCGAGGGTGCAGCGTGCCTGAAGAAAAGCGAAGTCGGGGAGGTTGTTCTGCTCGACGTAGTCGTAGGTCTGGTCGGTGATGCCGTAGGTCTCGACCGTGAGGCCGTGCCGGCCGGCGATCTCTTGGATCAGTTGCAGGAACTTGACCTTTTCCCACGACTTGCTCCTCTTGTCCTTGGTGGATTGCGGGGCCGAGTAGGCCCGCAGGGTTATGAGGCCGGACTCGGGGACGACGCTCTCGACGAACATCTTGCCCGTCTTGGCGGCGCCGTCCTCGACGGCGATGGTGTCGCCCTTCTTGGGGCTCCACCTGTCCCACAGCTCCCGGGTGTCGTTGAGCTTGAGCAGCAGCTCGTCGCTCTGCTTGTCTGCGTACATATCGTGGTAGCAGCGGTGGACGCTGATCTCGGGGTAGATGTCCGTCCCCTCGTAGATGATTTTCACGGGGCAGGCTCACCTCCTCCACGGCGGCAGGGTGTCGGGCGTCTCCACAGTCTCGACGATGGGGATCCGCACGGCCTCGCCGCCCTCGAAGATCAGCACGTCGCAGAGGTCGCGGTTGGCGTCGATGATGGTGCTCGCCATCCGCTCCTCGTTATAGGCTGCCAGCGCGATGCTGTCGAAGGTGTCGCCGCCCTGCGCGGTGTAATCAATATAGCCGACTATCCGCTGTGACATAGGCGCCGCCCTCCCTTCTTGCGAGTGCTTCGAGGATGAAGTCGATGAACTCCGGCTCCAGATCCCGCAGCTTTCGGATCAGGGCGTCCTCGTCGGTGTTTCCGTCGACCTTGATCGTGGGGCTGAAGGACAGACCGCTCAGGTCATAGACCACGGACGTGCCCGAGCCGGAGCTGATGGGCTCATAGCTGCCCTCGTCCATAGCGCCGAGCATTTCGCCGGCGCGGGCCCAGTAGGACAGGTTTTGCGCCCTATATGCAGGATTGAAGCTGATGACGGCCTCGGTCGGGTAGCGCGGATCCTCGCCCGCGATGGACGGGCCGCTCGTGAAGCCGCCGGTTGCGAAGCCGGAAGCCCCGCCGCCCCCGCCGCCGCCGAACAGGCCGGCGATGCTGTTGATGACGCCTGCGCCGAAGCTCACGATCTTGCCGATGACGCTGGCGATGGTGCCGAGCACCGACGCGATGGGCTGAAGCAGCCCCAGCAGGGGGCTCAGGATCGGCATGATGGCATTGAGCAGCGACATCAGGGGCGGCAGCAGCGCCTCGACGATCTGCATGAGAGGGGGCACGAGGGGCATGATGACGCTGTTGACGATCTGAAGCGCGACCTCGAGCAGCGGTGTGATGACAGGCAGCAGGGCCGAGATCAGGCTGGTCAGGACGGGCAGGATCGTCGAGATGATCTGCGTCAGCATTGGCAGGATCGAGGTCAGGATGCTCACGATGGGCGGGAGGATGGCCTGCACGATCTGCATCAGCGGCGGGAGTAGCTGCTGCGCCAGCTCGAGGAGCGGCGGCAGGAAGGCCGAGATCAGCTGCGAGAGCAGCGGAAGCAGCCCGGCGGCCAGTTGCGAGACCATGGGGAGCACGGTCTGGAGGGCCTGCCCCATTCCCATGAGGAATTGCTGCACAAACGGCATACAAGCGTTGAGCGTTTCCGTGATGACGGGGGCGATGGCCTCGAAGGTTTCCCGCAGGATCGGCGCCAGAGCCGTCAGGGTGTTAGCGATCATGGACGCCATCGGCAGCAGCGAGACCTCGGCCGACCTCTTGATCGCCTCGAAGGCGCTGCCGAGGTCGTTGTACTTCACGTCGTTGATCTGCTGGAGAGCTGCCGCGCCGTCGTAGGCTGCGGTCTCGATACTCGCCAGCACCGGCAGCACGCCGGCCTCCAGATCCTCGAACTGTGTGCCGAACAGGGCCACGCCGGCCGCGTTGCGGGCGAGGGGGTCGTCCATGCTGTTGAGGGCTTCGACGGTGTCGAAGAACGCGGCCTCTGCGGTGTCTCCACCTGCGGCGAAGGCCGCGAACATTTTGTCGGCGTTGAGGCCGAGGCTCTCGAAGGCTTCCCGGCTCGTGTCGCTGCCGTCCTTCGCTTTGATGTTGAACTCCTTGACGGCGTCGCCGACCTTGTTGATGGAGAACAGGCCGGCGTCAGCGCCCTCCACGAGGGTGCCGATGAACTGGTCGGCGCTGAGGCCGAGAGCCGCAAGCTGCGGGCTGTACTCGTTCAGGGTGTCCAGCAGGTCGCCGTTTTTGTCTGCGCCGTTCTGCGCGCCCACGGCGATCAGGCCGTAGGCTTCCTCGGCGTCGATGCCGAAGTTTTTCATCAGGGCCGACGCTGCCCGGGCGCTCTCGCTGACATCGTAGTCGAACACGTCCCGCAGGTTGAAGCCGGCGGCGGTTGCCCGCTCCAGAGCTTCGCCGGTCAGGTCGCTGGCCTGCTGCGTTGCAGCCAGACCGTCAGCCACGTCGGCGAAGTCATCGCCGAGCCCTTGGGCGTAGATGTTCTTGACGCTTTCACCGAGCGCGTCCAGCTCGTCGCCAGTCGCCCCGGTTGCTGCCGAGAGCTGATTGATGGCCGTGTTGTACTCGTTGCCGAGGTCGGCCAGATACTTCCCGGCCTCCACGACCGCCTTGCCTGTTGCGACTGCGATGCCGCCCACAGCGCCGCCGACGGCCACGGCCTTCCAGTTGACGTTTTCCAGCTTGCCGGTGACATCGTCCAGCGCCTTGCCGAGTGACGGGTCAATGGTGCCGGCGAGACTCACGACGGCTTGCAGCATTTTATTTTTGGCCACTGGCGTCACCTCCTCCTATGCGGCCGGATGTGGGGGATCCTCGGCTTCGGGATCTTTGCCCGCTGCTTTTTCGCCTCCTCGGCCGCTTCGTAGTATTCGAGCAGGAAGTCGGTCAGGCGTTCCCGTCGGAGCTCTCCGACTGAGATGTGGAAGGCTCGGGAGTAGTCTCGGACGAGCTCTCCGAGTCGTTTTGCTCGGAGGGTGCCCCCGACCTCGTTGTGGTAAAATTTCGGCCGATCCTCACCAGCTCCATGACATCGGGCCCGCTGATGCGCTCGAGGTCAGCGATGTCGATGTCGGGGTTGACGGCGGTGATCGCCATCATAGCGAGGTAGAGGTGCATGGAGTAGTCGAGCTCGGTGGCGCCGGCGCTGCCGCCGGCCTTGTGGGTGGTGGCGCGCAGCTTCAGCGCCTCGGCCTCGGCGAACATTCCCACGGTGATCGCGCCGGTGTCATAGGTCAGGGTCTTGACCTTCTTGCCGTTGATGGTGATGGGGTTGCTGAGTGTCAGCTTTTCCATGGTCGTTGTCTCCTTTCGTTGATAAAAAGAGGGACGCCGCCCACCTCGGGCGGCGCCCATCTGTTGTTACAGCACGCTGCGCAGGTCTTTGACGTAGTCCACGCCGCCGATGCGCATGATAGTGTTGAGCTGGTCGATCAGGCAGAACTCCTCGCCGGCGACGAAAACCTGATAGCGGCTCACGGCCAGCGTGACCTCGTTCTCCGAAGGGTTGCCCGGATCCACGGACAGGCCCGGGATCAGCTTCGGGACGCAGCGCATGAACGCCTTGCAGCCTTCGGTCTTGGTGGAGCCGTCGGCGTACTTGACATCCTGCGCCCATCTGACCTCCAGCGTCTTGCTCTCGAGCTGCACCATGGAGCGCAGCCCCTTGTCGATGCCGATCTTGGTGATGGCGGCCTCCATGCCTTCGATCTGGCCGGTCATGGGTGCGGTGTAGGTGCCCATCGCCTTATAATCGGCGGTCACATGGGTGACGGCCGGCAGGGTGATGGTCACGTCCTTGGCGACGAGGACGCCGTTGATGTACACGGTGTCGGCGAGGATGGGGCCCTTCAGGTCAAGCCACAGATTTGCCATTACTCGTCACCTCCTTCGTAGTAGACAGAGAAGCCGGCGTCGGTGTATGCGACGTACACGCTCGCAGACTTGAGGGGCGGGGTCGGGGTGACGGCGATGTCCCAGCGGAAGTCGCCGTTCATGATGTCGGTGGTGCTGTTCTCGCTCTCGAGGAACACGATCTGCGGCTCGCCCAGCAGCGCGCCCATGCTGACATACCCGTCGAGCTTCTCCTGCTCGCGGTTGATGATCTCGTCCTTGAGCGCCCGGGTCATGGGCTCGTCGATGCGCGGGCTCCACTCCCTCTGGAAGTCGTTGGTGATGTGCATGAGCATACGCATGGACACGTCGAAGATCGCCCGGGGATCCACGTCGGCGCCGTAGGTGTAGGCGGCGGTGTGGTCGCCCCACAGCACCCACTCGCCGCCCCATGCGACGGCCGTGCTGATGCCGTTCTGCGTCAGCTCCTTGCCCTCCTGCTGGCTGAAGCCGCGGTTGGTGGCGTTGGCCCCAAAATACTGCTTGATGATGGGGATCGCCTTGTTGCCGCAGGTCTCCATCGGCACGCTGTTGTGGCTGAAGTCGGCCCGCATGAGCTCGACCACGGCCAGCGTGCTCAGGTGGTAGATGTTGCCGAGGTTGTCGATGCCCTGCGGCCAGTAGACCTTGGATCTCTCGTTGTCGAAGGCGTTGCTTTTCTTCCACGCGACGGCCTTCTCGATGGTGTCGACCGCCGTGGCACCGACCTGCGCCTCGTCGACCTCGGCCTGCCCGACCGCAGAGGATCCGCTCACAAGGGGCAGATCAGCCACGACGAAGGCGTCCCAGTGGCCGTTGATCTTCTGGCTCGCGGCGAGCATAGCGTTGTAGACCGCCGGGCTATGGCTCCATCCGGGGGCGGCAATCAGGTTGCAGACCGCGAACTGCTCGGGGTAGAGCAGCGCGATGGAACTCAGGCCGCTGTACTCGCCGCCGGCCGTCACGCCGCCGATGATGTCGTCGTCCTCGATGGCGCTGTCGTCCACCTCGTAGAAGCTGGCCGTCAGGGTGCCGGTGAGCGGGGAGTCCGCGATCAGGCTGGTGATGATGACGGTGCCCTTGGTGAAGTTATAGTCCACAGCGTAGTCGGTGCCCTCGGCGTAGTCGCCGCCATCGCTCTTGGCGATGGTCATGGTGTCGAGGATGATGGTGGAGCTCGCAAACTCGGCCCGGCCGCCCGTGAAAGAAAGCTGCTGGGTGGTCTCGGTCGCCTTGCGGTGCTTGCCCGCAGACGGGTCGAGGACGTTGATGACGTAGATGGGGCCGATGTTCCCGAGGGTGTTGTTGAAGTGCGCGTTCATGACCTCGCAGAGCGTAAAGGTGCCCCAGTCGGCCGCATAGCCGAGCTTGCGCTGCGCGTCGATCATGTTGCTGAGCTTGATCGGCTCGTTGATGACGCCGGCGTCTGCGAAGCCGCGCACGAGGTTGACGGGTGCCGTGCCGATATAGACCGGCGTGGTGCCCGCCTGTACGGCGCTCTGTGCCACAGTTTCACCCATGTGGCCGTATGCGCCGTAGAGGTATTCATTTGCCATCTGCTTTTCCTCCTTTGCATAAAATTAGAGCAGCCGGCCGGCTGCCCTTAAAGCAGGTGTTGGTAGTCCTTCGGCGTGCGTGTCAGGGGCTCCTCGGCAGAAAACTCCACCCACGCGAACCAGTAGGGGTAGAAGTCCGGGACGGCGTCCTGCTCAGAGACAGGGCCGAAGGTGATGCCGTCCTCCTTCATGACGCGCAGCGAGCCGATGTACTCGGCGTTCTCGATCATGCGGAGGGCCGTGTCCACAAAATTCCATGCGTCGCGCCAGCCCTCGCCGTTTTTCTCGAAGAAGGCTGCGGCCTCCTCGTTTTGCCACTGGACGTATGCGCCGCTGCCGTCGTTTTTCGGTTTGAAGATGTCGCGCCCGTGGTAGCCGGGATCCCACGCAGAGAAGCAGAGCCGGATCTTGATGCTCCTCGAGCTCATGGTCAGGCTGTCGGTGCCCTCCACGATCTGCACGCAGACCGAGGGGATGGGAGCCGGCACCTTTGGGGGCAATCTGTCCTTCGACGGGACGAAAAGCGAGAACGCGGTCGGGTTGACCAGCTTGTAGGGGTAGGAGGCGTCGGTCGCGCTGTCGTCGGGGAGCTTGAGCTGCACCATCGGGCAGACGGTGGAGTCCAGCCACTCCCGGACGGTCTCGATGCTGTTGACTATGGACACGGCTGCACCTCCTTTACATGGTCACGGTCTGGCCGAGTGCGATGGTGGCGACGCCCATGTCCTCGCTCCAGTCGTTGACGATATACTCGCGGCCGTCGATGTTGAGCCCTTCGCCCGCCGGGCGCCGGGGCGGCAGATCCTCGACTGCTGCATACAGCATGAGGGACGACTCTGCCACGCCCAGCTCTTGCCCCCCTTGGCGTTCTTTCAGGGCGTTGTCATCCAGCACGACGGTGATGGTCTTGCCGTCGACCTTGTGCTCCTCACCGAACTCGGCGAGGTTGAGAAACACGAGGCGGCGGTCGTCAGCGACCATTTTCTTGAAGTCGAAAGCCATTAGACGGGATCTGCGGCGCCGATCTCGGGGGGCTTCTCGTCGTCGCCGTTTTGGTCGTCGCCATTCTGGCCGTCGTCGGCTGCCGCCTTCGCCTTCTCGATGGCGTCGATGATGTCAGCCTTCTTGCGCATGGCAGAGGCGTCCACGCCGTAGGCGGTCGCCACTTCCTTCAGCTCGTCGAGTTTCATGTCCTCGTCGTACTCGGGAGCGGCAGGCGTGCCGTCGGGCTCAGATGTCGCCCCGGGCTCCCGCTCCGGCTCTGCGGCCGGGGCAGGGGCCACGGGCTTCTCGTCGACGTACTTGGCGACGCCTTTCTTGACCAGACGGGCCTCGAGCTCGGGGTCGAACTTCTGAGGCCCGTCCGCGTTGGTGATGGGGACGACCTTGCGGCCGTTGTAATAGCCGAAGGTGCCCGCGATGATCTGGATCATATTCGTGCTCCTTTCCTTGGTCTTAGGCGGTGGCGGTTGTCACGGTGATCGGCACGGTGGAGTCGTCCGTCAGCGTGGCCGTGCCGCCGGTCACTTTCCCGGTGCTGTCTGCGGTGAGGGCGATGCTCTTAACAGACTTCCCGTCTGCTCCGGCGGGCCCGGTTGCCCCGGTATCGCCTTTGGCACCATCCGCTCCGGCGGGGCCCTGCGGGCCAGTTTCTCCAGTATCACCCTTCGGGCCCTGCGGGCCGGTTTCGCCGGTGTCTCCCTTGGGGCCTTGCGGCCCGACCTGCTCGTTTTGCACGCCGGCCTCGAGCTTGTTCAGTCTTTCGGCGGTGATGATGTCGCCGTCTTTCCACTCGGTAGGTGTGTAAGCCATGTTTGTCACTCCTTTCCTACAATGGCTGCGCCGACCGTCCCCCTGCCGACCGCAGCGGTGTCAACAGGGGGTGTTATTCCCCCAGTACGTCGGCAACGATCCACGGGTTTTTGTTGTTAGGGATCAGCAGCGGGCGGCTGGAGATGGTCAGCGTGCGGGTGTTGCCCTCGGCGCTGGACACATACTTCGGCACGCGGCGGCCGGCGTAGGTGTGGAACTCTCCGTCGGCCTGCTCCACCTGGGAGACGGCGCCGTAACAGGTACGGCCAGCAGCGGGGGCGGTGAGGATGCACTTGCCGCTCGGGATGTAGAGCTGATCGTTGCCGTCGTCGTCGGTGTAGGTCTCGTCGTAGGAGATCACGCTGATGATGCGGCCGTTGATGTTCAGGCGGGCCATGATGGACGCGCCGGGCGCCAGCTCCTCGGGGGCGACGGAGCCCAGCTCATAGCGGCGGTTGTTGAGCATTTCCTTGATGTCGGGATCCTCGACGATGGCGTCGGCCACGTCCGGGGAGCACACGAGGTCAGCAGCACGCAGGCCGCGTCTGGTCAGCATACGGGCCATCGCGCCGAGGTCGGCGCGGATCTTGGCGCCTTCTGCGTCCCACTTGATCGTCGGGGTGTAGGTGGCGGGGTTGGCGCCCTCGGAGTAGAAGCGGATCTCCATCTCGTCGCTCTTGTCGGCGTCGTCGGCGATGTGCTTCATGATGCAGCCGTTGGTCAGCATGGTCTCGGCGGCCATGGCCTCCTCACGGTTGGTAATGAGGTCGCCCAGCTCGTCAGCGTCACGCATGATGAGCACCTGCTGGCGCTGCTCAGGGGTGAGCTGAGAGTACAGGGCCTCACCAAAGCCGCGCTTGCGCAGCTCGTCGAGGGTCAGGGTGCGACGGGGAGCCACGAAGGGCGGGGTATAGCGCTCCATGGTGTAGCCCTTGCGCAGGATGGTGACGCCTCCCTTGCGGGGGGCCACGAAGGGTGCGAGCTTGCGGGTGCCGTCGCGGTACTCCACCAGCACATCCTCGGTGGCGAAGATGTCGGTCGCGTCGTTGGTCGGGAAGTATCTGTCACGCAGGAAGGTCGTCGCAGGGATGAGCTGCTGGACGGCCATGAGCAGCGTGTAGGTGTCGTAGAAGTTAAAAGGCATGATCTTGTCCTCCTTCTCTTAGTAGTCCAGCGCGTCGCTCAGCAGGATGCCGGCGTTGCGCATGATCTCCTCGTCAGCCGCGACGAGGGTGTAGGAGCCGTCGGTGGACAGCTTGTTGCGTGCGAAGTGCCCGGTGCGGTAGGCCGTAGCGGTGACGGCGGTGCCGGTTCCGGTGTCGGTCTCGTCTGCGAGGATATAGACGGCGTTGGTCGCCACGAGGGCCGCAGCGGCCGCAGACAGCTCGCCGCCGGCCGCGCCAGTGATGACGGTGCCGCGGGCGAGTACACCCTGAGACGCTGCCAGAGTTACGGTCACGACGTCGGCGACGGGCTCGTTGGTGACGATCAGGCCGTCGTAGTCCACGGTGCCGATGTTTTCATCCAGTCTCTTGCTCATTACTTCTTACCTCCGTTCTTGGTGGTGTTGTAGATGCTGACGATGGCGTCGACCTTGGCCTTGTCGTCGGTCTCGCTGCCTTCCTCGCCTCCGTTGGGGGCGGCTCCGACCTGACCTGCGCCGGAGTCAGCATTGTCGAGGGCGGCGTCCTTCAGGTGCTTGGCGCCGAGGGCCGCCTGCTTCTGCATGGCCTTGAGCGCGAGCTGCTCAGCGGTGCAGGTGTTCTCGCCGTACTTGGCGTCCCTGACGAGCTGAGCGTCGCCCACACTGGCGGCGATGCTGTCGATGGCCTCGATGCGGGCCCGCTCCTGCGCGATGGCATTTGCGACGGCCTGCTGCTCGATCTGAGCGACGAGGTCGGGGTGCTGTGCTCTCATTTCTTCGAGGGTCATGGGCTTATCTTCCTTTCTGTTTTCGCCGCCGTTCCCGGTCGGCTTATTTCCAGCCGCCGGGGCGGCGTGGATGCTGTTGATGCGGATCGTGCTCGGGACATTGTGCAGCCCCTTGATGTTGTGCCGGATGCCGGCCACGAGGAGCACCTGCTTGTCGGCGCTCACGCTGACATCAGGGCCGTCGCCCTCGAGCAGGGTGTCGGCGAAGCCGTTGTCGATGGCTTCCTGCCCGACCATCCATGTCTCGCGGGTCATCATAGTGCGGAGCTGTTCGACCGCGATCCCGGTCTTGGCGTGGTAGATCTCCGCGATGGCCCGCTCGCTGGCGTCGAAGTCCTTCTGGAGCTTCTTCAGGTCTGCGAGGGTGTAGTAGTCCATCAGCAGGCCCGCGACGCCGTGGATCATGACCATGCTGCCGGGGTAGACCTGCACCTCGTCGCCGGCGCAGGCGATGACGCTGGCCGCGCTGGCTGCGATGCCCTCCACGATGACGACCTTGTGGCCGCTCAGGCCCTTGATGGCGTTGTGGATGGCGATGCCGGTGTAGAGGTCGCCGCCGGTACTGTTGATCTTGATGGTGATGTTGCTCTTGCCCTTGACGGCCGCGAGATCCTCCATAAAGCTCTCGGGAGCGATATAGAGGCCGGGCTCGGGCTCACCCGTCCACCAGTCCACAGGCTGACGGGCGACGACATCGCCATAGAGGACGATCTCGCCCGAGTCCTCGCCGACGCTGGCGATGTTCCAGAACTTCGTCGGCGTCTGCTGGACGACCTGCGGCCCGGCGCACAGGCGCGGGGTGTTACTCGTTTTCATGCTTGTCCTTGTCTCCTTCCTTGATGGTCTTTTCCACCTCGGCGACGATGGCAGCGCGCCGCACGGCAGCCGAGAGGGATGCGCCGGCCACTGATGTGCCGCCGGAGTCGCCGGTGCTGCCGGTGTCTCCCTGAGCCGCCCGCAGCTTCTCGTTTTCCCGAGCGAGCTGGTCGATGTTGGCGTCCCACTGGCCGCCGTTGAGCCGGATCGTGGCCTGCTCGCGGGTGGTAATGCCCTCGCCGATGGCGAGGATCTCGGCCGTGATCTCCTTGGTCGGGTCGAGCTGCCCCTGCGAGGGGCCGATCCACTCGGCGCCGAGGTAGGCCGCCCGGGTTGCCGGGTCAGCGAAAAAGCCCGGGGCGCTGATGCGTCCGCGGGCCACGGCCTCGGCGATGAAGATCTCATAGATGGGGGTGCAGAAGTCATCGACAAACCACTTGCGCCTCATGCGGAAGGCTTTCCACGCCTCCAGCAGGGCGGCGCGGCTGGCGCTGTACGAGCTGTTGAACGCCTTGAGGAGCAGGTCGGCCGGGATCTCGAGGGCTGCGCCCACCTGCTCGCAGATGGCGCGCAGGAAGCTGTCGAAGCCGCTGGCCGGTCGCTTGGGGTCGGCAAAGGTGACATCCTCGCCGGGCTCCATGATGTTGATCTGTCCCGGGCCCATCTCGTACTCGTTGGGATCCCGGGTCACTTCCGGCAGGCTGCTCCCCACCTCGTTGAACGGGTTGTCGCCGGCGCCGGCCTCGGTCTTGATGAAGGCCGTGAAAAAGCTCTCCACGACGGCCGCGGTCAGCTCGCTCTCGGTGTAGCGCCGGAGCTGAAGCAGGGGCTCGATGACCTGCGCGAGGTAGCTGACGCCTCTGTACTGATCCGGGCGCTCGCTCTCCATGATGTGCAGGATGTTCGGGAGCCCTGTGCGCCGGCCGTATGCTTCCACGCGGGCCCACTTGGTCGCCGCTGCACCCAGCTCGAAGGGGTAGGTGCTGCGGATGTGGTAGGCGACGATCTGGCCGTTGCTGTCCACCTCGACGCCGTCGTAGATGGTGTTGCCGTTGGCCGCCTTGCCGGTGGTCAGCAGCATGGGGGTGACGATGCCGGAGCTCGTCGGGGTTGCCACGCGGTCGGCCTCGATCAGGTGGATGCGCAGCGAGTAGGGCATGAGGGGCGTCGGGTCGTACTGCTTGACGACCGCGAACACGTCGCCGCTGACCAGCCACGAGGCGAGGGCGAGCTGCTGCATGGCCGCGAAGTTATTGACGCCAGTGGCGTCGCACGCCCTTTTATTGTTGGCCCACAGGCTGAACTCGCGCTCGGCCTGCGCCTGCCATGCGTCTGCGGCCTCCTGCGTCATGCCGAGCGCCTCCCGGTCGATCCGGCTCTTGAGCTGGAGCCCGATGCCGACCACGTTTGTGCGGTTAGTGCGGATGGCCGAGGTGGCGATGGGTGCGGCCATGTAGAGCATCCGGGCTCTCTGCCGGAGTGTCCAGTTGTGGGCGTCGATGTCCTCCTTGGGGCTGCCGCTGAAGGCCCTGAAGCCCTTGGTCGACCTCTTGTGCCAGCTCGCGCCGGCGTCGCCGTAGCCCTTGTTCACGGGGCGGGGGCTCTGCCGGCCGCTCTGCGGTCGGCTTCTGTTCTTTCGTCTGCTGATGGTGCTCACCTCCTTCGGGTAAAAATGGCCGGCGCCGGGAGAAAAGGAGCGAAAACTCCCGGCGTCAGCCTATGAAAAAAGCCCCTTTCGGGGCTTCTTTCACCAGTCACGGGGGACGACGCCCACGGCTTTGCGGGGGCGCTGCCCGTTGAGCAGGGCCTCGAGGGCTGCGATGTCGTCCTCGAGCTCCTTGATGGCCGCCCGGATGGCGGCGAGGTCGGTGTTGTAGCGGGACAGGTTGCGGGATCCGATGCCATAGCTCTGCACGCCGCCGCTCAGCATTTCGGCCTCCCGCTTCAGGTAGAGCTCGAGCCGCTCCCGCTTGCCGGTGAGCTCGATCTCGATGGTCTTGCGCGTTTTCATGTGGTCGTGTCCTCCTTACCAGTCGTCGAAGGCGCTGGAGCTGCTGCGCTTGGTGCGCGCCCGTCGCTGCGGCGCCGGTTTTGGCTGCTCCTCGAGGCCGCGCAGGCGGCGCTCGACTGCGTCCATGTCGGGGTTGATGATCTTGAGGCCGGCGTTGGCATAGTCCCGGCAGTCGAGGGCCTCGTTGCGGTTGTGGCCGGGCAGCTTCTCCCACGCCCAGCGGTCGCCCCTCCGGGTGCTGGTGAGCACCAGCTTCTCGGAGAGCAGGCCGTTGAAGTAGTTGAGGTCGTAGCCGGCGTCGGGGTGCCGGTTGAAATGGGAATATTTCGGGCCGGGCTCCTGCACCTTCAGGCCGGCCATGATGGCAGCCTTGCCGGCGTCGACGCCGATGGTGTAGAGCCAGCAGGTGATCTTCTTGTTGTCCCGGATCGGCACCTTAGTCGGCGGGGAGACGTAGGGGATCCCGTCGCCGCCCTTGCCCTTGATGGCAAACACGCGCTTGCCCTGTCGGGCCCGGCACGCCTCATACACCTCTTGGGTGAAGTGGCCGCCGGAGTCGACGCAGGTGATGGAGATCTTCAGGCCCCGGCCGTTCTTGAACTTGTAGACATGGTCGACGACATCGTCGAGCCGCTGCCAGACCTCGGGGGTGTCCGGCCGGCCCATGATGTAGCCCTTGACGATGCCCCAGTTTTCGCCGTACTTGCCGTGGCCGACGACCTCGTACTCGAGCCGGTTGTCCTGTGTGTCCACGCCGCAGGTGAGCACCAGCACGCCGTCGGGCAGCTCCACGGGGGTGCCGTCCGGGCGTGTGCCGTAGTCCTCACGGCGGGCGAGCATGGTGTCCTCGTCCTCGAGGTCGCCGCGATCCTCCCATAGCTGGCCGAGCAGGGTGTTGTAGACCACCTTGAGGCGCTGCGGGTCGTTCTTGGCGTCGAGGAACTTGAGGACGATCTTCTCCCATGGTGTCCACGGGGAGCTGAAGGCGTTGAGCCAGAACGAGCGGACGCCCTTCTTGTAGGCGTCGGGGTTTTCTGCGATCCACTTGGCCGGCTGCCGTCGCATGGTCTCCTCGGGGATCAGGCAGCCGCAGGCGGGACAGGCCCACGAGACGCCGCCCTTCAGGCTCCAGACCTTTTTGCCGCGCACGCGCTTGGCCTCGGGCTCGAAGTGGATGGCGTCGAACACGATCTCGCTGTACTCCCCGCACTCGGGGCAGCGGTGGCACCAGCGTTCCTGTGTGCCTTGGTAGAAGCTGGTCTCGATGTTGCTGGCGCCCTTGATGGTCGGGGTCGAGACCTCGACGGCCTTGGCGTTGTAAAAGGTCGCCTGCCGGGCCTCGGCCAGCGCCCACGGGTCGCCCTCGGTGCCGGCGCTCGTGGCCCAGCGGTCACGCTCGTCGCCGATGATGTAGCGGGCGGGGGTGGATGCCAGCGCCGAGGCACTGTTGGAGCCGGTCAGTGTGAGCATACCGCCCGGGAAAGACTTCTGGAGGATGGTGTTGCCGCTGTCCTTGGCCTTGACATCGTGCACCTTTGCCTTCAGGGGCTTGCTGTCCCGGATCATGGGAGCGACGCGCAGCCGGCTGAACTTTCTGGCGTCGTCGATGGTCGGGTGCACATAGAGGATGCTGCCGGGATCTTGGTCGATGATGTAGCCGATGATGTTGAGCTCGAGCTCCGACTTGCCGACCTGCGACGCGGCGACCATGACGATCTTGTGCACCTTCGGATCCGTGAAGGCCCGCATGGGCTCCTCGAGGTACGGGGTGCGCTTGGTGCGCCACGGGCCTGCCTCGGCCGAGCTTTCGGGGGAGAGGCGGCGGTGCTTGTCGGCCCACTCGTCCACGGTCAGGCTCTCAGGCGGGGCGAAGCGTTTGATCGCCCCCGAGATGGCGGCGTTGAGCTTCGCGGCGGCCTTCTTAGTCGTCCGCGTCATCGGAGAGCTCGCTCCATCCCTCCCGATCCCTTACCCGCCGCGCATAGACCTCGGGATCGTATTTATAGCCGGCCAGCTCCTCGAGGATCTTGTAGACCTCGGCGCGGATGATGTCGGACGCTTCCGCAGCGGTGGCCGCGCTGGAGACATCCACGGCCAGACGCCCGGGCAGCGCCACGAGCATCGACCTGATGCTATACACGAGATCGGTCATGACGGCCTCGACATCCTCGCTGCGGTGCATGGTGCCCTCGAGCTCCTTGAGCTGGAGCGCGGCGATGTCTGCCTTGCTGCGCTTGAGGTCGGCCTCGGCCTCGAGCCGGCGCCCTTCGATCTCGGCGTCCTTTTTGGACGGCTCCCGGCCATTGGCCTTGGCCGTCAGGTATCTGATGTACTTCTGGATCGTCGGCAGCAGGTCGTAGCGGTTGGCGTTGCCCTCCTTGGTGGCCGTGATGATGCCCTCCTTGGTGAGCTGCTGGATGCGGCGGGGCGTCAGCTCGAACAGGGCCGCGATGGTCTTGCCGTCGACGAGCTTGGTGTTGGTGTTCGGCATGGCGTCCCCTCCTTTCTGTCGTGCTGCCGTGCCCCCACCATTTTCGTGAGGTCAGGAAAATGATCGGCGCAGGCCCCCGGGCGAAGCGAAACGGCCCGGAAAAACTTTTTGGAGTCTGCGCGTTTTTTGGGCTCGCCAGCACCGCAGGCGTCAGGGGTGCGTCACAGTACCTTCGGCCGCGCTGCGTGGCCGTGGTGGCCTCTGTGAGGCCGCGTGCCCCGTCTTTTTTGTGCGCGGGTGTTGGCTTGCCTCGGTGTGCTCGGCCGCCTTGGCGGGCGTCCTGCTGGCCGTGGCAGCGGCCCTTGGGTCACAGGCCGAGGGCTCGCTTCATGTGGTGGTCGAGGCGCTTGGCTGTCTCGGTGTTTAGCCTCAGCATGATGGCCTCGTTGGTGCGGTCGCTGGTTATCATCTGCGGCACCGAGATGGCGGTCATCTTCTGGATGTCGGTGCGGGTCTTGCTCATGCGCTGGAATGGGATCCAGCTCGTGCCGTCGGCTTTGGTGTTGCCTGTCCCCATGAGGATCCAGTGAGACCGCTGCGAGTAGGGCCCGCCCTTGGTGCGGGTGTTCTTGTAGCGGCCGATGACCTTCTTGCTGCCCTTGAGGATCTGCGCCTTCAGGGTGTAGCTCCTGCCAGCCGGCGGGGCCTTGGGTGTCATGCCGAAGTGCACAGGGGTCAGGAGCCGGCCCTTGTAGACGAGGGTGAGCTCCTCGATGGTCTCGCCTGTGATGCGGATGCTGCCCGCCATCTTCTTCGGCTTGCCTCCGCTGGACGGCGTGATCTCTCCCTTCTTGATGTTGTAGACTGCCGTGACCTCCTGCGCTATCCAGCCGGGGGCCCGGGCCTTCACGTCCTTCACAGTGCTGCTGATGGCCTTGCGGCCGCCGGCCTCGATGGCCTGCACGTCTGCGACGAGCTGCCGCAGGTTTTCGATCTGGATGGATATGCTGCCGCCCGCCATGGTTGTCACCTCCTTCAGGGGAAAAGAAAAAAGCCGCCGGGCTTCTTGTGGTTGCCCGACGGCTTTCTCGCTGTCGTTGTTCGGTTGTTGGGCGGGTGTCCGTCGGACGGCCCCCCGGCGTTGTCCGGGTGTCCGGCGGTCTTTCGACATGGTACAGTGTAGCACAGGGCGCTACTGCCGTTCAATGGATTTTACTGCCCTTTACTGCCTTTTACTTCCCTTTACTGCCGGGGCCTCTGTCTCCTTCAGGATCTCGGCCATCCGCAGCAAGGCGCGGCCGTGGGCCTTGTATGTCCTGTTCTGGTAGCTGTCTATCCTCTCGAGGTAGTCCTGCCGATCACTGAACAGGACGGCACAGATCCCGTCCCAGTCTGCCCGGTCGAAGTAGCGCAGCCGCAGCACGGCGCGCTCGTCAGGGTTTTCCACCTGCCGGATCATCGCCTCGAGGGCAGCGCGTTCCTCGCGCTCCTCGGCGAGCCGTTCCTCGATCTGCTCCTCGAGCTCCATCTTCCGCAGCACCATCATCCCGGTGCGGTCGGTCGGTGTGCCGGAGCCCCGGGGCATACCCGTCATGTCAGGGCCGGGCGGCGCGGCCATGGAGATCTCCATGCGGCCGAGGCGCTCGTACTGGTTGTCTATTTCACGGAGCAGGCGGGTGTACTTCCCGAGCCGCTCCTTGATGTCGTGAGTGATCGGCTTGTCGCTCATTTAGGTCAGGGCGTCACTCCTGTCCACCTCCTTCCTCGTCAGGGTCGAAGATCCCGGCGATTTCCTCACGCGAGAGCTCTCGGCCTTGACGGACGCAGCGCACATTCTGTTTTCCTGTTATCCTGATGTATCGCTTGACGATGACATCCGTGAAGGCCGGCGTCAGCTCCATGATGTAGGATGGCTGGCCGTATGCCTCGCAGGCGGCCAGCGTGGTGCCGGAGCCGCCGAAGGGGTCGTAGACGCCCCGGGCGAAGTCCGTGTTGTCGACGAGCTTCTCCAGCAGCTCGACCGGCTTCTGCGTTGGGTGCAGCTCATTCCCGGAGCGGGAGACGCTCAGGACGTTGCCGTACCCCTTGTGGCCGTCGAAGTGTGTGGCGGCCCGGGCGGCGAACAGTATGAGCTCATGCTGTGAGCGCCAGCCGACGCCCATGCCCGGCGTGCCCTTGTCCCATACGAGCTCCGACTTGACGCCGAAGCCGGCAGCCTCGACGAGGTCGAACAGGTACACCCACATTCTCCAGTCGGTGAAGATGTAGGCATAGAGGCACGGGATGTCGGTGAGGGCCGCCCGTATCAGGTTTTGGTAGCCCCGGGTGCTGAGGATGTCGTTGGCGATCTTCGGGGCCTTGCCGTCTTTGCGCTCGGTGCCGATGCTGCCGGTCGACTTCTGCGCCTCCTTTTGGCCGCCGGAGCAGTAGGGTGGATCGGTGAGCAGGATCTCCGGGTGGGCTCCGTCAAGCAGCAGCCCCCGATCCTGTTCGTTCGTGGCGTCTCCGCAGACAACGCGGTGGCGGCCGAGGATCCAGAGGTCGCCTTTCTGAGATATGACGGCCTCTGCCTCCGGTGTTTCCGGTATGTCGTCCGGTTCGTTGAGGTCATTGTGAAGGGCTTCGGACAGGGCAGTGACGAGGCTTTCCACCTCGTCCTCTGTGTAGCCTGTCAGCTCCATGGGGATCTCCCCGGTGTCTATATCTGCGAAAATGTCAGCCAGCAGCTTATTGTCTGTCTCTGCCAGCTCTGCGATCCGGTTGTCGGCCACCAGATCAGCGTATTCCTCCGCTTCGTTGGTGTAGTTCTGGTAGTCTACGGGTGCCTGCTTCATGCCTTCCAGAAGGGCAGCAGAGAGGCGTCCGTGTCCTTTTACGATAAAGCCGGAGCGTTTGCTGACTGTGATCGGCTGTCTCCACCCGGTTTGCCGGATAATGCGGCCGAGTAGCTGGATCTGGGCGTCCGGGTGCTGGTTCGGGTTCTTCGGATTAGGTACCAGCGTTGCAACGTCCACTATTTTGTCATGGGCGCAGAATACCGGCACGCCGTCAGCGTATGCTTTCGGCTCTGCCTCTGTTTTGTAGTCCATTTATTTGTCCTCCTGCCTTCCGGCGCTTCCTGCTGCCTCCATGATCCTGCCGCGGAGCTGCCGGTCTGTCTCTCCAGCCTCGCGCTGGATCCCGTACTCTTTGGCGAGCAGCTCCAGAGCCCGCCCTCCTGCCGCCTGTGGTGTCCATGCCCCGATCGCTTTTGCCTGCCGGATAATGCGACGGTCTGCGGCTTTGCGGCGGCGCTTTCTTTTTATGTGGGCGGTCAGGATAATGAGGGCAGCCACTCCGCAGATCAGACACATAAGCGCGAGCGGGAGCCAAAACAGGCCGAGGACTACGCCGATCCAGCTTATCCTTACCACGCCGAGCAGTTTCAGGAATATGAGAACGATCCAGAGCAGGAAAGAGGCGAAGGCGTATAAAATCCACGCGCCGATCGGGTTGTTATCTTCGTGCATTTCTTTTCGCCCTCCTTCTTTGCTCCCGGTTCCCGCCGGGCTTTCTCCTGTTTCTGGGATAGTCTGACAAAAATCCCGCTTTTATGGCGCACTCCGTACAAAGATAGGTGACGTCCTGCGCCTCTTTGAGCTTGTCGGCTGCGGGCATTTTCCAGCACTTCTGGCCGCAGAGAGGGCAGTCGATCAGTTCCCAGTCCGGGTGTTTTTTCTTGGTGTCTCCGTTCAGGTTCTTGTCGAGCGGCAGGCAGAGGATCCCGCCCTTGTCGCTGTATTTTCTGGGTGTGAGATCAAAGCCGCGGGCCCGGAGTTCCTCGCGGGTTTCGTTCCTGACTTCCTCCTGCAAAACTTCCACGACGTCCACCTGCTCCAGCGTCAGGCAAAAGGCCCCTTGTGGCTCCCACTTCTTTGCCTTCCATGCCTCTGTAAAGCCTTCCAGTGTATCGTAGAGGCAGAGCCCGGCCGCTGTTTCCGTCTGGTAAGTCGTCTGCATGACGGCCTCGTCGTCCGGCTCGTCCCAGCCGTAAAGGTGCCAGCTCTCCCGGTTGTCGTAGTCCCACTGGGAGAAGTAGAGTGTGTGCCCGTCAATCGGCCAGCCGGTGCCTTTTACGGTTCCTTTTATGATTTTCGGTCTATATTGCACGGTGTTGTCCTCCTTATACTTGTACTGGGAGGGCCGGAGCCCTCCCTCTGGTTTTTGGTGATATGCGGGGCTTATGCGATTATGGTTATCTGCTCCCGGTTGGGAATGTCGGCCAGCGCGTCCATAAGATAACTCTTTACATTGTCAACGGCCACCTGCATGAGCGCCTCGTTGAGTTTCTCAGCAAAGGCCCCGCCTGCCAGTCTTTCGAGGTTGATCTGGCTCGTTACTTTCTGTTTCTTCATGGTCGTGTCCTCCTTTTGAATTTGTCCGGGGCGTCGCATGTGCTCCAGTGTGGAACGTAGCCCCAGCCTTGTGCCTCTGCCGGATCTTTTACCGCCTCGCAGCTTATGACGTCACCGGCAGGCGTTACCAGCTTTGTGTCCCCTCCGGGTTTTATGCGGTAGTTGACCGGCTTTGTATCGCACGGCATTGAGCGCCCGGTTCGTGTCCTGATCCAGAGGATCGGTTTCCCGCAGCTTTTACATGTCCCAGTGTTCACTCCTTTGTTCCTCCTTCCTGAGCTTTCGCAGTCTCCGGCGACTCGGCCCGATATATTTCGCATGATCCCAGTATGCCGGGTTATACCGGCAGCCGGGGCACTCGTGGATCTCGTCGTGCTCGTCGAAGCACGGCCCGAAGATACACCGGAGCCCGAACACGATCAGGCCCACCATGACAGCGCCGATTATGGCCGCGCTCGCTAAAATGATTATGGCAAAAACCGCTATTATGACGTCAATCATTGAGGCAGCTCCTTCCTGCGCCATATTGCCTCGGTGGCCGTGGAATGTGTGGAGCGCCTGCGCCCGCAGGTTTCCACTATGCCCATGTCTTTGAGTTCTGAGAGTCTGGGTGCTACGTAGTTGCGGTTGTAGTAGGGGATCCGTCCAGCCTTCACCAGCTCGTCCGTGATTTCGCTCACGGTCATGCTCCTGCTGCCGAGCGTTTCGAGGATCAGGCGGCTACGTTCCTTCACTTTTGGGATAATAGCGTCATAGCTCGCCCTCCGGGTTTCCTTTGTGGTTTGGTTTGTTCCCATGAAATACCTCCTTTTCTGCCTTCCATGCGATAGCAGAGCGCCCCGTCACGCTGCACTCACGCTTTCCGGCGTTTCTTATCAGTCCAGCCGCCTGCGCTTTGGTTAGGATCGGGCCTACGTCGCTGCGGCTTACCTGCTGCCCCCTGTCTGACAGGGTGACGGCGATCTCGTTCGCGGTCATGTCCCTGTCCTTTATTAAATCCAGCACCATGTCCCGGAGGCTCTGGGCCATGTCCTTGCTGCGCCAGATCACGACGGCCGAAGGGAAGGGAGCGGAGCACGGCCGCCCTTTGGCGTCTTTGGTCGGGTTCCCGTCCTCGTCCGTGAATGTGAGCCTCCCGCGGATAAAGCGCACCTCGTCGGCTTTTCCGTGGAATATGTAGTCGTGGAAGTAGGACGTGTCCGTGCGGGCCGGTATGAGCATTACCACGAGAGTGCCGGGTTTCTTGCTTTCCTCGTAGCCCTTCCGCACCCAGTCTGTGATCTGGCGGCCGTAGGGCGGATTACAAAACACGCGACACCCCCCCAGTCCGCTTTCAGGCCGTCGTCGGCCGGTGTAAAATATCTCGCGCACTTGGCGCTTTTATCGGTGGCGGCCGGATCGAGGTTAAAATGAAACTCCTGATCCAGCTCGCTGAAAAAGTCGGCCGGAGTACACCAGCCCATGTTTTTGCTGCTTAATAGTGCTCCGTTCATGTCTGTGCTCCTTTCTTATGCCTTTACGGCCGCCATGTGTACCGCCGGGCCGCATTGTGTCTCTGTTGCCTCTGCCAGCGTGAGGATCGGGCAGCCTTCGCCCAGATTTCTGCACATGTTCCGGGTGGTTTCCTTATCCATATAGGCCCGGATCGGCTCGCCGGTTTCGCTGTTTTTGAGGATCCGGCTCATAATGCTGCAGCAGGCTTTCCCTTTGTGTTCTCCGAAAAGCTGGATCCCGCTGCACTCATGGCACCATTTTCTTTCAAAATTCATAGTGTTTCCTCCTGCTCCCCATATTCCAGCTCTATGCCTTCCAGCAGTTTGAGCACTCCGGCGATATACTGCACTCGGAAGGGTTCGAGCTCTGCCTTGTTCATGTGTTTATGCCCGTACAGTTTCCGCATATCCCGCCACACGCCCCACGGCACCCGGTAGAAGTCCTGAAGCTCAACGCTCACAAGGATAAAGGCTGCGGCTCCGAGTCGGTCGTGTTCTTCGAGACTGCTCAGCTGCTCCGGTGTCAGCCGGTTGTAGTCGATCCGGTCGCTGTCCGTGTGCTTTGCCTCAAATACCACGGCCCGGCCGCCGGTGAGGGTTCCCTTAAAATCCGGTTGTCCCGCTTTGGTATAGCAGGCGAGAAACTGCCCCTGCCGGTTTGGCGGTCTGAGCGGTCGCATGGGCTCCGGCGTCTTTTCAATAAAAGCCACGCCCTTGTCCTTATACCAGCCGAGGCTTGCGGCGATCATGTTCTCGAAGTGTTCGCCTGCTCGCTTACTCTGGAGCCCCCGCTGGCTGCGCTGGACGTTTGAGAGGGCAGCGGCAGCAGTTGGATCCGGATAGCCCTCCGCATTTTTGCCCGGCACATAGTCCCAGCTCACGCCTCAGCCTCCACGGTGATGTCGTGGCCGCGGTTTCGTCTGAGCTCTGCTGCCAGCTCGACGATCACCTCTCCGCTGATCCGCACGGTGGTGGACTCAAAGGCGGCGACTCCGTTTATTGCTCCGGTGTGGGTAGGAAGGACGAGAAGGGCGTCGCCCAGCTCTTTGTCCTCCAGCCGGTTTTTCTCCTGCTCCCGGAGGCGGTAGAGATCGGCGGCGTCTTTTACCGGGATCCCGTGCTCTTTGGCGTAGGCGATTTCCTTTTTCATGCCTTCGCTCGGATTATTTATGCCATATACCCAGAGCTCGTCGCACATGTCCAGCAGCGCGATCCCCAGCTCCATGCCCGCCTCCCGCTCCTGCGGTATGGTGTCGTCAAGAAACTGGGTGCAGTAGACATGCGGCGCGATCGGTATCACGTCCGGCCAGAGTTCCACCGCCTCCCGGCAGTAGCCCTGTGCCTTTTGTATGTTCTTTTCAATGTCCCCGCGGAGAGGGGAGCAGATATATATAAGCCTGTTTCTCATAGTTTGGCTCCTTTCTTCCTTCCGGGCTTTTCGTCCTCAAATTGGTAGGTGTGGCCGTCCAGCGCAAAAGGATTTTTTACTTTGCCGTTGCAGCGGTCGAGTACCGCCTGATAGCTCATGTGATTAGCTTTTGCGGCTTCTCGTGCGGATCTGTATATCTCTACAGCTTCGCCGGAGGTGTTAATTTTGAATACCGTCCTTCTTTTTCCGGCCATGTGTCCGGTATTCCTTCCGAGTGTTTGTTTATCTATAAATCCGATATTTTCGGCTCGGTTATCCGTTACAATGCCGTTTTTGTGGTATGGCACCATTCCCGAAGGTGTAGGGCCGTGCCACGCTCCAGCTACGATTTTAAGTACGGCCACTTCTTTGCTTCCGTTTTCGCCCGTCAGTTTAACGAAAAGCCTATTTCTTAGAATTTTCTTGTGCTTTGCTCCGCTCTTTCTGTATGGTGTCATGTCCCTTACCGAGCCGGAAGGGAAAACTCTCCGGATCTCTCCGAGTCGGTTTACTTGATATTTTCCTCCGTAGCCCGGTATATCTCGCCACCAGTTCGGGCCGTTTTCTTCTGGCATATATGCTTTCATGTAGCCGCTCCTTTCCGGCAGCAGGCGTCGAGTCTCTGCCAGATAATTTCGCAATAGTCCGGGTTGATCTCTATCCCGATAAAGTTTCGGCCTTCCTGCGCGGCTACGGCCCCTGTGGTGCCGCTTCCTGCGAAGGGATCCAGAACAGTGTCGCCGGGCCTGCTGCCCGCTAATATGCACGGCCTCACGAGTTCCTCCGGGAATGTGGCGAAGTGTGCGCCTTTGTATGGCCGGGTGGCAATCGTCCAAACGCTGCGGCGGTTTCTTTTGCCGCTTTCGTTTGGCGTAAGCCCGTGGCTTTCCCGCTCCACGGTGGCGCTGTTATTTTTCACCCGGTCATGGGTGTAAGCGCCGCCTCCGCGAAAACTTGTAGAGTTTCCCCGTCTGCGTCCTGTGCCGTCCGGCCCATATCCGACGGCGGGCTCTTTTATGGCTGCGGCGTCGAAGCAGTACCGGCGCTGCTTGCTCAAAAAAAAATATATTCATGGGATTTCGCGCAGCGGTCTGTCGTCTGCTCCGGCATGGCGTTGGGCTCATTCCAGATTATGTCTTGTCGGAGGATCCAGCCGTCCGCTTTCAATGCAAAGGCCAGCAGCCACGGGATCCCGTTGAGGTTTTTCTGTGTGTAGCTGTCCCCGATATTCACCCAGAGGGTGCCGTCGTCTTTCAGGACTCTGCGTACTTCCCGGAAGATCTTCACGAGGTTCTCAATGTACTGATCCGGCGTATCTTCGAGCCCGATCTGTCCGTCTGCGCCGTAGTCTCTCAGCCTGTAGTAGGGCGGCGAGGTTATGCAGGTGCGGCAGCAGGAGTCCGGGAGCGTTCTCAGTGCCTCCAGCGCGTCGGAGTTTATGATCTTGTTCATGTGTCGCTCACCTCCCCGGCTTCCAGCGCCAGCGGATCCGCGGCAGCCAGAGCCTCCCGGCGGTTCCAGCCGGAAAGAGAGGCGTAATACTGTTCGCGCTTCCTTCGGTCGCTTTCCCGGTCTGCGAGCTTTTTCTGCCCTTTGTCCGGCAGAGAGGCGGCCACGGCGTCGATCTGCGTTGTCAGCTCTCCCGGTGTCATGTCTCTGGCCTTTTCCCGCTCGTACATGGGCGTGTACTGCTGCATGAAGGCCACCCGATCCATGCCGGGCTTGCCGCCTCCCCAGTGTCCCCGGTGCATTTCCCAGAGGTTGTTCCAGCCGATCGACTCCACGGCGCGGGCCACGAGAGGCGGGAGCTGCTGCTTTAGATCTCCGTGGTTAAATTCACCGACGGAGTAGAGCAGATCGCTGACTGCGAGCCATGCCTGATCCGGCGCTATGAGATCCGGGTGCGCGATCTCCAGAAGGATTTCCCGGAGCTCTGCCACACTGGGCGGCCACTTGCTTGTCGCTATGTGCTTTTTGACGGCCAGCGCCACCAGAGGGGCGTCCACGTCCTCAAACATCATAGCCCAGAGGCTCACGGTGGCCTTTACGCTGTCGGCGTCCCTGAATTTGTCATAGTTCGGGTAGGCGGTAACGACGATCGCCACAAGCTGAGCTGCGTCCCTTTTCGTCATAAGCTGCCGCCTCCTTCCTCGTCTGCGATAATACCGGCCAGCACGTCCATGGTGTTGACTCGTCCGGGCCGTTCAGGCTGCGCCTGCTGCCTTCCCGGTGCCTGCTGCCGGTTGTCGGTGTATTTGCCTTCGAGCACCTTCGCCATGTTCCCGGAGTTCATCAGCCAGTTAAAGTCAGCCGTCCAGTTCCGGTCGTTCCTGCCTTTCAGGAAGGGGGAGGCTTCGGCTTTCTCGAATAGCTCCCGGAAGATACTCAGGTCTTGCCCGTATTCCTTCCAGCGGGCAGCGATCGCCTTTTTCCGGTTTGCGCTGATTTTTCTCAAAACCGGGTAGCTTGTGCAGATTTCGTGATACATGTCAACGATCTGCCGGAAGGGAGTCGGCCCCGCAGACAAAACGCTGTCAAGCGTTTCACTTTCTTTCTCTGGTGTAGTCTGGTCTGGTGTAGTCTGGTCTACTCTGCCTGCGGTTTCTCTCTGGCTGTTTCCCGGTTTGCCCGTTGGCTGTCCTTCGGTCTGTCCGTCGGTCGTCCTACGGTCGGCGGCAGCGGCAGCGCGGCGTCTCCGGGATCTCTGTTTCTCTGCCTCCCGCTGGTCGATCAGCTTACCGGCATACTCGTACCAGTCGTGGATCTCCAGCGTTCCGTCCTCGGTTATGTCCAGAAAACCGGCGCTTTTCATGGCTTCCACGAAGGTGTCCGGCTCCTTGTTCCATTGAGCTGCCCGCGCTATGTTCCGGTTGCTGATCCCTTCCAGCGAGCCGCTGGGTGCATTGTCCAGCGCCCAGAGCCAGAAGGAAGTCAGAAGGCCCAGCATGTGAGGCGGTTCGATCTCCAGCTCGTCGGCAGCCGCCAGCAGCTTTCTGTGATCTTTAAGTTGTTGGTGGACTTGGATCCATGCCACTGTGAGCACCTCCTTTCACGGTCTCCTTTCGGCTTGTTTCTGTATGTTCTCCGGTCTGTCCGGCGGTCGTCCTCCGGTCAATTAAACGGGAGCTCGTCGTCCACGCCGTCCGGGATCGACATGAAGCCGTCCCCGGCGTCTGTCTGCTGTGCGTTGCCATTTGTACCGCCTCCCTCGTAGTTGCTGTCTGCAAAGTAGATCCGGGAGGCCGTAACCTCTACCGCTTTGCGGTGTTTCCCGTCATTGTCCTGCCATTTCCTCGTTGTGATCCGGCCCTCGACGACTACCTGCCGCCCTTTTGTGAGGTACTTCCCGCAAAAATCGGCCCATTTATCCCAGCAGACAACGGGGATATAGTCGGGAGGCGTGTCCTTCTTTTTACTTGGCACCGGCACGGCCAGATCGAAGCGTGCTACCGGGGTGCCTCCGGTGGTGTATCTGATTTCCGGCTCCTGAGCCAGACGGCCTAAAAGGCCCACATGGTTAAACATTTTAGTTTCCTCCTTGTCCTTGCCTTCTTGCTGCGTCCAGTGAGTTGCAGATCTCGTCATACTGCGCCCGCGTCAGCAGGTGGGGATCCTGTTGTCCGTATTTCTGCCGGATCCGGTCGTCGATCTGCTGCTGGGTGTAGCCCACGTCCTCGCCCTTCCGGTACATGCGGGAGAGCTGGGCGTCGGTGAGCGGTTTCTGAGCCCCTGTGTGCCCGTTTGAGGCGGGTTTCCCTGTCTGCTGGGTATTTCTACCCGCCGGGCTGTTCTGGGGCGTTGTGCCCTGATTTTGAGCCGGTGGCTGTGCCTGCTGAGCCTGCGCTGCTCCCGTGAGGTTTTTCATGTCCGGATCGTCCTCTCCTTGGTCGATCCCGAACTTCTCAAAAAGGTAGTATTTCAGGCAGTAGGTCAGAGCGCTGCCTTTGGCCTTGTCCGGGCCGCCGTCGTTGGTTCCGATCGCGTGGAGTGTAACCTCCAGAATGTCCTCCGGGTTGTCCGCATTTGTCCAGCGGATCGTGAGATCTTCCTCATACACCCAGACAGTGCGCTGGACGCCGCGCTCGTTCATGGTGTAATGGTGATAGTAAAGGGGATCGCCTTCCGGCGTGTGCCGGGTGGCGGTTTCGGCCACAATGTCAAAGTTGACGCCATGCTCATTCATGGCCGGAGTGAGCAGCCGGTACACGTCGCTGATCTTTGCAAACTTATACTCGACGCCTTCTGAGTGCTTTGCTTTTACAATGGCCGGGATCGCCTCCCGGAGCTTGATAAACTTCTGTTGCAGAGTGAGAGCCTTCGGCCGGGGCGTTTTCTTTGCCGTCGCCTTATTGGCCGCCGGTTTCGTTTCCGCTGCTTCCTGCGTCATGGTCTGCCTCCTTGAAAAATTTGTGATTGTTGATTGTCATTACATACGCCTGCGACTCGTGCCACTCGCTGTCGGTCAGGGCTGGAGCATAAAAGTATTTGATCGGCTCCGTTGTCGCCACATGCCCGAAGTCAAACACGGCCGCCACGGCTTCCAGAGCCTCGTCTGAGGGCTCCGGGCGTCTTTTGCTATACGAGTACATGCTGAGGACTTCGTGCGGCCGCATGTCGGTGTCCTCGCATGTCTGGAGTATGCACTGGGCCACGGCCACCTTACCGGCGAAGGGTTCGCCGTCGGCCTCTGCCGTGAGCACCTGCGCGATCTCCAGCCTCTCGTCGTCGGTCAGCTCGTAGCGCTTTTCAAATCCAGCCTCCGACGCCCACGCCGCTGTGAGCTGCTCCATGTCTACCGCGTAGCCTTCGCCGTATTTGAAAATATAGCCTTCCGGCTCCATGGCTGCCTCTGCGGCTTTGGTTTCTGCGGCTGCTTCGGTATCGCTGCCGCGGTTAAGTAAATGCGACACGCCCCATACTGTGAAGGCTGCCGCTCCGAGGATCAGGAGCGCCGCCCCGATCCGGGCCCAGTTATAACGCTTGCAAATTTTCCGCAGGCGGTATAAAATAGGCTTAGACTTTCGGCCATTTCTGGCCGGGTTTCTGGAGCGTGTACCCTGTTGCTTGGTAGGTTGAGGGTAGGCGCTCCTTTTGCTTTGTGCGTACATGTTTACCTCCTTCTTTTCACTCGTGCGGGTAGAGTGTAGCGCGGCGACTGCATATAATCGTTAAAATGCTGCGGCCAGTAGGTCACACGCGGGAGCCGGTCGCCGGTGACTCCGTATTTCGGGTTGTATCCGAACACATTGACATAGCTCAGCAGATCGGCCCGCTCGTTGTCCATGGCCTTGCATACTTCCAGCAGAGCCTCCACGTCGTCGATCGCCCGGTGTGAGTTCTTCACTTTGTCCTCCAGCTTATAGGCAGCGATCGCGTTCGCCAGTTTATGTGGGTATGCTCGGCGGTCTTTGTAAACGGTGAGGCTGTCCAGATAGTCGCAGCGGCTAATCCCGGCTCCGTTTATGGAAAAATTGGTTAATCTTCCCAGCATTTCACGAACGAACAGAAGATCAAACTGCGCGTTATGCGCCACAAGTAACGTCCCTCCGGTGCTGTAAATCATTTTTGCGAAGGCTGCGGCAGCGTTTCCCTCCGGTATGCCTTCGGCTGCGAGCCTTTCGTCGGTGATCCCGGTCAGTTCCACGATCTTGTCTGGGATCTTTTCGCCTTCCGGCAGCTTTATGAACATGTCGGCTCGGTCGGTTTCTATGAGGGAGCCGTCCGCTGCCTTCTCGATCCGAATCGCTGCCAGTTCAATGACCCGGCAGCTTTTGGCGTCGAGGCCGGTCGTTTCCGTGTCAAAGAACACGGCCGCCTCGTACCTCTGGAATATGTCGCGGAGGTTATTCATGGTCGCCCTCCTTTTTGATCGTGATCGAGGTTGTCATGGCGAGCTTTGTCTGCTCGAACGCCTGCCTCATGGCGTTGGCTGCTATGTTGAGCTGTGCCAGCTGTGAAGCGATCCGCAGCGTCTCCTTGATTTCTTCGTCGCTGGCGTTGTATGCCATTTTCTCGAATGTGAGAAGATCCTTACCGCCTGCGGCTGTGTAGATCTCCGTCAGCACTTTGGTGAGCATGAGCTTCACGACTCCCGGAAGTGTTTCCGGCAGAGGGAAGGGCCAGCTTTTCGCCTCGTCTCTCTGGTTCAGCTTATCGGCGTTTCCTTTGATCGTGGCTTTGAGCTTATCCGGTGCGCTGCTCAGGTCGGTGGGATCGTCGTCCAGATGATCCAGATCGCCAGAGTCTCCAGAGTACCGGACTAAAGCGGAGCGGAAGCCGAGGCCCGCGTCGGAGCCGGAGCGGGAGCGGGTGCCGACGAGGCAGAACACGCCTGCGGACACGCCGTGGATCCAGTGGCCCCCGCGAGACACGCAGCGTTCGCCGTCTGTGTCCAGCCAGAAATATTCCTCGCTTTCATAGTCGGGCGCTGGATAGAGGCCGAGCTCGATCAGCTTGTCCGGTACTTCCATGTCTGTGCGCTCGTGGAGGTCGCAGAAGGGAACGCCGTCGTAGTCCTTTTCCTTCGGGGCGGTCGGCTGCAGCACGATCTCGCCGTCTTTTACGTTGTAGTAAACCGGATCCCCGTCTGGCGTATAGATTGCCGTCCACTCCTTTGAGTCTGGAGACTGATCCGCGCCTGCTGCCGCTTCGTTGTTTGGTATGATCTGCACCTGCCCGTTAAGGAAGCGGACGCCTCCGACATGCTCCCAGACATTCCCCACCATGTCAGCCACGCCTTCCGCTGTGCGGTCGTGGTTCCACTCGATCGGGCCGGAGCCTGCCAGTGTTTTTCCGTAGCTGTCTTTGTATGTAGCGCCCGTCTGCTCCGGGTGGCTGTGGCTTTTGCCGCTGCTGGTGTTTCCGGTCGGCACGGTGTCGTTCTCCCAGCTCTGGTGGCCCAGCGCCGCCCACTCGTCGTTTGTGATAAGGTGCCAGCCGGGGCCCTTTGCCTCGCAGAGCCGGATCGCCTCGTCGTGATTGACATTGACGGCCGGAGGCATGAAGGGGAGAGAGTAGGGCCTGCCGTCGATCATGGTGTTGGGATACTTGCTGATCGCGTACTCCTTCACCTTCCTGCCTTTTAATGTGTCCGGGAGCTTTAGCTCGTCCGGTGTGAATACCACCAGAATGTCCGGGCGGCCCCGGTCGTCATAAACAATTTCATTTCTCATAACTGCACTCCTTTATTAAATTTGTAGTGTTTGCTTATTTCTCTTGCGATTGCATGTTCCCACTTTTTCCGGGTTCGCTTCTTTTTTGCGTATCGCGCTAAATGGATCCATTTTTTTGGAATATATTCCGGGTAAAGTTCGAGTTTTTCTTTTCTTGCGCCGCATAAAAATATGGACGGAGTAAATCCTATTCTCCAACTCGACAACGAATAAGAAAAACAGCCAGCGTATGACCCACAACTCCAAAAACCACCTATTAACGGGTTCACGTCTTTTTCCTCCATTTACTCCTACACCGCGGGCAGCGGTAGCCGTACCACGGTAGGACTAAATCTTTGCTTACATTCCATTCCAGCCCGCACTCGCCGCATACCTCATAGCGTGCCCCTATGCGCCGGGCATGAGTACGGGCTCGCGCCGGTTTCCGGTTGCCAGTTGTCCAGCGCTCTGTGCTGCCGGATCCGGCTCCTGCCGCCTGTCTTTGCAGTCGCAGTGCTCGCCGTGGTCTAAATGAGCGCCGCAGTTCGGGCACTCATGGTATGGCTTGCTCACGTTATCACCTCCAGAGGATCGGGCGCAGCTCTGAGGCTCTCAATGAGCTGCTGCATGAGCCGCTTCCGGTATTTTTTACGCACGCGGTACTTTTTGGCGTGTTTATATAGGTGCCACCATTTCGGGTGGGCGTTTACCGAGTAGAGCATGGCGTCCATGAATTTGCTCAGCGACTCGGCCGCGAGTTTTGCGAGTTCTCCAGCTGTCTGAATAGCCCAGTCTATAAACTCCCTCGCCTTTTGGGCGGCGTAGTCGATCACGGGCTGAACGGTCTTTACTACTTCCTGAGCGATCGCCTTTGCCTGATCCGGGCCGATCGTCAGTGTCAGCTCCACGGCTTCCTTTGGCTCTGCCGGTTCGTCTGGGAGCGCGGTTGAGTCGCTCAGCAGATTGTAGCCGTTTTCATAATGCCAGCGGATCCCGGCCGCGATTTCGAGCGCGTTCATGTCCTCGCCGAAGTGTCCGCAGTAGTAGCCGTTCAGCATGACGGCGTTCGGATCTTCCGCTAAAATCTCGCGGGCCTTTTTCAGATCGTCAGGCCCGAAGGCTTCCGTGTCCGGATCCAGCCATGCAGCGTACCCGTGCCAGCTGCGGTCTGTTTTCCATATAATCACCCACGCGATCCCGTCCCGGATCTCGTCAGCGAAGTAGCTCGCTACTTTGTTGAGTGCTGCCATGCCTCTGCCTCCTTTCTGATATGCACAACGGTTACAATGTCCTCAACTTCGTGCTGTGTTATGTATGTGTCGTCCGGGCTCAAGCTGATAAAGTTCAGCAGCGGATCGAAGCCGTCCAGCATAAGGCTGGTGACAGCTACCGCGTTGAGCCGGTAAACGGTCGTTTCTACAATGCAAGGGCGGTTTCCCGCTTCCAGTACCGCCGGGAATGACGCACGACTCAAAAGGGTGGCGTCATATCTAAAGTCTTTTTTCATGTCTGCGCTTTCCTTTCTGAGGCGTTACACCTTCACGGCTTCGGCAAGATCCGAGTGATCGGCTTCGTCGGTTTTCCTCCCTCGCCTTTTGAAGTTCTCCGCGAGGCGGCGCTGGGCCAGTGTGGCGCTATACTCTCGCCGCATGTTCCGATCGAGCCCTCCAGTTTCGCCTCTTTTCAGTTCCTTGTAGACGGTCGCCACATGGACGCCGATCTGGTCGGCTATATCCTGCACACGGTCGCCTTCCAGATAGAGGGCCTCCAGCGTTTGCCGGTCTGCCAGTGTCAAATATCTGTATCCGCTCACATTTTCACCTCCTTTGCGGGGCCCTTGCCGCACCCGGCCGCTTTGTAAAATCTGCATTGTTGGGCGTGTGCTTTTCAACCGGCTTCCACGCGATCCGGCGGGTGCTTTTTGTCGGGAGGCCCGAACCGTATCAGCTTTCACCTTAAAAGCTGCAAACCTGTTGAACGACATGGAGCCTTTTAGAGCGTTGCTGCTCTCCACCGCTTCCGGGTTTTCACCTTAAAAGCCCGGCAAAACCTGTCAACCTACACCGCACAATACAGACTTTATAAAGTGGCCGTGTATGGCCTTTTTCTCTGTTTCTGGGTAAAAAAATAATGCGTCGGGAGGCTTTCGCTTCCTTTCGCATTTAATGTTACATTTTTCAGAACCGTCAAAAATAAAAATTTACTATTGGAAAATGGGACGCCTTATGGTATACTGATACCGTTAAGCGGATTTTTCGTATAAATCCGCAATGAATGAGAGCGTCGCGCGGCCGTTTTGGTACGCCGGCAAAGAGGGACGAAGAAGTCAGGCCTGAACATGGTGGAAGGCGTGGCTTTTTTCTCTGTTTCCGGATCCCTGAGGGGCCGGATGCCGCCGTTTCCCGCGGTGAGAAAGGGCGGGCGCTCTGGAAAAAATACCAATAAGAGGAGAGGATACGTTATGAAAAAGAGTATGAGAAAAGCAGCGGCCCTGATGATGGCGGGACTTATGGTAGTATCCGTGACGGCCTGTGGAGGCGGCCAGTCTGAGAATCAGACCCAGGCGGCGGATGCCGGGGACGGAAAGAAGGTGCTGCGGGTGGCCATGGAGTGCGCCTACGCCCCCTACAACTGGACTCAGCCCGACGATTCCAACGGCGCCGTGCCCATCGCGGACAGCAACGAGTACGCCTACGGCTACGACGTCATGATGGCAAAGAAGATCTGTGAGGAGCTGGATTACGATCTGGAGATCGTGCGCCTGGACTGGGATTCCCTGATCCCCGCCTTAAAGAGCGATCAGGTGGACTGCGTCATCGCCGGACAGTCCATCACCTCTGAGCGCATGAAGGAAGTGGACTTCAGCGAGCCGTACTACTACGCCACCATCGTGACTCTGGCCAAGAAGGACAGCCCCTACGCCAGCGCCAAGAGCGTGGCAGACCTGGCGGGAGCCACCTGCACCTCCCAGCAGAGCACCATCTGGTATGACATCTGCCTGCCCCAGATTGAAAACGCCAACATCCTGTCCGCCACGGCCAGCGCCCCGGATATGCTGATGTCCTTAAACGCCGGAAAATGTGACATCGTTGTCACCGACCAGCCCACGGGAAAGGGTGCCCTGGTGGCTTACCCCGATTTCGTGCTGATGGAGTTTGGCGGCGGCGAGGATGATTTCCAGGTGACCGACGAGGAGATCAACATCGGCATTTCCATGAAGAAGGGAAACACGGAGCTGAAGGAGGCCATCGACGGCGTTCTGGCTACCATGACCGCAGACGACTATTCCGCTATGATGGATGAGGCCATCCAGGCTCAGCCCTTAGCAAATTAATGAACGGCAGCTTCGGCTGCAATAAGGAGAAATACGTATGCCAACAGATTTTTTCGGCCGTGTGCTGGAGGTGTTTGACCGCTACGGAGCGTCCATGCTCCAGGGAGCCGGGCTCAGTATGGTCATCGCCCTGGTGGGAACGGCGGTGGGATGCCTGATCGGCTTTGCCGTGGGCATTATCCAGACCATCCCCTCCCAGAAGGGGGACAACCCGGTGAAACGGGTACTCTTAGGCGTGATCAAGGTGATCTTAAATATTTACGTGGAGGTATTCCGCGGCACGCCCATGATGGCCCAGGCCATGTTTATCTACTTCGGCCTGTTTCCCCTCTTAGGCGTCAATATGTCCATGAGGGGCACCGCCTATTTCATCCTGTCCATCAATACGGGAGCCTATATGGCGGAGACGGTCCGCGGCGGCATCCTGTCCATCGACCAGGGACAGACGGAAGGGGCCAAGTCCATCGGCATGACCCACGTGCAGACCATGCTCTACGTGATTCTGCCCCAGGCCCTGCGCAACATTATGCCTCAGATCGGCAACAACCTGATCATCAACATCAAGGACAGCTGCGTGCTCTCCGTCATCGGAATCGCGGAGCTGCTTTACAAGACGAAGGCCGCGGCCGGAGCCCTGTATATGAACTTTGAGGCCTACACCATCACCATGATCATGTACTTTATCATGACCTTTACCTGCTCCCGGATCCTGCGCCTGTTGGAGAGCCGCATGGACGGCGCGGAGAATTTTGACCTGGCGACTACGGACACCCTGGCCTACACCAGCGGGATGTTCCGATACCAGGGAGAGAAAAAGGAGGAGGATGGACGATGAAGGGAGAGATGATCTTAGAGATCCGCCATTTGAGCAAGGCCTTCGGTACTAATCTGGTGCTGAAGGACATTGACTTTTCCGTGAAAACCGGCGACGTGACCTGCATCATCGGCGCCTCCGGTTCGGGAAAATCCACCCTGCTGCGCTGTTTAAACCTTCTGGAGACTCCCACCACGGGGGAAATCCTCTACCACGGGGACAACATCGTGGGGACAAAGGTCAACGCGCCCAAATACCGCTCACGGGTGGGAATGGTGTTTCAGAGCTTTAACCTGTTTAACAACATGAACGTGCTGGAAAACTGCATGGTGGGCCAGACGCGGGTGTTAAAAAAGAGCAAGGAGGAGGCCAGGAAAAATGCCCTCTATTACCTGGAAAAGGTAGGCATGGCCCCTTACATCAACGCGAAACCCAGGCAGCTTTCCGGCGGCCAGAAACAGCGGGTGGCCATCGCCAGAGCCCTGGCCATGGAGCCGGAGCTTCTGCTCTTTGATGAGCCCACCTCCGCCCTGGATCCCCAGATGGTGGGAGAGGTATTGGAGGTTATGCGCAAGCTGGCGGACGAGGGACTGACCATGATCATTGTGACCCATGAGATGGCCTTTGCTAGGGACGTGTCCAGCCACGTAGTATTTATGGCCGGCGGCGTCATCGCCGAGGAAGGCGCCCCCGCCGACATTTTCGGAAATCCCCAGAATCACCTGACGAAAGAGTTTTTGGGGCGGTTTATGAAGGGATAATGTTAAGAGAAAGAGAGCTTGCCGGGGAGGTAGGCTCTCTTTTATTCTGCCATGGAAACGGCGTTCTTTCTGACAAAAGGCCTCTGGCGGGGTGAGCGCTCCCAGCATAGGCAGCTGGCCGCTGTCAAATATGAGCGGAACGCCAGGGGGAAGGAGAATTTGGGATGACCAGTATGGCCACAAAAATAACTTAGAGCAGTAAAAATATTCCACAATAAAACAATATATGATATAATAAAAAAATAATATGTTGACAAAAGGAATGTTGCGATGAATCCATATATTTGGAAGGCAATTTGCTGTTTTAAAATACAAAAAAATATTTTGATTGCTGAAGAAACTACATCGGCTGGTAGATGCAGTTTCTTTAACGCGGTATCTTCATGCTCTATGCCGATCTGCCTTTATGACAGTGCGGCGTATTTTTTTTATTATCTGGAGGAAATCAATGCATATGAGTCTGAAATACACCTGCCCCGGCTGCGGAACGCCCTTGGGCTATGAGGGATTGTGCTGGAAATGCAAGTGCGAACAAGAGAGGCAAGCTGCTCTTGCCTGGACGCCGGAACAAATTGCCGAGAAACAAAAAAACCTAATCCAGAACATCCGGCGGCTGGCAGATATGGAGGACCCAGAACTCACCGACTTCTGGCAGCTGCTGGGCTACCAGGATGCCATCATCCCGGAGATTCAACAGGCGGCGCTGGCCGCAGAGGTGTTCTGGCCCTGCGAGATCTATTATCACGCTCCCGTCGATGTGCGGGATGGTCTGATTCACGCGCTGTTGTCCACGGAAGATTCCAGCGAAGCGTCCAACCTGATGTGCTGTCTGGCCTTCCAGGGGGATGACCGGGCGCTGGAGATCCTGCTGGAGCTGGAGCGCAGCCCCCGGCCCTGGCGAAAGAGGCTCTATGTGGACCCGTCCAGCTATGCACAGATCGGCGGCTGGACCTTCGACAGGGAGGGCTTTCGGACCCAGCTCAACTTCAATACCTGCTATCCTATGGTCAAAGGAACCACCGGCGAGAAATCTCCCGTCCGCATTGGCCGGGCGCAGGAGGACACCTGCCCCCACTGCGGCGGACACATGGTGGACATACTGGTATTGGACGGACGGGATGAGCGGCTCCGGTTCCTGGGGCTGGATGGTGTCTTGACCGCCACCTGCTGCCCCAACTGTGTGGGATTCTTGAAAGGTCCAGCCTTTAACAGTTTCACCCTGGATGGCGGCGTGGAGGTCTTTCCCTCCGAACTCTTTGACGGGGCGGAGAAGATGGATTGCTATGTCCAGCCCGAGGACTACAAGGCCCTTACCGAAAATCCCTTTGTGCTGGGCAAGACGCCGGTGCCCCTGTTTTACGGCGCGGCCTGCCAGGATGTGAACACCATCGGAGGCTTTGCCAACTGGGTACAGGACGCGGAATATACGACCTGCTCCCACTGCGGCAAGCCCATGAAGTATCTGGCTCAGATCCAGTGGGATACGGTGTTTGACTGTGCGGAGGGTACGCTCTATTTAGAGTTCTGCCCGGACTGTCATATCGTATCCATGCAGCACCAGCAGACCTGAGAGGAGACGCTGTCATATGTGCGAACACTGCCGAAACATTCAAACATGGAGAAAATTTGATGCCCTCAAAGACTACCTGGCCTGTATTGCCTATATCCAGCAGTTGGCGGAACAAGGTGAATTTGAACTGATGGCAGAGGAATCCACCTGTTCGCTGGAGAAGGTAAAGACTGAGGATGGATGGGCAGACGAAATTACGGCTCACACGGTCCGTTGTAAACACTGCGGGCAGATATTTACCTGTGTAATCAACACCTGGCGAGGTAGCGGACACTTCAAAAAAGGCAAAGGATGAAACAGAAAAGGCGGTGAAACGATGAACCAGGCAGAAAAAGCAGAGCTGTTGGAGCAGATTGAGAAGTGGAATGATACGGGCGAGTTCTCCCAGTGCATCCAGGCCATCGAAACCGTCCCGAAAACAGAGCGGGACTATCTTCTGACTCTCAAGTTAAGCCGTGCCTACAGCAACCTGGCGGTGCTGGGCGACCAGCGCATCCATGGCAAGGACGGCAAGGTGGACATGACTCCTCTCCGGCACGCCACCCAGCTGTTGGAATCCATCTGGTCCCAGGGGGAGAAGGACCCTTATTGGAACGCCCGCAGGGGGTATTCCACTTTGATGGCACATTTCTCTGCCGCTACCGCCTATGGATACGCCCAGCGATGGCTGGCTCTGGCCCCGGAGGACCCGGACGCCCAAAAGCTGGTGCGGGACTGTGAGGGGTATTTGGAAGGAGAACGAACCCTGGCGCTTGATTTGAAAGAACGGGAAGAAATCATCCGAAAGGAAACTCCCAATGCTGGAAAGGTTGTGATCTGTAAATGAACGGCGAAACAATTATGGCTTTTTTGCAGACGCATTGGTACATCGTCTTGCTGGCAGTGGGCGTGGTAGTTTTGATTGGAGCAATCCTGAATTGGAACTGGCTCTGCGACCCCACCGGCGCGCCCCACTCCCACCGCTATGGCCGCGGCTCCCGGCGGGTGATCTTTTTCCTGCTGGGGGTGGTGCTGATCGTGGTGGGCATCTGGGGCTTTGTGCTGGCGCTGAAATAACAGGAGGTACCCCATGACACAGGAAGAACAGATCCGCCTTTACCGGCTGATGGAAAAGCTCAACTGGTTTTTCCATCAGGAGATGCACTACCTGGATCGGGAAACGGAGGAAAAGACCGCGCGGGAGTGTTACCCGGAGATTCGAGATTTTACATACGACATTTTATGGAACGACCTGCCCAAAGAGGTCCAGGAGCAGCTCATGGACGAGGAGGAATCCCTATGAGTACGCTGATTTGCTCTTTTGATGGTCTGCACGACAACAGAGTCCTGCGCTACTGCGCTGACTTTGAAGTCCACACCCTGCACATGGATACCAAGACCGAGGCCGGAGAGAAAGTATCCGTTCGCTTCACCGGCCTGCTGGCCCACTGGTTTGAAAATGTGATCCAGGACAACATCCTCTTCGGCATGGACGAGATCACTGTGGACGGATTTTTTGAACAGTATAAAGACCTGCTGGACGGAACTATCTCTTACGGCTTTCCCGCCTGCTGCAGCATCGAGGAACTGCGGGAGCGGATGAATCGGGAGCACATCCGGGTATTTGTCATCGACTCTTCCTTTGGGCTGTGCGGATTTGTACTGGCTCAGGAGGTGGAACTACAATGTCTATAACTGCCTATAAAGTGGAAGTCGTCGGTCATGACCGAACCGGCGAAGACTATGGCTATGTAAATATCATGTACCGATATGGCAACAAGCAGCCCTGTCCCCGGCCGGATCAGTGCGAAACGATAGAGGTCATGCGGGCGGATGAGAGCGCCTACGGGCCGCCTGCACCTGGCAGCAAGGTGGGCGATTTTATAAAGACATGGCTGATGGGCTCCTGGGACTGCGGAGTATTTACCCACCGGGAGATCGCCCAGCGGCTCATGGATACCTTCACCGGTCTGAAACTCAAGGAACTGGCGTGGTTTGAGAACCCAAGAGAAAAGACTCTGAAAAATGGCAAACCGCGTGCGCGCCGGGCCAAGTGGTTGCCGGAGCGGGAGGTGGATCTGGTGTATCTCTACTCCGACTACTATATTGACGCAAGAGAACCTACTTCTGCCCAAACCGACTTCTTCACCGTTACAAGGATGGACGCCTGGGGCGTGAGCACCTGGTTCATGTGTAGCCCAGAGGCCGCCGGGAAGCTGATCGCCATGAATTACGACAATCTGGTCGTAAAGGAAACCACCATTGTGGGGTAGAGAAAGTAGGTGCCTTATGTACCAAATTGCATATATTGGCCGCTGGGAGACTCTCCCGGAAACGGCTGCCGCCATCTGTGACCATGACGCTCCCAAGCTGGAGGCGCTGCTCCAAAGTGGTCTGGATTTAGATGTTCCTATTCAGCTCAGCGAGTATATCAAACTCACACCGCTGGAAATCGCGGTTTTTCGGAATGATGTGCCCATGATCCACTTCCTGCTGGAGCATGGAGCTGATCCCAGTCTGGCAAAGGAGCAGCCCCTGCTGCTCACCGCCGTCCGCTGCTGCGGGCCGGAAGTAGTGAAACTCTTTGCTGGACAGGCCGCGCAACTCAGCCCCAAGCAGAAACAGCGGGCGTTCCAAGAGGTCCGCTGGGGCAAGCGGCCGGAGAACATCCCCGTGCTGGAGCAGGCCGGGATTACCGTGGCCAAGTTCGGCGGCGAGGCATTCCGGGCGGCGGTATCCGATGGATATGCCGAGCTTGCCAAACTGCTGCTGGAAAAAGGGGCAGACATCAACTACCACAAGCCGGACATGGTGTTCCCTTACGCCTCCACCCCTGTCACCGAGGCCGCCCGCTCCAACAATTTCCCCATGGTGCGCTGGCTGGTGGAACAGGGGGCGGACATCACCCTCTCAGATAAATACGGCGCCCGTCCTTACAGTGTGGCAGTCCAGAACAAGAATCAGGAGATGGCCGACTACCTGAAGGCCCTGGAACCGGAGGACTGGCACAACGAGCAGGAAAAGATCCGGCAGCTTATGCCCTACAAATTGCCTGCCAAAATGGTGGAATATCTGAAAACCGGCCCCCTGCGGCTGGAGTTCCCGGAGCAGAAATGGGTGAAGTGGGCGGAGCTCTACTCCTTCCTGGATGTGCAGGAAATGACCTGGAAACGGAAGAAGCTGCTCTCCCTCATGGTGCAGATGGATAACTACAGTGACTACCTGCTTCTGTGGAGCCCCAGGGACAAAAAACTATGGTATCTGGACATCGAACATGAGGAATTCCACCCTCTGGCCAAATGGGATGACTTCATCGCAGACCCTGGCCGGTATTTGAACGGGATGATCGAGGGCGAGTTTGAGGAGTGAGGAGAGAACGCAATGTTTGAAGAATTCTATGAGATGTACGAGCCCGAGGAGCAGGAAGTGGTCGCCCTGATCAATCGCTGCATCGGGGGCGGATATCACAGCAAGGGCGGCTTTTGGTCAATGACCGTTGTGACGCTGGGCATGGTGTTCTGTGACTCCGGCAAGGTCAGCGCCAAAGAGGAGCGGCTGGAGTGGCCGGTCACCGACGAGGAACGAAATAGTGACAAAGGCTGGGGACGATTTTGCAGCGAGCAGATCTGCCGCCTGAAGATCCGCCGGATGAAGGGAGAATGGGCGCAAAATTTGGCGGTGCGCCCCTGGTGCATCTCCCAGGTGGTTAAGGCCCATGAGGACTGCCCGGAGCTTCAGGCCGTTCTGGATGAGTATCACAAGCCGGTAGTGATCCAGGACGAGGTGCTGGGTGAGCTGAAACTGGACAAGGACTATGATACCTTTGAAGGGGAGATCCAGTGGTGCGGAAAGGATGTGCTCCTTTCTCTGGAGGTCAATGCTGAGAGCAAGCCCTCCTGGACCCGCGCCCGCAGTGCCGCCAAGAAACTGCTGGCCGACTGTGAAACCTGGGACAAGGTCATGCGGGAGTTTGCGGCCAAGAACCTGACCGGGCTGGCCAACGACTGGCTCTCCCAGGATGAGGAAAATCCCCGCAACCCGGAAACCGACCCCATCACAGAGGAAGAACTTGCCCGGCGAATCAGCATGACAAGCCTGTCCGTCACCTCCGGCGGCAGTTTCACCGCCTATTTTGACTGCGACGAGATGTTTACCGACCATGCGGTAGCGGTCTATGGCTCCTTGAAAAAGGGCCTCAAAACTGCCAACATTGAGGGGTAAAAGTTGCCCCTATAAAAGTTGACTCGATAAATGGAACATGATTAAGGTGTTGTAGATGGACAAAAAAGCGAAGAAAATATTGTTCAATACCTACTGGTCAAAGAACGGTTGGAAGGAAAATACAGAGCGGTATCCATCTCCGGAGGATTTTATATACGCGAAGGAAAAAGGATTGATGTTTGATCCTTTTACTATTTCTCATGATGACTGTGTGAAGAATATCGTGCAGCTTGGGAAGATCATTACAACAAATCAGGTTGCAAGGGCTTTCCTGTCAAGTTTATCCACTCGACGCTTAGACTGGCGAAGTGCGATTGCTTCGTATTCCGTTGCAAAAAAAATCACCATACATAAATATATTCCTGTCGAATACGGACGCTTTTATGATGCTGACAATGCAGTTACACATATTGGCTATACCTGTGCTATATGTCAAAATTCAAGATACGGAATCATAGGGCAAGAAAATTATATCAATGTAGATTTAAATGTTCTAAATTTTGAACGGATTAAATGGGGCGGTGTTCGTCACGGACAGCTGATCTATACGCTTTTTGATTTGGAGCAGTTTGCCAAGGAAACGATACCACAACCGCAGAGTGAGGATATTGAGATTTTCAGAGAAATTCTAAAAGCCATAAAATCCTGTGATCCTACCGATTATCCAAGTGCTTTAAGCCATAAACTGGCCATGATTCCACTCTTAAAATCCAATAAGGATGAACGAAATATTATCATTGAAATATTAGCTTGTATTGGGATATTGGTGCCAAAATCCTACAATCGACCGGAAGCTCCAAAACATGACTGGACTTATGCAACATATTGGCGAGGTGAAGATGGTTATAACACAAGTGAAGTAGAAAAGTATTTTGGAGAATACCTATAAACCAGTATAGGGAATGGAGGTATAACAATGAAGATAAATAGCAAACGAGTGGATTTAGAATATCAACCCGGCAAAGAGATCTTCCACTTTCCCGCGGACACGGGCCTGCCTTTTTTCTTCGATGTAGGGGAGGAACTGACTGCTGATCCCGCTGCCATGGATGCGGTGGGAGAAATGCTGGATGAGGCGGAGACATTGGCGGAAAAGGCCAAAGCCGCCATCCAAGCGGCGCTGGCGGATGAGGGCAGCCGCTATCATAGCGTTGTGACATTTTTCATGGAGTTCCACCGGGACGAGGTAGGCCCGGAGATTGCGGCGGAACTTTTTCTGGGAACCGACCCATCCAAGCTGTCCTTTGCCGAGATGGTGGACTTTTTGAAACTCAAGCGGTTCGGAAGTCTGGTGGATGGTGAGATGAATCAGCAAGTTTTCATTATGGATCTGTCCTTCAACCCGGAGATCACCGACGAGCTGATGGTAATCTACTTTGACTTAAACCAGGAGATTTTCTGTATTACCCATGAAAGCTGATGAAAGAGAATTGCCTATGGAAAAAGCGACTGCTGTTAATACCTGTTTAGGTGTTTTGAAGGGACGGGACTGCATCTATATGGATCAGGTGAAACTGGATGGCCTGGATAATCTGACCTTTACGGGGGATATCAATGGCCATCTGATCTCCCAACATAGGGACGAAAAAGACTGGTTTCCCTATACACTCACCTTCCGGCGGGTGCTGACCCATTTTGCCTGTGAATTGGACACCTATGAAAATCTGGCTGGGACGGAGCATCTGGATAGCAGTTCTTTCGATTTGATCGAGAATAGCTCTTGGTTAAAGTCTTTGCCGGTGCGGGAAGATTTTGATAAAAGCGTCTATCGGCACTATCGGCTGTTTACGTACGATGTAGTTTACAACATCATTGCGGTTTCCTATGAGTTTGCAGCAGAGTTGTAAATGTCTGAAATCTGGTAATGGAGGTGACCACCATGACGAAAGAACGCATCCCCATTTCCGGCGATCTGGGGAGTAAGGTCAAGCAGCTGATGGAGTACGCCGGGTGGCAGGAAGGGCGAAAAGTGGACATCTCCATTGCGGAGCAGTATTACGCCGATCATGGCGTCCCGATAATGAAGGCTACCCAGCGGTTTTACCGCAAGTATTTCGGCCTGTGCTGTGAGTGGTACTTGGCGCAGAAAAAGCTGGAGTGGGCGGCTGACTTCCAATTCGCTTTGTTCCCTTACTTAGTCAACGGGATCAAAAACCATTTGGAAGAAACCTATTTTCGGGATATGTCCGGCTGTGAACTGGCAGAGATCGAACAGGCTGCCGGTGAAAAATGCCAGCCCATCGGTCATATCGGCTACTACTACCCGGCGGAGGTCTGGATTTCCGAGTACGGGAAACTGTATGCGAAATATGAGTACCAGGATGAGATTGAGTGTTTTCCAGATGTGTTTGCCCTGATTGAACGGGATCTGCGGCAGTGCAAATTTGATTCCGTTGCCATGAAAACGGTTGAGGCACTGGATGGGAAGATATAAGAAAATAATCACAACAGTAAACGGAGGAAAACGGCAATGGATTATCTGAAAATACTGCATGAAGATCCTGATTTGGCAGAGGAGTTTGATTCCCTTTTTGACTTCTTCCTGCTAGATGAGTTGTCTCCGAGGGATGAGGCGGATGGTCGAGCAGCCTTCACACTGCCCGGTATGGCTTTTGCCAGAGATGGCTCCGGCGGAGAATACCATCTGTTGGAAGATGGCTCCATCGGCTATTACAGCAGCGAAGGTGAGGCGGGCCGTCTGGCTGAGAGCATGGGCGACCTCTTTTCCCTGATCGTGAGCTGCATCTGCTGGCACGACTACTGTGACGCAAAGGAGTATGCGGATTCCAAAACACTGGAGGCATATGGGCAGAGGCGGCGCAACTGCAACTTGGAAGATATGGATATGGACAGCTGGCGGCGGATATCCGAAACTCTCGGCATCCCTACCGATGAGCCACTGGCTCCGGTTCTGGAGCGGTTCCGCAAAGCAACACAGCGCCAACCTCTGTACCAGTGTATTTTCCATGAGGATGATGGCAGTTTGACAGAATCATACGGCCTGATGTTTGAATGAGAAAGGAGCAACCCCTATGAAAGCAGTTGACCCCAATTACAACCTGCTGGACGAGATGTATCAGGACAAATATTACCCCGATTTTCTGGTGGACAAAGTAAAGGACGAGCTCCAAAAGGTCATCGACCTGTTGGAGAGCGGCGAAACCGACACCGAAGTGGTGCAGGAGACGCTGGACGAGGCGGTCTGCGGCATCAATGATCTCCAGGAGGAATTTGACGAGAACGACAGCGAGATCGAAACGGTGGCGCGGGAATGCATTGCGGCAGATGTGGCCTACATTCTGGAGTGGTTCGGCATTCCGATTGATATTGAGGAGGCCATCCGAGAAAGGGACTGGTGAACCCCATGACAGAAAAAGAACTGGCCGTTTGTGATGAGTGCGGCAGCCTGTTTTTCAAAGGCTCCTTAAAGATGATGGGGCTGTGCCCGGAATGCGCTCATGTCCTCTATGGCTACCCAAATTGTCCCCATCGTTTCCTGAATGGCCGGTGTGTGAACTGCTATTGGGACGGCTCAAAGAGCGAGTACATCAAGCATTTGGAAAAAGATTGCGTCAAAAGGATCGGTGAAGGCGATGGCGATTGAAAATATGTTTGGCGACCTGGATAAGATCGACATTCTGGCAGAAACCAAAACCGGAGAAGTGGTGATGGTTTTGGTCTGCAACGGGTTCATTGACGGCTCCCCGGAAACGCAGAAGGCCCTGCTGGACAAGATAGAGGGCTATCTGAACCACACCCAGAGTGAGGAGTTTCAAAAGGAATATAGTGGCTGGCCGGTGATTTTGCGGGTGACCCTCGGCCGGAAGCCGGATGAGCGCATCCTGGCTCTGCTCAGCAAGTGCCCAGCGTGGGTGGCGGACTACGGCGTAAAGCTGGAAATTGAAATTGGAGGAAAACAGGTTCGCATTGTAGAGAACTGACCTCTCCTCAAACCAAATCAACAGGAGGAAACGAGTATGCCGACAACAGAATGGATGAACAAATACGAATCTATCAAGGAGAAACTCTCCTGCAAAACAGACCTGGACGCTCATTTCACAGAGAAAGTGATTGGGAATATGGCCGTGGATGTGCTGGACATCGGCACCGTCCATTTCCCCACAGGAACGATCTTCGCCTGCGACCCGCTGGTGGAGCTGGAGGACGCCCAGCCCTTCCTTCAAACCATCCCCGCAGGGACCTACCCCATAAAAATCTGCGTGGTGCCCAGTGAACAATATGGCGACCGCTACGCCTGCGTCAAAGTGGAGGTTTCTCAGGAGAACCCCGTCCGCTATGAGCTGGCCATGACGGGCCAAGAGGATCTGGACGAGGAACTGGGCGAGGACGACTACTTTGGCTTCGGCGTAGACGCCGGGATGGGCTGTGTTGCGGATATCCAGACCCAAGCGGCCTTCAAGGCCTACTGGGCCAAGCGGCTGGAGGAGGACCCGGACATCGACCCCTACAACGATCTTTTCTGCGATCTTCTGGAGGAGAACGCCAAAGCCCACCCCAAATATCAGTTAAGCCACGGCGACTGGCTCAACTGGACGGTTCCGAACACGGACTGCAATCTGCCCATCTTCGCCTCTGGCTGGGGGGACGGTTACTATCCCGTCTACTTCGGCTATGACGCGAAGGGCGAAGTCTGCGCCGTGTATGTGCGCTTCATCGACATTGAAGCCAGTTATCAAGAGCGGGGTTAAAAATGTGACAGGACAAAGGAGAGTGCCATGAAAGCCAATGCCGGAGAGGTCTATACAGTCTACAACCAATATCTGAAACGCTACACCGCCTGCCAGGTGGCCTATATTGCGCCGCCGGACACGGTAAGCAGGCAGCCCTGGGCGGTGGTTCTCTCTCTGGACTGGGTAGGTGACGCCCCTCTGACCACAGAAGAACTGCCCCGTCTCCGCCCTCTCTACAAGGACTTCATGTACTGGTCTCGTGACCTTCATCTGCGGCGAGTGCCGGTGGAGATCCCGCCCCAGTACACACCGGTGGGCACCCTGCCGCCTTTCACCGACCAGCCCTGCCACTCCTATGGTGGCTGGAATGACGGCTATGAGGTATATTTGCAGATGAAGTGGCGGGCCATCCCGGAAAAGCGGAGGCGAGCCTTCAAGGAGGCCATGGAGAGCGACGAGCAAACGGAGATCGGCGGTATCTCGGTGAAGGTCAGCATCCATCGGGTGATGGACAAATATACGCCCTTTGGCTCGGCGCTGGAACTGGCGGCGCTGCCTTGCCTTTCCGAAATTATCTGCGAGAAATGGCACCCGGATTTGCTGGAGTTTTTGCGGGGCAATCCCTTCATCCGTGAACTAACCCTGCTGAACCACAGCCAGAGGACACTTGATCTGCGGGGCACCAGCATCACAAAACTGATGCTGGACATGACCGGACTTCAGGAACTGTGGCTGGGTGAGGATACGGAGCAGCTCCTGTTTCAGAACAAGGGGCCGGACGCCTGTACCATCCATGCCTCCGAAGATGGCAGCGGTTTGACCCTCCAATTTATCGGGGGATGCCGCCCGCACACGGAACTGCCGAACCTGCGGGGTCTTCATGGCATCTGGTTAAAGGACTTTGACCTGAAGAGCCTGCCCGACGCCCATCCCCGCCTGAAGAAGCTGAGACTCTGGGGCGCACCGGGGAATCTGCAAAATTTCTCCGCCGTGGCCCAGTTTCGGGAATTGACGGACTTCTCCGCCTTCGACCTGTTTGGTTTCGGCGCAGCTGATATCCCCGCCCCGGAGCAAATGCCGGAGCTTCGCTGGTTCTGGATGACCAGCCTGCCGGAGACGGCAGCAAAAGCGGCAAAGCAGCTCTGGAAAAGCAAGCCGGGAATAGATCTGCAGATCACCAAACCCCGGAAACCGGAGTGGCTGGCGCAAAACCTGGACAATCCCTTCCGAGGCTGGGACGGCGCGGAGCATATCCCCGCCGCCGCTGCGAAAAAGGCAGCCAATCAATACCGCAAGACCCGTTCCCAGCTGATGAAGCTGGCCGCTGAACCGGGCGAGGACGCCCAGGCCCAGGCGCTGGATGCGGTGGCAGCCTATACCCAGACCTTCAACAAGATGGGCTTTATCGAAACCGAGGAGCGGGATGAAATTTATATGGCCCTGCGGGGTATTCTGGATGCCCTGCCGGGTGATACGCTCCAGGGAGATGCCCTGATTGAGAAGTTTGAGGAACTAAGAGATTTTTGAGGATGTGAGTTTATGCGCCGAGTGGTTGATGAACCCTATTCCACACACAGTGCCTACAGCGCCTTCACCACCGGCATCCAGGTAAAATGCCCCAAGTGCCATGGCGCGGGTGTGGTGACAGCGGATGAGGATACCGCCTATTTCCGCTGCCTGAGCTGTGGCCATCAGGAGACCCGTGACCGGACGATCTACCGCTATGATGTCCATAACCAGTGCAAAAACTGCGGCAGGTACTATCGGGTAGATATTGAAGATGAGGCAAAGCAGCACTTTTCCGTTCTCCATGTGGCCTGTCCCTATTGTGGAACAACCATGTCGGGAGAAGTTCATAAAACAGCGGAGGCTTTCTCCTACATTGCTGATGTTCAGAACGGGCGAGAACCTTATTTTGGTCTGGAGTTGTGGTTTTTGACCTCCTTCCAGGGTAAGCCGGTCTGGGCCCTCAACCGGGAACACCTCGCCTATCTGATCGACTATCTCAGCGCTGACCTGCGGGAAAAGCCGCTGGGCTTTCCGAGAAAAACGCAGGCCGACCATCTCCCCACCTTCATGAAAATCGCAAAGAACCGGGAGCGGATCGTGAAGCTGCTGAAAAAGCTACAGGAGAGATGAGGATGGAACAGAATGTCTTTTATCGTGGGCAGCGTCTTATTCTGACGTGGTTTTGGGCAACGGGAGAGCCTTGCCTGTGGATCACTGACCCGGAGCAGATCGGGATACCCAAAATGGAGTTTGTGGGTGGTCACCCGGACGAATACTGCATTTTCCTGAAAAATCTGACTGAAACAGAGCTGGCACAGATCACATCCTTGGACGGCGTTCCCCTGGATGTAATAGAAGAACTGTGGCAGTATCTAACAAGAAAGGACAACCCCTATGGCACTACAAGATAAGAAAATCATGCCTCCCCCTTGGCTGGCCCACCGGGAGATCGAGCGATACTCCATTGGTTGGCGCATGGGCTATGGGGAGGATTACATATACCGATTTGGCGATTGGCTGGACACCCTTTCCCCAGAGGAGCGAACGGAATACCGCAACCTCTTTCCCGAGCCGGTGACTTGGAAGGGCTGGTGGGATGACGAGGACAGCGGCGAGATGCTGGAGCATGGTGAATTTTTGGTGGATGCGTGGCAGCCGGAAGGCCAGCCAAAGTACACCCGCCAGTGGCTCCAGCAGGAGTTTGCTGCTGGGCGGAAGCGAGAGCTGTGCCTGTTCTGGGGCCATCAGCCTTCCGAGGACGGCCAGCTGACAAAAAGCTGCCTCAGCCAGTGGTGGATGGAGGACTTCTGGTCCATCGCAAACTCCTACCTCTGCATGGAACAGTATATGATGGCGGGCAAAGCGGAACTCTTTGGCGACGAGGAAATCCGCAAGAAAATCCTGGAGTGCAGCGAACCAAAGCAGATCAAGGCCCTGGGCCGCAAGGTGCGGGGCTTTGACCAGAAGGTATGGGACAGGTTCAAATACGCCATTGTGCTGGGTGGCAACTGGTGCAAATTCAGCCAGAACCGCGACCTGCGGGAGTTTCTCCTCTCCACCGGGGACAGCGTGCTGGTGGAAACCAGCCCCTACGATGCCATCTGGGGTATTCGGCTTTCAGCCAACTCCCCCGAGGCTCAGGACCCGATGAAGTGGCGTGGACAAAACCTGCTGGGCTTTGCGCTGATGGAGGTGCGGGATGAGCTGCGCCGGGTGACGCAGAATGAAATGCTTTGTGATTGGGACTCCGTGTGGGAAGAGGAGCAGTAGGAGCATGAAAGCGATAGACCAATACGGAAATCGTCGGAATGATGAATGGGAGATTCTGCCCTGGATACCCGATCCGCGCCCGCCCTTCAAAATCTGGGTAAAGCCGGAGCAGATCGCGCCATTCTTTCTCATTCCCCACCACCCCTATGCGATCTCCCTTCTGCTGAAGATCAACGATGGGTTCCGGGCAGAAGAATTCCGCCGGTTGGGACTGACCGGCGGCAGCCAGGACTGGGAGCGGCTGGTTCGGGGCGTGATCCAGGAGTTCGAGGAAAACAACAGCGGTGTGGATCTGTTCCACTTCGACTCTGACGAGGATGTGTTCTGCGTGTACTCCCAATACATCGACGATTTGATGATGCTGGCCAAAATGATCCGGGCGGCCTGTACCGATGAAAAAACGATGCGGGCTTATCTGAGCATAGGTGAGGTGGAACATGAGAGATAAGGAGCAGGAGCTTAAATGGCGCGGGATCATAGAAATTTGCATGGGAGATGTGAAAAGTCACTTTGCTGATATCGAACGAAGTATTGAGTTCGGCGCATACATACAGCCGGAAAATTACTTTGTGTCCTACATCTTTGCCACCGACGCGCAATTAGAGGCGGCACAGCAGAGCGGCCTGACGGAAACGATCAATTCCTATCACAAAGAGCAGCTGAAACAGCATCATTACCCAATTCAAGGAATTAAAGATTGCTGTTTTGCCTCACAGGAAGAATGCGATAGGAAGTACGGCGGGAATTGGTATTACTATTTCAAATGATACAATGAGGGAATCGAGATGATCGAGTACATCAAGCTCTTTTGGGAGGACGCGCCGACGGGAGAACCACCGGTCATCCTCTATGAAGTGGACACCGAAAATGAGCGGCTGGCCCTCCGCTCCATCGACATCTTTGCAGATGGCCGCACCCACAACATCCCTGACCTTTACGACGGCGCCATCGAGATCACGCCCATCCCCACCGTGGAGGAATTGGGCGCCCATGTCTGGGGAGAGGAGTTCCACGCCTGCGTCATAGAGAAAGCGGAATTTGAGGCCATCTGGGAAAGCCATACCTATTGATGGAGCGTGAAAGGAACCAGGAGGAGTCCCTATGAGCAAATCCTTAAAAGCCAAAAATCTACCGTTGTTCTCCATCATTGACCTGAACGAGCTGCGCCGGGAAAACCATCTGGAGGGCACAGAAGTGACAGACTTTTTCACGGCAAGGGATGGAAAAGTCTATCTTCTCATGGAACAGCCGTCCGAAACACAGGATAAGGACTGGCTCAGCACTCCTTCCACCTATACCGCAGTGGAAATCCAGTTGGATTGGGCGGAACAGCGGGTACTGGAAATGACGCTGTTTCCTCTTGGCCTCTTGAAGTTCCAGTTCCATTATTTGCGGCCCGCAGGTGAACACTTCCTCCTGCTGGGGGCAAGGTGTGCCTATCGGGAAAACGGCCCCGACAACAACGCCTGGATCGTCAGCCGGGATGGAACCATTCTGTCCCGCTTCTGCCTGGGAGATGGCATTCAGAACTGTATGGTCAAGGCAGACGGCACCATCATCACCGGATATTTCGATGAGGGCGTGTTTGGCAATTACGGATGGGCTGACTCCAGCGGCACACATGGCTATGTCCCGCCGGTTGGTGAGTGCGGGCTGATCGCATGGACGCCGGCAGGTATTCCTCTATGGAAGAATGAAAAGTATTCTATCTATGACTGCTATGCCATCAGCCTGGACGAAGAAGAAAACCTGTGGTTCTATTATTACGATGAATTCCGGCTGGTGCGGACAAACTTCAAAGAGGACTTTGTGTTTGAAGTGCCAATCGAAGGAAGCGGAGCTTTTTCTGTTGCCCCATCTGGTGATACCTTTCTGTTTCAGGGAGGATATCAGAAACACAACAAATTCTACTTCCTTACCGCTCACGGCGGCCACCTTGGACAAAAATGGGAGGCCATTCCCATCTGTGACGGAAACAAGGTCGCTGTGGAGCAGTGCAGCCTGCTGAGCAGCCGGATGCTGTTCCTCGGGAAAAACGGCATACTCTATGGAGGTATTTGGGGAGGCGATGGCCTATGAAACAGACAGATATTTATACTGAGGCGCTGGTTTGTTTGCGCTCCATCCTTTTGGCAGACCATCCAGCGTTGAAAAACTGGATCGACTGGCTGGAACGGGATATTCAGGACTGGACCCAGCGCTGTGAGGTTGCCCACCATCTTCGGGCATACGGTGGCATGGGTTCTTTCAATGATTTGCCCAGTATGCGTGGAAATCACGATTACATTTTTGACTTTCTAAAGTCTTTGTGCTATGCCTTCGGCCACCTCTATGGCAAGCGGAACGGCATTTCTCCGGGGGCACTGATGGAGGAGTGCCTCCACGATGTAGAGCAGGCAGCCTATCACCCCCATAAGGCACTGAACCGAGCCATTGCCCAACATTTGATACAGGGTGATTTACAGGAAAACCTGAATGCTCTGTGAGGGAAATACAATGCATGACATGAATTTGGAAAAAAACCGCAGTAAAATTCAAACTGCTTATAAAGCAAGCCCCTTCACAAAGGGTACCTGCCCAGAACCGGAGGATGCTGTGAAACGATTTGAAAGCAGGTATACTCCTATCCCAGCAGAGTACCGCTGGCTACTTTTGAACTTCGGCGGCTGCTATTTGGCGGAACCGTGGATCTTCACACTGAAAGAATTGGAAGAAGCCTACCCGATTTTTCAAGAGGCTTATGAGGATTACATGAGAGAATATGACCACGGCCCCGCCTTTCCAATCGGAGGATTGGGTGACGGGAGTATCGTATTTATCGACTTGGAGAGCGGCAGAGTTCGGGGCTATAACTGTGACTATGCCGATCTGGAGGAGATCGCAGAGAGTTTTTCCAGCCTGCTCCTGGACCTTGTGGAACAGGCATTGGAACTGGGAAACTTGTGCAAAGAATTGTGAGGTAAGCGTATGGCAAAGGACATCAGGGAGTGCCTGCTGGAGCAGTCAGGAAAATTTCATCAGTGGCAGGAAATCACTTATCCCGGAAAAACCACCGAGGAGATTGGCGGTGTGTGGGAGGTTGATTATCCTGCATGGAATGATATATTTGATGCCTTTTGCCATGTGCTGAACCAAATGGATGCAGAGGCGGCAGACAGCGTCCTGCTGGATGAGATGGTCTATCTGATTGCCAGGGACAACGAAACGGAGGGTTTTATACAGGAAACCACTTCCCATCCCCAATGGTTTGAGTGTCTCTGCCGCAGGGCCGCAGCCTCCAATGAGAGTGAGGCCAAGTGGCAGTTTGCCGCATATCTGCCAGAATGTCCGTGCAGCCAGGAAGTCAAAGACATGATTCTGGACTTCGCAAAGGACCCCAATGAATATGTGAGCCGTCGGGCGCTTTTGGCGATGCCCGCTCTGCGTCCTGACTGTGTGGAACAGTTCGCTCCGCTGTTCTGGAAGCGGAACTGTTATTCCCTCGAATTACAGGAATACCAGCGGATCGCTACACTGGTCTCGCTGGACGCCATCCATTCCGACCTGCTTCCACAATACTTGGAACGGGCCAAGCAGGATGGCCGGCGCTATCTGCTGGAACACGCAGAAAGGATCGAAGGAGGACTACTGTGAACAAAAATTTATACCGCTCGCAATTCAATCAAATGGAGACCACCGAGAAACAGGCGCTGATGGAAAGCCTTGCTGCTCGTTATGCTATGACCTTTCTCGGTCTACATATCTTTGACCGCTGGGGCCAGAACTGCACCACCGGCATATTCGAGAAAAATGGCCGTGAGTTTGTTTTTGTCCCCGGCGACACCGTCACGCTGGGCTGGGAGCAGTTCGCTGTGGGGCTGAATCAGGAGAGCCGGGAGGAACTGGAATACCTGTTCCGGGAATGGGAGCTGGAGGAGGAGCCGGGAACATTCATTCGGGAACGCATGGCTCCTGTCCGGCAGGCGGCCATCGGCCCTATGCTGGTGAGCCGGGAGCTGGAGGAAATCAACTGGGAGCCGGTGGAACTGGACGACTCCCGCCTGCGTCCGGAGTGGCTGAAGAACTTCCGGCAGTTCGCCCTGGTGGGCCGGGACAGTCTGACCCTGGTGGGCCACGCCCGCTTTGAGCGGGAGGGGGACGGCTGGCAGGCCAGCCTCTACCACGAGGTAGACTATCCGGACTTTCGGAGCCGGCTGGAAAAGCAGGGTTTCTCCCAGCCCACGGCGGACGAGTGGGCCTACCTGTGCGGCGGCGGGTGCCGGACCCTGTTCCCCTGGGGGGACGGACTGGACTACTCCATGCGCCTGCACTGGTTTGAGGATATGGATGAGGAGTATGGGGACCGGCCCTACGACATGGAGGAACCCAACTTCTTCGGCCTCTCCATCGCCTTTGACCCCTATATGCGGGAGGTGGTGCAGGCGGATCAGTTCACCACCTGCGGCGGCGACGGCGGGTGCAATATCTGCGGCGGCTCGGGGCCGTTCCTCGGTTTCCTGCCCTGCTCCCCCCACTATAAGCCGGAGGTGCAGGAGGACAGCGAGATAAACGGCGACTATGACTTCTATCGACCTATTATCCGTATAGAGAATGAGGAGGACCCGGATATGGATATTTTGAAACAGTGCCAAAAGTGGCATGAAAACGACGAACACCAGAAGATTATTGACGCGCTGGAGGCCATCCCCGCCCAGGAGCGCACCCCTGAAATGGACAGCGAGCTGGCTCGGGCCTACAACAACCAGGCCGGGCCGCAGGACCGGGAGCTGTTTCGCAGGGCCATTGCCCTGCTGAAACCCCATGAGGAATACTTTGCGGGCGACCACTACTGGAACTTCCGTATGGGCTATTCCTATTACTATCTGGACCAAGAAGGCCGAGCTTTGCGATACTTTGAAAAGGCTTTAGAGGCCCGCCCGGATGACGAGGACACCAAAGAGCTGATCGAGTGGTGCAAGAAGGGCATCTCCCTGCCGCAGTTCTCGGAGTGTTTCCGGGAGCGGACGGAGAACTGGTGGGAGACCTTTGCCGAAATGGAAACAGAATTGCGCCAGATGATGGACGAGGACAAAGACCACACCCGCGGCGCAGAACTCGTGGCCCAAATGGAGGAAACCCTGAATCTGGTCTTTGATGAGATCTCCTTCGAGATGGGCGTGGGCGGCGAAAAGTACGAGCTGATCCTCACCCCGGAGGGTGACAAGGTCAATCTGTTTGAGCTGGTGTACTTCCGCAAGCACGCCCCCAAGGAGGTGCTGGAGCATTGGAACATCCTTGTGGGCCGCCAGCCCATCCGAAACATCGGCCTTCGCACCGACGACGGCTGGGACATCTCCGGGGAGGATGTGCAGATCTGGCTGGAGGAGCAGGGTGAACACAGCTTCGCCATCTCCGCCTACTGTGAAAAACTGCTGCCTATGCTCCGGGAGGCAGAAGGCCGAGCCTGGTGGATGCTCACCACCCTCACCGACCAGGTGCTGGGCGAAATCCCCCATATGAGATACATAGGCCACTTTGATGTGCTGGAAACGCCCAAGGCGGAGCCGTCCATTCGTATGTCCCAGCTGCCCGAAAAGCTGAAAGAAAAGGGGCTGGAACTCTCCACTGATCCGGAAACCTATCTGGACAGTTACCTTGGCTACAAAATGGAACCCAACAAGGACCCGGAAACCGACTGGCGGCTGGATGTGGTAGCCGGCTCCACCAGCTGTGTGCCGCTCATCAACGGCTATCTGAATGCCGACAATGACTTCATGGACGCTCTCCATGCCGACGGCGCGGTGGCGGGTTTCTTCTGCTATCCCTTGGATACCTTGCGGGAGAAAGAAGGAACCCAGAAGATCTTCGACTTCCGGGACAAGCTGGAGGAATTGTTCACCACCGGAGACGGCCCGGAAGTTCTCACCCTCACCGGCGGAGCCACCGGCCTCTTCTGCGGCTATGTGGACTTCATCGCCTGGGACATCCGGACGGCGCTCCAGATGGCAAAGAAGTTCTTCGAGGACAGCGACATCCCCTGGGCCAGCTTTCACACCTTCCGCCGTGAAGCGGGCACAGTGAACCTGAAAACGCCGCCCGAGGAGGAACCGGACGATGAGGATCAGGCTCCCAAGCTGGACGAGACGCTGACCGGGATGGACTACATCCCCTACACCCTGCAGAACGAAGAAGAATTCTTCCAGCAGCTGGAGCAGTGGAACGACGAGGACGAGTACACCCGCTGCATCCAGGCATTGAATGCCATCCCGGAGGATTGGCGGAACTACCGCATTGCCTACGCCATGGCACGGGCGCTGGAAAATTACGCCATCATTGGGGACCACAACGAGGGTACTCCTAACTATAAGGGAGATAAGGCCCTGCGCCGAGCCATCGAGGTGCTGGAGTCTGTCCGAGAGGAAGGCCAGGACAAGGCGGAGTGGAATATGCGTATGGCCTACGGCTATCAGTATCTCCATGGTCAGGAGAAACAGGCCATCCCCTACGCCCAGCGGTGGGCGGAGCTGGACCCAGAGGACGAAAACGCCCCAGCGGTGATTAGAGAGTGTAAGGCGGAGATTCGGAAACGCAAGCGCGGCCGGAAGAAGAAGGCCAAATTCGTGCCCGGTGATACCCCCTTTGAGGGTTTCGACCTTACCAACTTCTGGGATGATAATTGGTATGCACTGAAAGAATATGTCAGTGATCCGCCTTCCGATGAGCTGATCGCCAGCGTGGAGGAGGAACTGGGCTACAAGCTGCCCGCCGCCTACATCTGGCTGATGAAGCAGCACAACGGCGGCATTCCGGTGAATACCTGCTATCCCTGCGATGAACCCACCTGCTGGGCAGAGGACCATGTGGCCATCACTGGCATTTTCGGCATCGGACGGGAAAAAAGCTGCTCCCTCTGCGGTGAGCTGGGCAGCCAGTTTATGATCGACGAGTGGGAGTACCCCGCCATCGGCGTGGCCATCTGCGACTGCCCCAGCGCCGGACACGATATGATCTTCCTGGACTACCGGGCCTGCGGCCCCCAGGGAGAGCCTGCGGTAGTCCATGTGGATCAGGAAAATGACTATAAGATCACCCATCTGGCAGACAGCTTTGAGGAATTCATCCGGGGACTGGAGCACGAATCCCTGTATGATCCAGATGAAGATGTAGAGGATCTTGACGAAGATGATGGCGCTGATGAGGAGGAAACTGACCATAAGGGTTCCTTTGCCGGGTCTGTGCTCCTCTCTAAAGCAGAGTGGGACAAGGAGCAGTTTATCCGGGATCTGCGAGAAAAATGGGATATCGTGGACGATGAGCCGGATGAGGGCGGCGAAGATGATGAGAACGGCGATGACGCTGTGGTAATGCGGGTTGGCGGCATGATGCTGGTTGTGACAATCTTCCGCGGCCATATCCCGAACAATGAAGCAGAAATCAACGCCGAAAACAACTATATGTGGCCAGAGGCTGTAGAAACGGCCAAAGCGCACAAGGCCCATATCATGGTAGCTGTGTTGGGCGAGGAGGAGAAACTGCTGGAACGGGGTAAGCTGTTTACCAAGGCGATGGCAGTGTGCTGCAAGCAGAAATATGCCACCGGCGTCTATACCAGCGGCGTGGTGTTTGAGCCCCGGTTCTATGAGAGCTTTGCCAATATGATGAAAGAGGATGAACTGCCTATCTTCAACTGGGTCTGGTTCGGCCTGTACCGGAGCGAGGGCGGCTTGAACGCCTACACCTATGGCATGGATGTGTTCGGCAAGGAGGAGATGGAGGTGCTGAACACCGATGCCGAGCCGGAGGAACTGCGGGACTTTTTGGCAAGTCTTGCCTCCTATGTGCTGGCGTGTGATGTGACGCTGCAAGACGGCGAGACGATCGGCTTTTCTGCGGACGATAAGCACACGATTACCCGCAGCCCCGGCGTTTCTCTGCCGGAAGAACAGATGACCCTGAAGATCGGTTACGAGCCTATAAAGGGAGATCCGGAGGATGACAGCTGCGGCCAATCAGACGATGAGGACACACAGGGTGAGGAAGAATTCAGTAATCCCGAGGTCTACACCAAGGAGGAGATGGAGGCCGTAGAGGGTCACATCCAGCAGTATTTTGGGGCATTTGACAATGTGTTCCATGAGATCGTGTCCCCCGACATCCATGTGGACATCTGCATGGTGCCGCCCGCTGGGGAGCGGGACTACTGCACCCTGGTCACCATGAGCATGGGCGCCCACCGGATGAATGTGCCGGAGGAACTGGCCGAATACAAGCTGGAGCGGGCGGAGCTGGCCATCGCCCTGCCTGCGGACTGGAAACTGGATCAGGAATCCATGAAGGACGAAAAGTGGTACTGGCCCATCCGTCTGCTGAAATCCCTGGCCCGCCTGCCCATCAACTGTGACAGCTGGCTGGGCCACGGACATACCGTGGAGAACCGAGAGCCCTTTGCGGACAATACGAAACTATGCACCGCTATCCTGATTAGTCCGCAGGGCACAGAGGATGGCAGTGAGGTCTGCACTTTACCCAATGGCGAGGAGGTCAACTTCTATCAGGTCATCCCTCTTTATGCGGATGAATTGGACTATAAGCTGGCCCATGACGCGGACGCCCTGTTGGACAAAATGAACGGCATCAGCTTTGTGGTGGAGCCTGATCGTCAGGACGCCATCACCAGAGGCACCCTTGGCGGGAATAGCGAGGATGACTATGTGGTGGAAATGGACGACGCCGACTGGCATCTGGAAACCATTCAGGAAAAGAACCTGCCAGTGGATGAACTGTGCGCCTATAACCATATGGCGATTTACCTGCGCTGGTGCATGGAGCACGACATGATGAGCGAAGAATTTTTGGCGGAGTACGGAGAGGCAGTAGAAAAGGTCAAGGCTGACCCTGCCAGCGTGGATTTGCGGAAGTTTATCCGGGATGAACTTGACGGGCAGCTGGTCAGCCCGATGTTCAATAAGATTGGTCGGGCCTTTGCCTCCTACTACTATGGGGAGGCGGACAGCCCCTATTACCCCAGCGACATCGATGACTACGCCCTCCAATACTTCGACCCGGCGCGGTATCACTCCAACGAATTTCGGGAGGAAGCCTATCTGTTTATTCCCTTTGACGAGGACTACTACCAGGCCATGGCAAAGGTGATCGAGGAACGTTTCACCAACTGGCAGGGACAGGACTTTGATGAGGACACGCTGGAGCCTTCCGAGGTGGCTCAGGCCATCATGGAGTATCTGGACTGCGAGTGTACCTATTTCCCCTCCATGGCAGATGATGACTCCATCATGTCGGCATACAGCTATGCCAAGCGGCTGGGGGTGCGGGAGGGCTTTATTCCCATGCTCATCAAGCCGGACGAAACGCTGCTGGAGTGCCTGGTGATGAACGCCGACCCGGAGAACGGCGGGGACTGTTATGAGTTTGACCTCAAGACCGTGACGGAATACCGGAAGAAGATGCTCTCCGCCCCCATCAAGGACGGAAAGGCCGTTTTGGAGACATTGACCGGCCAGCGCAGGGAAGAAGCCGAGGACGATGATCTGGACTGGGAAGAGGAGATCCTGGGCGAGATGGAGGGCGGAGAACCCAACGACCGCTTCTCAAGCTATTGGAGCAATAATACGGAGATGACCGACCCGCTCATCCTGGCCAAGATCCCGGTAAAGAACCCCTGGGAGATCTTCACCTACCTGCCCTTTGGAAACTGGAATGAATGCCCGGATACGTCCGAGCTGATGGCGGCGGCGAAATACTGGTTCGAGCAGTATGGCGCGGTACCTGCCGCCATGAGCCACGACGAGCTGGAATTCCTGCTCCCGGCTCCCGTCCCCAAGGAGAAGGCCATGGATGCAGCGATGGAACTGTATGGCTTCTGCCCCGATGTGATCGACCAGGGGCCGGGGGATGCCACTGCGGGTGCTCTGGCTGATGTGCTGCGGCAGTCTACTGTCTGGTACTTCTGGTGGGATTGATGGGAGATTGTGACTATGAACGAACACCTAGAGCAATATATTGCACTCCAAAAGCAATTTCGAGAGACAGAAGGCGGCCCGGACAGCGTCCGCGCTCTTTATGCCTTCAAGGAGAAACTGGAGCAGAGTGAGGACCGGCAAGCCAAGGAAGTGCTGGTGAATGTGTATGATCTGCTGGACTTCAAAAAAGATGCCTATGAACTGCTCTGCCAAATCGGAAACCGCTCCGATAAAAAGACCCTCAAGCGGCTGGGCACGCTGAAGGACTATGCGGAGAACTGGGGCAACCACTACGCAATCCCCAAGCCCAAAACGCCGGAGGAAACGCAGAAGGAGAAGAAACGGCGGGCCAAGCTGGGCCTGCCCTCCTTCCGGTATCACCCCAACCCTCTGGAAACCGGCGCTTTTGAGGAGTCCGCAGACGGCGTTGTCTGTGACTGCTGCGGCAAGACGACCCATATTTTCTATACAGCCCCCTTTTACGCTGTGGAGGATATTGCGTATCTGTGCCCGGAGTGTATCTCTAGCGGCAAGGCGGCACGGAAATATGACGGCAGTTTTCAGGACGACTGCTCCGTGGACGATGGCGTGGATGACCCGGCCCGGCTGGACGAGCTCATCCACCGCACCCCCGGCTACCACGGCTGGCAACAGGAGTACTGGCGGGCCCACTGCGGTGACTACTGCGCCTTCTTGGGCTATGTGGGCGCCAGAGAGCTGCGGGCGCTGGGGGTGCTGGAGGATGTACTGGACGACCCAACGTGGGACGGGGAGCAGAAGGAAATGATCCGGGAATCTGTCAATGGCGGGCATCTGCAATGCTATCTGTTCCAGTGCCTTCACTGCGGAAAGCACCTGGTCTGGCTGGATTTTGATTGAGGAGATCCCCTATGACCGCACAATTTTCTATGAATAAAGAAATCTTGACCACAAAACTTCTGGACTTGGTCGAGGGACGGGAAACTCCTGAGACCTGGTGGAACTGGTGGGACGAGCATGAGCCGGAACAGGAAACCTTGCTCAATCGGGGTGAATTTCTAAAACTGAAGCCCCGCCGACACGGTTTTCAGTGGGTCCCGGTGTTTGGCAGCCAAAAGGGAGCCATCGCCATTCTGGAAAAGAGCGGCACAGCATTTGAGGCCAGCAATCTCTACCAGGAGCGGTATCTGGCGGAGCTGGGCGCTTTCTGTGAGGAGCAAAGAAAAGTGCAGCGGGAAAAGCAAAAAGAATTCAAGGCCAACAACCCGGAGCTGTTTTCCCGTTACCCAAAGTTCTCCAAGGCGCTGGCAAAGGTGCTGGACCCCTCTGACGAGATCAAGCCCGCTGCCACGGAGGAGCAGATTGGGAATTAAAAGAGTGTGCGCTTGGCGCACACTCGCGCCGGAGCGCGGCTGCGCCAGCAGCCATATTCCTCTGCGCGGAGTGCGCCTCCTTGCGGAGCATTCTTGTTTAACTGGAAACGAAGTTTCCTGTTAAACAAGAATGCGTGCTGGACTTCACGCTCCCGTCCCAGGTACGAAAGTTCTTCCTGCTGACCACGGGCATCCAGGCATCCACAGGTGTGATCCTTTCCCTTTCCGGGATGTTTGATCTGACCATCCACGGAGCGCGGTATTGTGTGCTGGGCGAGTTCTGGAAAGAAGCGGACGGCGACCAGCTTCTGCTCCGCCCCGGCGAGGAGACCATCTGGTACTACGCCCATGAGCAGGACAAGGTAAAGCGCCTGTGCAATGATATGACAGAACTGCTGGAGAAGAAACTGGCGAGGTATTTCAATGAGCACTGAAAATATCGCCCATGAAAAACGCTATCGGGACTGGTGGGCGCAGTATGATGCTATGTTTGCGCCGGAGAACCGATCTCCTCAGCAAGACGAGCAGCTTCCGCTGATGGACGGATATTCCATCCGCTCCAAAGCCTACATCTATGACGGCGATCTGCATCTCTGCGGCAGCGAGAGCGAACTGCTGGACAATGAGGGCAAGGTGCGATATGCTTGGCGTAATCTGGACACGGATGGTGAATTTTGCTCCCTGTTTCGTCACCGTAACGGAAAGCACTATCTGATTTTTCGCACAGAACTGTATGGATACAGCGTCCTGAAGGTGGAGAGCGGACAGGAGATGCACTATGTCCCAGCCTGTGTCCACCCGGAGGAAGGGCAGAAGGCCGAGGAAGTATTCATCTGGACCGGTGCGGACTATGACTCCGGCACGGATCTGCTGGCTGTCACCGGCTGCATCTGGGCCTGCCCCTACTCCACCATCGTGCTGGACTTTTCCTGCCCACTCCAGCCCCAGCCCCCGAAGCATTGGCTGGATCTGCGGCACATCGTTGACCCGGACGACACCCGGTTTGACGATATCGAGTTTGTCCGCTGGGAAAGCGACAGTCTGGTTCTCCGGGGTTGCGATACAGAGGATGGCCGGTGGAAAGAAGTTCGAGTGCCAGTGGAGCAGCTGCAGATAGAACTATCACAGCAGTGTTAGAATCACAAGTATCGTGACGGCTGGGAACGAGAGCGGACACCAATGAACAAAGGAGGTTTGTATGGGACTGTTTTTGAAGAAAAGGGTCGAAATGCCGGATAAAATCATTTTGGGGAATACGGAATTTGTATTTGACCGCAAACTCGGCTTTCATGTTGGAGAATGGGCCGTATGGGATAGAAAGACTAAAATTCTCCTTGAGTTTCAGAGCACAGAGGGAAATATGGGAGATATTGTTTTTGAAAGGGTAAATTGGGTCAATGACCATAAAGATACCATTATCCGAGCATTTTTGGATGAGAACGATGACTGTATAGACATCGTGAATGAAATGATCGAAGATGGAACGCTGGAAGCGGATGGGAAGATTTCAGAAGATGAGTTTGTAAAAGCACTGTTTGTAAACAATATAACGGTATTTGTAAATGGAAGTGAAACTGGCTTTTACATCGATTTGGATGCGGAACCCGACTATTTCATGGGGCATTTAGTTTGTATCGAGGTCGACTGCAAATATAAAATTGAAGTCGGCGGATTCAACGGATAACACTTCAAACACAAAAGGCAAATTCTGCGGAAGGAGCAACGCCCGCAGCGGCATCAGAAAGGAGACAAGTACCTATGTCAACCTGGAGCGGAATCCGGAACAAGCTGGAGAATGATTACCTGTGTCCGGCGCTCCGGGGCCATATCCAGTATTTTGCCACCAGCTACTGGGAAAGCCATGACCAAACAGGCCGGGCGGCCATTCGACTGGACGGCGTGGAGGTGCTGCGAAACAACTACTATGCCTATGAACAGAACTACTGGAACAGATATCAGGACCTGCGGCGGGAGGGTGTCGGAGAGGACGATCCGAAGGCCCCCTTCCGGCTGGCCCATGAAGGGACGCTGAACGACGGCTGTTTTGACAACGGTTTTTTCTATGAGGCATTTCATGAATTTGACAACCAGAGCATCGAGAAAAGCCTTGTCAGCGAGAATCCTCTTGTCCGCATCTTTGCCCTCCTGGACCGCAGGCTGGGAAAGCGCCGCCTGCTGGCTTTGGAGGAATCCATGGAGCAGGAACTGGACTGGGTACGGGCCTTCTATGTGATCCGGATGCAGGCAGAAGGGCTGATGGAAAAAGAATAACATTCAGGAGGAATCACTATGTCACAGATCGCATCCTTTTATCTTCTCAAAGACGGCCAGCGGCAGGAACTGTCCAACGGCGACTGCTCCGGCGCGGTCTATATGGCCATCTGGGACTGGTGTGAGAGTGAACTGGATTTGGATGTCCGTTTTCCTGCTCCACAGACGGAAGAAACTCTGGACTGCGCTTTGCTGGAGGGAGAGCTGGCGTCTAATGTGCTGGCAGCCCTGCGGGAGCAGGACCTCCCGGAGCTGGCCGCTGAAATTGCCTCGGACTGGGATCTTCCCACTGAGGCGGTACAAAGCGGACTGGAAACGCTACGCTCCCATCTGGAGCTGGTGCGGGGCGATGATGCCCTGTTGTATGAGATGATATAGACAGAAAGGAGAAAAACTTATGGGACTTGACATCTACGCCGGAACATTGACCCGGTACTATTCTCACAACTGGAAAACTGTTGTTCAGCAGTGGTCGGAGGAAAACGGATATGCCTTTAGCCGGATCACGCCGGATGGAGAACCTGCTGACAACGAGGAGGAACTGTCCCCGGCTGAAGTCCAGGCAGCGGTGGAGAACTGGCGGGATCAGATTTTGAGCGCCATTTCTCAGCCGGGCCAGCCCCCCTACACTCCCTGGCCGGAGGACAACGAGAAGCCTTATTACACCGATAAACCGGATTGGGATGCCTTCGGCGCTATGCTGCTGGTGGCCGCCTGCCATACATACGATGAGCCGGTGCCTCCCACCGTGGAAAAGGACTGGATCTTTGGGGAGCATCCTCTGGTTGCCCGCCTTGCATCGGATGAGGAGCGGGTGTGGTCCCTGTTTCGGGGTACAACCTGGTGGCTTCCTCTCGCCGACAGCTTTCTGTTTCAAGGCCCTCTGCCCACCGATGATCAGACGGTGATCGCCACCCTGGGCGGTCTGCGGAAGGAGCTGGAGAAACTGAACCAGCTGGCGTGGCAGGTCGATGAGGATACCATCTTTGGCTGGGCCGACACCGAGGGATACCCGGTAGACGGAACCATAGACGCAGATGGACAGTACAGCAGGGTGGACATCCCGGAACACACCCAGTATGACACTCAGTCCTTGGCCAAATTTGCCTTCTCCATGTTCTGGCGGGCAATGCGGTTTGCCGAGGAACAGCAGGTGCCCATCCTTCTGGATTATTAAAGAGGATTCGTCAGGAGGTGGAACCCAAATGAGCAATAAAGTGTTCCAGCAAAACCTGGATGACAAAAAAGGCCCCCAGCCCGGAGGCCTCTATCTCATTTAGATACTGTTCAAAGAACCGGTGCCCATGCCGGACAAAGAAAAAGTGATTGCCGTAATGGAGAAACACATCGGATCAGCAGAGTGTTTCGGTTATGATAAGAAAATGGCTGGCTTTGCCGCCCTGGATCATATAGCGAAATTTCAGGACAGCAAGTGCCCGGTACAGCTGATGGTGATGAAATGCGACAAGTTCAAGGGCAAAGGCTTTGATGCCTTTTTGATGAGCCAGATGTGGGACTGCCAGGAGGACCGAGAGCGGATTTTCCGGGAGTGCCGGTATCCTGCGGCGTTTCCGGCGCTGGAGCGGGCCAACCTGGACGCCGACTTCTTGGAGACTCTGGCGGAGCTGTACCCCTCATGCGAAACATTCTATTTCCAGAACTGCGGCAAGCTGTTTCTGGCAGAGGATGTGTGCTCCCATCAGATTGAGGGCACGGATCGGTTCATCCGCTTTGGTGTCAATGTCCGATTCTTCAACATTGAGGGCACGGAGAATATGCTCATTGACACGGTGGGCATGAGCACCCTGCTTTTGCCGGATCTCCAGTACCACTTCCACGACATGGCCCCAAATTGGGTGGTAAACCATGCCTACAATGTGGCGTCCTACATTCTGGAACATGACAACCTCATTAAGGATGGTGAAACCATAGACGGCGTGGCGGATGGCCAGATGAGCCGGGAGATTCAGTGGAAATGTCAGTATGAAGATGCTCTGATCCAGCCGCCTAGAGGGGTGTTGGATATTAACATGGGAGAGTGTGCATCTGGAAAACGTTAATTTGAAATGATACAATGCCTTGCGAACTCTTGGCCTTGCGGTCAATCTTCTGCTTTGGGTGGGAATGCTGTGTCAGATCATCAGCGGGCTTATTTTGTCCAGATATGTGCCGAATGGCTTAGGACGTTCCGGGAAATTTAATGATTGCCCGGAGCGTCCACCATACGGCGGCATACTGGAATTTTATCCTGATGGCTTTCCATCTTGGACTGCACTGGAAAGCGATTCTGTAAAAATTCCGGCGCATGGCAAGGTTCAGCGAAGATTTACGTCTGCGAACTGTTTTGTTAAGAGCCATTGGCATATTGGCGGTACTGTACGGCGTTGTTGCATTTAGTCTGAAA
>NZ_NFLE01000040.1 GCF_002160755.1 Lachnoclostridium sp. An14
ATCCGTCACCGTACTTACAAAATCTAACACTTCTTTCATAACATCCCATCCTTTTTTCTTTTAGTATACCAGAAAAAAGACGGATGTTCATAATTTGTTCATTCGTGCGTTTGTCGTGGATACCACGGCAGGAAACCGGAACATCATTTCCGGAAAATGTCCAGGGCATGGCTGGTGACGCCTGCCAGATCGGGCCGCTCGCAGGTGGCGAAGTGGTAATCCAGATATAACTGGAAGGTTTCGCCGTCCATCCGGTCCACCGCCTCCCGCATAAAGAGGGCGCAGCCGTCGGAGGCCACGTAGTGCAGGCGGGTGACCGGGAAAACGTCCATCAGCTGGTCGATGTCCTCTTTCCGCACCAGTTCAAACAGATCCTTTGGCTGGGAGGAGGCGGCAAAGGTGCGGCCGTCCAGCAGCCCCGTTTTCACGTACTCGGCCACGTCGATGTTGCCCCGGTGGAATCCCTCGTCTAACAGGCAGCCATCGGAGATGACGTAGGCGGCAAAAAGGATGCCCCCAGGCCTGGTGACGCGGATGGCCTCCCGGATGGCCTGCCGCTTGTGGGCCGGTTCGTACAGATGGTACAGCGGCCCCAAAAGCAGGGTGATGTCGTAGGCGTCATCGGGAAAATCGGAGAGATCCAGGGCATTCCCCTGGGTGACGGTCACCGGTTCCCCAGGCAGCGTGTGTTTCCGGAAGATGTCGATGTTGTGCTCCACCAGCTCCACCGCCTGTACCTCGTAGCCGCGGCGAGCCAGGGCGTGGGAGTAGCGCCCGGTGCCGGCGCCGATTTCCAGGATCCGGTCTCCCGGTTTTAAGTATTTCTCAATATAGCGCATGGTAGTCAAAAACTCCACGGAGCCGTGGCGGGAGGCCAGTCTTTGGTCTTCGTCGTAGTGGCTGTAGTGGTGGATGAGATAGGAATCGGGATTCATAGGGCACCTCCTGGTTCCTCCTGTCTGGCCTGGCGGATCAGGGCGGACAGGAGATGTTCGATCATGGCTTTGGCGCAGGCCTCGTCCAGGGACAGCTTTCCCGTGGATGCGAGGACGGCCATACCGTGGGCGTAGAGGAACAGGTCCAGAAAAACGGCCTTTCCCTGTTCCGGTTCGAGGCCGGTCTGCCTGGCAAATTCCACCGCTTTTTTCTCATTTTCCGGCTCCCGGTAAAAGTCGCCGGGGGCCTTCATATCCAGATCCATGTCACTTAGAAACAGCAGCCGGAACAGATGGGTTTCCTCTCTGGCAAACTGAATGTAGGAGAGAGGGAAGTACAGCGCGGGGGAAACGGCGGCCCGGCGGCCATACCTTTCCGCGTAAGCGCTGTAAAAGGTGAAGGCAAAGTCTAAAAACTCCCGTTTCAGCCCGTTCATGCCCTCATAGCAGGTAAAAATGGGGCGGGTGGAGCAGGAAAGCCGGCTGGCGATGCTGCGGGCGTTAACGGCATCAAAGCCCCTTTCCCTGGTGATGTCCAGGACGGCGTTTAGGATCATGTCTTTGGTGATTTTTGGGGTGGGCGGCATTGTGGGGCTCCTTTCCGGGGGGATGGTGGAAAATAAAAGGGGATGATATATTACAAATGTTATGTAACTATTGTTGCACAATAAGAAACAGTTGTCAAGAGGGAAACGCCCCGGCGCCATCTCCGCCAGGGCGTTTTCCTCCCACTCCGTCACCCTTCCTTCTTCAAGGGCAGCCGCACCGTAAAAAAGTTCCGTTTCACGCCGTCGGTGGAGGCGCTTATTTTTCCGCCGTGTTCGGCGGTGATGCACTGGGCGATGGAGAGGCCCAGGCCAAAGCCGGTCACGGAGCCCCGGGAGGGGTCCGCCCGGTAGAACCGGTGGAATAGCTGGCCCAGCTCCTCCGGGGCCAGGGGCGTTCCCTCGTTGGCCACCGTGAGCACCGCCTCGGAGCCCTCCCGTTTCAGGCAGGCCTCAATGGAGGTGCCTTCGGCGCTGTACTTGCAGCCGTTGTCCAGAAGGATGGAAAGGAGCTGCCGCAGCTTTCCCTCGTCCCCCTTTACGGTGATGTCCGGCTCAATGGCCCCGGAAATGGATTTCCCCATCTCGAAGGCCAGGGGCTCAAAGGTGGAAATACAGCTCTCCGCCAGGTAGCTGAAATCCACGGGAGTGAGGGAGGACGGCGCCGGCCGTCCCTGGTAGTCGCTGCGGGCCAGCTGCAAAAGCCCTTCCGTCAGCTGTTTCATCCTCCCTGCCTCGGAGTGGATGTGGTCAATCCGCCGCCGGTCGTTCCCGTCCTGGATGTGAGGGGACTGCTTAAGGAGGCTGATGTTGGAGAGGATCACGGTGAGGGGGGTCTTCAGCTCATGGGAGGCGTCAGACACAAACTGCTGCTCCATTTTCCAGGCCTGGTCGATGGGCCTGGTGATCCACCGGGACAGGAGGATGGAGAAGGCGAAAAAGGCAGCCAGGGAGAGGACGCCGATGACGGCGGAGTGGAAAACCTGGCTCCGCAGGGCGTACTGCTCCTGGTAAATGTCGGCGAACACGTAGCGCGTCGTCCCGTCCGGCCCTGTGGGCCCCCGGAGACAGCGCAGGTTTAACTCCTTTAAGATTCCCAGATCTTCCGGCATGGCGTCCGCCAGGCTGGTGAGGGAGGAAATGTCCGCCTCCTCCAGGTGGAAAATGCGGTTTTCCACAGTCTGAACCGTCCCGTCGGACCGCTTTTCCACTACGAGAATGGGGAAATGGCGGTCGGGAGGGGACTGGGTTTCCGTCTCCTGGCGCCTGGAGGTTTCCGGCGCGGCACCGGCGGCCGGTTTGTTTTCCAGATTCCCCGGTTCCAGGCTGTTTTCCCCATTTTCCCCGGTTCCTTCGCCCAATTCGTTTGTTTCGTTTTCCGCCGGGAAATCCGCCTCCCGTTCTTCTGGCCGCTCCCTGTCTGTCCTACGCCCGCCTCCGGCAAAGGGCGTATAGCTGTCCTTCAGCTCCATCTGCAAAATCCCCATGCTCTGGTGCTCAAAGTTCGCTTTGGTGGAGAAATACAGGGTGGTAAAGATAATCCCCAAGAATACGGCAGCCGTGGCGGTGAGGATCGCCACGAACTTCCACCGCAGCCGCCGGATCATCTGCCGTCCTCCAGGGTGTAGCCAATGTTGCGCGCCACCCGAACCGTCACGGAGGACTGGAGCAGGGCCAGCTTTTTGCGGATAAAGGAGACGTAGGCCTCCACGCTGTTGGCGTTTACGCTGGAATCGTAGCCCCAGATTTTTAAAAGCAGGGTCTCCTTGGGGATAAAGCAGCCTGCGTTTTTAAACAGGATGGTGAGCATTTCCAGCTCCTTGGAGCTTAAGGTTACGTTTTTTTCGCCCCGGGAGAGCTGAGAGGAGGCGGGATTTAAGGTCAGGTCGCCGAAGGTCAAAAGCTCCGGCACGATGGCAGGCTGGCGGCGCAGAATGGTGCGCAGGCAGGCCAAAAGCTCCTGGTTTTCAAAGGGTTTGGTCAGGTAGTAGTCCGCCCCGGAGTCCAGCCCCTGGACCCGGTCGGCCAGCTCTCCCCGGGCGGTGAGCATGAGCACCGGCACCATGCTTCCGCCGGCCCGCAGGGACCGCAGCACCTGAAAACCGTTCATCTGGGGCAGCATCACGTCCAGGATCACCCCGTCATAGATGCCGCTTTTTGCCAGCTCCAGGCCGTCGTTTCCATTAAACGCCAGATCCGCCTGGTAGCCGGACTGGCCCAAGAGATCCTTCAGGGTGAGGGCCAGCCGTTTTTCATCCTCCACAATCAAAATTCTCATCGCATTCTCCGTTTCCCCGCCGCGGACGGCGGATCGTATGTGTAAGGCCTGTATGCACAGAGGCCTCTTGTTTCATAGTTGTCCTTACTATAATATAACACGCTGAAAGGAACCTGAAATCTGAACTTTTTGTGAATTTCAGGTTCCTTTCAGCTTGGAAAACTATATTGGTTCCGAGAACAGGAGTTATGAACGGAAATGATGTTGGGGTCAAAAGGGATTCTGCCCCCTTTGATACCGGATTGTTTCGCACTACGTGCTCCCGCAATCCTAGGAAACATTCATAATCCGCTCATTTTTCTACGAAAAATGGTTGCTTATTCATGTTTTTGGCGGGTTCCAAGGTCAAAAATCCTCTTGCAAGTAAGCTTGCATCGGATTTCCAACCTTTTGACCCCGGTATCAAGGAAATCTGTGAACGAGAGGAGCAGTAATCATATGAAAAGACAGATCGCGGCGCTTTCCCTGGCAGCCGTTTCAGCGGTAACGGCGGTGGCGATGCCTATGGAGGCGGAGGCGTCCACTAATTTTGAGTTGAGGAAGAAAGTGATCGGAATCTCCGGCATCATGGGGATCACCGACGTATACAGCAATGTGACCAGGGCACAGTTTGCGGAAATGCTGGTGAACGCCTCGGAGTACCGCAACACCACCTCTAACCACAGCACGGTGTCAGTATTTTCAGACGTGCCCAAGGAGAACCAGTACGCCTCCTACGTGCGCATTGCCGCTAACAATGAGTGGATGACAGGCTATCTGGGGGGCGTGTTCCGCCCAGACCAGTACATCACCCTGCAGGAGGCGGCCAGAGGGGTACTGGCCCTCTTAGGCTACACCAACGAGGACTTCACCGGCGATCAGATCGGCGGCCGCATGAGTATGTTTGAATACCTGGATTTAAACGACGACATCGGGAAAAGCGCCGCGGACACCCTGACAAAGGAGGACTGCATCAACCTCTTTTACAACCTCTTAAAGACCCAGCCGAAAAACGGAAACGGCATCTATGGCCAGGTGCTGGGCTGCGAGCTCACCTCCGACGGGGAGATTAACCCTCTGGCCATGGCGGACTACAGCTTAAAGGGGCCGAAGGTGGTCACCGACTGGAGCCGTTTCGTGGAGGATATGCCCTTCGGCATGAGCGACGCCAACTTCTTCGTAAACGGCTACGGGGTGGAGATGGAGACCTTTAAATCCTATTTAAACACCGGATACCTGGTGATCTATTATAATCCCAGCTCCAAGACGGTCTGGGCCTACAGCGAGATGGCGGACGGGGAGTCCGACCGGAACGTGGCAAACGGCTATATCACCCACATTTACTACAATTCCTCCGACGTGATGACCCCCACGGAGGTGGAGTTAGACAACGGGGACCGGTTCCTGCTTTCCACCTCGGAAATGCAGTTCGCCTTCTCCATGTACGGCTCCATCGAGGTGGGAGACCGGATCACCCTCATCTACACCATTTCCACCAGCGGAAATGACGAGGAGACCTACACGGTGGTGGATTACGTGGACGGCGATGTGGACTGATGGAAATCGAAACAGGGAGCGCATAGATTATGGATATGAAAAAAATCATGTTTTTTAAGAAAACCCCGGAACCGCGTGGGGAACAGACGGAACATCAGAATCCGGAAAAGAAAAAAGGAAAGAAGAAGGGGAGAAAAAAGGTGCTCATCGTTGCCGGAGTGGCGGTGGCGGCGGGAATTGTGGCGCTGGCGTTTCTGCTGCAGAGAAAGCAGACGGCAGGCAGCGGCGCGGCCGCGGAGCAGAAGACGGCCATGGTGCAACGCCAGACCATTACCTCCACCTTATCCGCCTCCGGCAGCCTGGAGGCCAAGGATTCCTACAGCATCACTTCCCTGGTGGAGGGCGAGGTGCTGACGGCGGATTTTGAGGAGGGGGATCAGGTGACGGAGGGCCAGGTGCTCTACCAGATCGACAGCTCCTCCATGGAATCCCAGTTAAATTCCGCAAGCAACAGCCTGGAACGGGCCAGAGAGGACTACCAGGACGCCCTGGCGGACTACAATGAGGCCCAGTCCCTCTTTTCTGGGAACACCTACAAGTCCACCAGAACGGGCTACATCAAAAACCTCTACATCCAGGCGGGAGACCGGGTGAGCGGCCAGACCACGGTGGCGGATGTCTACGACGACAAGGTGATGAAACTGAAGGTGCCGTTTTTAGCCGGAGACGCCCAGGCCATCGCCCCCGGCTCGGAGTGTGCCATCACCCTGACAGACACCGGGGAAATGCTCACCGGCACCGTCACCTCCGTCTCCAACATGGATGAGACCATCACCGGCGGCCGCATTGTGCGCTACGTCCACGTGGAGGCGGTCAATCCAGGAGGACTCACCACCGCCCACACCGCCGTGGTGACCGTGGGAGATCTCACCTGCAGCGAGGAGGGCACCTTTGAGCCGTCGGTGGAGACCACCATGTCGGCGGAGGATTTAAATTCCTCCGTGGAGATCGAGGCCCTTCTGGTGGCGGAGGGGGATTACGTGACCGTGGGAACGCCCCTGTTTCGCATGACCGCCAGCTCTGCGGATAAGCTGATGAGAAACTACGAGAGCAGCCTGGATTCTGCCCAGCAGCAGGTGGAGAACGCGGAAAACAGCATTGAGACCACCCAGGACAACTACGACAACTACACCATCACCGCCCCCATTTCCGGCCAGGTGATCACGAAGAATGTGAACGCGGGAGAGACCATCAGCCGGGATTCCAACTCAGAGGCCACCCTGGCGGTGATCTACGACCTGTCTGCCCTGACCTTTGAGATGTCCATCGACGAGATGGATATTAAGAGCGTGGAGGTGGGACAGAAGGTGGAAATCGTGGCGGACGCCTTTGAAAACGAGACTTTCACCGGCACGGTGACCAATGTAAGCATCAACGGCTCCTACTCCAACGGCGTCACCAACTACCCCGTAACCGTGACCTTAGACGACGCGGGGGAGCTGATCCCCGGTATGAACGTCACCGGCACCATCCTCTTAGACGAGGCGGAGGACGTACTGGCCATCCCGGCAGACTCCCTGATGCGGGGCAACCGGGTGTACGTAAAGGACGCCTCCGCGGCGGAGGAGCCGGGAGTTCCCGCCGGATTTAAGAGCGTGGAGGTGGAAACGGGCCTCATCAGCGACCAGTATGTGGAGATCGTGAGCGGCCTCTCCGAGGGCGACGAGGTCTACGTGGATGAATCCACCGTCAGCGAAGGCAATACCATGATGCCCATGGGCGGCATGGGCGGTATGGGAGGTGCCCCCGGCGGCGGTATGGGCGGCGCTCCCGGCGGTGGCGGCGGCCCCAGAAGATAGGAGGTGCCGTCATGGGAGAAGCACTCATTGAATTAAAAGACATTTATAAGATTTATCAGATGGGAGACGAGGAGGTGCGGGCCAACGACGGCATCACCCTCACCATCTACAAGGGAGAATTCGTGGCCATTGTGGGAAAGTCCGGCAGCGGGAAGTCCACCCTGATGAATATCATCGGGGCCCTGGACGTCCCCACGGACGGCTCCTACTACCTGGGCGGGGAGGACGTAAGCGATATGTCTGACGACCAGCTGGCCGCCATCCGCAACCGGATGATCGGGTTCATTTTCCAGCAGTACAACCTGCTGCCGAAGCTGAACCTTCTGGAAAACGTGGAGCTGCCCCTCCTCTACGCCGGTGTGGGCCGGGAGGAGCGGCAGGAGCGGGCCATGAAATCCCTGGAGAGGGTGGGCCTTAAGGAAAAGTGGAGGAATATGCCGAACCAGCTCTCCGGCGGCCAGCAGCAGCGGGTGTCCATCGCCCGCGCCCTGGCGGGGGACCCCTCTCTGATTTTAGCCGACGAGCCCACCGGCGCCCTGGATTCCAGGACCAGCAGGGAGGTGCTGGATTTCTTAAAACAGCTCAACCAGGAGGGCAACACCATCGTGATGATCACCCACGACAATTCCATCGCCGTGGAGGCGAAACGGGTGGTGCGCATCTACGACGGAAAGATCAATTTTGACGGGGAAGTGGAGGACTATGCTGCAATCATTTAAAATGGCAATCAAGAGCATCCTGGGAAACAAGATGCGATCCTTTCTCACCATGCTTGGCATTATCATCGGCGTGGCGTCGGTGATCATCCTGGTGAGCATTGTAAACGGCTATATGTCTTCCGTGGTGGACAGTTTCGCCAGCATGGGCGTGAACCAGATCTCGGTGAATGTGATCAACCTGCCATCCCGTTCTCTGGACGTAAACGACACTTATGAGTTTTATGAGGAAAATGGGGATCTGTTCGCCCAGATGACGCCGGTGGTGACCATTTCCACGGTGGTAAAACACGGAAATGACTCCTTAGACGCCACCAACGTGGGCGGCTACAGCGAGGATTACCTGGCCATCAAGGACTATGAGCTGGAAACGGGGCGAAACATCCAGTATTCCGACATCGTCTCCCGGCAGAAGGTGTGCGTGGTGGGCTACTATGTGGCCCACGAGCTGTTTGGCAGTGCGGAGAACGCCCTGGATCAGACGCTGAAGATCAGCGGGGAGGCCTACAAGATCGTGGGAGTGGTGGAGCGGCAGGACGACGAGGACTTAGACGAGGGCGGCAGCGACGACTTCGTCTGGATCCCCTATTCCACCGCCACCAAGCTTTCCAGAAACGGCTCCATCGGCAGCTATATTTTCACCTCCAAGTCCGTGGACGACACAGACGCCTGCAAATCCGCCCTGGAAAGTTTCCTCTACGAGACCTTCCAAAACGACGACCTGTACAATGTAAACGCCAACAGCGAGATGTTGGACTCCTTAAATGAGCAGATCGCCATGATGTCGGGAATGTTAGGCGGTATTGCCGGGATCTCCCTGTTAGTGGCCGGAGTGGGCGTTATGAACATCATGCTGGTGTCGGTGACGGAGCGCACCAGGGAAATCGGCATCCGCAAGGCCCTGGGGGCGAAACGGGGCGTCATCATGCAGCAGTTTGTGATCGAGGCGGCCATGACCAGCTCCATCGGCGGAGTGATCGGGATTCTCTTAGGCTCGGTGGCCACGGTGGTCATCGGAAACGCCATGGGCATCGACTCGCCGCCCACCTTTGGGGCCATCCTCATCTCCTTCAGCGTTTCCGTGGGGATCGGGCTGCTCTTTGGCTATATGCCGGCCAGCCGGGCAGCGAAACTGAATCCCATCGACGCCCTGCGCAGCGAGTAAACGGGAAAAGCCTGCCGGAATCGGGACAAAGCCGGCTGGCATCGGGATAAAAAAGGAAAATAAAAAGGGAACATAAACAAAAAAGGAGCATCCAGCCGTGATGATACGCTGGATGTTCCTTTTTTCTTGTTCCGCCGCCGGGCCGGGGGAAATCAGTCTTCCCCGTCCTCGTCGTCCATGATCGCTCCCATATTTCCCGTCACCGTGCTCACCGTCACTACGGCCACAATGAGCACCAGCAGGATGATCAGGGCGAAAAACACCATAATAAAGCTCAAATCCATATTGCCACCGAACCTTTCCGCGCCGCCGGACGCCTCTATTCTTATTTATAGCACAAAAGGAGTTGAGAGTACAGGGGAATTTTAGAAAAAACGCCGGATAAGTTGAAAAAGTGCAGAGGGGATGCTATAATAAGTAGTAATCAATACTACATCTTATAATGAAAGCGTGGAGGCATATGATGAGCTACAAGATTATTGGCGACAGCTGTACGGATCTGACAGAAAAACAGAAACAGGATCCCCATTTTCAGATCATCCCGCTGACCCTGCAGGTGGGAGACACCCAGGTGGTGGACGACGAGACCTTTGACCAGAAATCCTTCCTGGAGCTGGTAAAGGCCTGTCCCGAGTGTCCCAAGACGGCCTGCCCGTCCCCGGAGGCCTTTAAAAAGGCGTATGAGTGCAGCGCCGAAAATATTTTTGTGGTGACCCTCTCGGAGCATTTGAGCGGGACCTACGGCAGCGCGGTGCTGGGAAAGCAGCTCTATGAGGAGGAGCACGGAACAGACAAAAATATCTTTGTGGTGGGCTCCCATTCCGCGTCGCCGGGCCAGTTAAACATTGCCCTCTTTCTCCAGGAGCTGTGCGAGGCGGGGGTTCCCTTTGACGAGATCGTAGAGCGGGTGATGGACTACCGCCTGAAGATGAAGACGTACTTTGTGCTGGAGTCCCTGGACACCCTGAGGAAAAACGGAAGGCTCACAGGCCTGCAGGCCTTTTTTGCCACCGCTCTCAATATCAAGCCGGTGATGGGGGCGGACGAGGGCGTGATCATCAAGCTGGATCAGGCCAGAGGCGTCAACAAGGCGTTAAGCCGGATGTGTGACATCGCTCTCAAGGAGGCGGGAGATACCTCCGGAAAACGTCTCGTCATCGCTCACTGCAACAATCCGCAGCGGGCGGAGCTGGTGCGCCGTACCATGTGCGAGCGGGCCCAGTTCCGGGACGTGGTGATCACGGAGACCGCCGGGGTAGCCACCGTTTACGCCAACGACGGCGGGATTATCATCGCTCTTTGACGCGGGCGCAGCCCTGGTATACGCCCCGTTCCTTCAGGCGCCTGGTCAGTGAATTGAGGACCAGGCGCTTGTTTGCGCTCCAGAGAGGGGCGATGAGAAGGCGTTTCGGCCCGTCTCCGGTGATGCGGTGGATCACCACCTCCGGCGGCAGAAGGGCAATGCAGTCGATGACCAGATCCAGGTACTCCTCCAGTGCCATCACCGGAAAGGGCTCCCGCAGGTAGAGCTCCCCCAGATCGGTGCCGGAGAGGACATGGAGCAGCTGGAGCTTGATGCCGTCTATCCCCAGGTCTCCCAGGAATTTCACGGTCTCCAGCATCATTTCCCTGGTCTCTCCCGGCAGGCCCAGGATCACATGGACGATGACCGGGATCCCGGCGGCTTTCAGGCGCCGGAAGGCGTCTGAGAAGGTTTCCAGTGGGTATCCGCGGCGGATGAAACGGGCCGTCTCCGGATGGATGGTCTGCAGTCCCAGCTCCACCCACACCGGCTTGCGGCGGTTTAACCGGGTTAAAAGCCCCAGGACATCTTCCGGCAGGCAGTCCGGCCTGGTGGCAATGGACAGGGCCGCCACCTCCGGGCAGTCCAGGGCGGAGGAAAACAGCTCCTCCAGGTAGAAAAGAGGGGCGTAGGTGTTGGTGTAGGACTGAAAATAGGCGATGTAGGAGACGTCCCGGTCTCCTAATTTTTTTGCCAGTTTTTCTTTTGCGTCCTCGATCTGCTCCCGGACGGAGGGGCGGCGGGAGGCGGCAAAGTCCCCGGAGCCGCCCTCGCTGCAGAAAATGCAGCCCCCCGTACCCAGGGTCCCGTCCCGGTTGGGACAGGTCATGCCCCCGTCTAGGGCCAGCTTGTACACCTTCTTTCCGAAGGTTTCTTTTAAATGAAAGTCCAGGGAGTGGTAGGGCTTTCCGTTCCAGTCTGTCATAGTCGTCTCCTTTCCGCCGCGGCCCGTTAAAGCGATGGTCCGCCGGTTCTGCCTTTTAGCATAGCGGAAATGGGGGGCGGGCGCAAGCGGAAGGCGGGATTTTTCAGAAGAAAGGGGGCGCTGGAAGACATTCCGGTTTGTCAGAGGCGGGAGAGACTGGGGGTTAAAGGGGGAGGGAATATTTTTTGCGAATATTTTTGAGCGTCTTTCATAAAAAATTCTATTGTTCCTCCATAGGCCCTGTGATATAGTTTAAATAACCGGAATCCTGGCAGAGGGAAACCGAGTGCGGAGAAAAAGGAGAGAGAGGCCATGAATGTAGATCAGACGATGGAATTATTGAACGGAGCGAAGGCAGAGGAGCTGTTTTGTGCCCTTTATGGGGCCGGACAGGTGGAGGCGCAGCGGGAGCGCTACGGGACGCTGCTGGAGGGCTATCGGAAAAAATTTGGCGACGGGGACGTGAAACTCTTTTCTTCTCCCGGCCGCACAGAGATCAGCGGCAACCACACGGATCACAACCACGGCAAAGTGTTGGCCGGCAGCATCAACTTAGACTGTGTAGGCGTGGCGGCGGTGAACCATTCCAACAAGGTGCACATCGTGAGCGTCACCTTCGGCCAGGAATTTACCATTGACTTAAATCATCTGGCTCCCAGCCCCAGGAAGGCGGGCACGGAGGACCTGGTGAAGGGACTTTTAAAGGGATTCCAGGAGTCCGGCTACGCCGTGGGCGGCTTTAACGCCTACATCACCAGCAACGTGATCAGCTCCGCCGGCGTCAGCTCCTCCGCAGCGTTTGAGATGCTGCTCTGTTCCATGTTAAACACCTTCTTCAACGAGGGCAGAATGAACACGGTAGCCTACGCCCACATTGGAAAATACGCGGAAAACCACTACTGGGACAAGGCGTCCGGCCTGTTGGATCAGATGGCCTGCGCCGTGGGCGGCCTGATCACCATTGACTTTATGGAGCCGGCGGATCCCAGGGTGGAGAAGATCGAATTTGATTTCAGCTCCCAGAACCACAGCCTGATCATCGTGCAGACGGGACGGGGACACGCGGATCTGAGCGCGGACTATTCCTCCATCCCCAACGAGATGAAGAAGGTGGCGGAGTATTTTGGCAAGGAGACCTGCTCGGAGATCAGCGAACAGGAAGTGATCGACAACCTTCCGAAGGTGAGAGCCTACGCCGGAGACCGCTCCGTGATGCGCGCCCTTCACTTCTTTGAGGAGAACAAGCGGGTGGAGACCATGGTGGCGGCGTTAAAGCAGGGGGATTTCGCCCTGTTCTTGGAAAATATCACAGCTTCCGGAAATTCTTCCTGGAAATGGCTTCAGAACTGCTATACCAATTCCAGCTATCAGGAGCAGGGAATTTCGGTGGCGCTGGCTCTGACGGAGCTTTTCATCGCGGAGAAGGGAAAAGGGGCCTGCCGCGTTCACGGCGGCGGATTTGCCGGGGTAATCATGGCCATGCTGCCAAACGATCTGGTGGACGAGTACGTGGCCTATATAGAAAAGGCCCTGGGAGAGGGGACGGCGTACCGCATGAGCATCCGGCCCTACGGCTCCATCTGTGTCAGCGATCTGTGCTGAGAGAACGGATTTTGGAATAGGGAATGTCTTTGAAACAGCAATCGCCAGAAGGCGGGAGGTCACAGCAGGGTGACCTCCCGTTTTGTCATGGCGATCAGGCCGTCCTCCCGCATGGATTTTAACTCCCGCACCATGGCGCTGCGGTTGACGGAGAGGAAGTCCGCCAGATCCATCATGGAAAATGGCAGGGTGAAGGCAGGGGAACCGGCCCTGGCGGAGAGCTGGGCGAAGTAGCACATCAGCTTGTCCCGGATGGAGCGCTGGCTTAAAACCTCCACCCGTTCGCTTAAGAGCCTGGATTTCCGGGAAAGGATGGAGAGGATGTTCTGCACCAGGTCCAGGTGGCGGGGACAGGCGCAGCGGCAGGGCCGGATCATTTTTTCATAATTTAAAAACAGCACCTGGCAGGGGCCGTCGCAGACCACGTGGACGGCCCCCAGGCTTTCCGTGTGAAAATCCAGGCCGGCCCCAAAGATCCCCCCTTCTCCCAGGGATTCCAGGATGGTGCGGCTGCCGCTCGCCTCGTAGCGGACCACGGAGGCGTTTCCGGAGAGCAGGATGGCGGCGGACGCCTGGCCGTCGGAGTAGGAGTACATGGTCCGTCCCGCCGGATATTCCCGGCGCCTGGCTTCCAGGCAGGGCAGCATCTGCTCCGCCTGTTCCGGGGCGATGCCGGCAAAGAGCCGGTTTTCCTCAAGTCGCATAAAAATTCACCTCCCATTGCCCAAAAGATTATCACAAAAATGATGCAAATGCAACAGACAAAACCTTCCTCCTGTGCTACAATGAACCCATAAGCGAAAGGGAAAAACACCACCGTTTCGCCGATGAGCGCAGGATGCCTGCGGATACTCATGAGAGAAAGAAGAATAGGAAAGGAGATCAATACAATGAAAAAGTATGTTTGCGATGTTTGCGGTTACATTTACGATCCGGAGGCCGGCGATCCCGATAACGGCGTAGCAGCAGGAACGGCCTGGGAGGATGTACCGGAGGATTGGGTATGCCCGCTGTGCGGCGTTGGCAAGGATCAGTTCTCTGAGGAGTAATGGGAAGATCTTTAAAATTTGTAAAAAATTGTGAAATGAGACGGGGCGGCCGCTGGAGTGCGAGGGGCTGGCCCCGTTTTTGTGTCAGCATGAAACGGCGTCCCCTGTGACACAAACGTCTCCGGCGGGAGCGCACACTTTTTATATTCCTGCTGGGGATAGGAAAAGGCGGTTCGCGGCGCAAACTCTTTTCACAGCCATTTCAGGATTTTTCGGCGTACCCACAACCGGCTGCCCTCCCCGCCGCCCCATCCTCCCATTTACCGAAACAAACATTTCAAATAACTCCCACTTTTGAAACAAATATGAAAATAACCATTCTAATCCTGAAAAACCAGGCAACTCGCTGAAAATATACCCTCAAAAACTTGTATTTTGCCCAATGGCTGAACGATTCAGATAACTATATAATGAATTTACATCTCCGCCCCGCCGGGAAAGCCGGAGAGAAGAACGGCGAACATCCGGCGGCAGGGAATCGTGGGGGTGGAAAAGGGAAATGATAAGCATGGCGGCCAAGGGCTGCGATGTTTTGGAGTATAGAGGAAGTGACCATGGCGAATATCGGTATCTTTTTACCTAGGCAGAATATGTTGGAGTGTGCTGAGCGGGTAGTTCGGGAGGAGGAGCGGAGGATACGGGTAATGAGGGCCGTGAGGGACGAGGAGGCAGCGGAGGCGGCGGCAGAAGTGGCCGCGGATGGCGTCCAGGTCCTGGTGGCCCAGGGCTTTCAGGCGAGGGCCGTGAAGGAGCGGGAGATCCTCCCGGTGGTGGAGCTGCCCTTCTCCACGGCGGATCTGGGCCTGGCCGTGCGGAAGATCAGAGAACGGCTGGGGACCGAGCGTCCGGTGATCGCCTTCGTGGGGGCAGAATCCCTCTTTCCCCACCGGGAAGGTCTGGAGGAGCTGTTTGGCTTTCGGCTGCGCCTTTACGGGGCGAGCGGTCCGGAGGAAGTGCCAAAGCTCATCCGGAAGGCGGCTTTTGAGGGGGCGGACGGCCTGGCTTTAGATGTGGGGGATGAGCAGGATGAATTTCGGATCCAGGCGGCAGAGGAGAGTTTCCCCGGCGCCTGGGTCCAAATAGAGACGGGGACGGATTCCATCCGGGCAGCCCTGGACGGGGCGGAACGCCTGGGAGAAAGCCTGGAGCGGGAGCGAAACAACAGCGCCCGGCTCACGGCCATCCTGGATCTGTCCTTTAACGGCGTGATCCGTTTAAACAACCGCCGGGAGATCGTGGCGGTAAACCGGGTAATCGAGACAGTATTGGGAAAGAAGGCAGCGGAGGTAGTGGGGACACCGGTGGAAAAGGTAATGCAGGGGATCGACAGGGACAGCATTGAGGAGATTTTAAACGGGGGACAGGAGCTTTTTGCCGGCTCCGTAAACGTAAACGGGGCGGTGCTTCTGGTGGCCGGAGCCCCTCTGTGGCTGGGAAATGAGATCAACGGGGCCGTGCTCATCTGCCGCCGGGTCCGCGCAGAGGATGGGGCGGAGAAAAAGAGGCGGGAGGACCGGGAGAGCTCCGGCTACGTGGCAGTTGGAAATTTTGACCAGATCGCCCGCACCGGCCCGGCGATGAGGCGCTGTATGCAGACGGCCCGCCTCTACGCCTGCTCCCGCAGCCCCATTCTCCTGCGGGGGGAAACGGGCACGGAGGTGGAGCTGTTCGCGGAGGCCATCCACAACAACAGCGTCCAGAAAAACGGTCCCTTCGTGACTGTAAACTGCGGCGCCGTCCCGGAGGAGGAACAGGCGGCCGTCCTGTTCGGAAAATATGACTTAAGGCACAAGGAGTGGGAGACGGAAGGGGCTATGGGAGCCGCCTCCTGCGGGACGGTATTTCTCCAGGAGGTGGAGCGGCTCTCCCCGGGAAACCAGTTTCTCCTGCTCGCGGCCATTTCCAGGCAGATGTACTGGAACCGGGAATCCATGGTGCGGAGAAACCTTTCGGTGCGGGTCATCGCCTCCTCCCAGGAGGAGCTGGAGCCGTTGGTGAGCCGCGGACAGTTCCGCCGGGACCTCTACCATCTGCTTAGGGCCATGGAGCTTCGCATCCCCCCGCTGCGGGAGGATCGGGAGGAGATCTCCCGCCTGGCCAGGGCCTATGTGGGCGGCTACCTGGAGCGGTATTCCAAATATATGGAGGTGGACGAGGCGGCATACCTGGCCCTGGAGCAATTTCCATGGGAGGGGAACCTATTGCAGCTGGACCGGTTCTGCGAGCGCCTGGTGTTAGGCTCCAGGCGGAGGCGGATCGACGAAAGCTTTATGAGAACGCTGATGGAGGAGCTGTATCCGGAGCCGGAGACAGAGGAAAATGAAAGAAAACCAGCCCTCTGGCGGGATCCGGAGGCGGAAACCATCGCCAGAGCGCTGGAAGAATGCGCCGGCAACCGGGCCAGGGCGGCCCAGAGCTTAGGGATCAGCGTGACCACCCTGTGGCGCAGGATGAAGAAATACGGAATTTCCGAAAAATACGGAGTGTGATGGCGGCCGCCGGTCCGGGATCATTTCCCGGAGCCGGATTGGGCCGCCTTTGCCCGTTCCTTATTCAGCTGACTGCTTAAAAGCTTGTCTAAGTAGATGGACTTAAACTGCTTGCTGGCCAGGGCCTGCTTTAAAGGCGGCATTTTTAAGATCGCCCCGAAGATCTGGGCCATGGCCCGGTGGTTGGCAAAATACTCGTCGTCAAAGAGTAGGTTTTGCAGGGTGCCCTTTTCGATGGCCTGGAGGACGAACCGGTGGGTGCTGTTGACCGGGGTGATGATCTGGATGGGGCGCCGCTCTAAATGGATGGCCTTGGTGGGACAGTTTCTGGCGCAGACGCCGCAGCCTAAACACATTTCTTCATTTACTACCGCCCGCTTTTTGCCGGTGGTTTCCTCCGTCACCATCCGGATGGCGCCGATGGGGCAGACCTTGGCGCATTTTCCGCAGCCCACGCAGGTGTCTTCCGTGACCTTGGGAATGTAGTTTGTGGTGGCCACCGGCTGGGCGGGGGCGAACCGGCGGGCGGCCTGGAGGGCCTCACAGCAGCAGCCGCAGCAGTTGCAGATGAAGGCGGGATTTTCCCGGACATTTTCCCCGATCTGCACCAGATTGGCGGCGTAGGAGCGCTCCAGGGCGTCCAGGGCCTCCTCCTTGGAAATCAGCTTGGCGTGGCCGCCGTGTTCCGCCAGGGAACGGGCCACGTTTCCGAAGGTGAGGCACACGTCCCAGGGGGCGTCGATCTCGCAGGGGTGTCCCGCGTGGAACGCCTTGTGGCGGCAGTAGCATAAGCCCAGGCCGATGTACTCCGCCTCCTCCACGATGTGGGTGGCCCGCTCGTAGTCTAGGATGTGGTTCATCTGGTCGTTGGTGAGCACCGGCTCCTGGACGTAGACACGGCCCAGCTTTGTCTCCGTGGCGTAGAATAAGTCCTTTACGAAGTCCTCCTCCACGTTCATGTACTGGTAGTAGAGCTCACTTAAATATTTCTGGTCAATGTCTCCCCGGGTCCGCATGAGGGCGAACTCGATGAACCCGGCCATAGGCGGCGGCATCACAAATTTGCGCACGCCGTTGTGCTCTGAGTCCACTAACAGGGCTTTTTCGCACAGGTGATCCAGCACTCTTTCCGCCTTCGCCTCGGAAGTATTCCAGATGCGGGCGGCCCGCTTGATGGTAAAGGGGCGGACGGGCAGCATGGCCATGACTTTCGCTTCTTTTTCTGTAAACAGCACCTGGAGGATCTTATAGAAGGTCTCCGAGGCGGGAGCGCCCTGGGTAAACCAGTTGATCCGCTCCTCCAGGCTCTTGTAGGCATTTTTCGAGGTGATATGTCCCATAGTATTGCTCCTCTCATGATCATTTTGGGAAAATAAACGGTTCCCGCCATATGAAAAAAAGCCCGGTGCGGAGGCCGCGGCCGGGCGGTTACAGTATTCCCATTATACCACGTGCACTAAATTCGTGAAAGACCTCATTAAGTGCCCGGGTATATGTTCTCACTAGGCTCGTGAAAGACCTCGCCAAGTGTTCACATTATACCACGTTTTTTTTCTGCGCGAAAGGCCTTAAGGCTTTCCGGAACTGGAAATAAAACAGGGTGGCGGTGAAGGTCACCGCGAGGATGTCAGCGATGGGCTCCGCCATATAAATGGCGCGGGTCTGGGCCTCCGGGCTGGAGGAAAACAGCAGGGGCATGGCGTAAATCAGGGGGATCAGCAGCACAAATTTCCGCACCACCGCCACGGCGATGGAAGCCTTGGCGTTTCCCAGGGAGTTGAAGGTCATCTGGCAGGCCATCTGTACGCCGAACAGGAACATCCCCGCCATATAGATCCGCAGGGCCCCGCTGGAAAACTCCACCAGCTCCGGGTTGGAGGTGAAAATGCCGGCAAAAAGATGGGGCGCCAGCTCCACGGAGAGCCACAGCAGAAGGCTGTAGATCACGCTGCATTTCAGGAGCAGGAAGAATGCGTCCTTCACCCGCTTGCCGTTTCCCGCCCCGTAGTTGTAGCTGATGATGGGCTGGGCGCCCTGGCCCAGGCCCTGGAGGGGCAGCATGGCAAACTGCATCACACTGCTTAGGATGGTCATGGCCCCCACGGCGATGTCGCCGCCGTACTTTAACAGGGAGGAGTTAAAGCAGACGGAGAGGATGCTCTCGCTGGTCTGCATAATAAAGGTGGCCAGCCCCAGGGCCACGCAGGGGAGAATGACGGGGGCGCTTAACCTCAGATTTTCCCTGCGAATCCGCAGCACCGTCTTCTTCCCAAAGAGGAAGGCCAGCACCCAGATACAGGACACCGCCTGGGAGAGAATGGTGGCCAGGGCCGCGCCGGGTACGCCCATGTCAAACACGAAGATAAATACCGGGTCCAGCACGATGTTGCAGACGGCTCCGATGAGGACGGAGAGCATTCCCGTTTTCGCGAATCCCTGGGCGGTGATAAAGGCATTCATGCCCAGGGTGAGCTGGACGAAAAGGGTGCCGCAGGCGTAGATATTCATGTAGCTCACGGCGTAGCCGATGGTGTTTTCGCTGGCTCCGAAGGTCAGGAGCAGCGGGCGGCTCCAGACAAGGAGGACGGCCGTAAGTCCCAGGGAGATAAGAACCAGCAGGGCGAAACAGTTTCCAAGGATGCTTTCCGCTGTCTTCTGATCATTTTTCCCCATGTAGATGGAGGCTCTGGGGGAACCGCCGTAGCCCACCAGGGAGGCGAAGGCGGATACCACCATAATGATGGGCATACAGACCCCCACTCCCGTCAGGGCCATGGCTCCCTCCCCGGGGATGTGGCCGATGTAGATCCGGTCCACGATGTTGTAGAGCATATTGATGAGCTGGGCGGCTACGGTGGGAAGGGCCAGTTTGGCTAAAAGGCCGCCGATGGGCTCTGTGCCGAGAAATGTTTTGCTGTCTGCCATAATATCATTTCCTTTCTGCCGAAGTATATTTTTCCGCGTTTTCAAACAGCCGGTGGTTTAGGCTGGCGTAGAGGAGGCGCTCCTCTCTGGAAAAGCCCTCAAAGAGGCGCTCCTGAAACTGCCCTCTGGCGCCGGAGATGGCCTCCATGACCGGTTCCGCCTCCGGCGTCAGGGAGAGGTGGATCAGCCTGCGGTCCCTTGTATCCGGGGTTCTGGTTAAAAATCCCTTTTGAATCAGGGTTTCCACCGCCTGGGAGACGTTTCCCTTCTGCAGCATCCGCAGCTCCACAATGTCCCTGGCGGTGTCCTTGCCGGGATTGTTGTGAAGAAAGGCGATGATGTCCGTTTCGATCTGGGTCAGGCCGTACTGGGCGCAGACCTGGCGGATCATGGTTTCATAAAGCCGGATCATCCGGCGGATGCCTAAGAGCAGCTCGGTATTTTGGGGCATAGACAGGTTCCTCCTCTGAGTTTGATTCACAAAAAGTTCTTTTTAAAACTGTTCTGACAAGAAACAATTATAGCGCGGGGGATGGGAAATGGCAAGAGGGAACATGAAATAAAAATGTTACATCATGACCGAAGGCTCATTTTATATAACGGTCTCATTGCCGCCGGAAAGGTGTTTCCCCCATCTGGAGGAAATGGACACTTCCTGCCAGGAACGGCTGAAAATCGTTGAAAAAGCCATGATGCAGCAAACGGGTGTCACAGAAACCCGGAAGGTTGCCGTCCAGATGGCATAAGATGCGTTTCATGAACTCTATCCGCAGCAGGGCCGAAAAAAGCCCCTGCTGCCGGAAAACAGAACCGGAAACAGGGGCTTTTGTATATAGGAGAATTCTGTCAGGTTATCCGGAATTTTCCAGCCAGGGTAGTACCGAAAGGTACGCTGATTGGTGTGGAACGGGAGGTTAAAGTCTCCCCTTCCCATTCCCGGAAGGCGAATTTATTTGGGATCGTCAATCTTTGCGGAACATGGTATTTCCATTCCGTATGCTGTCCATAGCGGCATTTTGCCTCTCCTTTGCCGACTCCAAGTCCTTAAAATCTCCCAAATCCGTCAGAAAAACATTTGAAACGTCCACCCTGGCGCCCTGGTTTTCCTGCTGGCCCCGGATGGTGGCGGGAATTTCCCCATCCAGCTGTCCGCGGATACTCCGTGCCCGGAGCAGGCAAACCTGTTCCAGCGTGTTCACTGCCAGCTGATGATCTTCAAAGGAGCAAAACGCAGTCGGATCTTTTTGGACATAGGGCGCGATCAATTTTTCCGCTTGCCGCAGGGTGACTTCAAATTGTCCGTTTTCAAAATATTCCGAAAGCAGCTTATGGAAATACGTATGATATTGGGCAAAATATTCAGGGTGTTTCATTATGTTGTGGTAAAGCGGGCGATTCAGCATGACCTCACCTTCTGCTGGGGTGTTAATGGGGTAGTTGATGAGGATATTGGGATCTTTTATAGGATCAGTCATGCCCAGAGCATAGGTGCCGAAGGCCAGATTGTAATCCCAGGGCAGAATACTGAGGACTCCGTTTTCCTCATACAAAAAGTAATTGTGACCGGTATGCCCCAGATAACTGTCCCAATTCATCACGAAAACCTGCACGGTGAAATAGCGCAGCACCTCGTCCACATTGATCGCGGCCTCCAGGTTTTCTCCTGACGAAAGAATCTCCAGGGCTTCAATCACCCGTTTCTGATCAGCCTCCGAAACCTTAAATTTAGCATTTTCAAAGATGCCGGGATAACTTTCCGGATTATCATCAATGTATTTCAGCGCCACATCGGCGTTTTCCGCATTCAGGGAACGGTAGTCCGGCTTATACAGTTTTCCGTAATCTCTCCCGAAATTCCGGTGGGCAAAGGCTTCTTCCGGCTCCTCAATGGCCAGGAACAGGCCCCAGTCCTCTCCGTTGACCGTCACCCAGGTATAGCTGCAAAGCGGCGTAAACACCTCCATAAACGCCATCATATCATAAGCGATATACGTTTTCAGATAGCTGTTGTCCTGAAAGGACGCGTCTAATGAGAATTTGTCCAGTCCATAGTAATTTCCGCCGTCGAGAAACTGGTCAAATTCCAGTTTAAGACTGTAGCGGGAGAGGCCGTATTCCTCTGTAAGACGCAGAGAATTGTTGCCCTTTGCCCGCAGTCCAACATTGTGAAATTTCTCTCCGTCGATTTCAACAGTGCAGGAAACGTATTCTTCCTTTTCCGCGTTCTCGACAAATGCAGCCCAGTCCGCAATTTGAATATCAACCGTATGAACGCGGCTGTCATCAAACAGCCGGTTCGTATATCCCGGATTAGCGCTGGCTTTAGGAATTCCCAGCTGTTCCCCGAACATCATCAATATTGCGATCAGGGCCGCCAAAACTGCAGCGCCAATGCAAATCCAGTCGATGTATTTATGCTTTACCATAATCTTATCCCATGTAATCACCATTGTAGGAAACAAGTACGACCCGGGAAACGCCGGACATCGCTTCCAGCTCATTCACAAAGGCGCTGTTGTCGTCTCTTAGCCGGACTTCGTAATTGAGTTCCACACAACCATGATCCACGCTTTTGCTCTTTAGGTTCAGCCGTCTGACCTGAGATTTCACGAAAATGCGTGTCTGTTCTTCCATCTCCCTGTTTTCGCAGTGTACCACCAAAATGTATGGGGAATCTACGGTTTTCTTTTTGGAGAAAACAAACAGCACCACTCCGATAAAAATGCTTCCAAACACCGCCAGCGGAATCAGGCCCGCCGCCAGCACAATCCCTACGGCGATGGCCCAGAATAGGAAAGCAATATCCATGGGTTCCTTAATAGCCGTGCGGAAACGGACAATGGACAATGCGCCCACCATGCCCAGGGACAGCACAACATTGCTCACTACCGCCAGAATCAGTAACGTGGTGATAAGGGATAAGGCAATGAGCGTCACGCCGAAACTCGCCGAGTACATTACCCCGCTGTAACTTTTCTTATAGATGAAAAAGATGAACAATCCCAGCAGGAAAGCCAGGGTCAATGCAATTATCATATCCAACATGGAGATTCCGGTGATGTTCTCTAAAAAGCTGGATTTAAAAATATCCTGAAAAGTCATGGCAGCTATCCTTTCTATTTTTTCAGTCGTACCGCCGGCACAGGGCATATTTGGAGCAGGCTGCTGCCTGTCTTCCCGGTATTTGTACCGCCATGCGGACAATCTCTGGCAAAAACGCGTCGAATTTAACCTCCAGCACGGTGCCGGGCTCCATGGCGCGCAGATAAAAATTATCCGCGTTTAAAAAATCCACATTTCCAAGGCCAGTGCGGATGTCTCGGTCTAAGGTAATCCGCACATTGCCTGGTGCATAGAGAAAGGCTTCCCGGCAGTAACGGACGATGGTCTTGGGCCGCAGCCATTTCCCCTTTAATTTACTGTAAAGTTCTATAAAAAGCGGTTCGTCTGAATCCAGCAGGAATTCATAGCTGCCGGAAAGCAGTTTCTCTGCCTGTACCGCTGTTATCCGGGCGCTGCACTTGCCGCACAGGCCATTTATCTTGTACTTCTTTTCCAGCCGGATAAAGGAAGTATCTGTTCCGTAGTACCGCAGGCGGAATTTTTCCCGCCGGTTGACTCCGGCGATTTTCTCCCATAAAGCACTATCATAAGGCGTATCAAAGTATAAGCTGGTCACCTGGTATGTACCGTCCGGCCCGGCATACTTATCCCGGGGGAACAAATTTTTGAGCCTTTGGGAAAGCACCAGATCTTCCCGCAGGTTGATCTGGTGTTTCAGCTCATGGCGAAGGGAAACGGTTTTTAAAGGATCAATCGTCGTCATCGTCGTCATCGCCATAGTCGGTGTTCCCATCATCATAATTAGTGTCGCCGTAGTCGGTGTCGTTGTAGTCGGTAACGCCGTCGTTGTTGGGGCCGTAGTCGGTGTCGTTGTAGTCGGTGACGCCGTCGTTGTTGGGGCCGTAGTCGGTGTCATTGTAGTCGGTGACGCCGTCGTTGTTGGGGCCGTAGTCGGTGTCATTGTAGTCGGTGGAACCGTCGCGGGTGGTCAGGGATTCATTTTGCGCGCCGCCGGCCTTATGCTCCGCCTTTACGACCTTCCCTGTTACGGCGTGAATATCGTAATCATATTCATACCCGTTGGCGGTGAATTCCAGCTCAAAGATGGGGGTCCCGTCATCGTGGTCGAACTCCTTATCGTCAAATACTGCGTCCGCCGCGCTGATATGGGCCTGGGCCAGCGCAATTTCTTGCGCTTTCTCCAGTGTAATGTAGGGAGACGGCTTGCCGGCTTTGGCATAAGCCGAATCATAATCGTCGTCGTCAATCGTTACGATACCGGAAGAAAGACTCAGCTCTTTTACGGCTTCCTGAGTGCTGGCGCTCATATCTGCCAGAAAATCATTGCTGGGAAGCACGGAACCGGGCTCCAGCTGCAGGACGATATTTTTTTTGTTGCCGTCGATGTCATCCACAAAAAATCCGGCTTCATGGATTTCCACAATCAGATCCCTTAAAACATCGTCACAATTTTTTCCGATATAATCCGGATACATTTCCACAATGCCTTTGCCATCGTCATTCCGGCCGGTGAGGGCGGTGACCTTACCGTCCTGATTGTATTCGATCTGGATTTCAGGATTGACGCTCAGCGTGAGGATGCCGGTTTCCTTTAGTGCCGTTCCCTCCTGTGCCGGTGTGCCGCATCCGGTTAGAAGGACTGCCGAGGTGACAGCCAGGGAAGATACCGCCGCAAAAAATTTTCTTCTCATATTCATAGTGATTGCTCCTCTCAAATAATATTTGAACTGGCTTTTGTTTAGCCTTACATCTATAGATTACGGAAACGATTTTTGAAAACTGGGGTAAGCTGGAAAATTTTTTATTTAACAGGAAACTTCGTTTCCTGTTAAACAAGAACGCTCCGCAAGGAGGCACACTCCGCGCAAAGGGAAATGGCTGCTGACGCAGCCGCGCTCCGGCGCGAGTGTGCGCCAAGCGCACACTTTTTTGTGTCATAGACTGCGTTTCCTATGACACAAAAGCCCCCGGCGGGAGGCGCACTTCGCGCAGAGGAAAATGGCTGCTGACGCAGCCGCGCTCCGGCGCGAGTGTGCGCTGTTGCGCACACTTTTTTTAAATTTAATCATCATCGTCATCATCTGGACCGTCGCCGGGGTCGTTGTCCGGGCCATAATCGGTATTCCCATCCGTGTAATCGGTAACTCCGCTGTTATTTGGCCCGTAATTGGTATCGTTATAGTCGGTTATGCCATCGCTGCCGGGATCATGGCCCGTATCTGCAGGCGCCGGTGTACTGCTTGCCGTCGGCGCATAATCAGTCGCTCCATCGTTATTCGGTCCATAATCCGTATCGTCATAATCGGCGGTGCTGGAAGACGCCGGGGGTACAGTTTCCGCTTGCGGCGATTCAGACGAAGAAGGCGGTGTAGGCACTGGCTGGGAAGAAACCGGCGTAGATGAAGGTTTCTCCGCGCGTTCTTGCCTCTGTCCTTCTTTATAGTTAACAATTTCGATTGTGACGGTAATTCGTTCATCCAAATACTCTGTCACCTTGGTGCGCAGCTCCATTCCATACTCCTGGAACAGGGCGTCATCCGGGGAATCAATGGAAAAGGAAACCTGCCCGCCTTCTGATAAAAATTCCATCTCAATCGCGCGGTCAATCAGTTCATCGGCAACCGTTACTTTGTCCTTTCCTTTTCCGGAATATCCTTCCAGCAATTTTTCTCCATCTTCATTTGTCCCGGTGAGTCCTACAACGGTTCCTTGACGGTTTAGATCCATCTGCACCTCCGGATTAATGGAAAGGTATATGGATGAATAGGGCTGCAGATAATTCTGGTAATAATTGATACCAAAGAAAAGCAGAAAGCAGGCTGCGATTGCCGCAACCCTATTGCTGATCCAACGCATGGTATATCGCTGCTTTTCCGGTATTTCTTTCATCAGCACCGGATCATACACCGTCTGCCCTATTTCATATCGTAGATTGGCCGCTTTTAAAAAGCGTCCTTCCTCGTCCAGAAGAACCACGTATCCGGGGTGGCATTCCATAACCAGATAACTCATCGCGCCGCCACTCCTTTCATTACTTGTTTCAAATGCCCGCGGATGATTTCATACCCGTTGGTATAAATCAGCAGCAAGGCCACCATATATTTGCGATGCCGTTCCAGCGTCTTACGTTCCACACCGCTGCCGGCTGTCAGCTGCCCGATGGGCAGTTTCTTTGTCTTTAAGAGATCGTCCAGCAGCTCCGGGTTCTCCCTTGCGTACTGCAGGGCCTTTCGGCAGGCGTCTAGCGTCCGTTGCTGCTTGGGACAATTATCGGCCACATCGCTAAGGCTGACACCAAATTCCTGCATCTGCCGGGTCAATTCCACAATTTCTGCGCGGGTCACATCCCGTACCGACATTTCTTCATATAGATCTCTTTCATCTGCCAGCGTCTCTCCCAGGGCCGTATCGTCTGCCCCAGCTGGCGCGTCCAGCGAGATGACGCGGTTATACCGCTGTTCCCTACGGCTGTAGTCAATCAACCGGTTGCGGATCAGCATAGCGGCATACTTCAGGAAAGCACCGCGGGTCCGGGAATATCCGCCGATTGCCTCATGAAAAGCAATCATGGCAATACTCAGCTCATCGTCATGCCCTTCGATGGGGGGCCGTTTCATAAATTTTGCCGTTTCCGTTTTGATAAAGGGCATATATGTACCGATCAGCCGATCCGCCGCTTGTGTATCCTCCTTTGCCGCATATACATATGAAACAATATTGTGTTCGTTATTCATGCAGCAGAATCCCTCCTATTATATAGTATACGACCCCCTGTTTTTAAAACCGGGGCCGCCATGTAAGAATATTGCTTAAAATATCCCAATATATAATATAAATCGGCCTGTTGCGCTGCAATCATAACAAAGTAAAATTTATGTAAAATCAATGTAAAATTATGGGGAAATTGCTTGCTATGGGGGAGAATTTTAGGGGAAATCCGCAAGAAAATCAGGAAAGAAAAGGCAGCGGCCGAAGTTTTATCCTCCGTCCGCTGCCTTCACAAATGTCAGTTTCGTTTCTCAGTCCAGTGCCTTACACGTCCAGCTTTTCCACCACTTCCCCCTTGTCCACCAAAAGGGCTACAGCCGGCGTGTTCTCATCCAGGGTGATGTGATAGCGGTCCGCCCACACCTTTTTCCTGGTCACGTCGATCTCGATCACCTTGTGGGAGGCAGCGAGATTGCTGATGGCGTCGATGCTGCCGGCGTATTCCGGGCTCCAGAATCCTAAGACCACCGGCTCCGGGCTCTCTAACACCTGCTCTTTAAAGTCGTTTAAATCCTCGATATAGCGCTCTGCCGCAGTGGCCGCCACAGCTCCGTCAGAGATGGCGGTGGAAACCTGGCGAAGGTATTTGTCCCGCACATCGCCGGCGGCGAATACGCCGGGGACATTGGTCTCCATGCGGTCGTTTACATGGAGCCAGCCGCGAGAATCCTTCTCAAGCTCCTCCGGCAGCCACTTCGTCTCCGGGATCATTCCCACGAAGAAAAAGACGCCGTCACAGGGGAAGTCGGTGATCTCGTCCGTCTTGATGTTCTTGATCTTGACGCCGGTCACCTGATCCTCGCCGCAGACCTCCGCCAGCACGCTGTTCCACACAAAATCCATCTTCGGATGCTGCAAAGCCTTGGCGGCGGACTGCTTGTTGCAGTCTAAAATGCCCTCGTCGTGAAGGACGATCACCGTCACCCGGCTGGCAAATTTGGTGATGAACATTCCCTCCTCGATGGCCTGGTCGCCGCTTCCCACTACCACTACGTGCTGGTCCTGGAAAAACTCCGCGTCACAGGTGGCGCAGTAGGCCACGCCCTGTCCCGTCAGCTCCCGCTCGCCGGGGATTCCTAAAATCCTGGCGGAGGTGCCGGTGGCGATGATTACGGCCTTCGCCCCGTACTGGTGCCGTCTGGTGTTCACCAGCTTTATATCTCCGGTCACGTCCATGGATTTTACCGGCTCCCGCTTGATCTCCACGCCGAATCCCTTGGCGTGCTCCGCCATCTGCTCCGTTAAATCCGGGCCGGAGGTGGTGGGGATCCCGGGGTAGTTTACAATCTCCCTGGTGGTGTAGGCGCGGCCACCCACAGTGCTTTTTTCCAGAATCAGGGTGTTTAAGCGCGCCCTTCCTCCGTAAATGCCTGCCGCGAGGCCCGCCGGGCCGCCGCCTATGATAATCAGATCGTACATTCCGTCCATGCTTCATTCCTCCTCAATCATTCCATTCCGGCTGATGCCGTAAGTCTCTGACTCTAGTTTATCACATTTTTTTGAAATTGCTATAACATAGATTATTGTCTGCCTATTTTCTATATGCTATAATATTGTCAGAATGAAAATCAAAAGGAGGATGATAAGCCATGAAAAAGCTGAATTCGGTGGCGTTTGAGGAGTATGTGGTGAACGATGGCGAGACCTGTCTTGTGATCTTCTCCAGAAAATCCTGCCACGTGTGCCAGGGCGTCCACGCTGTGCTGGAGGACCTGGAGCAGGACTATAAAGGAAAGATGCCTTTCTACGAGGTAGATGTGGAGGAGGAGTCCGCCCTGTTTGAGAAAATGATGATGAAGGGCGTTCCCCAGGTCGTGATCTTTGACAACGGCGAGCAGGTAGAAAAGCTGGCCGGCAACCACGAGGAGGACGACTACATCGACGCGATCGAGAAGTACATTTAAGTTTTATATAAATAAGGAGGACGATAAAACATGGGACTTTACAGTGTATTTCCAATGGGAACAACAATTTATGATCCGGAGAAGGCCTGGAACGGCTACACCCTGATGCAGTGCCAGGGAATCGGCGCCATTCTGGTGGACATGAACGGAAACGTGGTGAAATGCTGGAAGGGCGTTCAGGGTTTCCCCAATAAGCTTCTTCCCGGCGGCTACCTGATGGGCAGCCTGGGCTTAAGAGACCCGAAATTCGGCTATCAGGATCAGACCGACCTGGTACAGGTAGACTGGGACGGCAAGGTGGTTTGGAAATTTGACCACAAGGAGCTGGTGGACGACGACGGCGACAAGAGATGGATCGCCAGACAGCACCACGACTATCAGAGAGAGGGCAACCCCGTAGGCTACTACGTACCCGGCATGGAGTGCAAGACCGACAGCGGAAATACCCTGATCCTCTGCCACGAGGACGTTTACAATAAGAGAGTCAGCGAGCACCGCTTGTTAGACGACGTGTTCATCGAGGTAGACTGGGACGGCAATATCGTCTGGGAGTGGCACGCCAACAAGCATTTCAACGAGCTGGGCTTTGACGAGATTGCCAAGAACGTGCTGGCCCGCAACCCCAACAATCACGAGAACGGCGGCGGACAGGGCGACTGGCTCCACATCAATTCCATGAGCGTTCTGGGCCCGAACAAGTGGTATGACGCCGGCGACGAGCGGTTCCATCCGGACAACATCATCTGGGATGCCAGAGAGGCCAACATCCTGGCCATCATCAGCAAGAAGACGGGCAAGATCGTTTGGCAGATCGGACCGGACTTCACCAAGTCCAAAGAGCTGAGAATCATGGGCCAGATCATCGGACAGCACCACTGCCATATGATCCCCAAGGGACTGCCGGGCGAGGGCAACATCTTGGTATTCGACAACGGCGGCTGGGCCGGCTACGGTATGCCCAGCAGAACCACCAAGGACGGCACCAAGTCTGACATCCGCGACCACTCCCGTATCATCGAGTTCGATCCGGTGACCCTGGAGGTTGTCTGGGAGTTCAAGGGACTGGCCTTCGGCGGAATGCTGGGACTGGTGGCAAACTCCAAGTTCTACAGCCCGCTGATCAGCTCCGCGCAGAGACTGCCCAACGGCAATACCCTGATCACTGAGGGCTGCTACATGAGAATGTTCGAGGTGACTCCGGAGAAAGAGGTTGTCTGGGAGTTCATCGCTCCGTTTAAGAACATGAGAGAGATGGTATACCGCGCTTACCGTTATCCCTACGACTACGTTCCTCAGGTGGAGAAACCGGTGGAGGTTCCGGTTCAGAAACTGGACTGCCACGACTTCCGCGTGCCGGGCGCATCTGCCAGCGAGATCAAGGAGATGACCGAGGTAGAGGGCACCCTGGGCTACAACTTCAAGATGGATGCCTGCGTAACCGACGGACAGGTATAATGATATAACATCAGTATGAATTGGGCGGGCCGCCCGGTTCCGGAATGTTCCGGGGCCGGCGGCCCGCCCCTTTGCATCCTGCGCGGCCTGTGGTAAAATGGGATTCGGATGCCGGGGAGGAAACCGGCGTCTGGTCACTGTGGAAAACCTGCTATATTCAGATTTAGAAAGAACATATTTAGAGAAAAGAGGCTGAGTACAGAATGAATAGGAAACCTTATAAAGAAATCACCCAGGAGATGGCCTGGGATATTATGCAGCACGGAGAGGGCTTTCTCATCCTGGACGTGCGCACGCCGGAGGAGTTTGCCGGGGGCCACATCGAGGGGGCGGTGAACCTGCCCCTGGAAACCATCGGAGACCGGGACATCCCCCAGCTGCCGGACAAGTCCCAGGAGCTTTTGGTCTACTGCCGCAGCGGCTCCAGAAGCAAAATGGCAGCCGGAAAGCTGGCTGCCAAAGGGTATGAACGGGTGGAGGAGTTCGGCGGGGTGCTTACCTGGGAGCATGGGTTGGTGAAGTAGGCGGGAGAAGATGGGATGTTTTTAATGCTATTGCACATAAATTTTATGGGGCGTTAATTCCAATTCAGATCAGCGTATATTCATGTTTGGAAATAACCGGGACGGGAGCTGAGAATAGCCCCGTCCCGTATTTTCTCTACATCCCTTCCCCAGGTTTCACCCCCTCCGGGATGGGAGAAACGTATTCGCCGTGGGTCTCGTCAAACAGCTCCTGTTTTGCCTGTTCCGCGAGGGACGGGTTTTCATAGACCATGGTGCAGGCGTAGGCGATGGCTCTGGCGATGGCCTGGCTGGCCTTGTCGCCGATGGAGGTGCCCACTTGGGCCGCGAACTGCCAGGTGTGAGCCCCAGTGCCGGGAACGCCCACGGCGGCGGTGAACTGGGCGGTGGGAACCAGGTAGCTGACGTCACCCACATCCGTGGAGCCGGTGGATAAGATTTCCCGGAACTTCTCACTGTAGGGGATAACCGCGGTGTTTAAGGGGCGGGCGGCAAATTCTTCCTTGGAGATGCCGTTGATTTTGGCTCCCGCTGCCAGGGCTTTCTCCCGCTCCTCGCCGGACATGGCCGCCAGGAAGTCCCGGGCAATGGCAAATTCCTTCTCCCCGAAATCCGGGCCGCCCTGGGCTAAGAAGGCGTCGGAGAGGAGTTTGGAGGCGGTGGGGTTGGGAATGTTGTCGCTTAAGCCGCCTAATACCTTGATGTCCACCTCTGTCTCCGTCATCAGAGCGGCGCCCTGGGCGATCTTTTTGATCCGCTCCAGGATCTCGCCGCAGAGGGAGAGACGGGGCGCGCGGACGAAGTAGAGCAGGGAGGCGTGGCCCTGGACGATGTTGGGGGCGTCACCGCCGCAGTCTAAATAGGCGTAGTGCACTCTGGCGGTGGGGATGATGTGCTCCCGCAGGTAGTTGACGCCCACGTTCATCAGCTCACAGGCGTCCAGGGCGCTGCGGCCCAGCTCCGGAGCTCCTCCGGCGTGGGAGGTACGGCCGGTGAAGTCAAAGCGCACCTTATAGTAGGCCACGCTCCTGGGGAAGCACATATTGCTGTCCATGGGATGCCAGGAGAAACACAGATCCAGATCGTCAAAGCAGTGCTCCTTTACCATAAAGCACTTGCCAAATCCCGTCTCCTCCGCCGGGCAGCCAAAGATTTTTACCGTTCCCGGCAGTCCCGCCTCCTCCAGAAACTGTTTCACGATCAGGGCGGCCCCCACGGCTCCCGCCCCCAGGGCGCTGTGGCCGCAGCCGTGGCCGTAGTGCTTGCCCTCGATGGGACAGCGCTTTGCCACCCCTGCTTTCTGGCTTAAGTTAGGAAGGGCGTCGTACTCTCCCAGGATGCCGATCACCGGCTTTCCGCTCCCGTAGGTGCCCACAAAGGCGGTGTCCATGCCGGCCACGCCCCGTTCCACCTGGAATCCTTCTTTTTCCAGCACGCCGGTGAGGTAGGCGGCGCTCTTTACCTCCTGGTAGCCGAATTCGGCGTAGTCCCAGACGGCCTGGTTCATGCCGGCGATCACGCTGGCCTTTTCTTCCGCGATTTCATGAATTCTCGTTTTGCTGTCCATAAATATTCCTCCTCATTTGTCATTATCTGCGCCGGAGCCGTTTCCTTTTCCCCACGAGAGGGAAATTCCCCGCTGTCCGGTTGACGCGTTCTGTAATGTAGTATATCATAGAACATATACATGAATCAAATTCATCGCAGCAAAAAAAACGTTTAAAAACATAAAAAATGGAAGGGAAAATGCCCATATGGAATTCAGACAGCTGCAAACTTTTGTGACAATCGCACAGTCGGAAAGCTTTTCCCGTGCGGCGGAGCTTTTGGGGTATTCCCAGTCCGCGGTGACGGTGCAGATCCGTCTCCTGGAGGCGGAAATGAACGTGCGCCTGTTCGACCGTATGGGAAAGAAAACGGTGCTGACCGCCCAGGGACGGCAGCTTTTGGAGTATGCCAACCTGATCCTGCGGGAGGTGAACCAGGCTAAGGCCGCGGTGAGCCGGGAGGAGGAGCTACACGGGCCGCTGCACGTGGGGACGCTGGAATCCCTCTGTTTTTCCAAGCTTCCTCCCATACTGGCCTATTTCCGGGAGCATTTTCCCAGGGTTCCCATCAAAGTCACCACAGGCTCTCCCAAGGAGCTGATCGGAATGATGGAGAGAAACCAGCTGGATCTGATCTATTTTCTGGACCGGCCCCGGAGCAGCAGCAGCTGGAATAAGGAGCTGGAGGTGCGGGAGCCCATTGTGTTCGTTTCATCCCCCGATTCCCGGCTGGTGGGGAGAAAGGGGCTTGAGGTGGAGGAGCTTTTGGAGGAACCGTTTTTCCTGACAGAGAAAAATGAAAACTACCGCAGGGAGCTGGATCAGTTTCTGGAGTCAAAGGGCCGGGAGCTGACGCCGGTGCTGGAAAACAGCAACACGGAGTTTATCATCCGCATGATCGAGCGAAGCAGAGGCATTTCCTATCTGCCTTACTTTGCCGTAAAGGACCGGGTGAAGGAGGGACGGCTGGCGGTGCTGGACGTGACGGATTTTAAGAGAGCCATGTTCCGGCAGCTGCTCTACCACAGGAGCAAGTGGAAGACGCCGGAGATGGAGCAGTTTATCCGTCTGGCGGCCATGGACATCCGCTGAACATCTGCCCGTGGGCGGCTGGCTGTCCACGTTTTGGCGTTTTCGCGCCGGGATGGGCGGACGCGCGCGGTTTGCGGAATAGAAACAACAGTTCAGGTTACAATGAAACAAGAGTGAGAAAAGGAGGCAGACATGAGGGCACTGAAACTGAGGGAAGGATTTTACTGGACAGGAATCATCGACGACACCCTGCGGGTGTTTGACATCATCATGTACACGGAATTCGGCACCACCTACAATTCCTATGTGATGAAGGCGGGGGACAAGGTGGTGCTCTTTGAGACGGCGAAGGAGAAATTTTTCGACCAGTACCTGGAGAATTTAAAAGAGATCATCGACGTGGGACACATCGACTACCTGGTGGTGAGCCATACGGAGCCGGATCACGCCGGCAGCGTGGAGCGCCTGTTAGATTACAGCCCCCAGATGAAGATTCTGGCCACGGGCTGCGCCATCGGGTTTTTAAAGGAGATCGTAAACCGGGATTTCGTGGCCATTCCGGTGAAGGACAACCAGACCATGGAAATCGGGGGAAAGACCCTGCGGTTTATGGTGGTGCCGAACCTCCACTGGCCGGACACCATGTACACCTTTATCGAGGAGGAGCAGATCCTGGTGACCTGCGATTCCTTCGGCTCCCACTACTGCCTGCCGGAGGTGGTGTCGGGAAAGATCACGGAGGAGGAGGATTACAAAAAGGCGCTGCGGTACTATTACGACTGCATCATCGGGCCCTTTAAGCCCTTTATGTTAAAGGCTTTGGACCGGGTGGAGAGCCTGGATCTGACCATGGTCTGCACCGGCCACGGCCCGGTGCTGGAGGGCAGCCGCATCCGGGAGGTGATGGCCCTCTACCGGGAGTGGTCCACCGTGGTAAATCCCAACCAGAAAAAGACGGTCATCATCCCTTACGTGAGCGCCTACGGCTACACGGGAGAGCTGGCGGCAGAGATCGCCAGAGGCGTGGCGGACAGCGGGGACGTGGACGTGCGCAGCTACGACATGGTGACGGCGGACAAGGGAAAGGTGGCGGAGGAGCTGCTCTTTGCGGACGGCATTCTTCTGGGTACGCCCACCATCGTGGGAGAGGCCCTGCGGCCCATCTGGGAGCTGACCCTGGATATGTTTCCCGGCACCCACGGCGGGAAGTACGCCGGGGCGTTCGGCAGCTACGGCTGGAGCGGCGAGGGCGTTCCCCATATCATGGAGCGGCTGAAACAGCTGCGGATGAAGGTGACGGACAGCTACCGGGTGCGGTTTAAGCCCAGCGAGGCTGACCTGGTGGGAGCTTACGAGTACGGCTACCGGTTCGGCTGCCTGGTGCAGGACAAAAAGCCGGAGCTGCCGGCGAAAAAGGGCGGGCGGCGTCTGGTGAAATGTCTGGTATGCGGAGAAATCTTTGACGCCTCCCTGGAGATCTGCCCCGTCTGCGGCGTGGGAAAAGAGAATTTCGTGCCGGTGGAGGACGACGCCAGCGGCTTTGTAAACAACACGGAGGAATACTACCTGATCCTTGGAAACGGCGTTGCCGGCTTTAACGCCGCCAAGGCCATCCGGGAGCGGGACAAGACCGGCAGCATTGTGATCGTTTCCAACGAGCCCTACGCCGCCTACAACCGTCCCATGCTCACCAAGGCCATTGTGTCCGGCCTGGAGGCGGATCAGATCGCCATCGCCGACAAGGGCTGGTACGAGGAAAACAGGATTTACCAGATGCTTGGCCGCACGGTGACGGCTGTGGACATGAAGGCCAGAGAGGCCCTGTTGGACAACGGGGGAAAGCTCTATTTCACCAAGCTCATTTACGCCCTGGGCAGCGAGTGCTTTATCCCGCCCATCAAAGGGAGCGATAAGTCCCAGGTGGTGGCCATCCGCCGTCTGGACGACGTGAGACGGCTGGAGAAACTGATGGCGGACGGCAAAAACGCCGTGGTCATCGGCGGAGGCGTGCTGGGCCTGGAGGCGGCCTGGGAGTTAAAGAAGGCCGGGCTTTCCGTCACTGTGCTGGAGGCGGCGCCCATGCTCATGGGGCGGCAGCTGGACGCGGATTTCGGCGAGCTGTTAAAGAAGATCGCGGCGGACAGCGGCGTGACCATCCACACCGGAGTGACGGTTTCCGCCATTTCCGGAGAGGAGCGGGTGACCGGCGTGGCCCTGGCGGACGGCAGGGAGTTCCCCGCGGATCTGGTGGTGGTGTCTGCCGGTGTGCGGGCAAATGTGGGCCTGGCAAAGGAGATGGGCCTGGAGATCGGCCGGGCGGTGATGGTAAACGAGAGGATGGAGACGAATCTTCCCGGCGTGTACGCCTGCGGCGACTGCGCGGAGTACAAGGGAGTCAATTACGCCATCTGGCCGGAGGCCATGGAACAGGGCAAGACGGCGGGAGCCAACGCTGCCGGAGAGGCCACGGAGTACCAGGCAGTGCCTGCGGCCCTCACCTTCCACGGCATGAACACGGAGCTGTTTGCCGCCGGGGACTGTGGAAAGAATCTCAACCTGCTCTACAAGACGGCGGAATTTCGGGATATGGGCCGGAAACAGTACCGGAAATACTATTTCCTCAACGACCGGCTCTGCGGCGTGATCCTTTTGGGAGACACGTCTCTCATGGCAAAGCTGACGACGGCTTTGGAAAACCACGCCTCTTATAAGGAAGTGATGGAAGGGTAAAGGCGTAAAGGATACAGATGGAAAAAATGCGCCTCCCGCCGGAACCTTTTAGGTCATAGGGGACGCAGTTTCCTAGAGAACAGAGGGCCGTCTGCCCCGCCGGAATGGCGGGGCGGGCGGCCGCCTTTTGTTTTGGCGGAATCGTTCAGAAATCCGTAAGGTTTCCGTTATTGAACCGGTGATCTCAGGGGGTTAAAATAAAAACAAAAAAGGAGGCTGGAATATGAAAAAAGACAAAAATACAGAAACTGCCCGGCCCCGGCGGGCGGCAGGTTTCCCGGTTGTGCTGGCTCTTTTGGCTGTGCTGGTTTCCGGCCTGGTGGCCGGGTGCGTCGGGGGAGAGGAGGAGACAAAAGGCGGGATCGAGGAGACGGCGCTGGAGATCTATGAGCCGGATGGTGCATCGTCCGCTGAAAATGGGGAAATGTCCGCCAGTTTGGATGCCGCGGAGCCGGTTTCCCATGTTCAGCTGGTGCCGGGCTACGGACTGGTGGAGGCGGGACAGCCGGCCGTTTATGTGCCGGAGACTCAGCCGGAGCCTTTGAAAACGGAGGGAGTCACCGCCTGGCTCCTGGGGGCCTTTTACCAGGACGGAGCGCTGGGGGCCCAGGTGCTGATCCTGGACGACTCCGCCGCCGGGACGGAGGCAGACGGGGAGGAAAGCCCCTTTTTGGCGCGGGTGGCGCAGCAGAGAGAGTCGTCGGAGGAAGGAGAAGGCTTTTATATAGAGGAAACCGGCCAATTTTATCCCTTTCAAACCATCAGCACGGGGAAACAGTACGGCAGCAGGGAGAACGGCGGCGGAATTCTGACGGTGAGGGGAATTTATCGGGGAGAGCGTTTTTTGACGGAAGACGGGCTGACGGGAGAGCTGCGGGTCCGCGGGTTTGAGGAAGGATTTCCCCTGCGCCTGGTTCCGGCGGGAGAACCTCAGATGTTTGACGGTGGAAAAGGGGAGTTTCTGGCGGAAGGGGAGACCAGGGAACAGGAGCTGTACCTGCGGTGCTACGGCATCTGGAAGGACGGGGGCGGCGTAAGCCCTATGGAGCTGACCCTGGATCCCTCGGCCGGTTCCCTGGAGGCGCTCACGGCTCTGAATGTGGGAGCTGACGGGGATAAGGGCCCGTCCGGCCTGCTGGCCGGCAGCACCCCGAACTACTGGAAGGGAGCCCTGCCGGAGGGGGCGGAAACGTCTGCTTCGGGAGAGTGGTTTGTCACGTTGGAGACGGCCAGGGTGACGACTGGCGAGCGGGTGGAGAGCGTTTCCATCCCGGTGCCGGAGGACGAAACCCTGGGAGAGGGGATCACCGTGGAGACAGAACTGGCCAGGATCACTCTGAAGAACGTAGAAAAACGGCAGGAGCCGTACCTTTACGGGACGGCGGATGGAAAAGAGCTTTCCCGTCCGGCCTTGGATATGGACGTGGAGCTGGAGGCGAAGGAGGAATCCTTCCGGCTGATGTGGTTTTACGGGATCCGGGAAGGAGCGGATGAGATAGACTGGCAGAGAACTTATGATACCAGCGAGGTACTGCTGTTTCCGTCCGGCGGAAAGGCCGGAGAACCGCTCACCAGGATGACAGCCTGTTATGAGGAAGGCGGGACCGAGGCCGTTCTGGATCTGACGGGCTTTGTCTATGAGTGGGACTGCGGGCTGAGACTGCCGGTGACCATGGAGTGACGGGGAGTCACGGGACGGAAGATGTCTGAGGATACCGGCTGCTGAGAAAAAGGGGCTGCCGCGGCGGCAGAGGGACGATCTGCCGCCGGCGGCGGTTTTTGCGTTGTGAGGAGATTCCGCGCCGCGAAGGTGTCAGCATGGCAGAGTATTTGCGTTATGGCAGTTTCTGTCTGCGGCGGTTATTACATTGCGGGCATTTTCCGCGCCACGGCAGCGAAACAATCCGCAGCCAGCCGTGGGAATCCGCAGACGGTCAGCTGGACGAATCCCGATTTACAGCAGCGGGAAATCCCACGACAAACGCATGAATGTGTTCTTCAACCAAACCCCGTTTTTATCCCCAATTTTACAGATTTATGATTTGCTCCAAATGTTTTTCAGGGTTTGTTCCGATTGCATACCGTTTCTTTTTCATGCTTAATGGTTTATTCCCTACCTCTATCATTTTTAAGATA
>NZ_NFLE01000041.1 GCF_002160755.1 Lachnoclostridium sp. An14
TCAGAAAGAATAGTATGAGTATATCGCTAATGGGGAAGATGTGAAAGGATAAGAGCTATTTGTGAAAAGGTAAAAGCTAGACGGGGTTGTGAGAGTAGAATTTAACTTTACATTTCACAGATTATGAAAAAGTGAAAAAAAGAATTGTAATCGCCGCCGTGATGTGCTACAATAACAGAACAAATGTTCTATTTGATTTGACGAGAAGGAGGCAGGACAGATGGCGCTGCAGTTTATTATGGGGGGATCGGGAGCTGGAAAGACCAGGCTGCTGTATGAGAGGCTGATTGAGGAATCGGTAAAGCGGCCAAAGCAGCAGTTTGTGGTGATCGTTCCGGAGCAGTTTTCCATGCAGGCTCAGAAGGAAGTGGTGTCCCTCCATCCCAGGCGGGGAACGATGAATATTGACATCATGAGCTTTGAGCGCCTGGCCTACCGGGTGTTTGAGGAACTGGGGGTGGTGAATCCGGCGGTGCTGGACGACATGGGAAAATCCATGGTCCTGCGGAAGGTGGCGGCCTTAAAGGGGAGACAGCTGGGGATTTTCCGCGGCCACCTGGGACAGGCAGGCTTTATCGGACAGCTAAAGTCCATGGTGTCAGAGCTTTATCAGTACGGCGTCACTCCGGAACGGCTGGAGGAGATGGAGAGTCAGGCCCAGAGCCCCTTACTGAAGGCAAAGCTGGCGGATCTGGCAGTGGTCTGCCGCGGCTTTCGGGAATATATTGAGGAACGGTTTATCACGGCGGAGGAGATCCTGGGAGAGCTGTGCAAGGTGTTTCCCAGGTCGGAGCGGATGCGGGACAGCGTGGTGGTGCTGGACGGATACACCGGCTTTACCCCTGTGCAGTACCGGCTCCTGGAGCAGATGCTCCTCTGCTGCCGGGACGTGAAACTGTGCGTCACTGTGGAGCGGGCGGCAAAGCCTTATGAGCGTGGCGGAGTGCAGCAGCTGTTTTTCATGAGTAAGGAGACGGTCTGCCGCCTGAATGAGCTGGCGGTGAAAAACCGGGTGAAGGTGGAAAAGGACTGCTGGCTGGAAACGCGGCCGTATCCGCGGTTTGCGGGGCGGGAGCTGGATTTTCTGGAGAAGAATTTGTACCGCTATTCCCGGAAGGCCTGGGAGGAGGCCACAGAGGACGTGCTCGTATACCGGGCGTTAAATCCCAAGGAGGAGATCGCCCTGGTAGCCAATCAGATCGAGAAACTGGTGCGCCGGGAAGGGCTGCGCTACCGGGATGTGGCGGTGGTGACGGGAGATCTGGAGAGCTACGGGAAGGAGGCGGCCTTCCAGTTTGGGGAGAAGGGGATCCCCTTCTTTCTGGACGATAAAAAGAGCATCCTGGAAAATCCCCTGGTGGAGTATATCCGGGCGGCTCTGGAGGCTGTCCGCCGGGACTTTTCCTACGAGGCCATGTTCCGCTATGTAAAGTGCGGACTGGCGGCGGAGCCGGAGGAGCGGGAGCTCTGCGACCGGATGGAGAACTACTGCCTGGCTCTGGGCATCCGCGGCTTTAAGCGGTGGAGCGCCCCCTGGGAGCTGATATACCGCAATGGGAAACAGATCAACATGGAGGAGTTAAACGCTTTCCGGGAGAAGATCGCGGCTCCCCTGTTTCATCTGCGGGAGAGCTTTCGCCGGGAGGACGCCACGGTGCGCTCCATGACGGAGGCGCTGGTGGAGTTTCTGACGGAGACGGAGGCGGAGCGGAAGATCCTGGACTGGAGTGAACGGTTCCGGGAACAGGGAGAGTACCAGCTGGCAGACGAGTACAGCCAGGTCTACGGCCTGGTCATGGAGTTGTTTGACCGTCTGGCCGCCCTTTTGGGGGAGGAAACGGCGGGACAGAAGGAGTATGGGGAGATCCTGGACGCCGGTTTCGGGGAGATCAAGGTGGGGGTGATCCCTGCCACCGTGGACCGGGTGGCGGTGGGAGACATCACCAGAACCAGGCTGACCCACGTCAAGGCTCTGTTTTTCGTGGGAGTGAATGACGGCATTGTGCCGGCGAAACGGGAGAAGGGCGGCATTTTGTCGGAGACGGAGCGGGAATTTCTGGAGGCCTGCGACCTGGAGCTGGCCCCTACGGCCAGGAAGGAAGGGTTTTTGCAGCGGTTTTACCTCTATCTGGCCCTCACAAAGCCGGAGCGGAAACTGATTCTCTCCTACGCCTCCATGAACCAGGCGGGGAAGGGGCTGCGGCCCTCCAGCCTGATCCGGGAGCTGGAAAAGCTGTTTCCCAGGCTCACGGAGCGGGAGGCAGCCGGGGAGCTTTCCGTGGTGTCGGAGCTGGAGGGAAAGAAGGTGCTGGCGGAGGGCCTGAGAGAGTCCAGGGAGCAGGCGGATCCGAAGTTTCTGGAGCTGTACCGGTATTTCTGGAACCGGGAGGAGAACCGGGAGGAGCTTTCCAGGCTGGTGGAGGCGGCCTTTTATTCCTACGAGGAGCGTGGCATTGGCCGGGCAGCGGCCAGGGAGCTCTACGGGAAGATTTTAAGCGGCAGCGTCACCAGGCTGGAGCAGTACGAGGCCTGTGCCTACGCCCATTTTCTGTCCTATGGCCTGGAGCTAAGGGAGCGGCAGGAGTATGAGCTGAAGGCGGCGGACGTGGGAAATCTGTTTCACGGGGCCATCGACCTTTCCTTTAAAAAGGCGGCGGAACGGGGCATCCGTCTCCAGGAGCTGGACGGGGCCGGGCGGGACGCCCTGGCGGATGCGGCGGTGGCGGAGGCCATTGCCGGGTACGGCGGAAACATCATGTCCAGCTCCGCCAGGAACGCTTATCTGGCGGGGAAGGTGGGCCGGATCACCAGAAAGACGCTGTGGGCCCTGGCGGAACAGCTGAAAAAGGGAGAGTTTACCCCCGCCGGGTTCGAGGTGTCCTTTTCCGCCATTGACAACCTGGAGGCCATGAAGATTTCTCTCACAGAGGACGAGGCCCTGCATCTTCAGGGGCGGATCGACCGCATGGATCTGTGCGAGGACGAGAAACACGTGTATGTAAAGATTATTGACTACAAGTCCGGCAGCACCTCCTTTGATCTGGCGGCCCTGTATTACGGGCTGCAGCTGCAGCTGGTGGTGTACATGGACGCGGCCATGGAGCTTTTGGAGCGGAGGAATCCGGACAAGGAGATCGTGCCCGCGGGCGTGTTTTACTACCATATCGACGACCCCATGGTGGACGGGGAGGAGGCGGCCACAAAGGAGGATGTGGACCGGCTGGTGCTGAAAAAGCTGCGGATGGACGGCCTGGTAAACAGCGAGCTGGAGGTGATTTCCCTGATGGACCGGGAGATCGAAAAGGCCTCTGACGTGATTCCCGTGGCCATAAAGGACGGGCTGGTGCAGGAGGCGAAGTCCTCTGTGGCCAACCGGGAGCGGTTCGGGGCCCTGCGCCGCTTTGTGCGGGGAAAATTAAAGGGGGCCGGTCTGGAAATCCTGGACGGGGCGATGGGGATCGGACCCTACAAGCAGGGGCGGCGCACAGCCTGTGATTACTGCCCCTATCACGGGGTATGCGGCTTTGACCGGCGGCTGCCCGGCTATGAATACCGGAAATTAAAGGATAAAAAGCCGGAGGAAATCTGGCAGGAGATCGAAGGCGGAGACAGGGAGGAGCAGTAAAATGGGAATTTCATGGACAGAAAAGCAGGAACAGGTGATCACCTCCCGGAACCGGAACCTTCTGGTGTCGGCGGCGGCGGGCAGCGGCAAGACGGCGGTGCTTGTGGAGCGGATCATCCGCATGATCACGGAGGGAGAGCATCCCCTGGACATTGACCGCCTGCTGGTGATGACCTTTACCAACGCGGCTGCGGCGGAGATGCGGGAGCGGGTGGCGGCAGCCATCGAAAAGCGGCTGGAGGAGGATCCGGACAATGAGCATCTGCAGATGCAGGCCACCCTGGTGCAACAGGCACAGATCACTACCATCGACAGCTTTTGCCTGAACGTAATCCGCAACCATTTCAACGCCCTGGACATCGACCCCGCCTTTCGCATCGGGGACGAGGGGGAGCTGATGCTGCTGCGGGGCGAGGTGCTGGAAAAACTGCTGGAGGACTGCTACGAGGAGGGAAGGAAGGAGTTTTCCGACTTTGTGGAGACCTATGCCTCCGGGAAGGGGGATTATGGCATCGGGGATGTGATTTTGCAGGTCTACACCTTTTCCCAGAGCAATCCCTGGCCAGAGGAGTGGTTTGCCCGGTGCAGGCGGGAGCTGGAGGAGGACTGTGTGCTGGAGGGTAGTTCCGGCTGGCAGGAGAGCCGCTGGATGAAGTTTTTGATGGCCGATATTCGCAGCCAGCTGGAGGAGTTAGCCTGGCAGCTGGAGGAGGCGGTGGAGGTCTGCGGCGAGGCGGACGGCCCGGAGGCCTATCTGCCGGTGATGGAGGAGAATCTGGAGCTTTTGCGGCGGCTGCGGGAGTCGGAGGACTACCACGCTCTGAAACGGCTGCTGGAAAACTGCGACTTTGGGCGGCTGAAGGCCATCCGGGGCGGAGACGTTTCCCCGGAAAAGAAAAAGTACGCCTCCGATCTGCGGGACCGGGCGAAAAAGGCGGTGCAGAAGATCCGGGAGAGCTATTTTTCCGTGACAGAGGAGGAGCTGACGGCGGCCATGGCCCAGGCAGCCCCGGCGGCCAGGGAGGTGCTCTGGCTGGCGGAGGAGTTTTCCAGGAGATACCAGGAGCAGAAACGGGAGAAAGACATTGTGGATTTCAATGATCTGGAGCATTTTGCCCTGCAGGTACTCTCTGAGGACGGGGAGCCCTCCGACGCCGCAAAAATGCTGGCAGACCGGTTTGAGGAGATTCTGGTGGACGAGTACCAGGACAGTAATGAGGTGCAGGAGACCCTGATCCGGCTGATCTCCAGAGAACGGTTAGGCCGCCCCAACGTGTTTATGGTAGGGGATGTAAAGCAGAGCATTTACCGGTTCCGGCTGGCGAAACCGGAGTTGTTTCTGGAAAAATATGATTCCTACCCGGAGACGGAGGGGCTTTATCAGAAGATCGAGCTCCACCAGAATTTCCGCAGCCGGGCCAGGGTACTGGAGAGCGTGAACCATGTGTTTTTCCAGATTATGACCAAGGCCTTGGGCGGGATTCGCTATACGGAGGAGACGGCCCTTCATCCGGGGGCGTCCTTCCCGGAGATTCCGGAGGAGCTTTCCGGAAAGCGGCCGGGGAAGACGGAGCTGCTCCTTCTGGATGTGAACGAGGAGCTGTTAAAAGGAATCGACGAGGAATACGCCGACTACACCGCCAGGGAGCTGGAGGCCCGGCTGGTGGCGGCAAAGATCCGGGAGATGACTGACCGGGAGACGGGGCTGATCGTGTGGGATAAGGAGGAAGGACGGTACCGCCGGGCCCGCTATGGGGATATGGTGATCCTTCTTCGGAGCACGGCTGGTTGGGCGGAGGTGTTTGTCAGCGTGCTGATGAACGAGGGGATTCCGGCCCATGCCGATTCCAAAACGGGGTATTTCAACACCCTGGAGGTGGAGACGGTGCTGTCTCTTTTATCCGTTCTGGACAATCCCATGCAGGACATCCCCCTGGCGGCGGTGATGAAGTCTCCCATAGGAGGGCTTTCGGACCGGGAGCTGGCGGAGCTGGTGTCGGCTTTTAAAAAGACGGCAAAAAAAGGGCAGGATGGAGGGTTATACGGGGCCTGGAGATCCTATCTGAACCGGAAACCGGGGAAACGGGACGAGGCCCTGTGGAGCCGTCTGGTGGAGTTTGACGGCCTGGTGGAGGAGCTGCGGGAGAAAAGCCGCTATCTCACCATCCGGGAGCTGCTGTGGCAGATTCTGGGGCGGACCGGTTACTATGACTATGTGACGGCCATGCCTGGCGGAGATGTGCGGCGGGCGAATCTGGATATGCTGGTGGAGAAGGCGGCTGCCTACGAAAAGACCAGCTACCGCGGCTTGTTCCACTTTGTGGCCTACATCCGCAATCTGAAAAAGTACAACACGGATTTCGGCGAGGCGTCCACCGCCGGCGAACACGACGATACGGTTCGGGTCATGAGCATTCACAGGAGCAAGGGGCTGGAGTTTCCGGTGGTGTTCCTGTCCGGTCTGGGGAAGGCCTTTAACAAGCAGGATGTGAGAGGGAAACTCCTCCTGGATTCCGACCTGGGGATCGGGACGGACTGCGTGGATCTGGAGCTGCGCACCAGAAAGCCCACCCTGAAAAAGAACGTACTGAAACGGAAAATGGATCTGGACGCCATGGGAGAGGAGCTGCGCATCCTCTATGTGGCCATGAGCCGGGCGAAGGAACAGCTGGTGATGACTGCGGCGGACAAGGGACTGGAGAAAAAGCTGGAAAAATGGTCTGCTGTGCCCAGGCAGGGGAGAGGACTGCCCTTTACGGTTCTCTCCTCCGCTGGCTCCTATCTGGACTGGGTGCTGATGAGCCTGGCAGAGGGCGGGGACAGTATTCTCGTCCGTCAGATTCCCGCCGGGGAGCTGCTTGGCCGGGAGATGATCCAGCAGGCGGAGCGGGCGGCCTCCAGGGAGGAGCTGCTCCACTTTGACGGCGATACAGAGTATGACGAAACATTTGGGGAGGAAATCGCCCGCTCATTTTCCTTCCGGTATCCCTACAGGGCGGACATCGGACTTCACACGAAGATGACGGTGTCGGAGTTGAAACAGCAGGGCCAGATGACCGACGAGGCGGAAAGCCAGTTTGTTCCCACCCGGCCGGCGTTTTTGAGCCGGGATCAGGAGGAACGGCGGGGGGCGTTCCGGGGGACGGCCTATCACCGGGTGCTGGAGCTTTTGGATTTCCGGAAAATGGACGGCCCGGAGCAGGTAGCTGCGGAGATGGACCGGCTGGTGTCGGACGGCCATCTGCCGGAGGAGTACCGGAAACTGGTGGATCCCCGGACGCTGTGGCAGTTTTTTGACTCGCCCCTGGGCCGAAGGATGCGAAACGCTGCTCTGGCAGGAAAGCTGCACAAGGAGCAGCAGTTTGTCATCGGAGTTCCCGCCAGGGAGCTGGAGGCGGCAGATTCCGACGAGCTGGTGCTGATTCAGGGAATCATCGACGCCTATCTGGAGGAAACGGATGGTCTGATTCTCATCGACTATAAAACAGACTATCTGGAGCGGGGCCAGGAGCAGCGCCTGAAGGACCGGTATGGCATTCAGCTGGACTACTATGAAGGGGCGCTGAATCAGATGACAGGGCAGAAGGTGAAGGAGAAGATGATCTATTCCATGACGCTGCAGGAGGAGATCCGGCTGTAGGATGATTTTTGAAAGACGGGCCGGGAAAGATTTCGGAAGGAGCCTTAGAAAAGCGATTTAGAAAAGGCCGGGCGGCGTGGGGAAAGGGATTGCGGCCGGCTGTTGTTTGAGCTATGATAGAAGGAAGGAACTGCTTTGGAAAAGAGCGGATCAGGAGGATTTCCCGTTTCCCGGGATCGCGGAACGCGCGGCGGAAGGCAGTCTGGGACGAAGGGGCAGAAATCCTTTTGATGCCCTCATCTTTATATCTATTAGGAATAAAAGGAACGCTCCCCATGCCAGGCGCCGTTGGGAGAGCGGGAAGGGAGTACAGTGATGAAGGAATCCATTCACAAATATTTTCAGATCGGGACGATCCTGTGGATGTCCTATCCGGACCGGGATGTGCTGGAGGGGATCCAGACCGTTGCCAGGGACGAATTTTTTGACGCCGTAGAGGTGTGCCAGATCCCGGACGGGGAAACGCGGGCGGAGGCCAGGAAACGGCTGAGCCAGTCCCATCTGACGGTCTGCTACGGCGCTCAGCCCCGCCTCCTTGGACCAGGGCTGAACCCCAATGACATTGACGAAACGGGCCGGAAACGGGCGGAGGCGACCCTGATGGAGGCCATCGACGAGGCGGAGTATCTGGGCGCGAAGGGCATTGCCTTCCTGGCCGGGAAATGGCAGGAGGAGACGAAGAATCAGGCCTACGCCCAGCTGTTAAAAACCACGGGGAATCTGTGCGCTTACGCGGCGAAAAAGGGGATGAGGGTGGAACTGGAGGTGTTTGACTACGATATGGACAAGGCGGCTCTCATAGGGCCGGCCCCTTACGCGGCCCGGTTTGCTGCCGATATGCGGATGAAGTACGACAACTTTGGACTGCTGGTGGATCTGTCCCATTTCCCCACCACCTACGAGACTTCCAAGTTTGTGATCCGGACGCTGCTGCCCTACATTACCCATTTCCACTTCGGAAACGCGGTGGTGAAACCGGGCTGTGAGGCGTATGGGGATCAGCATCCTCGTTTCGGATTCCCCAACAGCGCCAATGACACAGACGAGCTGCGGGAGTTTCTCCAGGTGTTAAAGGACGAGGGATTTTTCTGCCCGGAAAGTCCCTATGTGCTGTCCATGGAGGTGAAACCGTGGGGAGATGAGGACGCGGAGACCGTAGTGGCCAACACGAAACGGGTGTTAAACCGCGCATGGTCCCTGGTAAAAGACTGAACAGGGACTGGAAGGCATAAAAATCGAAGAATGGGGGAGAGATAAACGTGAAGATTGTAATTTTAGACGGATATACAGAAAATCCCGGTGATCTCAGCTGGGATGGGTTCCGCCGGTTTGGTGAGGTGACGGTGTATGACCGGACACCGGCGGAGCAGACGGTGGAGCGGATCGGGGACGCGGACATTGTCTATACCAATAAGACGCCCATTACCAAGGAGGTGCTGGAGCAGTGCCCCGGCATTCGCTATATCGGCACCCTGGCCACCGGATACAACGTGGTGGATGTTGAAACCGCCGCGAAACGGGGCATTCCGGTGTGCAATGTGCCCGGCTACGGTACGGCGGCGGTGGCGCAGTTTACCATAGGCCTGCTTTTGGAGCTCTGCCACCGCATCGGCGCCCATTCGGACAGTGTGAAGGCAGGGCAGTGGAGCGCCTGTCCCGATTTCTGTTACTGGAATTTTCCCCAGATGGAGCTGGCGGGAAAGACCATGGGGATTGTAGGGTTTGGCAGCATCGGGAGAGAGGTGGGACGCCTGGCTCAGGCGTTCGGCATGGAGGTGCTGGCCTATTCCCGTACCAAGCGGCCGGAGCTGGAGACGGAACACTGCCGTTTTGTCACTCTGGAGGAACTGTTTGAGCGGTCGGATGTGATCAGCCTGCACTGCCCCCTGTTCCCAGAGACGGAGGGCATGATCAACCGCTCTGCCATAGAAAAGATGAAGGACGGTGTCCTCCTGCTCAACACCGCCAGAGGACAGCTGATTGTGGAGGAAGACCTGCGGGCCGCTTTAGACAGAGGCAAAGTGGGCGGCGCCGCCTTGGATGTGGTGGCGAAGGAACCCATTTCCCCGGACAATCCCCTGCTGGGAGCAGAAAACATCATCCTGACTCCCCACATCGCCTGGGCACCGAAGGAGAGCCGGCAGCGGCTGATGGATATTGCGGTGGGGAATCTGAAGGCGTTTGTGGATGGGAAAGCGGTGAATGTGGTGAATGGGGTGGAATAAAGATAAGAAACGGAGAGCGGCTGCGCGGAAGGGAAAGCGCGGCTGTTTTCTGTTTTCATGGATGGGAAATGGGGGGCAAACACATTCTTGAGATTGCCAGGAAAATAATCGAACAAATGTTTGCAAAAACAAAAAAGATGTGTTATACTGGCATTATTGATCAACTTCCGCGGAAGGCTATCCTGGCTGTATTCTTTTCTGCGGCAGAAAGATCCGCCCGCAGCGGGCGAGACAGAAAGGACATTAGAATAGAATGGCAAAGCAATATATCAAGATACGCGGTGCCAATGAGCACAATCTGAAAAATGTATCCGTGGACATTCCGAGAAATGAGCTGGTGGTTCTCACCGGACTTTCCGGCTCCGGAAAATCTTCTCTGGCGTTTGACACCATTTACGCGGAGGGACAGCGGCGGTATATGGAATCCCTCTCCTCCTATGCCCGCCAGTTCTTGGGCCAGATGGAAAAGCCGGATGTGGAGAATATCGAGGGCCTGTCTCCGGCGATTTCCATTGACCAGAAGTCCACGAACCGCAATCCCCGCTCTACTGTGGGTACGGTGACGGAGATTTACGACTATATGAGACTGCTCTATGCCCGGATCGGCATTCCTCACTGCCCCAAGTGCGGCCGGGAGATCAAGCGGCAGACAGTAGATCAGATGGTGGACCAGATCATGGCACTGCCGGAGCGGACCAAGCTCCAGATTCTGGCCCCAGTAGTCCGCGGCCGGAAAGGCGAGCACGTGAAGGTGCTGGAGCACGCCAGAAAAAGCGGCTATGTCCGTGTGCGCATTGACGGAAACCTATATGAGCTGTCTGAGGAGATCAAGCTGGACAAGAATATCAAGCACAGTATTGAGATCGTAGTAGACCGTCTCGTGGTACGGGACGGGATTCAGAAACGTCTCACAGATTCCATAGAAACGGCTCTTGGGCTGGCCGGCGGCTTGATGATGGTGGATCAGATGGACGGCAATGTCATCAATTTCAGTCAGAATTTTGCCTGTCCGGACTGTGGAATCAGCGTAGACGAGGTGGAGCCGAGGAGCTTTTCCTTCAACAATCCGTTTGGGGCCTGTCCCGATTGTTTTGGACTGGGCTATAAGATGGAATTTGACGAGGATCTGCTCATTCCGGACAAATCCCTGACCATCAATCAGGGAGCGATCGCGGCCCTGGGCTGGCAGTCCTGTACGGATAAAGGCAGCTTTACCAGGGCGATCCTGGATGCCCTGTGCAAGGAATACGGATTTGATCTGGACACCCCCTTCCAGGATTATCCGAAGGAGATCCATGATGTGCTGATTCACGGCACAGGCGGGCGTGAGGTCAAGGTTCACTATAAGGGCCAGCGGGGGCAGGGAATCTATGATGTGGCCTTTGAAGGCCTGATCCAGAATATGAACCGCCGCTATCGGGAGACCTTTTCTGACAGCATGAAGGCGGAATACGAGACTTTTATGCGGATCACGCCCTGCCAGACCTGCGGCGGGAAGCGGCTGAAAAAGGAATCTCTGGCGGTAACGGTGGGCGGCATGAATATCTACGATGCCACCAATATGTCCATTGTGAAATTCCGGGAATTTATGGATCAGCTGCAGCTGACACCCATGCAGCAGTCCATCGGCGCTCAGATTTTAAAGGAGATTCACGCCAGGGTCAGCTTTCTCATTGATGTGGGCCTGGATTACCTGTCTTTGACCAGGGCTACGGGAACGCTGTCGGGAGGAGAGGCGCAGAGGATCCGTCTGGCCACCCAGATCGGTTCCGGGCTGGTGGGCGTGGCCTACATCTTAGACGAACCAAGCATCGGCCTGCATCAGCGGGACAATGACAAGCTGTTAAAGACCCTGCTCCACCTGCGTGACCTGGGGAACAGTGTGCTGGTGGTGGAGCACGACGAGGATACCATGCTGGCGGCGGACTGCATTGTGGACATAGGGCCGGGCGCCGGGGAACATGGCGGCCAGGTAGTGGCAGTGGGAACGGCCAAGCAGATCATGAAGTGCAAAAATTCCATCACAGGCGCCTATCTGAGCGGACGGCTGAAGATTCCGGTGCCGAAGGAGAGGCGGGCTCCCACAGGCTGGCTGACGGTGCGGGGAGCACAGGAAAATAACCTGAAAAATATTGACGTGGACTTCCCTCTTGGGGTGATGACCTGTGTGACCGGTGTATCCGGTTCCGGGAAATCCTCATTAGTGAATGAAATCTTGTATAAATCCCTGGCCAAGCAGCTGAATCGTGCCAGGACGGTGCCGGGAAAGCACCGGAACATCGAGGGGGTAGAGCAGCTGGACAAGATCATTGCCATCGACCAGTCCCCCATCGGACGGACACCCCGTTCCAATCCGGCCACCTATACCGGGGTATTTGATATGATCCGCGATCTCTTTGCATCTACCACGGACGCGAAGGAGAGGGGATATAAGAAAGGCCGGTTCAGTTTCAACGTAAAGGGAGGCCGGTGCGAGGCCTGCAGCGGAGACGGCATCATCAAGATTGAAATGCACTTCCTGCCGGATGTGTACGTGCCCTGTGAGGTCTGCGGCGGAAAGCGGTATAACCGAGAAACCCTGGAGGTCAAATACAAGGGAAAGAATATTTACGATGTCCTCAATATGACGGTGGAGGAGGCCATGAAGTTCTTTGAGAATGTGCCGTCCATTTACCGGAAGATTGAGACCTTAAACGATGTGGGATTGTCTTATATCCGTTTGGGACAGCCGTCTACGGAGCTGTCCGGAGGAGAGGCCCAGAGAATCAAGCTGGCTACGGAACTGAGCAAACGGGGAACGGGAAAGACGATCTATGTACTGGATGAACCGACGACAGGCCTTCACTTTGCTGATGTCCATAAGCTGGTAGATATTCTGCGGAAACTGTCGGACGGCGGAAATACGGTGATTGTCATTGAGCACAATCTGGATGTGATCAAGACGGCGGACTATATTATTGATATTGGCCCGGAGGGCGGAGATAAGGGCGGAACTGTAATCGCGAAGGGAACGCCGGAGGAGGTTGCGGCCTGTCCTCATTCCTATACGGGACAGTATGTGAAAAAATATTTGGAGGATTAAACGATGCTGATCATCAAAGGGGCGGATGTATACGCGCCGGAACACCTGGGAATCTGCGATGTAATGGTGTGCGGCGGGAAAATCGAGAAAGTGGAGCGGGAGATTCCCGTTTGTTATAAGGACTGTCAGGTGATAGATGGGAGCGGAATGCGACTGACTCCCGGGATCATTGACCAGCACGTTCATATTACGGGAGGCGGCGGAGAGGGAAGTTTCCACACCCAGGCACCGGCGACCCAGCTTTCCGATTTTATCAAAGGCGGAGTGACGACGGTGGTGGGCCTTCTGGGGACAGACGGGATCACCCGCAGCGTAGAAAATCTCCTGGCGAAGGTGAAGGCTCTGCGGGAGGAGGGGATGACGGCGTACTGCCTCACTGGCTCCTACGGCTGGCCCAGTGTCACCATCACAGGGGATTTGAAGAAGGATATTGTGTTTATCAGTGAGATTCTGGGGCTGAAACTGGCGATTTCTGATCATCGTGCGCCGAATATTTCCACAGAGGAGCTGATCCGCGCGGCCAGCGATGTGCGCGTTGCCGGTATGGTCAGCGGAAAACCGGGGATGCTCACCCTTCATATGGGGGATGATCCGAGAGGACTGGAGCCGGTATTTGAGGCGCTGGAGAGTACTTCCATCCCCATTAAGACGTTTCGGCCCACTCATGTGACGCGGAACTGGGAGCTCTACGAACAGGCGCTGCGTTTCGCTAAAATGGGAGGATACATTGACATTACCTGCGATTCCGGCCCGTATAAGGAAGTGGCGGAAGGCCTTCGCCGCGCAGAGAAGGCGGAGGTGGATCCCACTCGGATTACCATCAGCTCAGACGGACAGGGAAGCTGGTCCGAATATGATGAGGCGGGAAATCTGCTGGCCATCGGCGTTTCCAGCGTAGCCGCTGTGTACCGACAGATTGTAGATCTGGTGCAGAACGAAGGAATGGAATTTGAGAAGGTTCTGAAGTTTGGAACCTTAAATCCAGCCGAGGCGCTGGAACTGTCCAACAAGGGACGGATCTGTCCTGGCGCTGACGGAGATCTGCTGCTGATGAAACAGGAGGATTTGTCCCTGGATACGGTCATTTCCATGGGCCGGATCATGATGCGGAACGGAGAAATTCTGGTGAAAGGGACGTACGAGTAAAAGTTTTTGTCGAAAAACCTTGTCAATTACGGTTTGCTATTCTATAATTAGTAGACATTGAAAAAGAACCATGAAGAAGGAGGATTCTGATGAACCGTGAGATGATCATTGTGCTGGACTTCGGCGGCCAGTACAACCAGTTGATTGCGAGAAGGGTCAGAGAGTGTAACGTCTACTGTGAGGTGCATCCGTGCACCATGGATTTGGAGAAAATCAAAGAAATGGCTCCCAAGGGGATTATTTTCACCGGTGGACCGAACAGCGTGTATAAGGACGATTCACCTAGCTGTCCAAAGGAGATCTATGAGCTGGGTATCCCGATTTTGGGCATCTGCTACGGTTCTCAGCTGATGGCACACCAGCTGGAGGGCAGAGTGGAGACAGCTCCCGTGAGCGAGTACGGCAAGACAGAGGTGGAGGTGGAGAATCACTCCAAGCTGTTTGGCGATGTATCCCCCAAAACCATCTGCTGGATGAGCCATACGGATTATATCGCGAAGGCACCGGAAGGATTCCAGGTAACGGCTCACACTCCCGTTTGTCCGGTAGCTGCTATGGAGCGTCCGGATAAGAACTGGTACGCTGTGCAGTTCCATCCGGAGGTCATGCACACGCAGGAGGGCATGAAGATGTTGTCCAACTTTGTGTACAAGGTATGCGGCTGCGCCGGAGACTGGAAAATGGATTCCTTCGTGGAGACTACAATTCAGGAAGTGCGGGAAAAGGTAGGAAACGGCCGCGTGCTCTGCGCCCTTTCCGGTGGCGTGGATTCCTCTGTGGCAGCGGTTCTCCTGGCGAAGGCCGTGGGCAAGCAGCTCACCTGCGTATTCGTGGATCACGGCCTGATGAGAAAAAATGAGGGCGACGAGGTGGAGGCTGTGTTTGGCCCTGACGGCCCCTATGATCTGAACTTTGTGCGTGTCAACGCCCAGGATCGTTTCTACAGCAAGCTGGCTGGAGTGACCGATCCGGAGCAGAAACGGAAGATTATCGGAGAGGAATTTATCCGTGTCTTTGAGGAGGAAGCAAAGAAGATTGGAGCTGTGGATTTTCTGGTGCAGGGAACCATTTATCCCGATGTAATTGAGTCCGGTCTGGGAAAATCCGCCGTGATCAAATCCCACCACAACGTAGGCGGCCTGCCGGATCATGTAGATTTCAAGGAGATTATTGAGCCGCTGCGCCTGCTGTTTAAGGACGAGGTGCGCCGCGCCGGTCTGGAACTTGGAATTCCGGAGTACCTGGTATACCGTCAGCCCTTCCCCGGCCCTGGCCTGGGAGTGCGTATCATCGGCGAGGTGACGGCGGAGAAGGTACACATTGTACAGGAGGCGGACGCCATTTACCGGGAGGAGGTCGCTAAAGCCGGAATCGACAAAGATTTAGGCCAGTATTTTGCGGCCCTGACCAATATGCGTTCCGTGGGCTGCATGGGAGATGGCCGCACGTACGATTACGCCATCGCGCTCCGCGCCGTTCTCACCTCTGATTTCATGACAGCTGAGGCTGCCGAGATCCCGTGGGAAGTGCTCAGCCGCGTCACCAGCCGGATTGTGAACGAGGTGAAGGGCGTGAACCGGGTGCTGTATGACTGCACGGGGAAACCGCCGGCTACGATTGAGTGGGAATGACGCTCGAAACGGCGCAAACCCGCATGAATACAGGCTTTTTTGCCCGTCCATAAGGCTCTTGATACTGGATTGATACTATTTGTGTCCACCCGGTACTCTCAAGAGAATAATCCCAAAAGGACAAGCAAAACCGCCCTGCTGAACGACAAATTCAGCAGGGCGGTTTTTTGCTTGTCTTATTCATTTTTGCGCCACGGAATGCTCGGTTCACATTTCCCGCAATCGTCGCAAGTCCTCGGCCAATTCAATTTCCATTCAAAGTATTCGTCCCTGGTGATTTCCCCGGCGTGTAACTCCTGCTGGCGCAAGAGCCATTCGTGCATGAACTCGTCTACAAGCCCATAGTTGAAGTAAATGCCCACGGGAGGTTGTGCGGGCCAGTCGTAACTGTCATTATACTGGACAACGGTTTCCTCTTTGATTTTGCCGGGAACACGGACAAGTGGAAACAGGCGGATAGCGCCAGGGCTGTCCTCGTCGAGCCAGAAGAATGTCCGCATGAAATCCTCGGCGGAGCCGGGGGCGATGGTGTAGAAATTCTGGCGGTCTACCCGCAGCGCCTCCGCAATCTTGTCCAGCAACTCCCGCTTGGGGACACGGTAATTCGTTTCGTACTGTGCGATACGGTTGTCTGCTCCCTTTTCCTCAAAGCCGACGGCAAGCCCCAATTCCTTTTGTGTCATGCCTCGAAAGGTGCGGATTTTCTTTATCTTATCTCCGACTGTCATAATATCCCACCGCCTTTGCCAATAGTATAGCGCAAAAAAGCGAAATATGCAAGATAAAGTTTAACAAAAATGCGAAATAAATTCTTGACATTAACACTTGTGTTAATGTATAATAAGGATGGATACATTAACATATTTGCGAAATAAAAATAAGGAGGTGAAACGCATGAGCAAGGAACTGTTTGTAAAGGCAGAGGAAGTAGCCAGGGAACTGGGTATCTCCAAGCCATACGCCTACAAACTGGTGCGGGAGATGAACGAGGAACTGAAACAGAAAGGCTTTATCACCATTCCCGGACGGGTGAGCAGGCGCTACTTCGAGGAAAAATTCTACGGACTGCGGGACGAGCAGTAAGGAGGGAACAGCAATGCCAGCGTACAAAGACAAGGAGAAGGGCACATGGTATGCGTCCTTTTACTACGAGGACTGGACGGGCAAAAAGGTCAAGAAGATGAAACGGGGCTTTCCCACCAAGCGGGAGGCGCTGGAGTGGGAGCGGACATTCCTGCAACAGCAGACCGCCGATCTGGAAATGACCTTTGAGAACTTCGTGGCCGTCTATGTGGCGGACATGAAGGGCCGTATCAAGGAAAACACCTGGGGCACGAAAGAACATATCCTCTACAAGAAGTTGGTGCCCTACTTCGGCAAGCGGAAGATGTGCGACATTCACTCTAAAGAGGTCATAGCGTGGCAGAATGAAATGCTCAATTACCGGGACAAGAATGGCAAGCCCTATTCCCCGGTGTATCTGAAAACGCTCCATAACCAGTTGAGCGCCGTGTTCAATCATGCGGTGCGGCACTACAATCTGAAAGTCAACCCCGCCGCCCAGGTGGGAAACATGGGCAAGCCAAAGAGCCGTGAAATGCTGTTCTGGACAAAGGCGGAATATCTGAAATTTGCGGAGGCCATGATGGACAAGCCTCTCTCCTACTACGCCTTTGAAATGCTCTACTGGTGCGGTGTGCGGGAGGGGGAGTTGCTGGCCCTCACCCCGGCGGACTTCGACTTTGAGAAACAGACGGTCACAATCTCCAAGTCATACCAGCGTATCAAGGGCCGGGATGTTATCACCGACCCCAAGACACCCAAAAGCAACCGGGTCATTCAAATGCCCGCTTTCCTCTGTGACGAGATGCAGGACTATATCAAGAGCCTGTACGCCGTAGAGCCGACAGACCGCATTTTCACGGTAACAAAATCCTACCTCCACCGTGAGATGGACAGGGGAGCGAAAGAGGCCGGGGTCAAGCGGATCAGAATACACGACCTGCGGCATAGCCACATCTCCCTCTTGATTGACATGGGCTTTACGGCCCTGGCAATCGCTGACCGGGTGGGGCATGAGAGTATCGACATTACTTACCGTTACGCCCACCTGTTCCCTACCCGGCAGACGGAGATGGCAGACAGGCTGGACATGGAGCGAAAGGGGGCCTAAATCATGTCACTGAAGAACAGGGACAACAAGAACCGATGGAGAAACAAGACTGTGGCGTTTCGGGTGTCCCCGGAGGAGGACGCACAAATTGAAACCGCTGTGCGCCTCTCCGGGCTGACGAAACAGGACTACATCACCCGGCGGCTCCTGTGCCGGGAAGTGGTGGTGCAGGGCAATCCAAGGGTCTACAAGGCCCTGCGGAACGAACTGGCCGCTGTGCTGGCCGAACTGCAACGGATAGAGGCCGGGGCCGGGGTGGACGAGGAACTGATGGACAACATTGAACTAATCGCCGCCATCATGGACGGCATGAGGGAGGATTGATAGATGGATAGATCACAAGAGAAAACGACCGTCCCATATCCGCCTGTTGGCGCAGACGGGGGACAGTCGCTCTCACAAAAACCTAACCAAAGTATAGCAGAGGAACAGGCCGAACACAAGCCCCAAGAGCGGGATTTTAGGGAAATCCTGCGGCAGATAGACCGGGTCAGCGACCCGGCCTATCTGCCCTCCCTCTCCATGAACGAACTCTACGAAAAAGTGTACCCCGGCAAGCCCCCCGTGGTGGAGGGCCTACTCTATCCGGGAGTGTACCTCTTTGTAGGCGCTCCCAAGGTCGGCAAATCTTTTCTCATGGCGCAACTGGCCTACCATGTGAGCAAGGGCCTCCCCCTGTGGGGGTACGAAGTCCGCCAGGGGGCCGTCCTCTATCTGGCTCTGGAGGACGACTATCCCCGCTTGCAGGGGCGGTTATACCGGATGTTCGGGGAGGACAGCGCCGCAGACCTCCACCTCTCCATTTATGCCAAGCAGTTAAACAGCGGTCTGGAGGAACAACTAAATCGGTTTGTCCGGGAACACCCGGACACCCGGCTTATCATCATCGACACCCTGCAAAAAATCCGGGAGGCCGGGGCCGAGAAATACAGTTACGCAGACGACTATAAGGTGATAACCAGTCTGAAACACCTTGCCGATGGAACGGGGATTTGCCTCTTGCTGGTACACCACACCCGCAAGCAGCAGGCCGACGACAAGTTTGATATGATCTCCGGCACCAATGGCCTGATGGGTGCAGCGGACGGGGCCTTTCTGCTCCAAAAGGAGCGGAGAACGGACAGCGCCGCCACGCTGGACATATCCGGGCGTGACCTGCAAGACCAGCGCCTCTATCTGAAACGGGACGGAGAACGGCTGGCGTGGGAGTTGGAACGGCGGGAAACAGAACCGTATAGGGAACCGCCCGACCCGGTTTTAGAGGCCGTGGCCGCCCTGGTGACGGCGGAGCGGCCAGAGTGGAGCGGAACGGCCACCGACCTTGCCGCCGCCCTGGAGGTGGATATGAAAGCCAATGCCCTGGCGATGCGGTTGAATGTTCGGGCGTGGCGGCTGTCCTATGAGTACCATATCCGCTACGAAAGCACCCGTACCCACGCCGGGAGAAGTATTCGGCTGACGCTGGAACCTCCCCAGGCGTGACGACCGTGACGGCCGTGACGACCTCTGCGGCACCGCCCCCGGTATCAAAAAAGCCGTCACGGTCGTCACGGCTGTCACGGGGAGCGGGGGCGAAAGTCAAGGGGGCATACCTGCGGGTGGAGATTGCCGCAAGGCAATACAACCCGAACCCCTTGACTTTCACCCCACGGAGAACACTTGCCGGGTGGGAGGAAAGGCCGTTGGCCTTTCCTCCCTGCCCCACGGCGAGTGAAAAAGTTTAGGCGGGGTGCAGGGTGCCCTTTTCAAAGGGCGGCCCTGCTGGGGGAGCCGTCCGCAGACGGCGGGGGCAAAGCCCCCACACCACCCCGTAGGGCGCAAATGCGCTTTTGATAGCCGATAGGCTGTCAAAAGTGCTTTTGCGTTACTTTCGCAGAAAGTAACAAAGGCCCGCCGCTGGCGCGGCGGAAAAGGAGGGATTTATTGAAAAGGACGATCAGCGCCATGGTGGGGCATGGGTCGGTAAACCACAACAGCAGGAAGTTTCACGCTAAAAATACCGACCCGGAACGCTCCCATCTGAATGTAACATACTGCCAGGAGAATATCAAGGCGGTGTACCATGAACTCTTTGACGAGGCCCTGGAACGGTACAACGCCAAACAGACCAGGGCCGACAGGCGGATAGAAAACTACTATGAAAAAATCCGCTCCGGCAAGCAGGAAAAGCCGTTTCACGAAATTATCCTACAAGTGGGCAATAAGGACGACATGAGCGCCGACAGCGACGAAGGGCGGCTGGCGGCGGCGGTGCTGGACGAGTATATAAGAGCCTTTCAAGAGCGCAACCCAAATCTCCGGGTGTTCTCGGCCCACCTCCACATGGACGAGGCCACGCCCCATCTGCACATCGACTTTGTGCCGTTCACTACCGGGAGCAAGCGGGGGCTGGACACACGGGTATCTCTGAAGCAGGCGTTAGCGGCCCAAGGTTTCACGGGCGGCACCAGGGGGGACACGGAGTGGAGCCAGTGGGTGCGCTCGGAAAAAGAGCAACTCTCCGCCGTGATGGAGCGCCACGGGATAGAGTGGGAGGACAAGGGCACCCACGACAAGCACCTGTCTGTGCTGGACTACAAGAAGGAGCAGAGGGCGAAAGAGATCGCCGCCCTGGAGACGGTCAAGGCGGAGAAAGAGAGCCAGGTGGAGAGCCAGGAGCGGCGGCTGAAAGAACTGGCCCCGGCGGTAAAGAACATGGAGCGGCTGGCGGCGGATTTCTCCGCTGACCCGGAGGAAATTCTGCCGGAGGCCGGGACGCTGGAGAGCGCCAAGTCCTACCGGGAAAAAAAGGCAAAGCCCCTGCTGGCGAAGATCGTCAAGGTGCTGCGCTCCCTATACCGGGCCTACATCGACCTAAAGGGGAAGTTTGACCGTCTGCAAGGAGACTATGACCGGGTGCGGGAGGGCAACGCCCGCCTGTCTGACCGCTTGATGGAGGTGAAGATGGAGAATAAAAAACTGCGGCAGATATCCGCCGACTATACACGTGTCAAGCGGGTCTTTGGCCCGGAACAGGTGCAGGCGGCTGTGGAGGCCGACAAGCAGAGGGAACAGGCGGAGAAAGGCCGCAAACGGCCCCGGCGCTCCCTTGACCGGGGAGGGCGGTGACTTCAAAAAATTTTGATTGAACTGTTGACAAACGAGACGTTGCTGCATATACTAGTCATATCAAAATTATTTGATGTGAGGTGAGAACATGGGGACAGCGTATCAGGAACAGGCAAAAGTATTCAAGGCTCTCTGCGATCCGAAACGGCTTGCAATCCTGGAACAGTTAAGGAGCGGTGAAAAGTGTGCTTGTGTCCTGCAAGAGCCGTTGGATTTAACGCAGTCCGGACTCTCTTACCATATGAAAATCCTCTGCGATTCCGGCATTGTCGTCAGTCGTCAAGAGGGCAAATGGACGCACTACCGACTGAGTTCTTCAGGTAGGGACTATGCAATAGAACTGCTGAAAAAATTGACAACTCCAGATGCAGAACAAGAGAGTACCTGTCCCCGTTGTGGATAGAAACGCCATCTAATTTAGATGGCGTTTCCTTCGGCACAATACATCAAAAAGTTTTGATATGTTGTCCATGAAATGGAAAGTGAGGTTTTTGTATGGGCGTATGGGACTTTATTCAAGATCAGGTGCTTGGCATGAAATGGCTGAACGAACTTCTCGGCATTGGGCTGTCGGCACTGGGCTTGGATGTAAATGGGCGCATTGGCGGCAGCGTCCAGTTTTTTATCTACGATGTCTTGAAAATCACGGTGCTGCTCTGCGTATTGATTTTTGCAATCTCCTATATTCAAAGTTATTTTCCACCCGAGCGAAGTAAGCGCATTTTAGGTCGTTTTCATGGGATCTGGGCGAACATCATCTCCGCTCTGCTGGGAACAGTGACCCCCTTTTGCTCCTGTTCATCTATCCCGCTGTTCATCGGTTTTACCAGTGCGGGACTTCCCTTGGGTGTGACGTTCTCCTTTTTGATTTCATCACCGATGGTCGATTTAGGAAGTCTTGTCTTGTTAATGAGCATTTTCGGTGCAAAAGTGGCGATCGTCTATGTGATCCTTGGGCTTGTTATCGCAGTTGTCGGCGGCACCATGATTGAGAAACTGCATATGGAAAAGTACGTTGAAAGTTTTGTGCTTTCGGCTGGCAGCGTCGACATTGAGTCTCCTGACCTGACGATCCGGGAAAGGCTCACCTACGCAAAGGAACAAATGCTGGGCACCTTCAAGAAAGTGTTCCCCTATATTCTGGTTGGTGTCGGGATCGGTGCGCTAATCCACAACTGGATACCGGAAAGTTGGATTGAAACCGTACTTGGCAGCAACAATCCTTTTGGTGTGATTCTCGCTACAATCGTTGGTATCCCCATGTACGCAGATATTTTCGGCACCATTCCTGTTGCAGAGGCACTACTTTCTAAGGGGGCACAACTGGGTACCGTTCTTTCCTTTATGATGGCTGTTACTACCTTGTCCCTGCCGTCCCTTATCATGCTCCGCAAGGCTGTGAAACCCAAACTACTGGCACTCTTTATTGGCATTTGTACGATTGGCATTATCATTGTTGGCTACCTGTTCAATGCGTTTCAATTCATTTTGATTTAATCTAAGGAGGTAATTCGCTATGGGACTGTTTAACAAGAAGAAAGAGGAAAAAAGTTGCTGCTGTGGGAGCGGCTGCACACCCGAAAAGATGGCCCAGGCAGAGGCCGCAAAAACAACTGCTGGGATCAAAGTGCTGGGGGCTGGCTGCGCGAAGTGTCATGCGTTGGAAGATGCCACCAAAGCGGCGCTTGCGGAACTGAATATGGACACGACCATAGACCATGTAACGGACTTCTCGCAGATCGCCGCCTATGGCGTGATGACCACCCCTGCCCTTGTGGTAGATGGCAAGGTCGTGTCCTATGGTAAGGTTTTGAAAAAAGATGAGGTAAAAGCCCTCATTCAAAAGGTCAGGGGATGACGTATGGGTCAAAAACCCAAGGTGGCGTTTATCTGCGTCCACAATTCCTGCCGGAGCCAAATCGCCGAGGCACTCGGAAAGTATCTGGCCTCCGATGTATTTGAAAGTTACTCCGCTGGCACGGAGACTGTGCCGCAGATCAACCAGGACGCAGTTCGGCTGATAAAACAACTCTATGGCATTGACATGGAGCAGACGCAATATAGCAAATTGCTGAACGAACTTCCGCCCGTAGACATTGTAATAACAATGGGGTGCAATGTGGCCTGCCCCTATCTACCCTGCAAGCACCGGGAGGATTGGGGGCTTGACGATCCGACAGGAAAATCAGATAAAGCATTTTTGGAGATAATCCAGTCTATCAAAGAAAAAATTGATAATCTAAGAAATCGAATAGAACACAACGCACTTCTTTAGATGGATAGCAAATCCAGTCGGGGCTGTCAATGGTCGAGATGAACGGCGCACAAGTGCGCCGCCATTGACCGCCCCGCCCGGCCTTGCTCTGCGGTTATCAAGGCGGGCAAGCACCAGAAGTGCTTGCCCGCCTCCTTTGATTTTAGGTCGAATTGCGTCCCATGGTGGGATTGATTTCCGCCGGGGCGGAAATCAATCCCCTATTGCCTGGGAGCGTTTACGCTCCCAGGCGGTGGTCGAAATGGGTCTCGATTTGAGACCCATTTCGACAGAAACTTACATCAAATTGAGGGAAGTTTTGATTGTGGCCGTTTATGGCCTGAAACCCTTGCAATTTCTCGGTTTTTGTGATACTATTTTGATACTAAGAAAGCGTACTGCCTCAAATAAGCAGGCAAAACATTAACATATTTGCGAATGTTTTGCCTGCAAAATCACCCTAAATACGCTCCCATATATCTGAATTTGCCGAGTTTGAGTAACAGACAGAACCCCGGAAATGCTGATAGAATGGGCATTTCCGGGGTTGCTTTTTGCCGTTTGGCTCTACTTTGGCTCTAAATATTTGATGAATACTGGATTTTAGGCGGGTATCATGATACCTGTTTCTAATATTTTTCAGCTAATTTCTTTTTTTGTAAATTACCTTTCTCATGCCGCTACCGCAAAATTCATGGGGTATCTTTTTAAATCCTAAAGGCTCATAAAAGGCTTCTTTTCCCTTTTCAGCAATTAGAGAAACATTGGAACGTCCGTCGGGCGGCGTATTCTTTTCCACATAATCAAGTAATTTATGAATAACGGCAGAACCAACACCTTTACCTTGAAAAGCAGGATTTATAATTACGTCTACAATGGTATAGTATAGTCCATCTCCGATTAGTCTGCCCATAGCGATTGTTTCCAGTTCGTTTTTCACTGTAATAGCATAAAGTGTATGGTTCAAAGCAAAAACAGTCTGTTGCTCTGAAAAGTTATTCCAATCTACACTTTGCCGTAAGTTAAAATAATCATCATAGTGTAGTGCATTTTCAAGAAAAGTCATATAAACCCTTTCATTAGGTGTTCTCTGGATAGATACGAACAGAGATACCAGAGGTGCCTTTTTTCACAATTCTATTTGTATCAACTAAATGTTGTTTAATCTGTTCGCAAGTCTCGTTCATCTGCTCCAATTCTTTATTAAATGCTTCCTCACTTGGAAATGCGTCTTTGGAAGCAATCAGATTTTCCTGCAATTTCTTAGCCTTAGCAAATTTTGCAAGACGGCTGTTAATTTCCGGGTGTTTGAAACGAATATATATCGTGTCGGGGATAAGGTTTCCCTCACTGTCTTTTTCGCCGTCGATTTCCATATCTATCTGCTCGTCCATTTTAAAAAGCAGAGTGAGAACATCAGAAGCGGTTTCTATGTCAAAGTCCGTGAATACGTTGATACTCACGCCCAGAGCGTTGGCAATCTTCAAAAGTTGGTCGGGCTTTGGCTTCCGGCTTCCTAATTCATATTTGCGAATGGTGGTACCGTCTATGCCCGCCAGTTCCCCTAATACATTCTGTGAAATCCCCCGGATTGTTCGGAATGTCTTTATTTTCTCTCCTACTGTCATGCTGTCACTCCTTTAGTATTGGTTAATACAAATAATAGGGACATTTGTATTCTAGCATATCTATTGAAAATAATCAATCAATTCAAGAATAATATGTTGACAAGGGACAAAAGAGCCTGTATAATAAAAATGCAAATAAGGGACAAAAGTCCCTACATAAAATTAAGGAGGACAATGAATGGAGAAATCAAAAAAGATGTATGTAACGGCAGAGGAAGCGGCAGTAATGCTTGGCGTATCAACGGGCTATGCCTACAAGATTATCCGGGGACTGAATGAGGAATTGAAAGCAAAAGGCTATCGGACAATCTGTGGTAAGGTTCCGACAAAATACTTTGAAGAAAAATTCTACGGTCTGACCGTAGCCATGTGAGAAAGGGGTGCGTATCTATGGCGGCAACAAGAGACGGTAAGATGTGGCGCTGTCAATTCTACTACAAGGACTGGCAGGGAGTGAGCCATAAGAAGAATAAAAGAGGGTTCAAGACCAAAGGGGAAGCCGAACAGTGGGAGCGCGATTTCCTGCAACAACAGCAGAAAAATTTAGACATCAATTTTGAAAACTTTGTCCATATCTATTACGAGGATATGGAACACCGTCTGCGTGAGAATACCATGCGGACGAAGAAGTTTATTATTGACTTGAAAATCATTCCTTATTTTAAGAAAAAGTGCATGAACGAAATCAAGGCTTCTGATATTCGGGCATGGCAAAATGCGCTGATTAAAAAAGGATATTCGGAAACGTATCTGAAAACGGTCAATAATCAGTTGTCGGCAATCTTCAATTATGCGGTACAGTATTATGACTTGAAGGATAATCCTTGCCGGAAAGCCGGGAGCATTGGAAAGAGCCACGCCGGGGAAAAGGAGTTCTGGACAAAGCAGGAATTTAAACAATTTCTTGTGACTGTGGAGAACAAGCCGGAAACAAAAATGGCGTTTCTGCTTCTTTACTGGACGGGCATGAGGATAGGAGAATTACTCGCTCTTACCTATAATGACATTGATTTAGAGAAGCGTACCATTTCTGTAAACAAGTCCTATCAGCGGATAGAGGGCAGGGATATTATTACACCGCCTAAAACGCCAAAGAGCAAACGTATCATAACAATACCGCCGTTTCTGACGGAAGAATTAAAAGAGTACATTTCACACTTATATGGAATTATGGCAGACGAAAGAATGTTCCGTTTTACAAAGTCTTATATGGAGCATGAAATTATCAGAGGTATCAAGGCTTCCGGGGTAAAAAGAATACGCTTGCACGATATTCGTCATTCTCACGCCTCTCTGCTTGTAGAAATGGGATTTACGCCATTAGCGATAGCGGAACGGTTAGGGCATGAGAAAATCGAAACAACATTAAATACTTATTCACATTTATATCCCAATAAGCAGGGGGAACTTGCAGATAAATTGGAACTTGAAAACAACAGGGAGGAAGAAGAATGAGCGGAGTACATAAATACCCGACAATTAGCTTTCGTATTTCTCCTAGAGAGAGGGAAGAAATCGAAACGAAAATTTTAGCCAGCGGGCTTTCAAAAAAAGATTATTTTGTCCGTTCCTGCATTTATAACCGGGTGTGCGTGGTTGGTAAAAAAGAGTTGGTTTATCAGTTGGTGGAGGAACTAAAGGTAATGCAGACCAATATCCGGGAAGTAACAGAACAGTTTGAAAAGGCTGAAATCGCATTAACGCCGGAGGGGTTGGAAGATATGCGGCACGATTGTCTTGATATGCTGAAAGCAATCCTGTGGGTCTTAGACGGAGCAAAATATCTGTGGCAGGACAGCACCGCCAGAGCAGAAGAAAGCCCCAACAGCGGCAACTGTTAGGGCTGTGATAACTGGAAAACCTCTGTTATCAGTGTTTCACAATATAAGTATAGCAGAGGTTTTTTCCAGTGACAATGATTTTTCAGAAATGGAGGGCATTATGGAAGAAACCAAAACAGAATTGCAGATGATTAAAATGTCGGAGATACAGTCGCAAGAAGTTTCTTGGCTGTGGTTTCCGTTTATTCCATATGGGAAGCTGACAATCGTTCAAGGCGATCCGGGAGACGGTAAGACAACACTTGTACTCAATATAGCGGCAAAGCTGTCAACGGGCGAAGGACTGGACAGTGAAATGAAGCTGACAGAACCGCTGAATGTGATTTATCAGACAGCGGAGGACGGGCTTGCCGATACCGTAAAGCCCCGTCTGGAATTGGCGGGAGCAGACTGTGAAAACATTTCCGTCATTGATGAAAGCATAAAATCACTTTCTATGATAGATGAACGATTAGAAGAAGCAATGATAAGGACAAAGGCTAAAATGCTTATTTTAGACCCGATACAAGCCTACTTGGGCGGCGGTATGGATATGAACCGGGCAAATGAAGCAAGGGATATGACAAAGAAACTGGCGGCTCTGGCAGAGAAATATCAATGTGCTATTGTGCTTGTCGGTCATATGAACAAAGCGGCAGGAAATAAGGCGGCGTATCGTGGTATGGGTTCCATTGATTTCTTTGCAGTCGCAAGGAGCGTCCTGTTGGTCGGCAGAGTGGAGGGCGAAGCCAATATAAGAGCGCTTGTCCAGATAAAAAATAATCTGGCGGCGTTCGGACACCCGAAAGCCTTTGAACTTTCAGAGGGCGGTTTTCAGTGGCTTGGAGATTATGACATTACGGCTGATGAAGTCTTGGGCGGTATCGCTCCAAAAGCAAATAAAATGGAGCAGGCGAAACGCTTGCTCCGGGAACTGGCGGAAACGAATAACGCCATGCAAAGCAACGAAATTGTTAATCTGGCGGACGAACAGGGTATATCGAAACGGACATTAGAAAATGCAAAGAAAGAGTTAGGTGTCCGGGCGAAACGGATAAATAATTCATGGTATTGGGAACTGGATAATATCAGACCGGAGTAGGGAACAGCGCAACAATGCAGAGTATATGAAATTTGCGGACTTTGGACTTGTAAGGTTGCAAAAGATATAGACTTTGTATTGTTGCGGAGTTGAATGAAGCCGGATAAATGGCGGAAGCAAAGCGGCGGAAACAGCCGCTTCCGTCCGCAGGACGATAAGCTGTCCTGTGGACAGCTTGCCCCCGGCAGGGCGCAAAACCTGCTTGCAGGTCTGCATTTTTGATAGGGAACCTGTCAAAAGTGCTTTTGCGTTACTTTCGACGAAAGTAACAAAGCTATGGCGGCTTAAACGCCGCCCCTGATTTGCTGAAAGGAGGATAAGACTATCGAGAGGACAATCAGCGGTATGGTGGGAAAAGGCTCCCTCACTCACAATAGCAGAGCGTTCAAGGCAAAGAATGTAAAGGAAGATTATACTCAATACAATATAGAATATTGCAACGAAAATATCAAGGCTGTTTATCACGAGTTATTTGATAAAGCCTTAGAGCGCTACAATGAAAAGCAGACACGAAATGACAGGAAGATAAATGATTATTATGAAAAGATACGGACATCAAAACAGGAAAAGTTATTTCATGAAGTCATATTTCAGATAGGCAACAAAGACGATATGAATGTGCAGAGTGAAAACGGGGAACTGGCAATGAAAATTTTAGATGAATTTATGATAAATTTTCAGCAGAGAAATCCCAATCTTAAAGTGTTTTCCGCTCATCTCCATATGGACGAAGAAACGCCCCACTTACATATAGATTTTGTCCCGTTCGTATCTGAAAGTAAGAGGGGACTGGACACAAGGGTTTCCATGAAACAGGCGCTTGCTTCTATGGGATTTAAGGGCGGCACTAAGCAGGAAACAGAATGGAGCCAGTGGATAGCTTCGGAAAAACAGGAATTGGCAAAAGTTATGGAGCGTCATGGCGTCATCTGGAAGCAAAAAGGAACCCATAGAAAACATTTGAGCGTATTGGATTTTGAAAAGCGGGAACGAGAAAAGGAGGTGCAGATACTTACCTCCCAAAAAGAAGAAATCAGCCAGAGCATACAAGAGATACAGAAAACTGTTTCCAGTGAAACAAAAGACTTGAAACGGTTACAAGGGAAGAAACAGGAGATACAGCAGGAAATCATAAAGCTGTCCGCTGATAAAAAAGTAACAGAGAAGAATATTCACGTCATTCGTGAAAATCCGGCGTGGCAGTTGCCGGAACCGGCGGCTCTGACAACGGCAAAAATTTATCGGGATAAGAAAGCAATGCCCTTGTTAGAGAAAGTCAAAGAAGCACTGGTGGCGGCACTTGTTCGGAATGTCCAGTTGATAGAAGCGGCTGATAAATTGAAACAGCAGGTGGAGCGGCTTCAAAGAAATATCAATTATTTGGAGGGACGGGTAAAGCAGGAAGAAGAAAAAAATCTTTCGCTCTCAACAGATTTAACAGATTTTGAGCGTCTGAAAGCCGGGCTTGGAGAACAAGAGGTAAAAGCTGTCATTGAAGGTCAAAAAGCGGCAGAAATGTGCTTGACGGTTCCTAAACAATACAAAAAAACGGAGGTATCGCTATGACAGACATGGAGAAAAAAGTCATGCTCCGGCTGTGTGCAAAGGTTATACAATATGCAGATTTTGAGACAGACCGGGAAGCGGAGCGGTTGGTAAACTGGGTTATACTTGACAATCAGCGGAAGCAGAATAACAATGAAATCCGTTCTCTAATGGCGGAATATAAAAAGGGGGAGCCGGAGCGGAGGGAAAGTATTAGAGAAACCTTAGAGCGAGGGAAAGAAATTTGTGGCAGGAGGGACGAGTTGTATGAAAGCCAGCAGGAAGTAAAGCATAAGCTGTGGAAGTTGGAGCGTGAGATTTAATTTTTTCTTGATTACATATAGAAACATGGCGCTAGCGCCATGATAGAGAGGGCGGACAACGAGATATTGGTTGTTTCGCCCTCTATGTTTTGACTGTCAAATGGAGGATTTACGGACAAAGAAATTATTCTTCATGGTCTGTGTAGTTTCCTTGATAGACTTCAATCATTATTCGTGCGCCCAGACGGAATCCTTCAAGGAATGTCCCGGAAAGTTCAAGAGGAACCTCGTCAAGCTGCTCGTCCATGATGTCAATGAATTTTTCGTGTAGCGGCGGGTCAAGAGATTTTAGCTGTTCAATAAAATCTTCATAGTGTTGGTAGTGTGCTTGACGCATGGAACGATATTCCTCTGTTTTGAGATTGTATTGTTCGGCGGGATAAATCTCGCCGTCATACAATCTTAGTAATATGCTTTTCATAATAGTGTCTCCTTTGCTAAAAAGTATTTGAATGACACTTACTAAATGTCAACTTACTTTATAGTTTAGCATATAATGAAAGAAATGACAATTAGTAAATGTCAAAAATGGGAGAGGACTTTATGTATAAAAATAAGGCAGGGGACGGCGGCAATAATATTTGCGGACAGAGGATAAAGGAAATCAGAGAGAAGCTACCAGAAAAAACGTCACAAAGAAAGCTGGCGGATATGCTTCAAAGAGCAGGGTTGGATATTGATAAAAACGCTGTGCAGAGAATAGAGAGCGGCAAACGGTTTGTGACGGATATTGAGTTGAAAGTTATTGCGGAAGTTCTGGGAGTGAGTTATCAGGATTTGTTAGATAGTTAGAGGATAGTGTGATATGATTGTGAGAGTTAAGTAAACACAAGTCAGAATTTAAAAACAAGGATTGAGGTAAGTATGGATAATAAATGGTATTATAAAAATTTTAATATGGTTGTCGAGTTAGATATTGCGGGTGAATTCATATATAATGGGATAAATGAGTTAAATAGAATGGAGATTATTACAAACGATGCCCCCACCTTTTTTTCGTTATATAATATTTCTGTCGGATTAGAAAGACTTCAAAAAATTGTACTTGTTTTGTGGAAATTGGAAGATACTTCCGATGAAGAAAAGTTTGAAAAAAGTCTTATTACACATAGTCATAGTTTATTAAGAGACGAGATAAAGAAATATGCAAAAAACTCAAAATATTCATGTTTAAATGAGAGAGAGAATGATTTTATAACATTAATTCAAAAATTTTACAATACTGCAAGATATGAACGGTTTAATATTTATGGAAAAAATGATGATGAAATAAGTATTTTTAGTCAATATATAAACAAATATGTAAAAGATGTTCAGAAGTGTATTGTTCAAAATGGTATAATTTTGACATATGAGGTTAAGGAGTTTATTGGAAGAGTTGTAGGAAGTATCTCTCATAAATATTACAAGTTAATTGAGGAAGGAAGCAATAAAAATAATACCTTTACTTATGAACTTAGGAGTGGGTCAAAAGCTCAAAAGATATTTCTTCCAGAATACAAAAAAAAATCATTAATGGAAGGTAAATTGAAAGAAAGGATTGCATTTAAGGAAATTTTTGTGTATATAAGGAATTCAAAAGATAAATCAGCTTTTTTTAAGTTTCTAAATGAGATTAAGCCATTAGAATTTGATCCTGCACTGATAATAGATTATCTGAAAGAACTATCAGAAGGAAATATTTCTCAAAAGTTGATAGATGATGTTGAGTGGCTCTATGATGAAAATGGATATGATTTTGAACGTGCTAAATATGTGGATTTGATAGGGGATACTGGTGTTCGATTTGATTATCCAGATATTGAGGCTTGTAACAATATCTTGTTTAGAGTAATTGAAGAAAAGAAAGTAAATGATGATATAATAGATTGTCTTGACGAACATATGCATTATATTGAAGATGATGAAATTATAGAAGTTTTAAACGGCGTTAAAGAAAGTTTTCAAGAATATAAAGATGGAAAATGTGATTTCAATAACTTGTTAAAGCAAGTAAAAGAATATTATGGTGAGTATCAGAACTTTTTAATAAATGAGGTTGATGAAACTGGCAGCAAATGCAACATGTAATTGTTTTTGGATTAAATGTCTACCATACTATGTTACGGTTTAGGAGGTTTAAGAGTCGCATTTTAAAAGGCTCTGCAATATAAAAAAAGCAAATAGACTATAAACTATGTCTTTAAGCTAAAAATTGTGTTCTGTTACGTGACAGGAACTATTTTAATACTTATATTGGAAAGGCATTTAAAGGGGAGTGTGGTACAACTGGTTGGCTCTATTTTGGCTCTAAAAATTTTGACTGGCACAAATACAAGAGCAATTTTTGAAGAATATAGATAATAAATCCCATAAAAATCAGAAAAAAGTAGCCAGTTCAAGCTATCCGCCGAGGAGTTTGAATAGTACCAGCTGAGCCGCAAAGCATTTAAAATCAAGGGCCGAGCGGCTCTTTCCTTTCTAAATTGCATTTTCATTGCATTTCTCCCTTTCACATCCCTACGTGATTTTTGAAGATTTTTGCGCTTGATTTTCCCTAAAAGTCAATGTGCATTCTCCCCTCACATCTGTTAAAATACACCTATCAAGCAACACAGCCACAATGATCAAAAATCCAACGCCCTCAACCCATAATCCCAAGAAACGGAGGAATCGCCCATTGAAACCAGTAACCTTTGAAGAATATCTGAAGACCCCCAAAAGCCTCGATTTTGACACCGCGCGGAACCTGCACAGGGAAATTATAGGAGAATTAGGCGCAGACCCAGACGCGTTAGAATTATACGAGGAACTGCTGGCGGCATCCGTAAAATACGCCGGATTCCGCGCCAGATGGCTGCTTTTAAGCTGGGAAGAAAAGGCGGAACAGGACGCCAGCCGCACCGCCAGCCATGACGCTCTGATTGTAAAATGTAACCAGCTGGCACGGTATCTGAAAATGCAGGGCAAAGAGACCGGCTGGCGGGACGTCTTAGGTTACGAAGAAAATGACCGCTATAATAGGAAACGGCTGGGAGACTTCGGCTGTTTCCTGGCTTTTGTGAACGGAATTAACGGGAGATGAAAATAGCCGGAAAATAGCCGGATTTGTTATTTGATTTCACAAGATTATAGTAAAACTTAAGGGTTTATGGTAGAATAATTAAAACAAGAATGTTGGGGCGGATAACATTGAATACAGAAGGTGAAGGGATGGCGAAATCTACTATAAAAGTTACTATTTAGAAACTGAGGAAAATTGTTACAGAAGTTGAACACTATAAATAACGTATCAATTTAAGGATGAAAATAGAAGTTATATCTGAAAAGCAGTTTATTACTGATTAAAAAGGAATTTTCAGATAAATGTTTAATATGGAGATGAAATGGTGGAATATAAAATTGATGATAAAGGATTGAATGCGAACGCTTTTATTTGTTTTGTTAAACGCGTTTGGCCGGGAAATTATGATTATGAAAAAACACAGGATGCATTAGTGAAAACGATGAATATAACTGCTTATGAGAATGGCGAGCTTGTAGGATGTTTGCGTCTCCTTTCTGATGGTATTATTTTGGGACGATTACAGAGTTGCTTGTTTTACCAGAATTTCAAAAGAAGGGGATAGGAAGTAGATTGCGTGGTTTGGCTAGAGAAAATACGCCTACAATGTTATATTTTGGCGCACAGCCAGGTGTGGAACCATTTTATGAAAAGAATGGATGTAAGAAAAGCTTGCAATCTTATATAATTGAAAAAAGTAGTAAAGAAAATAAAAAATAAATTTGGAGAATAGATAATATCTTCTGATATTGTCACAAAAGAAAAAGACAAAAATGAAAGAGCGATTTACACAGGGAACAATTATTGAAAATATGCGTTCAGGGAAGTATCCGGGAATCAGGTGCAAGGGTATAGTAATATCTGCAAGGTGTGACTTGGCGCAGAATAAAATAAAATATTTTCATTGCTTAATGGCATTACCTTTGGAAGACTGGTTTTTTGAAGTTTTATTTAATGACATTCTTGAAGAGAAAAAGAAGGAATTATTTGGGAAAATAAAGCGCTATGCAGAAGAAAATAATTTAGATTTTGACAGTCTTATTAATATGGGAATAGATAAAGTGGAATATATTCTGACTCAATGTGTTGGTGATAATAAAAAAGTAAGTAAAGACATTAGTATTTGGATTTCTACTTGGAAAACAATTGAAGAACTTTCCTCCGAAAAGAAAGACAGAAACCATAAAAATGCTTATTTAAGGAATAATGCAGAAAAATTGGTAAAAAGCAAAATGCTTCATTTATATAATAGCGTTTATCCTAAGTTTGCATTTGTTCCAGTTAAAGCATATAGTTGTAACTCATCATCTGTAGAGGGATTAGTTATTGATTTGCAGGATATAAAACAAATTGATATGAATGTAAAAAATGATATTCTTGATTATAAGTATGATTTTACTACTTATCAAGGAGATAGAAAGGAAGAAATTAACAAATTATTCTTTTTCGAGAATGAAAGTGATTTCGTAATGGCAGATGATATAATTACATCTCCTTGGATAGAATATATTTTACAATTATTTGCACATTCGTTTATTAGAATTGGCGTTGATAATGCATTTGATTACGAGATTAGAGAATATTGTAATAGAATTATGGAGGCAAATACATGAAATATATTTTATTTGAAAAAAGCGCTGTAGAAATCATAATAAATGCAACTGCTTTACAGAGCTTGGAATTTCCTTTAAGTAAGGCCTTTATAGAATGTTTGAGGACAGGAGACGATCGTTTTGAACTAAAGGGAATAGCCTACAATATAGATAAAGATGGTATTATTTTTTGCGGGAAAAATGCAAGTAAAACTATTTTGCTATTTGATTTAGAAAAGTGCAAGTTGTTAGATAAAACTACAGATACAGAATTGTTAGTTGTTTTACAAAAAACGTTTAGATTTGCAGTGCGTTTTTGGAATAGACAAGCATTTACTAATTGTGAAAAAATTTTTAAAGATAAAACAGTTATTTTTCCATTTCCGTTTTCCGTTGGCTCTTCGTATAGAATTGTTTTGGAAAGAAATCCTAATGAAAGAAGGTTAGAGACGAGAGGTATACATAATAGCCTTTTGGCATATAAATATGGAAAGGAAGGAGCAGCATCTGGGATAGAAGAAAAACCTGATTTGATGATTTTTCGTAAAGGGGGAGAAAAGTATATTTCTTGTCTGCCAAACTTAAAATTAAGAGCAAACATAAGTTTGAAGGACGAAGAAAAATCAGGAGAACAAGGGGAAGTTGTTCATATTGTGCAGTCAGAGAATATAGTATCCCATGCAGAGTTTAAATTTATGAATTTTGAAAAACAAATTCAGAATTTGACAGATTCTCAAAAAAGTATAGTCAATTGTAATGATATAAACTCTCCTATACGTGTAGAAGGACCTGCTGGCACAGGAAAGACTGCAGCACTTGTTTTGCGGACAATAAAAATGCTTAGTGACGCAGAAAAAGAAGGAAGATCTCTTCTTATTTATTTTTTTACTCACAGCAAATCAACCGAAAATGCAGTTAAACAATTATTCTTTGGGTTAGCAAAAGAAAAATGGTTCCAAACAACTAGTGATCAAAGACTAAATATTATGACATTGCAAGATTATTGTATGGAATATATTAATATACAAGATACACAAGTAATTGATTTGGATGCATCGGAAGCAAAACAATATCAATTATTGTTAATTCAAGATGCTTTTGAAAAAAATAATGGAAAGGTATTTAATACGTATAAATTCGTAATGTCAAAAACTGCTATTTCATTTTTTGAAAAAGAAGAAGAGAACAAAATAATATTAATGCTTCAGTTTGAATTTAGTGTTAGAATAAAGGGGATGGCAGAAGGGGATTTAGAGAGATATAAAAAACTGCAGCCTTTGACTAATGGTATACCGTTAGAGAACGATACGGATAAAGAATATGTGTTCCGCATATTTACTGATTATCAGGAAGCGTTAGAGACTCAATCAGTATACGATACTGATGATATTATTTTAGAAGCATTAGCTCGTTTAAATGCGCCTTTATGGAGAAGAGCACGTGTAAAGGATGGTGCAGATTATTTAATTGTAGATGAAATGCATCTTTTTAATCTAAATGAACAGCAAATTTTTCATTTTTTAACTAAAGATGTAGAACAAAAAAAGATACCTATTTGCTTCGCGTTAGATTATGGTCAGGTTATTGGAGAACGTGGAGATATGAGTAGCAGTTATATAGAACAAAAGTTATCTGTAGGTGAAGTTTTATGTCAAGAATTCGGGACAGTATTTAGAAGTTCGCAACAGATTGCAGAATTATGTGCTTCAATAACTGCCTCTGGTGCGCTTATGTTTGATGCTTTTATTAATCCATATAAATATTGTGAGAGTAGTTTTACAGCAAGAGAAGAAGATCTTTGTGAAGTTCCTAAATTGATTATGTATGAAAACGATGAAGAAATGAAAACATCTTTAGAGGGGCACATAAAAAATTTAGTTAATAGATTTAAATGTTCACTAGATGAAATAGCAATGGTCTTTTTTGATGAAGAAATGTTGAACAGCTTTTATACCCAAAATATAGGTAAGTATCCAGTGAACTATATCAATGGTAGGCGAGAAAACAGTTATGAAAGGGATACGCCTAAAGTTGTGTGTACATTACCTGAATATATTAACGGATTGGAATTTAAATGTGTTGTATTAGTAGGCGTTGATGAAGGACGAGTGCCTCAAAATGGAATTTATGATATTTCATCTAATTTTCTAAAGTACAGTGCATTAAATAAATTATATTTATCTTGTTCAAGAGCGCAATTTAGTATTACGATATTAGGAAGCAAATCAAGAGGCGAATCCAGTTGTTTACGTCATTCTCTTGAAAATGGAACATTAAGTCGAGGATGAAATTCTATTTTTGAAAAGTATTATAGCTGAAACTGATACTATTTTGATACTAAAAAAATTGCAAACGCTGTGTAGTTGGAAAAAAGCATAGAAAATGAGCAATGATATAAAAAGGGGCTGTCGGGAAATAGATAGCTCCAGACAGGGGCAGGAGTAGCTCATATGAGCCGCACCTGCCCCTGAAATTTATCCACTAAAAAGAAAGGAGGAATCGCCCATTGAAACCAGTAACCTTTGAAGAATACCTGAAAGAACCCCAAAGCCGCGATTTTGACACCGCACGGCATCTGCACAAAGAAATCATAGAGGAGTTAGGCACAGACCCAGACGCTTTAGAATTGTACGAAGAACTGCTGGCGGCATCCGTAAAATACGCCGGATTCCGCGCCAGATGGCTGCTTTTAAGCCGGGAAGAAAAGGCGGAGCAGGACGCCAGCCGCACTGCCAGCCATGACGCTCTGATCGTAAAATGCAACCAGTTGGCGCGGTATCTGATAATGCAGGGCAAAGAGGCCGGTTGGCGGGAGGCCTTAGGTTACGAAGAAAACGACCGCTATAATAGGAAACGGCTGGGAGACTTCGGCTGTTTCCTGGCTTTTGTGAACGGAATTAACGGGAGATGAAAAAAGACGGAAAATAGACGGATCGTCCACGACAAACGCACGAATGAACAAATTATGAACATCCGTCTTTTTTCTGGTATACTAAAAGAAAAAAGGATGGGATGTTATGAAAGAAGTGTTGGATTTTGTAAGTACGGTGACGGATCTTAGACAGGAGAAAAAGGTTCTGCATAAAATGAAGGATATTATCCTGCTCGTTTTTTTCGCTATGCTTGCAAATGCGGATGACTGGGTGGAAAT